>NZ_FPAR01000010.1:0-117207 GCF_900116475.1 Pseudoalteromonas sp. DSM 26666 | reverse complement strand
GAGACAGTTCGGTCCCTATCTGCCGTGGGCGTTTGAGAATTGAGAGGGGTTGCTCCTAGTACGAGAGGACCGGAGTGAACGAACCGCTGGTGTTCGGGTTGTCATGCCAATGGCATTGCCCGGTAGCTACGTTCGGAACTGATAAGCGCTGAAAGCATCTAAGCGCGAAGCAGGCCTCGAGATGAGTTCTCACTAGACTTTTAAAGTCTCTGAAGGGCCGTTGAAGACTACAACGTTGATAGGCAAGATGTGGAAGTGGTGTGAGCCATTAAGCTAACTTGTACTAATTACCCGTGAGGCTTAACCATACAACGCCAAACGCGTTTTATGTGATAGTTTAAGCAAGAAGTTAATAGACTAAAGTAGATTACTGAAGACATTTTATTATCAGAAATTCCAAATTTTAGTTAGTGCGTAGCGATACGGATTAACAACCAAATTTGCTTGGTGACAATAGCGTTTTGGACCCACCTGACCCCATGCCGAACTCAGCAGTGAAACGAAACAGCGCCGATGATAGTGTAGCATTTGCTATGTGAAAGTAGGACATTACCAGGCTCCAAATAAGAGAAACCCGTTACAGCGATGTAACGGGTTTTTTGTTGTCTGCAGGAAAGTGAAACCCCAAAACCAAGAGCCCATGCCGAACTCAGTAGTGGCCGCTCTTGCGCATCCTATGCTCCATGGCATTCGTATTTCTATACATCAAACAAAACAGCGCGAAGGCGAGCCCCGCACAAGGCCGCCCCGACACAATAATAGTATCCCATTTGCTATGTGGCTCTCTAGCGCTGTGGGCACTACGACATTCTACTGCGTTGTCGCTACGAAGTAGCGCACCGACTCCAAATACAAGCAAGCCCGACTCAAAAGAGCCGGGCTTTTTTGCATCTGGAATAAAGTGAAAATACGGGTTCGAGGTATAAGGGTAAATGTGAGCCTAAGGTTTAACGATGATCCTTAGCACTTTCTTATTTCACGTGCTGGATTGCCGGCAACCACGGTATTTGATGCAATGCTCTTAGTTACCACTGAACCCGCGCCCACAACAGCGTTTTCGCCAATGGTAACGCCAGCTAACACAATAACTCCCGCGCCAATCCATACGTTATTACCTATGGAGATTGGTGCTGCAAAGTTCTCTTTATTGAGCCGCTTTATGGGGTTCACAGCATGCGAAACTGTTAATAGTTGAACGTTCGGGCCAATTAAACAATCACTGCCAATGGTAATTGCACCCTCACTAATGGGGGCATCCAACACAGTGCAGTTAATGTTTATAAAAGTACGATCACCAATTTGTATTTGACTACCATAGTCACAATGAAAGCCCGCTTCAATAATTACTCCATCACCACAGTGTGAGCATAATTCTTTTATTCGCTTTAAATTACCTTTACTGGGGCTTTTATTAAATAAGCGGCAAATTTCGTGCACAGTTTTACGCTGCGCTAGATTCTCTTTACTAATACTATTAAATGACTGCATATCAATTTTGTTTAACTTAAATAATGGTGCCTAGCTTAACCTACTTTAAGCATGATGATAATTTGAATAAAACTGCTTTATTTTTATGCATTCACTTGCCATTTATTATGTTTCGTTTAAAATCCCCTAACTTTCGAAACGAAACTTAATAGCAGTTACTTAATGACCAAACGAAACACCCAGCAACGCCGTCATCTGATCCTTAGCCAAGTAAATGAGCTTGGTGAAGTGGCCGTTGAGACTCTTGCTGAACAGTTTCAAACATCAGAAGTAACCATTCGAAAAGACTTAACCGCGCTTGAGAAAAGTGGCTTGTTGCTGCGCCGTTATGGTGGGGCTATTGCGCTACCAAAAGAGATAGTAAGCGATGAGATCGATTCTAAGCGCAAAGTAGCGATTGCTAAGGCAGCAGCGGCGCTTATAAAAGATCATAACCGCATTATTATTGACAGCGGCCGCACTACTGCAGCGATGATCCCTGAGTTAGCTACCAAGCAGGGGTTAGTTGTTATGACTAACGCAATTAAAGTGGCAACACGTTTATTAGCACTTGAAAACGAGCCAACCCTTTTGATGACAGGTGGCACGTGGGATCCGCATTCAGAATCGTTTCAAGGGCAAGTAGCTGAAAATGTTCTATGCTCATATGATTTTGATCAGCTATTTATAGGTGCCGATGGCATTGATGTAGCGCGTGGAACAACCACGTTTAATGAGCTTGTTGGATTAAGCCAAGTGATGGCTAAAGCGGCGCGCGAAGTTATTGTGCTGGTTGAGTCAGAAAAGATTGGCCGAAAAATACCAAATTTAGAATTACCGTGGCAAACAGTAACCACATTAATAACCGACAGTGGCTTAGCAAGTGATAAGCGTGCAGCCATAGAGGCGTGTGGTGTAAAACTAATTTGCGCAGAGATTATGGAATAGCAACTACATCGTGAGTTGCTAGAATTAAAAAATTAATGGAGACACTATGTGTGGAATCGTTGGGGCTGTTGCAGAACGTCCAGTAAATAAAATCTTAGTTGAAGGCCTTAAGCGTCTTGAGTACCGTGGTTATGACTCAGCAGGTGTAGCTTTACTTGAAGGCAATACTCTTAATACAGTTAAAGCAGTAGGTAAGGTTGTAAACTTAGAGTCAGCACTTGAACAAGCTGGTGTTAGCGGTCACACAGGTATTGCACACACTCGTTGGGCAACTCATGGCGGTGTAACTGAAGCCAATGCTCACCCACATGTTTCAAGCAATCAATTAGCGCTTGTACATAATGGTATCATTGAAAACCACGCAAGCTTGCGTGCAGCACTTAAAGGCGACGGTTACGAGTTTTTATCAGACACCGACACTGAAGTCATGGTGCATTTAATTCATCAGTTACGTCAGCAGCACACGACTTTATTAGCGTCAGTTCAAGCAGCTGTTAAACAGTTTGAAGGCGCATTTGGTACCGTTGTGTTTGATAAAGCGAATGATAACGAAATTATTGTAGCGCGCTCAGGCAGCCCGTTAGTTATTGGTTTAGGCCTTGGTGAAAACTTTATTGCTTCTGATCAACTTGCATTATTACCGGTAACTCGCAGCTTTATCTTCTTAGAAGAAGGTGATGTAGCGCGTATTACTCGCGACACCGTAGAAATTTTTGATGCAGATAGCAACGCGGTTGAGCGTGAAGTTGTTGAATCAAACATCACACAAGATGCATCAGGCAAAGGTGATTACCGTCACTATATGCTAAAAGAAATTTATGAGCAGCCACTTGCAGTACGTAACACCCTTGAAGGACGTTTAAACGACGATCGCGTAGCGATTGATGCCTTTGGCGACAGTGCACAGCAAATATTTAAAGACGTAAAACACGTACAAATTATTGCCTGTGGAACGTCATACCACTCTGGTATGGTTGCTCGTTACTGGCTTGAGCAATTTGCAGGTGTTAGTTGTAACGTAGAAATTGCCTCTGAGTTCCGTTACCGTCAATCGTTTGTACACGAAAATAGTCTGCTAGTAACGATTTCACAGTCAGGTGAAACGGCTGATACTTTAGCTGCACTGCGTTTAGCTAAAGAGCAAGGCTATATGGGGTCAATGACTATTTGTAACGTACCAGGCTCATCGCTTGTACGAGAATCAGACCTTGCCTTTATGACCAAAGCTGGTGCTGAAATTGGCGTTGCATCTACTAAAGCATTTACTACGCAGCTTGTTGGTTTGTTAATGCTTACTGCGTCTATTGCGCAAGAAAAAGGCTTAGATCAAAGCACGATTGTTAACGCTATTAAATTGCTTCCAGCTAAATTAGAGGAAACGCTATTGTTGGCTGATGGTATTGCAGACCTTGCAGAAGAGTTTGCTGATAAGCACCACTCACTGTTTTTAGGTCGCGGATCGCAATACCCAATCGCAATGGAAGGCGCGCTTAAGCTTAAAGAGATTTCATACATCCACGCTGAAGCATACGCAGCCGGTGAGCTTAAACATGGCCCATTAGCGCTAATTGATGCCGACATGCCAATTATTGTTGTAGCACCAAACAACGAATTGCTTGAAAAGCTTAAATCAAACGTAGAAGAAGTACGTGCTCGCGGCGGCATCATTTATGTATTCGCTGATAAAGACTCACACTTTGAGTCAGACGACACAATGCGTGTAATCAACGTAAACCACGTAGATGACGTAATTGCCCCTGTTGTATATACAATTCCACTACAGTTGCTGTCGTACTATGTAGCGGTCATTAAAGGCACAGATGTTGACCAACCACGTAACTTAGCAAAATCGGTTACTGTTGAGTAAAATCAAAATGTTATAATTTTTTGGTTGAATGTGAAAGGCGCTTTATGCGCCTTTTTAGTCTACGCGATTACCTAAATCATAGGCAAAGTAGCCATAGGCAATTATTAGCATCAAACCTAAAAATGATATGTGCATTACACGAGCTAAAATTAAATCTATAGGCCGAGCGTGTCGTAAAATCGCTTCGTCATTAACAACCGTCGCCTTTGCGGGTTTTTGCCGCCTTATTACTTTGCCATACATGCTCACTCTTATACCCAGCCCTTTATCCCAAAGTGGCTCATGTATCCCTTCTTCGCGCATTTTTTTCTCAATGTGTTTCCTTGAAATACGAGTGAAGCATAAGGTTGAAATGAGATAGCTAATTACTATCGGCAGAGATATAAATAAAAATATCTTTTCAGGTATCACATACATAGTTTAATGCTAGCCCCTCTCAAAATTAGTGTTGAGAACTAGCTCCGAAAAATCTTAGCTCTATGCTAAAGTCATGAGATAGCAGGTTTGATTTATCTTTTTATAAAAAGATAAATCAAACTGAGTCATGGTATTCCCAGTGTCTAAATTCAATTCACTTGAGTAGTGAAAATAACATATTCAAATTATTAAAATCAAAAATATAAAGTTTCCTTATGAAAGCCTTAAACTGTGATTAGTAATTATTAAGAAAGCTATTTTTGTACTACAAAACAGTTGGTGGCGAGCTAACTTTGCTCAACGGGGTAATTTAGCTGTGTGGGTACTAATCAAGGTAAATATTTAAAATCACTAACCCCTACTTAATACGTGCTAAATACGCTAAAATTACAGGCTACTTTTTTAGCAATAAGCCCGTAATAAATATGACCTCAGCCGCAAGCCCTAGCACGTTTACCGAACTTGGCCTTATCCCAGAGCTACTAGCTCGTTTAACCGAGCTGGAATATACCCAGCCTACGCCAATTCAAGCTAAGGCAATACCCAATGTATTAGCGGGCAGTGATCTTATTGCTGGTGCAAATACCGGCTCTGGTAAAACAGCGACCTTTGCATTACCGATATTGCAAAAAATATCACAAGGTGCACTCAAGCGAGATACCAAGGGTAACTATGTATCGGCGCTTATTTTGGTACCTACCCGTGAGCTTGCAACGCAAGTAGCTGATAATGTTAAATCGTATTCTGCTAACTTTAATGGCGCCATTAAAACGGTGGCGGTATTTGGTGGTGTGTCGGTTAATACCCAGATGCAGGCACTTCGCGGCGGAGCTGATATTATCGTAGCAACCCCAGGGCGTTTACTCGATTTAATCTCAAGCAACGCCATTAAGCTCGATAAAGTAAATACCTTAGTGCTTGATGAAGCTGATCGCATGTTAAGCCTTGGCTTTACCGAAGAGCTTGCAGAGCTGTTGGCGTTAATGCCAGCTAAAAAGCAAACCATGTTGTTTTCAGCTACTTTCCCAGAGCAAGTAACGCTTTTAACGCAAGAGCTTTTAAATAATCCGGTTGAAATACAAGTACAAAGTAAAGAAGAGAGCACGCTTGTACAGCGCGTATTTACAGTTAATAAAGGCGAAAAAACCACGGTTTTAGCGCATTTAATTAAGCAGCACAAATGGCGCCAAGCGCTGATTTTTGTCAACGCTAAAAAAGACTGTGAGCACTTAGCCAGCAAGCTTGAAAAACGTGGCGTGAATGCGCAAGTATTCCATGGCGATAAAGGCCAAAGCGAACGTACTCGCGTAATAGAAAAGTTTAAAAATGGCGAAATAGAAGTACTAATAGCCACGGATATTGCCGCCCGTGGTTTAGACATTGCCAAACTGCCAGTAGTGATTAACTTTAACTTACCGCGTAGCCCTGCTGATTACATGCACCGTATTGGCCGAAGCGGCCGTGCTGGTGAAGTAGGCCTAGCGTTATCGTTAATTGATTATGAAGACTTCCATCACTTTAGAGTTATTGAAAAGAAAAACAAACTTCGCTTAGAGCGCGAAGAGGTAGCCGGCTTTGCAGTAAATCAAGCAAACCTTGATGCGGCTGAGGCGCTAAAAAACGAAAAGCCAATGGCCAAGCCTGAAGGCACAGGTAAGAAAAAGAAGAAAAAATCCAACCAAGAAGATGACGTATGGAGCGGCTGGAGAAAAAGATAAGCCTTAATACATATAAGTTATTAAACCCGAATTATAAAAAAACCTGCAAATTTGCAGGGTTTTTTATTGGTATTAGCTTGTTTAGCTATGCAGCAAATTAAAACTTAGAAGGTGCTGGTGGTATCACTAAGGGTTGTTTAGGATTTTCTTTAAGCTCCTTTAATAACTCTTGTACAGCACGCTCTATTGATGGGTCTTGGCCTTTATAAATAAGCTCAGGACGATCGATTACTTTAATATCTGGTGCAACACCTTCGTTTTCTATGATCCAGTTACCTTTTGTATCTAAAATACGGAATGTAGCAGCAATTACTTGCCCGCCGTCTACAAGGCTTGGGTTACCAGAAATACCAATTAAACCACCCCATGTACGGGTACCAATTAGCTTACCTAGACCAGCTTGGCGGAAGTAGTAAGGAATTGCATCACCACCAGAACTTGAATAGCCATTTATTAGCATGGCTTTAGGACCATTGTGTGCAAACTGCGGTGTTTTAGTTGGTTCTACACCACGGCGTTTCCAATAGTTAAGCGGTTTACGCGCAAGCCAGGTGATCATATGCTCAGGAATAAAACCGCCGCCATTGTAACGGTCATCAATAATCATGGCATCTTTGGTTGTTTGCGGCATGTAGTTTTTAAACATGGCGCGATTGCCCTCATAGGCTGTATTTGGCAGGTGCACATAGCCAATACGCCCATTTGATAGCTTATTAACGTAGGCTGCACGCGAATTAACCCAGTCTAAATAACGTAGGCCTTGCTCACTTGCTATCGGTTTTACAGTTATTTGCCATGCGCCTTTGCTACGCGGCTTGTTGTTTAGCACTAGCTCTACTTGCTCGCCTTGGGTGTTTTCAAGGAGTTCGTAAAAGTTAGCAACGTCTTTTACCGAGCGGCCATTTACCGCAATAATGTAATCGCCGTTATGTGCTTTTACACCTGTGGTGCCAAGCGGTGAACGGAAATCGTCATGCCAGTTTTCACCTTTAAAGATTTGTTCTATTTTTACATAACCAGATGGGTCGCTTGCAAGCTTAGCGCCTAATAAACCATGGTTTTTACGCTCTGCTTTAGGCATATCACCCGACTGCACATAAATATGGCCAGAGTTAATTTCACCGGCAATTTCGCTAAGAACATAATCAAGGTCGCTACGATGGCTAATGGCATCAGCCATAGGTTGGTATTTAGCTAAAATAGCATCCCAATCTTGTCCGTGATGGTTTTCGTCGTAGAACCAATCGCGCAGTGTGCGCCAACCTTCTACATACATTTGTTGCCACTCTGCTTGCGGATTAATTTTAAGCGTCATTTTGCTTAAATCGAGCTTATTTGCGTCTAAATCTTGTTTTGGCTTAGGTTCAATTAAGCTGTAACCGCCATCTGTATGTACAAGTAGGTGTTCGCTATTGCTTGAAATGGTGTAATTACTAACGCCTTTGGCGATTGTTTCTAGCTCACTGTTGTGATCGGTGCCTATTAGCTGTAAACCGCCATTAGCAAGAGTCAGTACGCCGTCTTTTACTGCGGTTAAGCCACGGTAATCGCCCGCAGGGGCATTAAGTGCGGTAACACGTTGCATAAAGTCATTGCTTTGCAGTGCATTTTTAACTTTTTTGTCGTCTTCTTTTTCATCTTCTTTATCTTGGACAATCGTGGCTTCATCACTTTGTAAGGCAATAAGCGGTTTAACACTATCGTTTACTGCAGCTGCATAAATACGAGTTGCACGATTAAACATGTAATCAAACTCGTAGCTACTAAATGCCAGGTTAAAGTCGCGCTCTGAGCTAAAGTAAAGATATTGACCATCAGGCGAAAAAGTAGGGTTTTGCTCATTACTCATTTCGTCTGTTAAGCGCGTTACCTTTTTCTTTTTAAGGTTGTAGTGCCATAGCGAGGTATAACGGTTTTCATTATTTTTAACAAATACAATGTCTTGGCTGTTAGGCGACCAAGTATATTGAGTAATGCCGTCTTCGTCGTAAATACCGGTATCAATTTTGTGTTGCTTGCCCGATTTTGCATCTAACCACCAAAGTGTGTTGTTTTTATCTGAAAACAACAATTTAGAGCTATCTGGTGACCAAATAGGCGTAAAGCGCCAAATAGTGCCATTGCTAGTGAGTTGCTTAATAGCATTATTTTTACTGCGATCTTTTAAGTAAATTTCGTACTCGCCGCTTTCATCGCTCATGTAGGCTATGTAGCGCCCATTTGGTGACCAGCTTGCATCTATTTCGCGGCTTTTTTCTGTGTAAGATAAGTTGCGTGTAGGCCCTTGTTTAATTGGTACACTAAACAGCTCACCACGGGCAGTAAATACAGCGCGTTTACCATCGTGAGAGAGCGACATAGAATCAATAAAATCGCTAACATTTTTGCTATACGGCATTGCGTATTGGCGCACGCCAGCAATGTTAATGCTTAGCTTAGCGCTTTTTTGTGTTTTTGCGTCAAAGCGATATAAATAACCGCCGTTTTCATAAACAATCGCATTTGGGCCAGCTGAAGGCCAAAGTACGTCAAAGTTTTTATAGTTGGTAAGTTTTTTTGGTTCGCTGCCTTTACGGTACTGGTAAAGGTTTAGCGTGTAATCACGGTCAGACACAAAGTAAATATCGTCACCGACCCAAGTTGGTTGCTGGTCGGTTGCACGGTTTGTAGTTAGTTGTTCTGAGGTGTTTTTTTCTAAATCATAAATCCATACATCTTGCGCACGACCACCACGAGTACGTTTCCACGTACGAAACTCTCGGTCAATTGGCGTATAAACATACTTGCTGCCATCTGGAGATAGCATGCCGCCACCAGTTTCTGGAATCGCTAATGGCTGTTCAAGTCCGCCATCTGCAGGAACCATGTAAGGGCGGCCCATACGTTTTCCCCATGGTGTGCGGTTAGCTCTAAATACCACATTTTTACCATCGGCGGTCCAATCTAAAACGCGGTAATCAAAACCTCCACGCGGTGGCATTGGGCCAACGTCATTATAATAAGTAAGTTGCTTTAGGTTTGAACCGTCACTGTTGATCACATAAATTTGTCGGCTACCGTTATACTCGGCTGAAAATGCAATGCGCTTACCGTCAGGGGAAAACTTAGGAAATGTTTCAAAGCCAATATGGTCGGTTAAGCGTTTGCTTTCGCCTGTTTGCGTATTCGCAATATAAATATCGCCACTGTAGACAAAGGTAACGGTTTGGTTATGGATATCTGGAAAGCGGAGTAAACGAGTGTCTTTAGTCTCATAGGCCGATACACCCGGCGCGATTGCTGCAGCCAAGGCAAGAGCCAATGTTGTTAGTTTTTTCATGGAATTACATCCTATATTAATAGCTATACCATCATAACAATAAGGTGAAAAATAGCGATGCACTTACGATAAAAGGTCTGTTACAAAATGTGAATAAAAAAGGTTGGCAAAAAGCGCCAACCTTTAAGTAAATACAGATATAAAATTAATGTTCGTGTGCGTGTTCTTCCTCTTGTGCAATACCTAACCAAGTGATTGCAGCTGGTGGGAATGTAAGCTCTAGTTCGCCTTCAATTTCTAAGTCTTCTAGGTGTACTTGCACAACGTGTTGGGCTATTGGGTCGGCTACGTAAGCAAACTGACCATTTTGCGCTACTGTCATACTAAACTTCATGCCTTCAGGCATAGTTGTTACGTCTTCTTGCGTAATATCAACTTGACCTGCTAGCTCCCAGTGTATGTGATCGTCGTGCGCATGCGCCTCAAGCACATTTAAAAAGCCTAGGCTGTCTAAAACTAAAAAGTGCTCGCCATTCGCTGAGAAAGAGTAAGAAACAGCGCTTGCGCCATCGGCTAGTTGCCATTCAAATTCTTCCATTTCAGCTTTCGCAGGATTTATACTCACAATCACAGCAGGGCCGCCGCCGTGACCAGACGCTACGCCAATAAAGGCCTCGCTATCTTCGTGGCCATAAATACTACCAATGCGTAAGTCGCCGACGGCATCAATATTTACTACTTTTTCAGCGTGGTATTCGTCATCATGCTGGTGGGCTAATAGCACACCGTCACTACAGCCGAACGCTACGTAATCATGGTTTTGTGCTGCGCCGTGCAAATCAGGGCATGTTAACTCTAACGTTTGTTCAAGTTCGTATTCGCCATCATGAAAGTGATAAACCCCTACCTGATCCGGCAAAATTTTAGCGTTTGATGTACTTTGAGCATCATCGCGGCGAATGGTCGCTAATAAATGCTCTCCACGAGGTTCTGCTACACCATGCATATTAATGTCGTAACTAATACCAGGTAAGGTCGCTGTTGAGTTTGTTATGTCGTTATCTGTTAATACTTCAACAGACGCAGTTGTGCCTGATGCTGCATCACCATCGTAAAATACCGCTAATTTACCATCGTGCTTTACCAAGTGAGTAGGGCGACTGCCGCTAGTTAGCTCATAACTGCTAAACTCAGGGCTTTGTTCGTAATCATGAAGGTGTGCGCCGTGATCTTCACGCCATAAGCCACCGTCTATAAAGCCGAGGTAATCTTGAGCGCGGCTAGCAATCACGGCATAACGAAAGTCAGGCGACGACGATAGCGTGTTTGAATCATTAGTAAGAGTGAATGTATCAAGAAGCTCATTGTCGTCTAAGTCGAAAAAGTTCGCTTCGTTGCTATCGCCAGCAAGTATCGCAAGCCTACCTAATGAATCAATAGTGTATTCATCACCGTGGTCGCCACCATCGCCATGATCGTGGCCGTCATCAGGTACTTCTATTGGGTCTTTTTCGACAATGTTTGTTTCTGCATCACCACAAGCGGTGATTAATGTGCTGCTTATTGCCAGTGCAATTAATTTTAATTTGAATAGTTTAGTCATGATAATTTCCTTTATTTATAATTTTTTAGCGCTTAAAAGTAACCGCGAATACCTAGTGCAAAGCTACGACCTGGACGTGGTGCTATATTCTTTAAAAATGAGCTATGCACGCGCGCTTCTGTGTCTGTTAAGTTAGTGCCACGTAGATACACAGACACATCTTGATTTAGCACTGATAAGTCATATGAAACGCTGGCATCAAGTATGGTGTAGCCGTTTGTGGTTGTTTCTTCTGGCGCGGTACGGTCTTGCTCTTGATAACGAGTTACGTGAAGGTGCGCACTCAGCTTATTTGTTTGGTAGCTAAACTCAGTACCAAAACGTAGCGGTGGTGTGCGCGGTAAATCGCCACCGTCTTTAAGGCGTGCACGAACGTAATCTGAGAATAAATCAACTTTAAACTCATCGGTTAACTGCCATGCAAATTGGGCTTCAAAGCCATGTAAAATTACGTCATCTGTTTTAAATAAATAAACTGGGAGTTCAGATGAGTGATCATGCTCGTCACCGTGGTCATGATTATGCTCATCACCATGGTCGTGGCCGCTTTCGGCGTATAGGCCTGTGTCGATTTGGTAATAATAATTGTCGACTTGGTTGTAGAAAGCATTAAGAATGAAACCGATATCACCTTGGGTTTTACGAAACGTTAAATCAATATTGTTTGCTGTTTCTAGGTCAAGCGCTTGCTCAGATAAACCAAAATGGCCGTCTTCATGAATATCAAATAGTGCGCCTACTTCATAAGTACCAGTTCCAATGTGAGGGCCGAATGATAATAGCTCCGACACCGAAGGAGCACGCTCAGAACGAGATACCGATAAACCCAAGTTGTAGCTAGGTGCAAAATCCCACACGACACCTGTTGATAAACTGACAGGAGTGAATTCTTGTTCTACGTCAAATACGCGAGTATTGCCGGCATGTTCTTCATGAGCATGATCGTCATGAACATCGGTGTCATGGTGTGCGTGTGCATCAATGTTAGGTAGTAACACGTTATCAGCATCGATGGTTACCCGTTCAACTCGGCCACCTAATTGCACTAAAAAGTCACCAAAGTGTTTTTCTTCCATTAGCGCTACAGCAAAGCTTTGTGTTTGTGACGGTGGTGTGAATGCCTCAGAGCCTTGCGCTTCAACATCACTGTGTTTGTAATGAAAGCTCAAACCACCATTCCACTGCGCAAACGGGTTATGCATTAAGTCTACGCGTAACTCATTGGTTTCATTTTCAAACGTGGTGCCCACCGCACCATGTTCAATTTCAGCATGTTCGTAATCTGTAAAACCTGCGCGCAGATTTACTCTATTAAGCCATTTGTTATCAAGGTTATACTCACCTAGCAACTGCACTTTAGTTTGCTCTAAGTCGGCATATACGCTTTCTTCAGCGCTGTGTTCTTCTTCGCCACCATGGGTGTGGCCTGGAATACCGTATTGACGATTAAGTTGCTCAACAGCTATACCAACAAAACCTTGATCAAATAGATAGCTAGTACCTAAGGTAAAGCCGTCAGACTCCTCATTGCTGTTTGCAACGGTGTAATCGCCACTATGCTCTTCATGGTCATCGTGGGCTAATTCAGCGGCCACAGGGATTTCATAGTCATCAGCTTCACGCCAAAAGGCATCAGCATAAAATGCAAAAGAATCAGTTCCTGTAGTGGCGTTAAACGAGGCTACTTTTTGATTATCAACAGAGTTGTGCTCAAGGTTCCACTCACCGCGAGTAGTGCTATCTGTTGGCACGCGATCATCAACTACATTAACCACACCACCAATTGCGCCGCTGCCATAAAATAATGTGGCAGGGCCACGTAATACTTCGATTTGTTTTGCGGTTGATGCCTCTGATGCGACTGAGTGATCAGGGCCAACGCGCGAAACATCACTGACATCAAGGCCATTTTGTGTAATTAGAACACGCGGCCCGCTTAAGCCACGAATAATAGGAGTACTGGCTACTTTTGCATGAAAGTTAGTATTAACCCCCGGGAGTTTTTCAAGGCTATCGCCAAGGGTTGCAGCTTGCTGCCGTCTTAATTGTTCGCCAGATAACACGCTAACGGGAGACGAGGATTCCATTGCCGACATGTGAATAGGCGTCGCTTCAATATCAATTACTTCAATGGGTGAACGTTCTAAGTTAAAGGTAATTGATTGGCTTTTATCATCACTAAATGTGATATCTCGATGCAGATGGGCATAACCAGGGGCGGTAATATGAAGTTCTTTTAAACCACTTTTTAAATCAGTTATTACGAACTTACCGCTTGCATCTGTTACTGCTGTTATATCTGAGCCTTCAACTTCTACAGTTGCGTTGGTCACAACTTTACCTTGGTTGTTTAGAACAACACCTTCGATGGTATTTGCAAGCGTATTTGTTGGTAGTAGGGCTGCTATAAACAAAGCTAATTGAGATTTTCGTGTCATTTGAATTCCTTTGCGAATGTTATATTGTATCAATTGTGCTTGAAATGTTATATTGTATCAATAGTTAATTAACTAAAAATCACTCAGGATATATAATTTGGCTGCTTCATCTACATAATTTAAATTAAATTTATTTAAATTCAGTACTTTAAGTTTTTCTGTCATTGTTTAGGTGTTGTTCGTGGGGGATCTGTTTGCTGTAAAGCAAAAGTTAGTTGTTACATTTATTTAGCTCTAGTTAATAAATTTTTAGGTAAAACCACAGCGGAGGCATTGAGCAACAAGGATGGCAAAGTTAAAACATCAGCCCACTACATTAGAGTGGGTAATATGAATAAGCAGCAATTTAAAGAGATGATGGGTTTTGCGATAAAAAGATGTGAAGCCTTTGAAAAAAAATTAACGCCAAAACGTCAGCAGGTATTTGAAATTCTATTGAAAGCACATAAACCTTTGTCTGCTTATGAGTTAACAGATCAATTTAATAAGCAAATAAATACACCGATTTTGGCAATGTCCGTTTATCGGATATTAGGTTTTTTAGAGTCGGTAGGTCTGGTACATAGATTAAAGTTAGAAAATAAGTTTATACCGTGCAGTCACGTTAATGATGATAGAGAGCATCAACTATCGATGTTTTTAATTTGTAGCTCTTGTAATAAAGCAAGTGAGGTGAGTGACCTTAACAATTCGGTTAAATCTTTGTTTAGGGAACTGAAAATGAAAGGGTTTACGCCAGCAACTTCGCAATTAGAAATCTCAGGTGTTTGTTTTGGTTGCCAGCAAGGTACCGCTAACACAATTAAAAAGAAGGATAAATAATGAAGCTGACTCAAACGACAGCAGACAAGTTTGCCATTGGGCTTTCGTTAATGTGCACGGTGCATTGTTTTGCAACACCGGTTATTTTAGCGCTGTTGCCAAGCTTTGCTGTACTACAAATAAATGGTGAACAGTTTCACTTATGGGTTCTTGCTGCAGTATTACCAACAAGCTTATTAGCTTTAAGCTTAGGCTGTAAAAAGCACAAACGTACACGTTATATGGCGTGTGGAGTTGTTGGTCTAGCTTTTTTGATAATTGCAGTATTGCTAGGTCAAGAAGAGACCGAAAAAGCACTCACTTTAATTGGCTCCGCTTTTATCGCATTAGCCCATTGGTTTAACTACCAACAGTGTTTTAAAAAAAATAACGAAAAATGCCGCTGTTCAGGTGATAAATCAGACCAACTTGTTTAACACTGCCAGTGTTAAACATAGCGACTATGTGGCATTGTAATTATAAATATCGTTTTTTAGGTAAACTAATTTAGTGAATACTGCTTTAAAGCTTTTGCTGTTACTTTGTGTTTTCATCTGTTTTAAATTAAGCGCAAATACCCCTTACGAAATCCCCAGAAGTACTGTTGTAGAGCTTACGGAGCCCTCAACTAAGCGTGTTTATTCTATTTTTATTCAATTGCCTAAGTCATATTCAGAGCAGCCTAATAAAACGTATCCTGTTATTTATTTAACCGATGCGCCGTATGCATTTCCTATAGTTGCCGGTGCCACACGGTTTCCAATGAATAGCGGCAAGATGCAACAGGCTATTATTGTGGCGATTGACTATGAAAAAGGCTCGAGAGGATCTAATAGTCGAATTAGGGATTACACACCGACTCAGACTCAAAATTGGAAGAAGCAAACGGGTAATGCCAAAGGGCACGCTACGTTTTTGCAAAGTACGGTATTTACTTTTATCGAAAAAAATTACCGAGCAAGCAACACGCAAAGAACGTATATAGGTAACTCGCTAGGCGGCTTATTTGGCGCCACTATTTTATTTACAGCACCTGATTTATTTAGCAATTATATTATTGGCAGCCCGTCGGTTTGGTTTGATAACAATGCACTGCTAGCGTTAAAAGCGAATAAGCCCCAAATGCCAATAAAGGTTTATGTATCTGTTGGGGCAAAGGAAACGCCAGCCTTTGGTGAAGGGCAAAATATGGTTGAAGGCGCAGCGCAACTTGTGCAAAAAATTAACGCGCTTAATAGTGATAATATAAAATTAAAAAGTGTTGTTATTGAGGGAGCGCAGCATGCCACTGCATTCCCAACCACAGCAATACAAGGGCTCGATTGGGTATTGGGAACCAGTCAATAAGCTCGAAAGGGATTCTCGATACTTTTGTAATTAAATAAATGATATTAAAGCGCTTCAATATCGCTTTTCCACTTTACCAGCGCTGCTATGAATTCGGGGCCAATACCACAGCAGCCGCCAATAATTGTTGCGCCTAGGCTATGCCATTGCTTTGCAAACGCTACATACTCAGCGGGTGATAAGTCGCGGTAACCTTGCGAGCCTTCATTGGCTTTATAATCGCTGGCGATTGGTGTAAAACCATTTGCAAAGACCCCTAAATCAACATTTTTATTCTGCTGTTTTAGTACACGATTAGTGTCGCGTAGCGCTTGTTCAATAACCTCAGGGATAGAGCAGTTAAAGAATATGCCCGCTATATTATGTTCGAGTAATGCTAAGATAGCGTCGGATACTAATTCACCAGAGCGCAATGTCGCTTGTTCGCTTACTTCATCATTTAAGGTAAATGCGTAATAACATGGTTTGTTTGAATTCTTAAGCACCCTTGCCATAACCCGCGCTTCTTCAATGTTTGATATGGTTTCACCAATCCAAACATCGACATATTCGTCTTGTGCTTTATACAGGGTATTTAAAATAGTAAATGCGCGATCACTTTGGAAAAAATCAGCACGATACGAGCCAAAGGCAGGAGGCAGTGAGCCGGCAACGAGTACCGTTTGCTTTGCGTTTTGAGCCACCTTTTTTGCAATAACCGCTGCCTGCTCAGCAAGCGCAGCACCTTGTGCTTGGTAAAGCGTTTCACCTAAGTGAAAAGGTACACAGGCATAGCTGTTAACGGTAATTATTTCAGCCCCCGCATTTATAAAAGCTTGATGCGCTTGAGTTACGCATTGTGGTGCTTCTATTAAAGCTTGTGCACTCCAAAGTGGCTGTGAAAATGGCGCGCCCATGCGTTTAAGTTCACGACCCATGCCGCCATCTAATATTGTTAACCTACTCATAATGGACTTCTATACGTCTAAATAATTAAGGCTATTCAAACATACTTTTTGAAAATTCATAATGAAACTTCATCAGGTTGAGTATGAAAAAAGTTCAACATGTTAAAGCTGTTTTTAAAAGGCACAAAAAAAGCGACTACCCAGTAAGTAAGGTGTCGCTTTTCTTTTTACAAGTAAGCAATTACTTGTAAAACGCTTCTACAGTGCCTTTTACTTTCATAAGTAATGGCTGACCGCGACGGTCTAGCGCTTTAGGTGCCGCTACTTTTATCCAACCTTCGCTGATGCAGTATTCTTCAACGTCAAAACGCTCTTTACCGTTAAGTGTAATACCGATTTCATGCTCAAATACTTCTTCTACATAAAATTTGCTACGTGGGTTGATAGACAGTTGATTTGGTAATTCTGGTTTGTTTGTATCAGTCATATTGGTGATCTGCGTTGAATTAATTATGCGCTATTGTAGGCAATAGCTGGCTTATGCTCAAGCACGACATTCATAAACTGAGCGGCTTTTAGTTTTATCGTTATATGTTTGAGCTTATTGCCTCAGCGGTGCTGTGAGCAAGCTCTATAAAAGCGGCTGTTGCGGCACTTTGGTAAGCATCTTGTCGCTGTAATAACACCGCGGTACGTTTTAATAATGAAGGTGCAAGAGTAATGGCAACTAACTCTTCGTGTTTACTCGCTATGTTAGAGGGAAGCAAAGTAGCTAGTTGTGTATGGCGCACTATTTCAATAACGGCACTGAGTGAATTGGCTTCCATAAGTACATTAGGCTGCACCTTGTGTTGGCGACAATGACGTTCAATTTGTTCGCGAGTTGCAAACTCATTACTGAGCAGCACCAGTGATTGTTCATTTAAAGTGCTCAGGTCAATACGGTGTTTGCTAGCTAAAGCATGGTGTTTATTTACTACTAAAGCGAGTGTCTCTTGTAATAAAGTTTGGGCGTGTATGTCTGCACTATGGTTGCCTTCAAAGGCTATACCTACATCAAACTCATCATCTAACAAACGATTTTCCATGCGTTCTTGCGACATTTCTTCCATGCTTAAGGTGATGTTGGGGTAGTGCTGATGAAATGCGTTGACTAATGGCCCAATAAAATAAGTAGTAAACGTCGGCGTAATAGCCACTCGCAATGAACCTCGGCTGAGGTTTTGTACATCATGAATCGCCCGCTTACCTTCTTCTAAATCCTGCAAGGCTCTGTGTGCATAACGAGCATATACCTCACCCGCATCGGTTAACTTTACGCTGCGCCCTGAGCGGTCAAATAAAGGTGCACCGAGGGTTTCTTCAAGCTGTTTAATTTGTTGCGACAACGCAGGTTGAGACACATATAAGGACGCTGCTGCTTTGGTGAAGTTTTTGTGCTTGGCAACGGCCAAAAAGTAATTGATGTGGCGAAGTATCATAGCTAACTATAAGTATTTCTTATCGGTATCATAATATACCAGTCTTTTACCTTATTAAAAAGCGGGCGTAATATTCACCTCATCGACAATATAGAGACACCCGTTATGAAAGATATCATTGAAGGTTTTTTAAAGTTTCAAAGTGATGCATACCCAGAGCGTGCCGATTTATTTAAAAATTTGGCTACTAAGCAAAATCCACGGACTTTGTTTATTTCATGTTCTGATAGTCGTTTAGTGCCTGAGCTCGTAACACAACGTGAACCTGGTGGATTATTTGTTATTCGCAATGCCGGAAACATCGTCCCATCTTACGGGCCTGAGCCTGGCGGGGTTTCTGCATCAGTTGAATATGCAGTTACTGCACTGCAAGTAACCGATGTGGTTATTTGCGGCCATTCTGATTGCGGAGCAATGACGGCAATAGCAACCTGTAAGTGCATGGATCACATGCCTGCTGTTGGCAGTTGGCTGCGTTACGCCGACTCAGCTCGCATTGTCAATGAAGCGCGCAATCACGCAAATGAACGTGAGCGCATTGAAGCTATGGTACGCGAAAACGTTATCGCACAACTTGAAAACATTAAAACCCATCCATCGGTGCGTCTTGCGCTTGGCGAAGGTCGCTTGGCATTACATGGCTGGGTTTATGATATCGAATCTGGCGGCATTGAAGCTTTAAATGGCGCAACGAATACGTTTGTTTCCCTTGTCGAACATACCGATGTTCGTGCATATCCAATTCAGCTTCCTGTAGCTGTTTAACCAACCATTGTAAGAGGTACTATTATGATCCAATCTCAAGTGAGCAACACGGCGCGCCTAGCATTAACCGATATAATTATTGCTGCAAAAGCAGAAAAAAATCTGTCGTTTGAACAAATTGCAGAGGGCACAGGTTTAAGCGACGTTTACGTGACGGCGGCTTTATTAGGCCAGCACCCATTGCCTGCAGAAGCCGTTGAAAAAGTGGCACAAACGCTGGGCCTTGATGCAAGTGCGGTTGAATTACTTAAAGCTATTCCACTACGTGGTAGTGTCGAAAACAATATGCCAACCGATCCGACTATTTACCGTTTTTATGAAATGATGCAAGTATACGGTACAACGTTTAAGGCATTAGTTCATGAGCAGTTTGGCGACGGTATTATTAGTGCAATTAACTTTAAAGTAGATATGAAAAAAGTTGAAGATCCTGAAGGTGGCTCACGTGCTGTAATTACGCTTGATGGTAAGTTCTTACCTTACAAGCCTTTCTAAACGCTTTATAATATTTTGTAAATAAACAGTCGGCGCTAAGCGCCGGCTTTTTTTGGTTATTAAGGATGGTTTTTATTGATGAGTAATCACAGCACTTCTACTTCTTCTTATGTATCGGCACTTTCGCTTTTTTGGCCAATGTTAATTATTGCTGTGCTCGCAATGACCTTACGACCCACGCTTACCTCTACCGGCCCATTACTTGAAGAAATTCGTTTAAGCACTGGGCTTGGTTTACAAGGGGCGTCTTTGTTAACTGTACTCCCTATGTTTTGTATGGGTGTGTTTCCATTATTACTTCCTTGGCTTGGGCGTTATTTAAGTGAAAATGCGTGGATTGCTGGTGGATTGTTTGCAATTGCATTAGCTGGTTTTTGGCGTTTGTGGCTTGGCAGTGGTTGGGCGTTAATAATCAGTGCGCTATTGGGCGGTACAGGCATTGCAATAGTGCAAGCGATGGCTCCAGGAGTGGTTAAACGTTGGTATCCACAGCGAGTTCCTTTAGCTATGGGGGTATATTCTGCCTCACTTATGGCAGGCGGTGGTATAGCTGCAATATTAACGCCGCGGGTGGCGGTGCACTATGGCAGTTGGCAAGCAGGGCTTGGAGTGTGGCTTATTATTCCTGTTATTGCTCTGTTGCTTTGGTGGTTAAGGCCGCAGGAGCCGATGGACGCAAAGCATAACAGTATTAAGCTTAATTTATTTTTTAACCAGCGAGCATGGTTACTTGCTGCCTATTTTGGACTCGCTAATGGCGGTTACGCGTGCATGATTGCTTGGTTACCTAGTTACGCTCAGGATTTAGGATGGAGTGCACAAAATAGTGGGGAGCTTATTGGCGTTATGACTGTTTTTCAGGTAATTGGTGCATTGGGTGCACCGGTACTTTCAGCAAACCGCTTAGACAGGCGACCTTGGTTATTTTTTGCTGTTGCGATTCAGCTAATAGGTTTTATAGGATTAATATTGATGCCCGATTCTATGATGAACGTTTGGGTGGGGATGATAGGGTGTGGTTTAGGTGCTTGTTTTTCGCTAACACTCACCGTAGCGCTCGATCACTTGTCTAATCCAAAATTGGCAGGTGTACTCACTGCGTTTGTCCAAGGTGTTGGTTTTATTATTACCGCTATCGTACCTTATATAGCAGGTGTTTTACTTGATGTTACTGCACGCTATCAAGCATCTTGGTTTATGTTGGTAATAACGCTAATTGCAATGCTGTTTATGACAATCCGCTTTGCTCCTGCAACGTATGCAAAAGCAATAAATATTACTCATTAACTATTTAATGGGGTTTAAGCTTTTTTAAATCCCATCCCCTTTCACTTTTTCTGCGTTTTATTGCCACCGTCATTTTTTCTTCATCAAAATTACCTTTATTAGTCATATCTCTTTTTTAGAGTACAGCGGTTGATGTTTTTTGTGTTCACACTTTTAAAAATAACCACTACATAATGGGAATTACGGATGAAAATTAAAAAAGTTGCTGCGGCAATCGCACTAACCTGTGCGTTTAGTGCCGTTAGTCATGCCAATGTTTTACCGCAAAGTCAAAAAGACAGCAGCTGGTACAGCGCTGCCCAAGCAAAACTAACAACAAAAACAACGCAAGCGCAGGCAATTAAAAACACTAAAGCTAAAAATGTTATTTTATTTGTAGGCGATGGCATGGGTATTTCTACCTTAACGGCAGCGCGTATTTTACAAGGTCAACGCAATAATCAGCTTGGCGAAGAAGGCTATTTAAGCTTTGAGCAGTTCCCTTACTCTGCGCAAGTTAAAACCTATAATGTGGATGCACAAACGCCAGACTCTGCAGGCACCATGACGGCCATGATCTCAGGTGTAAAAACCGATGTGGGTGTTATTGGTGTTGATGAAGATATTGAGCGCGGTGAGTGCTCAACGGTGGCTGGTAATGAGTTACTTACAGCCACTGAGCTTGCTGAAATTAAAGGCCTAGCAACAGGAATTATCTCTACTGCCCGCATTACTCATGCAACGCCTGCGGCAACCTATGCTAAATCGGCTGATCGCAACTGGGAAGATATCTCAGACATGCCTGAGGCAGCAGTGAATGCTGGCTGTGAAGATATTGCCTCACAGCTGGTTAATTTTGAAAAAAACCTAGAAGCACGCTTTGTCGGAACCGATGTTGATGGCTTAGATTTTGTGATGGGTGGCGGCCGTCGTCACTTTTTACCAAAAGAGGCCGCGGCTAATTCTACTGACGCTATGAGCGCCGTAGAAGGCGATCGTACCGATGAGCGTAACCTTGTTACTGAGTGGCAAACACAGTATCCAAATGGCACTTATGTGATGGATGAAGCCGGTTTTAATAGCATTGTCGATGACGCCACTAAAGTATTTGGTTTATTTAACGAATCGCACATGCAATACGAAGCTGACCGTGCCAACGATATAGCAGGCGAGCCTTCACTTACCGATATGACCACCAAAGCCATTGATGTACTGGGTAAAAACGAAAAAGGGTTTTTCTTAACGGTTGAGTCGGGGCGCATTGACCATGCTCACCATGCGGGTAACGCATACAATGCACTTAATGACACCATTGAATTTGCAAAAGCAGTACAAGCTGCCGTTGATAACACCAATCCAGAAGAAACCCTTATTTTAGTTACAGCTGACCACAGCCATGTATTTACTATTGCAGGTTACCCTAAACGTGGTAATCCAATTTTAGGTAAGGTGGTTGCTGTAGGGCAAACTACACCAACGCTAGCTGCTGATAACATGCCATACACCACAGTAGGTTATGCAAATGGCCTCGGTTTTAGAAACTTAATCGATGAAACGGATGCGGACGCAAGCTATGAAACAGCTGCGGTTGCAGGACGTGTTGAGCTAAATGGTGTTGATACAACAACGCCAGGTTTTCACCAAGAAACCACGGTACCACTGAGCTCTGAAACACACGCAGGTGAAGATATTTCACTGCATGCAACCGGACCGGGTGCTCACCTAGCTCAAGGTGTTATTGAGCAAAACGTTGTATTTCATTTAATTAATCAAGCTCTTGAACTAACTCAGCAATAATGGCGGCTCACATGAATAAATTAACAGTACTTTCTTTAGCAGTAATGGTCGCATTAACGGGGTGTTCGAGTGATGACGACAAAAACAGCAATAATATTTTAGCGGTCGATCTCCCAATTGCAGTGGGATCTGCGCAATGTATCAATGGCGGCGTAGAAACACAAAGCGGTGTTGATACCAATACAAACGGGCAATTAGAGAGCAACGAAGTAACGCACACTAACTTAGTCTGTAACGACCCAGCCACCTCATTAACGAGTGAGCAGCTGGCGTCTCTTAGCAATAACGTATGGTTTAGTGATGCACAAACTAAGCTCGCCGGCGCGCAAGATGCTGCAAGTAAAGTGGTAACTGAATCGGGTAAAGCTAAAAATGTGATCTTGTTTGTTGGCGATGGAATGGGTATTTCTACTGTGACAGCTGCCCGTATTTTAGCGGGGCAATTACAGGGTGAAATGGGTGAAGATCACCAATTAAGCTTTGAAACCATGCCGTACTCTGGGTTTGTAAAAACCTATAACGTGGATGCACAAACGCCAGATTCTGCCGGTACAATGACGGCAATGGCCTCAGGTGTAAAAACCGATGTGGGTGTAATTGGTATAGACGAAGCGGTTGAACGTGGTAGTTGTGCATCAGGCAAAGGACATGAGCTTGTTACGTCATTAGAGCTGGCTGAGATTGCCGGTAAGTCTACGGGTATTGTTTCTACTGCGCGTATTACTCATGCAACACCTGCGGCAACCTACGCTAAATCGGCAGACCGTAACTGGGAAGATATTTCAGATATGCCTGCTTCTGAGTCAGCTAATTGTGAAGATATTGCCTCACAGCTGGTTAACTTTGAAAAGAACCTAGAAGCACGTTTTAGTGGTGTTGATGTAGACGGAATTGAAGTGGTTATGGGTGGCGGGCGTCGTCACTTTTTACCAAAAGATGCCGCGTTTAACTCAGCTGATGCTGTTAGTGCTGTAGAGGGCGATCGTACAGATAATCGCGACTTAACCGCCGAGTGGAAAACGCAATATCCAAATGGTGCTTATGTGATGGATCAAGCGGGTTTTGCTGCTATTGATGCAACCACAACTGAGCGTGTATTTGGTTTATTTAATGAATCTCACATGCAGTACGAAGCCGACCGTGGCAATGATATTGCAGGCGAGCCTTCATTATCACAAATGACCGAAAAAGCGATTGATGTGCTTAATAACAACGAGCAAGGCTTTTTCTTAACGGTTGAGTCGGGACGTATTGACCACGCGCATCATGCGGGTAATGCATACAACGCACTTAACGATACTGTAGAGCTGGCTAAAGCAGTAAAAGTAGCGATGGAAAACACCAACCCAGAAGAGACGCTAATTGTAGTAACAGCCGATCACAGTCACGTATTTACCATTGCGGGCTACCCTAAACGCGGTAACCCAATTTTAGGTAAAGTGGTTGGTGTAGGGCAAACAGAGCCCAGCCTTGCTGCCGACGATATGCCTTATACTACAGTTGGTTACACTAATGGTTTAGGCTACAGAGACCTAGGTGCAGAAACCGATGCTGATGCATCTTACTTAGCAGCACCCGTTACAGGGCGTGTTGATTTAAGTAATGTTGATACTACAACGCCAGGTTTTCACCAAGAGGCACTTGTGCCACTATCATCAGAAACTCACGCAGGCGAAGATGTAGGTGTGTATGCAATGGGCCCTGGGGCGCATTTAGTAACAGGTACTAATGAGCAAAGCTTTTTATTCCATGTTATGGACTTTGCCGCTGACTTTGTAAAAGCCGCGGATGAAAAAGTAGCGCAATAAACCTTGCGATATAAAACAACCCGCACACTGTGCGGGTTTTTTTATGTCATTAAACTGCCATTATTTTTGGTTATGTTAAAGGCAATTAAGCTAAAAGCGATTAACTAAAGAGATAGTCCAATGAAAAAAGTATTTTTAATAATGAGCGCATTATTTAGCGCAAGCAGCTTTGCTGAGCAGTGCGATATAAATCCACAGGTATTAAAAGCCACTTACACTATTATTAATAAGGCTCCACAAGCGCTTAAAAATAATAAGGAAAACAGCCAAACTCTCACCCTTTGGCGAAATGAGCAACAAGTGGCGCACCAAAGCCAAGTTATAACAGAGCTTTGGCAACATACGAGCAACAATCAAATACGGCCTATTCGTTATTTTAATGCGCAGCAGCGCGGTATTGAATATCAGCCCTCAGAGGTGCAAGGAGTGCAAAACTGGAGTGCAAAAGTACAGCTGGTAGATAATCATCTTATTGAAAAAATGACATTAGTGAGCACCGAAGGTGAAGGCTGCAACGAAATAAAAAATTACAGCTTAGAAGAAAATAACTCTCAGTATAACTTGGCATTTTTTACCCATTCAAAACTGGTAAAAACATTTAGCATTAGTAACCTAGCGAATAAAGCAAGCATGTCACTTAGCTTAGACGCGGTGCAAAATGACACACCAGCTATTAAGGCTCAGTTTGCAAAATGGGATAACTTTCAAACCACCGACTATGCCGACATTGGCGATAACGAAAGCGACCCATTTTTAGCAAAAATGATTAACCTAGGCTTTATAGAGCACGGCGCCACCGGTTTTTATAATCCTCAAGGTGAGGCTATTCAAGGTGGACATCATCATTAGGTCGTTTTTTGGGCTTAGCAGAGTCTTCTGTTAAGCCATTTTCATAATCGTTGGCATCACAGGTATTTAAATTTTGCTGTGCTTGCTTATCTTGCTGTAATACCTGTTTTAAATCTTCCATACGTTGGCGTACTGCAACGCCGTAGCTGGCATCATCTCCCCAAAGCTCAGAAAGTTGTAACACAGATGCACGGTCATGATCCCTAAATAATTTACCAGCACGCTCAGCGTCTTCTTTGCTATTGCCAAGTAGCTGCAGTGATTCTATGGCTAAGTTAATGGCTGAGTCGACGGTTTCGCGGTTAAACGCATCCACTTTTAGATTCAGTAGTTGATACGCATGGCGACGATCGATTGCGCGCGCCACTATTTTTAATTGTGGGTAGTTTTTATGTGCCAGCTTAATAATTTCAATGGTTTTATCTGGGTTATCAATCGCAACAACCAGCATTTGTGCAGTATGCGCGCCTGCGGCTTCAAGCAGTTCTTGGCGAGCAGCATCACCGTAAAATACGGTGTTACCAAAGCGGCGCAGCAGTTCTATTTGGCTTGGGCTGTGATCAAGTACGGTAATTTCGTAGCCTTGTGCATGTAATAAACGTCCCATAATTTGCCCAAAGCGGCCATAGCCCGCAATAATTACATGTTTAGCGGTATTTATTTGTTCTGGTTTATCAAACTCAGGCTTAGTGCTACTACTGCGTTTTTGTATTTGCTCATACAGCATCAGTAATAAAGGAGCTATCAACATAGATACCGCAACCACTAAGGTCACTAGACTGGTTTGTTCTGGGGTTAAAATACTTAATGTGGTGGTCACGCTTAAAAGTACAAAAGCAAATTCACCACCTTGTGCTAGTGCCAATGTAAACAATAGTTTTTGCTTTGAGCTAATTTTAAATGTGACAGCAAGGGCAAACAAAATGCAGGCTTTAATGACAATTAATAAGGCAACTAAAGCAACCACGGTACTAAATTGATTAAATAATAGCTCAAAATTAATTGAAGCCCCTACAGTGATAAAAAATAGTCCTAGCAATAGGCCTTTAAAGGGCTCTATGTCGGCTTCTAATTCGTGTCTAAATTCACTTTCGGCCAATACTACACCGGCTAAAAAAGTACCTAAAGCAGGTGATAGGCCAATACTGTGCATTACAAGCGAAATAGCCACGACCAAAAACAATGCAAAAATAGTAAATATTTCACGCATGTGAGTTTGTGCGATGTATCTAAACAGTGGTGCCGACACATATTTACCGCCAGCAATGATAGCGGCAATAACGCCAACAGAGACGCCTACTTGTTGCCAAACAGGCCAGTCAGCAATGATTGAATCGCTAATTTGTTTTGAGCTACTTGGTGCAGCAAACGCGAGTAAGGGGAGTAGCGCTAAAATAGGAATAATGGCAATATCTTGAAATAATAAAACCGAAAATGCATTTTGCCCAGCTTCTTGCTTTAACCAGCCTTTTTCTTCGAGGCTTTGCAATACAATCGCGGTAGAAGAAAGTGCCAGCATTAAACCAATGGCCAATGCGGTTTGCCAATGCATGGTAAAAAACCAATAACAAAAGGCAAAAATAACCGCCGCAGTTAGCACCACCTGTAAGCCACCAAGCCCTAAAATAGAGTGCCGAAGCTTCCATAGTCGTGAGGGTTGTAGTTCAAGTCCGACCAAAAATAGCATCATCACTACGCCAAATTCGGCAAAATGCATTACATCGGTTTGATCCCCTACGACTCCCAATGCATAGGGACCAATCAGTATGCCAGCAATTAAATAACCCAGTACTGATCCTAAGCCAAGTCGTTTGGCAATAGGAACAGCCACAATGGCGGCGGCTAAATAAATTAAAGCAATTTCTAACACGCGTTTATCCTAATAATTTCAAGACATTTAGCATGGCTTAGGTGTTAGTAAAATACAATAACTGATGTAGTGAACAGCCATTTATTTCGCTTTATTAGTGTATTAGCGGTCTAATTTTACAGTGCCTGAAATATTATCAATACTGACATCACCCGAGCCTGCTTCTGTAATAGTTAGCGCTTTAGCGTAATTAACGCGAATATCGCCAGAGCCATCTTCAATCGTCACGCTTGAGCCAATATGTTCTATCAACATATCTCCTGAGTTATCGTCTACGGTGACTTCGCCTTTAATATGTTTAATAGTTATGCCGCCCGAGCCATCTTCAACATTTAATACGCCTGTTACGTTAGTCACTTGCATTTCGCCAGAGCCATCTTCAATAGCGACATTACCACTGACATTATCAATATCAATGCTGCCTGAGCCGTCATTTAATACTAAGTCGCCGACCACATTTTTTACGTAAATACTGCCAGAACCATCATCAATATTTAGGCTTTTAGCACCATTGATAGATAAGCTGCCAGAACCATCTTTTACATCAATATTGCTTTGCATCTCGTTAATAACAATATCGCCTGAGCCGTCGTTAATATCTAAATTTAGGGTGTTAGGTACGGTAACAACTAAATTGATACTTGGTGATTGCCCGCTGTAAAAGCTAATCCCATTATTACTTGTATTTTGTGCAACAAGTTTTGCTTGTGTACCGCTTTTCTCAAGGGTGAGTTCGTATTCATCGTCAATGTCGGCGGTGTAGATGATGGCATCAACGCTAATATTGGTTGCAGTATTAGAGCCCTGAATATCGAGCGAACCGGCACCACTTAATATCGTTAGGTGCTCAAGGTTATTGCTTGGTAGTGAAAGCTGCTGGGTTTGTTTAACTGATGCGACACTGGGCGATATGTGAAATACACAACCGCTGAGTAATAAAATGCCGCTAATTAGTGAAACGGGCTTAGTGAAGTTGAATAGAGTTGATGCGCTCATGTTTAGTCCTTTGATATTGATTATTTTAGTTAATATACAAAGTATAGAGCAAAATTGAGGCCGAAATGTAAGTTGTTGTTTTATATGAGATGGCAGCAGTAGTTAAAAAGTTAAAATGCCAAAATATGGTTAAAAATACTAAATGTTAATAAAAAGGATGCACACTGCATCCTTTTGTAATTACTCTATTGTTAATGGGCGTTTTACTTAAAAATTGTAAGTAATGTTACCGTATAAAAAGCGCCCATCTAAACTGTAGGGTGTGTAAGGCGTGTACGGAAATATTTGGCCAAAGTTAGAGTAGCCAATATTATCTACCGTTGCTTGAGGGTACTGATCAAATAGGTTATTCGCACCTACTGCAAACTTCCACGCTTCGTTAGGACGATAAGCGACTTCTAAATCAGCAATCCATTTAGCATCTAAATATTCATCACCCTCGCTGGTGGTTGAAATATCTGCCACTTCCCCATAGCGAGTTGCACGCAAGGTTGTTTGCCATTGGTTAAAGCTCCAAACAGCCGATAGGTTTAGTTTGTTATCGGGTGTGCCTTGCTCAAAACGGCCTACTTCACGACGGGCAAATACCACGTAGTCATCGCCTAAAGAATTTAGCTCGCTCGGGTTTGCATCTACATGAGTCACTTCGGTATCGTTAATGTTTGCCGCCGCATTTAAGCGCACATCACCCAATGTATTTAAATCAAGTGTGTACGTTGCCACAATATCAACACCTTGCGTGCGCGAATTGATAGCGTTGGTAAAGTAACGAACACTTTCGGTATTTAGTTCGCCAGCATTAGCTAGAATTTGCTGCACAGCGTTACCGCTTAAGTTTTCAGAGAGCACAATCCGGTCATCAATATCAATGCGGTACGCATCAACTGTTAAGCTAAAGCCACCTTGGGTATAAACAAATCCAGCGGTAACGTTAACTGAGTCTTCTGCATCGAGCTGTTTTGCACCTAACGCTTGGGCTGCAGGTGCAGAGCTTGGGAATAGACCAACTTCAAAAGGCTGGTTATTTTCGAGAATAGTCGATATTTGACGGTACGAGCTTTGTGCAAGTGACGGCGCACGAAATCCAGTACTTGCCGCACCACGCAACGATAGGTTGTCGTTAATACTGTAACGCGTGGCTAATTTTGAAGTAAATGTGTTACCAAAATCGCTGTAATCTTCATAGCGACTGGCTAAAACAATATTCCATTTATCAGTTAAGTAAGTATCAAATTCAGCAAATACAGCAACATTATGACGACTTTCATTGGTTGCGCTTTGCGGCCCAAACCCAGGAAGCACTTGCGCACCGCCAGCAGCAATTGGGTTGCCGTTGTTATCAAGCGCAGTAATATAAGAGGCTTCCTCGCCTAGCTCTATTTTATAGCTTTCACGGCGATACTCAGCACCAATAGTGAAAAACACATCATCGGGTAGACCAAAATCAACGCTGGTATTGGCATCAAAGTTAACTAAAAACTGATCGTAAACCATGGCGCCGTTATCAAACTCAGTTTGGCTGTTAGTACCTAACGAAGTATTGAGGCTATTTACAACCCCTAAACCAAAGTCATTTCGGCCGTAGTTGGTGCTTACATCCCAAGTCCAGTCGCCACTATCGCCTTGTAAACCAAGTGCCAGCGAGTAATCTTTTACGTCGGTAGCAATTTGTGGCAAAAAGCCATTAGGGTATAGCTCTAAAACATTGCGGCTGTCTTTTGCACGACGGTAAAATCCGCCCGAGTTACCTTCACGCTCTGAATAGCTACCAAACGAATAAACATTAAAGCCATTCTCTAAATCGTATCCCATATTGTAAAACAAAGCGTAGTCTTCCAACGCTGCTTTACCAAAACGGTGATTGTAGCGATCAATTGTAAATTCGCGTGGGTCTAGGCTGCCATCATCTAGGCGGTTGTATTGTTCGCGTGGATCAAAACCAGAGCGTTGAGTTGAGTCGTTATCACGGTATTCAATTGATACATTTACAAAACCATTGTCTGTTAATGAAAAACCTGAGTTTGCGCTAAGTGTGCGGGTACTACCGTCGTTAACGTGACGATCGTCGCCTAAATTAAATGCAAGGTTGCCGTTATCATCCGCATAAGTGCTATTTAGTTGCGGTACACCGGCCATTTGGCTGTCGTATTGGCCATAAGTTACGCTAACACTGCCGCCTTCGGTGGCATCTTTTAAAACAATATTGATTACTCCCGCAATGGCGTCAGAGCCATATTGTGCTGCAGCCCCATCGCGCAGTACTTCAACACGCTTAATTGCAGAGGTTGGGATCATGTTTAAATCAACCGCGGTAGAGCCGCGACCAACCGTGCCCCCTAAGTTTAATAACGCACCAGAGTGGCGACGCTTACCGTTAATAAGGACTAAGGTGTGATCGGGTGCAAGGCCTCTTAAAACCGCTGGGCGAGCATGATCGGTGCCATCAGAGAGTGTGGCACTTGGGTAGTTAAAGCTCGGGACTTGGTTAGCGAGCACTTGGCTAATTTCAAGTTGCCCCGTACTTGCCATATCGTCACTGCTAATAATATCTACAGGCACAGTACTTTGCGCAATACTACGCAAACTGCGGCGCGTGCCTGTTACTGAAATTACTTCGATATTTTCTTCGACTTGGTTAGTTTGCTCAGCTGCATTAGCAGCTGAAAAAGAGGCGCTAAGTGCGGTGGTAATAGCCAAGCTAAGTGCTAATTTTTTATTAGCTGATAAATGCTGAAAAGTCATTGAGCGTGCCTTGAAGATTTTGAAAAGGGCGCATCATATATAAGCGGCTAATGCATCGCAAAGATCTAAATTGACTAAGTTATTTAACTATTTTCATAAAAATAAGTGATCGGAATAATAGATTGAAATAGGAACAGACAAGGAGGCTAAAATATAGGATTATGCTTATTTAGGCAGCGAAAATGACTAACTTGGTTTAAAGCTTTGCTAAAGGGTTTAAATTATAAAGAAGCTACAGGCCAAGCGATTAATGTGGCCTGTAGGGAATTAAAAAGTTATTCAGGTGCTACTTCAAGGGTGGTAAATAATACATAGCGGCTGGCGTCTACACCTTTTTCGTTTACTGTCACTTTTTGAGAGGTTTCGATTAGGTATAGGCCTGGCTCTTTCCACGTTGTGCTAAACATGCCGTTTTTGTCGGTCGTTACTTTTATTTCGCCACGTTCGTTACGGTAGCGTGTATCGCCTTTTAAAATGCTTACTTCAATGCCTTCGCCAACCGGCTTTCCATCGCTTATTAGCTGAAAGCGCGCTTGCTCGCCAACAAATAAATCGTTTGGATGCGTTGGGCCGCTAAGCTCTAAGCCTTGACCTAATTGTGCTGGTTTAGAGGTACCATTATGACTAACAAAGGTATCAACAGTAGAGATGGTTTTAATTGTAGTGATGTCGCTGGCGTCTTTAGGTAGATTGGCATCTGCTTTTTTGGCGAATACACGGCTTCGCTCACCTGCTGTATTTTTGTAGAATGTCATGTACATAGGTTTTTGCGTCATCGCAATATGATAGGTGCCTTGTTGCTGAAGTTTTACTGCAGCAGAGCTTTTGCGTTGTAGGTAATAGGCACGAATGGTATCGGTAACTTGCTCGCCATTTGGGGCAAGTGCCATAAGCAGAGTGTCGTCGTACTCTGCGCCTTTTGTGCTTGGACGAAATGCTTTATCAGGTGCAAAAATTTCGTTAGAAATACTCGCATCAATCATTACATAATGGGCTTTATCCCCTGATAGCGAAGTATGCGAAGGTAGTAACCAGCGGCCATGTGCACTTGCAGCTGTTGATACCAGCGCTGATAAACTCAGTGCGCCAATGAGTGCTGTTTTTAATAAATTAACGTTCATTATTTTTCCTTTAAATTTGAATGATAAGTAGGGACTACCTAGCGGATACAGTGACAAAGCTGGTTGAAAATTCGTTTTTGCCATCAATGGTTATTTTTCCTGATTGGGTTAAATCAAGCTCAATACGGCTGTAATCACGCCCGCCTTCTTCACGAACAACTTCAACATTTAACAGGTATTTTCCTGCGATAACTGATTTGCCATTAAGATCGTTTCCGTCCCAATTAATGGTATAAGTGCCTGCGCGTTTGGTTGCGCTACTAACCCCATCGAAGTTTGCATCACTTTTACCTGCTTTACGCCACCATTGGCGTAGGTCTTTAAACCATTCCGCTTTTTGTACCCAAAGCGCTAAAGTTGTGACATGTTTTCGCTCTGGTGTTTCGAGCCAAACTGCAACATAAGGGCGATGATAGGGCTGCACATCTAACTCAGGTAGAGTTAATTCGATTTCTAATTGGGGCGATTGCGCTGCCACCGAAGTGTGAAAACACACGGCAATTAACAGCAATACGGTGTTAATTAAAGATTTAAACTTGAACATTAAAATACTCCTTTAATTTGTGGAACCCAGCATAAATAAATAACCAATGGTGTTGCGATTCCTAATACGGTTATCCATATTCCTGCTAAGCGTTTTTTTCTGTTTTGAAATAAAATAATCATGCCGGTGATGGCAAATAGAATCATCAGCACCGCTGATATATCAATAACCCAGCTCCATACTTCTCCTGAATGACGACCTTTGTGCAAATCACTGATAACACTTAAAAACCCCCCGGTTTGATAATCGAGCAACAATTCACCACTGATAAAATCAAACTCTGCATAGGCATAGCCTGCTGGTAATGGGTAGTCGAGCATAACCAGTGAATCTTGCTTTTCCCATTCAATGCTTTTTACTTTATTAAGCCCATAGTGTTTGGCTAAGTAAGCTTCAATTTGGGGATAAATAGCAGGTAGGCTATTTAATTGTGTATTTGCTTGAGTAAGCAGATCTTGGGGGATTTGGACCGTAATTTGGCCATTGTTTTTATCGTTTTTTAACCAGTCAACATGGTTTAGCACTATACCGCTTACACAAAATAGAATAAGTAAAAAAAACAAAGCGGTGGAAATATAGATATGTAGAGTACGACTTGTACTATATAAAGTGCGTTTATTAACAAAGGGCATAAAAGGTACAAACTTATTTAATTTATACGGATGATAATGATTTGCATTAGCTGTTACAAATTTATTTACCAAACTTTACACTTTATTTTTTAGGAGGAGCTGAGGGCTTAGAAATTAAGTAAGCCATAACCAGCACTTCAACAACAGCCACTAGGGCAATAATCCAAGCTGGAGGGCTGGTGTATAATAAAAATATAAAGCCTATTAGCATACCTATACCTGCAGCATACTTTGCCTTTACAGGAACCACTTGATGGGCGCGCCAATGTTGTAATGTTGTACCAAAGCGAGGGTGGTTTAATAGCCAAGATTCAAGCGCGCTAGATGAGCGAGCAAAACAGGCTAAGGCTAAAATTAAAAACGGCGTGGTTGGCATAACAGGTAGGGCAACACCAATAATGCCCAGTAATACACACAGTAGCCCCAGCAATTTAAAGCCGAAATTTTTATAATAAATAAAAACGTTTTTTATGCTCACTTTAGCTCTTTTTTAATTAATTAAACGGTAAAAGGGTAAGCTAATTAAAAGGTAAAATGAAGAGAAAATGGCTTAGTTGCATGTTATCAACTAAGCCATTTAGGGTTAGCAAAGGAAAAGAATTTCCTGATTGCACTACCTATTAAAAGTAATAGCCTAAATTAATATTAAAACGGCGCTCGGTATCGCCATCACCAATAATGGTACCGCCAATAAAGGGTTGATTGCGGGCTTGTACGAAATCAACATAACTAAAGAATCCGCCAGCAGTAATGCTCATACCGGTTACATTCATCCAAGTATTGGCGCTATTATCTGACTTGTTGTAGATGATCCCATAGTCGTTATAAAACTGCAGGTTGGTAACTTGGCCCCACTCTATTGCGTAGTCATAGGCAATATTAAAGTTGGTCATTGTGGCTTGGCTCGATACACTATCATAATAGTCAAAAGCACCCACCGCAAAGCGGTTATTACCATCGTCTAAGTCGTAGTTATATTCACCGTGTTGCAATTGAATATTCCAGTTATTAATGTTGCTGTTTAAGTGAACAGCCCAAGCACTGTAATTACCAGCGCGGTCTTCACCGTCGTGAAGTCCGCCACTGAGTAACGATACCCCGATGTCAGTGGTGATATTTTTACTATGCTCAAGCTGATAAGTAGCGCGACCAGCAAAGGTGTTGTATTCACCAAGTTGCTTTGCAGGCTCGGCATAGGTGCCTTCATCTGCAGGACGACTACCAACAATATCATAAGAGTAACGATGATTTTTGTCTGATGCTGAGCCATCAACTCCACCCAGTTCATCATTTTTGAAAAAGCCTAAATCAAGTGTCCAGTTGTCTTTAAGTTTGCGCTTAGCAACCATACCTAAATCAAAATCATCTTCTAGGCCCACATAGTAGTTAGTGCTAAAAAAGTAGCTGTGAGAATTATAAGGGCCGTTACCAAACGGCACGGCTGTTATGCCTGCCTGAGCTTCCCAGCCATCAATAAATTCGTACCCTAAGTAAGCGTACTTTACGACAGTCATATAATCGTAAAAGCGTATTTCACCATTGACTGAAATATCATTAATTTCGCCAGAGACATTTAACCGGAAAATATCAAAATCAAAGTCACCACCGCGATCTTCATTGTCTTCATCGTAAGAGTTTATACCGTAGTTAGCGCGAATAGCACCTCCTACCTTTATTCCAGATGATTGCTTTTCTTGCTGTGCAGTGTCTGTAGAAGTAGCTTGCAACTGTTTACTAACTTGGTCTACTTGCTGAGACTTTTTTTCAGCGAGTTTGCTTTCAAGTTTATCTACTTGTTGCTTTAACTGCGTTAATTGGCTTTGGAGAGGTTGAAGATTTGATGCATAAGAATTGCTAGCAACACCACTTAAAATTAATGCGAGTGTTAGTTTTGAGAGTTTAGTCATAATAGCCGTTTTGATTGTGATTAAAAAAATAAAGGCGCAACGATGCGCCTCTTAGTGTGGAAAAAGGAGAAAATGGCAGACTAATTTAGTTTATTGTTTTTATACTGCGTTTTATTCTTTAGTAGAAGTTTGAAACAGTGCGCCTACTTCTAAAAGAGGAGAGGCATCTAGCTTATCTGCATCCATCATTGCGGCAATACGTTGCATTGATGAAAGTAGTAGGCTCTGTTCCCATTCAGCAAGCGCTGAAAATTTTTCGATAAAGTGTTCTTGCAAGGGCTGAGGCGCTTTTTCGAGTAATTCTTTACCTTGTTCAGTAAGGTATAAGCTGACCCGGCGTTTGTCCATTTGACTACGAACGCGTGTTACCAAATTCTTGCTTTCTATTCGGTCAAGAATATTTGTGACCGTTGCCGGACTTAAATTGACGTTTTGCGCAATACGACTGGCGGTAATACCATCAGTTTGAGACACTTCTTGCATAATAAGCAGTTGTGGTCCAGTTAAACCCGCTGTTTTATTAAGTTGTTTTGAATGTAAGTCAATCGCACGGATCACCTTGCGTAAAGAAACTAGTAACTCGTCATATTTTTGCATTTGTTTGTCTCATGAAAGGCGAATCAGTTGCCGTAATCACGAAATGTTACACATCAAATAAATTGAATTCAAATTATATATGTTGTTTTAGCCCGCTGTTATTAGTTTTTATTGGTTTTTATTAATTTGAGCAGTAATTAAAATGGAATTTATTATCTTTATTTTATTAAAAGTTAATAACACTCTGTTTGCTAAGGCTGCGCACCTTACGTAAGTTAAAAGCGATACGCAAGCCACAGGTTTAAAACTTTAGTCGTAATTGAGCCGTTGATGTGGCATAAAAATATAGTAACTAACTCAATTTAAATAACTATTCTATGTAGCTTATGCTTTAAGCATGCATTATTGTTTGTGTACAGTAATCTGAATTCAGGTTAAGTACTAAAAAATTAGTCTCAGTGTTAAAGGAAATAAAATGCAATTATCACCCTCAGTATGTATTGAGCGTACACATAGCGGTTTGGAATTTATTAGTATTAATAGTCGCCAATGTAAGGCGAAGATATTTTTACAAGGTGGGCAAATAACTGAGTTTACACCCAAAGGAAAATTGCCACTATTGTGGGTGTCTGGGGATGAAACCTTTAGCGAAGGGAAGGGCATTCGTGGCGGTATTCCTATTTGCTGGCCTTGGTTTGGTCAACATGAAAATAAAGACTTTCCAGCACATGGTTTTGCGCGCACGCACGTATGGCAAGCCGATGAAGTGCATGAAACCGAGAACGAGATTACTGTTAGTCTTAAATTACCAATGAAGCAGATAGATTCTACCTTTTGGCCTCATCAATCTTCTTTAAGGGTTGAGTTTATTTTATCTGAGCAGTTAGAGGTGCGTTTAACCACCTGTAATTTAGGTAACACCCCATTTAGTTATACACAGGCGCTGCATACTTACTTTCCAACTGATGATATTAATAATACTCGCGTAACAGGGCTGCAAGGGGCGCAATACATAGAATTTGGCCAAGGGCCTTATCAGCAAAGTGATGTGGTTGGTTTTACCCGTGAAACCGATATGGTTTATACCCAAGCCGCGGCTGTGCAAACCATTGAAACTCCTCAAGGGATGATCAGCGTTAGCAGAGAAAACTCGCGCTCGTGCGTGTTATGGAATCCATGGATTGAAAAATCAAAGCGACTATCAAATTTTGCCGATGATGATTATAAAAGCATGTTATGCCTAGAGGCTGCGAATGTACTTGAAGATGCGGTTACGCTTGAGCCAAAACAAAGTCATACCCTAGTAACAACAATTAAGTGGCTTGGCTAAGCCTACCATACGTGTAATGGAGCAAAGTGTGTTTACTAATCAACAAATAACCGACCTACCGCAACATAAAAGCATAGTGTTTGAGCCGCTTGCGGACAAAGCATTGTTGCATGCACAATTGAATTGGTTGTTATTTTTCATTCCTTTTTGCTTAGTACTAGCGGCTGTTTGCTATTTTAATACAGACTTTGCTGCTATGGCGCAAGGTTACTTATTGGTTGCTGTTCCGCTATTAATTTTACTGTGTATGTTATATAGCGTGTTCAGCATAAAATTACAGGGCAGCGCGTTGCGTACCCACGATATTGCTTTTAAAAAAGGCATTATTTGGCAGCAGGTGACAATTTTACCGTTAGCGCGTGTGCAGCATATTGAAATACACCGTGGGCCCATAGAGCGAAAGCTTGGTTTAGCCAGTTTAAGACTTTATAGCGCCGGCGGTATGAGTGCCGATTTACAAATTAGCGGCCTGACCCACGAAAAATGCAAAAATATTCGTCAGTTTGTACAAAGCTATCGCCACGATGAAACCGCAAGCGAGGTAGCTGCCAGTGAGTGTTGATGCTGCGCAAATAACGTCACCTTCACTTAATTGGCAAAAAGTGTCGCCCTGGGCGCTGGCTTATTTTGTAATGCATTTTAGTGTGCGCTTCATAAAAGACGGCTTATTTAATTTACTGCCCGTGTTGGTGGTATTTGTTACCCAAGTAGAAAATAAACTATTTTGGGGGCAAGTTGGGCTCGCGGTTGCTTTGACTTCATTGCTTGCCTATTGTTTTTTGTATTACCGTAGTTTTCGTTTTTGTATTACTGACGATCATGAAATTTTACTTAATAAAGGCGTATTTAAAAAAGAGCGACTTACCTTAAAATTTTCTCGAGTGCAAAACGTAAATATAGCGGAGCCATTTTACTTCACCCCCATAGGGTTAGTTAATTGTATTTTTGATGCGGCAGGCAGTGTGGCTCAAGAAGCTGTTTTGCCAGGGGTAACTAAAGATTACGCGCAACAAATGCGTAAACGAGTGTTTGACTATAAAGCGCAGCAACAACCATCAGTAGAGCCCGCTGATACAGCGCAATCTCATATTGAAGAGCAGAGCGAAAATAGCTTACTCATCTCAAATAAAGAAATAGCTAAGTTTGGTTTAATGTCGAATATGGCTATTTTAGCACTTGCGGCAATTGCCCCTTTTATGAATGTGGCCATCGACTTTTTAGAGCAGCAATTTATAACAAAAATAGAGAGTTATTATCAACAAGAGCTCGGTTTGATGGCTAATGCAGCTGTGTTTGCAATAATTACTCTGATCATTATTTTGGTATTTATAGCGGTACTTTTATCGGTAACTATGTCGCTCATTCGTTTTTATAACTATCAGCTTTACTTTAAAAATAATAAATTCAAACGTATTGCAGGGCTGTTAGAGCGTCATCAACTATCAATTAGTTTAGACAAAGTACAGTCAATCGTTATTAAGCAAAACCTAGTTGCTAGGCTATTAAAACGCTTTACTGTGGAGTGTTTGCAAGCCAGTAGCGGCGGTGCTGCAAGCATGGCGAAAAAGAATAAACAAACCTTAGTGCTGCCTGTACTCACGCAGGAGCAAGTTGATAATGTGTGTCAGTGGATTTATCCGTGGTTTGACAGTAAAAAGCTGGCATTCAATGCGGTAGAAAGGGCGTTGTTATATAAAAACACGGTGTTTTATGCTTTGCTACCGAGCGTTGCTTCTGGTTTTTTTATTAGCTTTATGCAACTTAATATATTAATTGCATTAGCATTATTCTTGGTATTAGCCGCGTTAGTGTTTTTATCTTATAAACGTTATGGATATTACCTTCATCAACAAGATGGGCGTTTTTATTTGGTGGTACGCAAAGGTATGATTGGTGTGCATTACCGGGTATTTGAGCTGTACAAAGCACAAAGCGCTCGCAGTGTGAGCACCTTTTTTATGCGTCGTTCTGGCTTAAAAAGCCTGTATATACAACTTGCTGCAGGCGGTGCGTACGTCCCATATTTAAAACAGCAAGATGCTGACTTCATTATAGATTTTACACTTATGCAGGCTGAGTCAGACCCTCGCAGTTGGATGTAACTTCCTTTGTTCAAAACTCAGATTAAATAATAAAGCGGGTGTAAATACACATTTGCACATGCTTTATTACACTTTTTTACTGCCCGTTTTTTCCATTTGATAATACTCTAAACATTATCAAATGTACTATTTAAGGGATTATTGTGAAAAAGTCACTCATTGCATCAGCCTTATTATTGGCTGCACCTAGCTTTGCTGCTAATTGGCAAACCATTCATACCGAGCATTTTAATGTGCACTTTAGTAGTGAGCATACTGATTTTGCTAAATCGACTGCTGTGGAGCTGGAAATTGTTCGCACTAAAGTGCTTGAGCAACAAAACCGTGCGCTTGATAAAATCGTCGATGTGGTAGTGTTTGACCCTCTAAATGCAGCGAATGGCTTTGCCTTACCAACCTCTAATAATCCTGTTATGGCGCTTTTTACTACGCCACCGCAGTCGGATACCGTGATATCAAATTCATCGGGTTGGCAGCAATTGTTGGTGTTGCACGAATACATTCATTTAGTCCATTTAGCGCAGCCAACCCGTAACGACTGGCAGCAAAAGATTCGCGGTGTATGGGATATATACGATTTAACCTATGGTGATACACCGCGCTGGGTAGCCGAAGGGTACGCCACTATAATCGAATCAAAAATGACAGGTCGAGGGCGCTTATTTGATAACTATGCTGAGGCAATACTTAGAGAGTTTGCTCAGCAGGGAGCGCTTCCCACCTATGGGCAACTAAATAGCGATGAGGGCTTTATGGCGGGCTCTATGGCGTATTTAATGGGAAGTCGTTTTTTATATTGGCTAGAGCAAAATTACTCAGAGCAGCTACTCGATAATGTATGGGTTCGTATGCGAGCAGTGAAATCACGAGATTTTGACGACGCATTTTCTGGTGTATTTGGGCAAAGCGCTGCAAGGTTATATCGTCGATTTATTGCAGAGTATACCTATAAAGCGATGCAACAAGAGCAAACCGAATCACCACTTAATAGCAAGCTTTGGTTAGAACTTGATTTATACGCTAGCAATCCAGCTCTTTCAAATGATGGTAGCAAAATTGCGATAGTTGAACGTGATGAAAAGAGTAAAACAAAACTAATAATTTACAGTACAGAAGACAACACCAAAGCACGAGATAAGTTTACTAAGGTGCAAAAGGAGCTCCTAGAGAACGATAAGCAAGATGTTCCTGATACCCCGCCAATCGTGTTTAAGCGCGAACAAAAACAAGTACTAAATCAAATTAATCGCGCAGGTATTGCTAACCCGCAATGGGTAAATAACAACACACTTTATTTTAATGCCTACAGTAGTGAAGGATCGGGAACTTATAACAAAGTGTCTGACATTTTTAGCTACAACACCGACACTGGCAACATAGAGCAACTTACAGAGCTGGCCGGTATTCGCCGTTTTAGTGTTACCCGTGATGGTGAAACACTTTACGGTGAGCAAATAAGAGCTGGGTATTCTGAATTAGTAAAAGTCGATCTTAATACACAAGCAATCACGCCATTTTTTACTAAGAGCTTAAAAACAAGTTATGATTACCCGACACTGAACCCCGATGAAACAAAATTAGCTTACTTATCAGCATCATTAAACGAAAATTGGCAGTTGTATATACAAGGCTTAAACGGTGATGCCAGGCGGTCAATCCCAATGCCTAACGGGTATCAGTATTTAAGTCAGCCGAGTTTCAGTCAAAACGGGGAGTCTATCTATTTTGTTGCTGGCCTAAATAATAAAACTGATATTTATAATTATCATATAAAAAATAACACCCTCACCCGCTTAACTAACGGGCAAGAAGCGCTCGCATACCCGATTGAGGCTGAAGATGGCTCACTACTTTACTTCTCCATTAATGCCGATGGCCCTGATGTAAAAACGCTAACAACAAAAAACCGCACAGCCGTGACTGATTTCGCTGTAAACAGTGAAGCTCCATTGTTGATGGTAAATAAGCATACTCTGCCACCGGCAAAAATATATACCGATGAGATAGCAGAACAAAGCGATTACGCAGTACTTGATCAGCAAGCGACGTTTGCCTTGGGATCTCAGTATTATTCAGCGTCAACCAGTTTGCTAAGTGTAGGTATAAAAAGTAGCGACCTATTAAAACAACTTGATTTACAAGCGGGTTATAACATTGATTTGCATGACGGTGCATTACATGGCGGCTTTATACAAGCAAAATACAATGCGTTAAATACAAAGTTTAAGCTTGCGCTATTTGATTATAATTTGGATACATCACATCAATATCAACCTAGCTTAAACGCTGATATTGAAGCCCGAGGTGGTTATGCTGCAGTAAGCCACCCATTGAAATTTGGCCAGTTACATTTAACCCCAGAATTGGCCTATAACTATACAGATTATAAAAATAGCCATAAAAATTGGACACGGTTGAGTATTGCTCAAAGCTGGCAACATGACCGCCAAGCATTTGCTATTGGGCAGAGTATTTATGCCAGCATTTATGATGGGCAGAATCACAGTAGTCATTGGCAAGGTTATGACTTGGCAGCAAAAATATTTGGTAAAGCGTTTGATATACCACTTTTTGTTAACTTTGAGCAAAAGCAAAGAGATGACAGTAGCCTGACATTAGGCGGCTTTAGTTCTAATTTAATTAATCAGCAGCAAAGTAGTGAATTTGTGCTTGCTGCTGAACTGCCTTTTTATAGTGCAACCACTGAGCGCTACCAAGGGTATGGTGGTGGCGTTAGCTTTAAAGAGGGGATGCCTTGGCTTTATTACAAACAACATCAATTAGATAGCAACGTTTATGCACAAAGTTACGGCTTAAAATACCAAGGTGACTTTAGCTTTGGTATGGGGCCTGCGGGCGTTAATGACTTAACCTTTGATATGGGGTTGTCGCGAGTAGAAGGTGACAGCTTTGAAGATGAAATGCGCGCGTGGTTAAGCTTTTACTATTCATTGTAAAAGCCTATTTAGCTAAGTTACTTACTCGCTTTTAAGGACAGTAACTTAGCTTGATACACATTTAACTTTTGCTTGTCTTTTTCGAGCTCTATCGCTTTCTCAAGTAATTTTTGTGTTTGGTGATTTTTTCCTTGTTGATAGCGAATTTTAGCAAGCTCTAAATAAAGTTCTGCAATATACGGCGCTTTTGTTATGGCTTGTTCAATATGCTCTGTAGCGGTATTAATTCGTCCTGTTTCTAGGTCATTTTTTGCAATAACTAAAAGTTCATAAGGATCTTTTTCTACTTCAGCAAGTCGGCTTGCTAATTGTTCAACAAGTTGCTGATCACCAATTTGTTTGGCTAAAACTTGATAATTACTAAGTAAATTTATATTTATCAGCTTATTATCTAAAGCAGTTTGGTAAATAAGCTGTGCACTTTTTAAATCGCCAGCTCGTCGATGTAAAATTCCAGCCATATTAAATAGCTCAGGATCATAAGGGGTGTATTTATTTGCTTGTAAAATAAGAGAGTACGCTTGATCAAGCTGCTTATCTAAAAGCGCGTCAGCAGCTAAGTTACTATAAAATTTAGAGATTAAATCATTATAATTAGCACTATCAGAATACACACTACCTCTGGTTGGGAAGTAGTCTATTAAGGTTCCTGGGCGAAAAAAAGTGATCACATTTTCTTCTTTTTCAGGCAGTTCCTCTTCTGGGGCATAAACTTTAGTTCTAAAATGGTTTGCTACATAAACCAAGTTATCTTCCTGTGCGTAAACTGGCTCGCTAGTCATTTCTTGAAAGCTGGTTTTAAGCCCTAATGTTTGTGCATAACTTTGGGTAAGAACAGCAAGGCTGATACAGTTACCTTGTGCAAGGTTGAGAGATTGAGATGATGTAAGCGTATCGCCATGATACTTAAAATTAGAGAGCTGATTTTCAAGGTAGTTATAAATAATACGGTCACTACGAATATTAGCTGTTTGTTGTTTTGTTACGAAGGCTAAAAAGCGTGCTTTTTCTGCCTCGGGAAGTTCAAATATAACCTTTTCAGAAGGTGTGGTTTGTTGTACAAATAATGTGTGATTAATTAATGAACTTAATTGTACGCGCTGAGTTTGCGTATTGATTTTGCTGCTGCACCCCACAACAAATAAAAAAGTTAAACTTATTATTACCTTTAACATATTCATTAACTCACTCCCTCGTTGGTTTCACTTTACAAGGGAGTGATTGTTTTATCAAGCATTCGCGCTTCGTCGTTGAGTTAAGCGATTTTTGTGTGATTGCTTTTTACGTTTACGGCGTGTGAGCCATAAATAAAAGCCTGTACCAGCGAGCCATACAGGGCTAAGGCCAACAATACACCATAGTATTTTACTGATAAGCCCAGCAAAATAACCAAAGTGTAGTTTTCTAAAACTGTCTATTACTTGCCAACCAGCACCAGCCTCTCGAATATCCCAGTTAGCGATGTGTTCACCTGTTTGCTTATTATAGGTTATGGTATTGGCATATTCACTGGTAAGTGGGTTACTGGTATTTACTTCGCCATAAAGAGTGATATTTTCATCGGGCTCTCGTGGAAAAACTAAAAAAGTTGTATTAAAAGTGGGTATTTGCAGCTTGCTATCATTAAGAATCCGCTCAAAAGAGATGTCGTCACTATATAATTTATTTGTAATAGTGTGGTGCTCTTCTTCTGCGTGTTCTATTACTTCGTGATACCACACTGCACCATTAAAATAACCACCTGTAATCGCTAAAACGATAAGGATAGGTGAGCCTAAAACACCGGTCATCTTATGAATGTCACTGAGTACTATTTGTAACGTTGCGCGCCAGCGTACGCTAAATAGTCGCTGCCAAAATTTGCGGTAAATAATTAAGCCAGTAATACCTAAAGTTAATAAAAATAAAGCAAAAAAGAACCCTAATACGGTGCCTGTTTGCCCTGGTAAACTTTTTAAGTCGTTAAGTAAAAAGGTGTAATGGAGCTCTAAAAACCAGTCGGTAAAATAATGAGTTGTGCTTACGGGTTCTGATAAAACTTCTCCTGTGTATTGGTCTAAATGCAACTTATACCAATCGTCAGTGCCACGCTTAACCAAATAAAGCCGGTCGGCGGTGGTGTTATTAAAAAGCTCCCAGCTTCCTACTACATACTCAGGAAAGGCTGCTTCGGCTTTATCTATTAATGAGTCCATAGGTAAGCGAGCAGCTTGCTGCTGTACCACAAAGTGTTTGTCAGGCATCAGTAAGCCGTCTATTTCACTTTTAAACACTAAAACACTGCCAGTAATGCTAATAACAATTAAAGGAATAATGGCAATTAGCGCCAACCAACTATGAATTTTAAACAGTGTTTTTCTCATTATTTTAGCTTGTATGTTAAATTACACGTATGCGCATGATAACAGTTATCATTTGTATTGCAATTAGTTGAAGTGGCGTGCTGTGAAGTTTTAGTAACGGTTTTTGTATACTCAAGTTGCCATCACTAAAAACTAAAGTAAGCATGAAGCTTGTATAAAACCTAGCCAGCCCTACAATGCGCGCACACAAATAAAGCCTTTAAAAACAGATGTTTAAAAAATGTTTTATTTCTTCCTTTTTATTAACAACAATGTAACGAGCGAGGTTTGCTTTGGCGTATTATTTGCCTATTTTGTCAGTGTTTATTTTGGTTTTTAGTTTTTTACCGCTACTTAATAAAATTATTAAAAACCGCAGTGTATCGGGTGTATCACTGCTGATGATGACATTTGGTTTAGCGCAAAGTGTGTACTTTATTAGCTACAATCTTTATTTTGCTCGCTTTTATATTGCCTTGCCGTTTTTTGCGACAGGATTGTTGAGTGGTTTAATTTTATACTTTTTTGCCCGTTATAATGCCGCTAAACGTCAGAAGCTGCAGTTACTTGGCATGCTTAGCTTTTCGTTATTACCTTTTTTGTTGCTGTTAAACCCTAACCTAGATACTGCCTCTGTGCTAAACGGCTTAACTTATGTGGGCTTAATTATGAGTTCGGTTCGGGTTATGCCACAAACCTATAAAACACTGCGAACAGGGAATATTAGTAACCTGAGTGCGCGCTATTTTAGTTTGCAATTTATAGCAGGTATCTGTGGTTTGTTTGCAGAGCTAGCCATGCCAGTGCAAAGTACTTCGCATATATTAATGTTTATTATGATATTGCTAACTAATGCGCTGCAATTTGCGTGTATGCAGTATTATCGCGTACGTCCTGTGTTGGCATAAAATTATAGTGACCGTTAATTTCATTTGTGGCACTTTGAGTGACCAATAAATAAAAAGTGCCCACTATGAAATTAACTATCCATCAAATCGATGCATTCAGCAGTGAACTGTTTAAAGGTAATTATGCTGCCGTGATCCCACTGGAATCTTGGCTTAGTGATGATCTTATGCTGAATATAGCTTCGGAAAACAATGTGTCTGAAACCGCTTTTACTTGTCAGTCGGCAGATGGAAGCTTTTCGATACGTTGGTTTTCGCCATTAATGGAGATTGATTTTTGCGGCCATGCTACTTTAGCGGCGGCCTATGTGCTTTGTGAGCAACATAGTATATCGCAGGTGTACTTTAGTGCAGAGGCGGTGGGCAAACTGATTGTTAATAAAAATAACGATGGCAGCTTTGCTATGATCTTTCCTAAACAAGCCCCTGAAGAGGTTCAGCTCATCCCTGATGCTCTATTAGCTGGCCTGTCTATACAACCTGTTAAAGTGCTGAAAAACCGCCAAGCTTATTTTGCTATTTATGACAATGAGCAGCAGGTTGTAGATCTGAAAACAACCAATGAACAACTAAAAAAATTAGCCCCATTAGATGTGATTGCAACAGCACCGAGTGTTGAGTATGACTTTATTTCTCGTTATTTTTGGCCTGCCAGTGGGGGTGATGAAGACTTTGTAACCGGCTCAATTCATACTGGGCTTGCCCCTTATTGGGCAGGGCAGTTTGGAAAAAATTATCTCAGTGCTTATCAAGCCTCACAACGAGGTGGGAAGCTACACTGTGAAGTGGGCAATACAACAGTGACATTAACGGGTCATGCCGTAAGGTACCTTAAAGGCACTATTTACCTTTGAGTTAGTGTAAAAAAGGCCACGTATAACGTGGCCTTGGTTTACTCAGTGTTATTTACGCTTCTAGCGCTTTGCTAATTAAGCGGTCGATATATTTTTTATGTGCTTTGGTTGCGGTATCAGCGCCCCATGCAACCTTTTTATCGGCTATTTGAGTTAGCTGATATAGCGCGGCTGTTTTCGCTAAGTTATCGTATTTACTTGCTTTTTCTAGACCTGCAATCGCAATTAGCTGATTAACATATTCAATCTGTAAATTATGACTGATTGAATTAGCGGTTTTACTATCAACAAAGATACTCGCAGTTAAATCCTCCATAAATTGCGTAAGGCTGTATTCATTACCATATAAAGCAGTATCTGAAATACGCAGTAACACAGCAGGATGTAGTAGTTGCGCTAGTACACTCTTTTGCATACCTAAAATCATTTTATGCGGTTTAGGGTCTTCGTTTTTACCGTAATGATTAAACCCACGACGCTGCTGCTGCATAAAGTTATACAATGGCTGCATGCTTTGCAGTACATTTGGAGCAAACACATACTCAGCTAAAATAGCCATTGCTTGGGTTTGACGCTCAAGTGGTACCGGTGTAAAAGGCTTTGCTGCATTTTCATCGCCCACGACGGCACGCTCTACATACACGCCACCAATTTGACGAGATACCACGCCTGCTTGTGCACGATACTGGCCAAATAGGCTGTTAGCTGAAGTAACAAGCTGTTGGTAAGACTCACCTTTTACTGTAGCTTTGTCTTTAAGTTCTGCAAAGAGCGTATTGATCAGTGCCATTCTATCTGCCCCGTAAGCTGCAGGGTTAGACGACAAGTCACCTATCATCACGCGAGGGTCTATATGGCGGCCAGGGGCACGCATATCGTCGGCATCGTTACCAAAGGCCAGTGCATGTTCGCTTGAGCGAGCGAGTATTTTATCAAGGCGAGCTTGCTCTGCTGCTTCATCTTTAAGTGCTGCGCTGTAGCCGTAATTTATTGCCCAATCATCGTATGGACCTGGTTTAGTTTGGAAAATATCGCCTTGAGTCACACCCGTTGGTGCTATATTTGCTGGCGCATAGTCCATTACCGAGCCGGTAACTATGCCTTGGGTTTTACTTTTGTCGTGAACTTCTTTCTCATCCCACAAAATAGAAGACTTCATGTTGTGATTAAGACCTAGAGTATGCCCTACTTCATGTAAAACCAGCTGAGTTAAGCCTTGGCGTAACATTTGGGTATCTTCAATATCAGCGCCATTTGCTAAGCCCTTGGCCATTATTAGGCTTTGCTGTAATTCATGACCTAAAGAGCAATTGAGTTCTGAATAGTTGGTTGGCTGTGTATGGCTCATCGTGCCTTGAGTATACAGTGTGTCGTATATCCAGCGGTTTTTCATAAATACAAACTCAAGCATAATGTCTGAGCCTAAAATTTCACCGGTTAACGGGTTCGCTAATGCTGGCCCATACCCACCAAACGGTGGTTTGGGTGATGAAGTCCAGCGTAGTACGTTATAGTTAATATCGCCGGCATCCCAATCGGCATCGTCAGGTTGTATTTTCACTTCAAGTGCATTTTTAAAGCCTGCTTTTTCAAATGAGGTGTTCCAAGCAAGTACGGCATCACGCACGGTGTCACGCCATTCAACCGGTGTGGTGTTTTCTATCCACCAGGTAATCGGTTTTACTGGTTCTGAAAGTGCAGCGTTTGGATCTTTCTTTTGTAAATCCCAGCGCTTAATGACATCTTGGTATGGCGCCCAGTCGGTTGACGTCATTTTATCAAACTGATTGGTGAAATAACCAATACGTGCATCATCAAAGCGAGGTTGGTAATTGTTTTCTGGTAAAGCCACAAATGAATGTTGTACTTTTACCGACACACTTCGGGGGTCGCTTATCGCACCTGAACCTCGAACGGTTGGGCTGCTATTGGTAAAAACATAATCAACAACCACATCTAGGTTGTTAGGGTATGGGCGCTGTTTGATGATGCGTGATTTTTTATCGTCTAATTTACCTACTTTAAAACGCTTTTTAGCATTTTTATCGTTCGGGTTAGGCGTAGGAGACACTTTATGTAGCGCTTCACTTAAAAAAAGCTTATTTACATTAAAGGCTATTTTACCTTCTTCTTGTTTTTCTATTTTTATACTTGCAAGCACGGCTTCGCTGATATTAGCTTCACTGGCTTTGGCAAGTGCGCTATTTTCGTTAAATAAGTAGCGAGGGGTTTTACTAATAATATCAATACGATCAAAGTATTTTCTAAATTCAATCAGCTTTGTTTCACGATACGACCCACGAAAATGACCCGTATCAGTTACACCATCAATGGTATGCGCAAAGTACACAAAGGGCGTATCGAGCTGTGATTCGTTTATCACCATTAAGTGATCGCCGGTTTTTTCATCTTGGTAAAGATTAAAAATACCCGCAAATTCGGTTTGCCCTTTAATCATTTCAGTTAATGTTTGTGGTTTCTTTTCTTCTTTTTTTTCTGCTGCAACAGCATAGCTGCCACTAAGCGCTATACTCAGCGCTATACTCAGCGCCAAGGTAAGTGTGGTTAATTTCATCGTTTAGTCTTTTTTAGTTGTTAATTTAATTTTACTGTACGGTGTATCATGCTTTTTCGCACAGTATGATTAATAAATACTAACCTAAAGTGATTAGCTTTATGATTTATAATGGTAAAAGATTGTAACAATACATTTATAAAGCGGCTTAACAGTGCTTTTGACTTACCTTTTATTTGCTGAAGAAGACCTTATTTATACCTTTTTGTAACAGTTGCTTACAAATGTCACGTTAATGTTTCATTAAGCTTTGGTATCATAGTGCTAATAGTAATTTGGGAGAAATAAACAGATGCAAGGTAATGTACTTAGATGGGCTTTTCCATTTGTAGCACTGGCATTAGGTGTTGCTGGTTTTGTTGCAATTAATGCGATTGCAAAAGAGTCAGACAAAAAAGAAGTCATAGACACTCGACCAACGGTGCAAGTTGAAGCCGTTTCCGCCAACGATCATCAAGTTATCATTAATAGTTATGGTGAAGTGCAGCCACTAGAAAATACCCAACTTTCAGCGCAAGTGTCAGGTGAAGTCGTCAGCTGGCATCCAAGCTTTGTGGCGGGTGGTGTTGTGGGTCGCGGCGAAACCTTATTTACTATTGAAAAAGATAACTACGAGGCTGCGGTATTGCAAGCTGAAGCTGAACTTGCCCGCGCTCAAGCGATGTTAATTGAAGAGCAAGCGCAAGCCAAAGTCGCAGAAGACGAAGCAAAACGTTTCCCAAATAAAGCACGTACAGATTTATTTTTACGCAAACCACAAGTGCTGAGTGCGCAAGCATCAGTTAAGTCGGCGCAAGCAGCATTAAAAAGAGCCCAACGCGATTTAGACAATTGTGAAATCACCGCACCTTACGATGCATTAGTGGTTAGTCGGAATGTGGGGGTTGGCCAGTTTGTTAGTATGGGCGCTCAAGTTGCCGAGCTGAATAATATTGAAACCGCTGAAGTGATTATTCCGATCGCTGGCTTTGACAGTGTGTTTTTACCTGAGCGCGTTAAAGGGGTAACGGCAACCGTTATCAAAACAGGATTCAATGGGTTTACTCGCCAAGCAGTAATAGACCGCGATTTAGGGATTGTTGATAACGCGACTCGCATGAGCAGTTTAGTGGTAAGAATTGAAGATCCTTACGGACTGACTAATCAGCAGCCTGCAATTAAATTTGGCACTTATGTACAAGTAAACTTTGCCGGCACTATGCTCAATAATATTTATCGTTTACCGCAAGAGTTAGTAAATAACCAAACCGTGTGGATAGTTAATGATGAGCAACAGTTAGAGCCGCGTAAAGTAAAAGTGATTCGTGAAGAAGGCGAATATTTTTATATTAGCGATGGCTTACAAGCCAACGATAAGCTCGTTACCACCTTACCGGAATACCCTCAAAAAGGCATGGCAGTAAAAATAGCCGGTTTAACAGAGACTAAAAATACAGATGCAGCAGAAAATGCATCCACTGAAAAACTTTAAGGTAGGGTGAGTTATGAATAACACAGAACAGCCCAATACAACCAAACAAACAGGGTTAATTGCGTATTTTGCTAACAACTCTGTTGCTGCCAATTTAATGATGTTTTTTATTATTGTAATGGGGCTTATAAGCTACTTTACCATTCAGCGACAAATGTTCCCTAATATAGAAGTTAACTATATTACTGTAAATGCAAACTACCCGGGGGCGTCGCCACAAGAAATTGAAGAAAGTATCTTAATAAAAATTGAAGAGTCGCTAAAAGATATAACTGAGATAAAAAAAGGGGTATATCGCGCTTTTCGTAATGGGGGTTCTGCCAGCCTTGAAATTAATACTGACGCAGAGCTTACCGACGTTCTCGATAAGGTAAAACTGCGAGTAGATGGTATCGCGACTTTTCCTGCAGGAATGGAGCCGGTTACCATTAGCCAAATAGAGTTTCGCCAAGATGTAATTGGCATGACGCTCGTTGCCGACCTACCGCTAAATGAGCTTAAGCCAATCGCAAATCAGGTTGAAGATGAACTCTTGCAGTTATCGAATGTATCTTTAGTGGTAAACGATGTGCCACTGGATGAAATTGCCATAGAAATAGAACCCGATACATTGCGCCAATATAATTTAACCTTATCGGATGTAGCGAACGCGGTACGTCGTTATTCGGCTAACTTTTCAGCCGGACAATTAAAAACTGATGCGGGTGTTATTTCGGTTCGAGTAGAAAATCAGTTTTATTCTGGTGAAGAGTTTAGGCAAATTCCGGTAAAAATTGGCGCCAATGGTGCCAAAGTGTTGCTACAAGATATTGCTATAATCAAAGATCAGTTCGTTGAAGGTGAGCGTTACTTTAAATTTAATGGCGAAAACGCGGTTTATTTATCGGTAAAAGCCACCGAAGATCAAAACATTATTCCGGTGGCCGATTCGGTTAAAGCGTATATTGATCAAAAAAATAAAGAACTGCCATTGGGTGTACGTATAGAGCCGCTAATGGACTTTACTTACTATCTAAATGCACGCTTAGACATGATGAAAGCTAATTTGCTGCAAGGTGCAATTTTAGTCGCTATTATGCTTTCGTTATTTTTACGTTTTAAGCTCGCCCTGTGGGTAATGATTGGTTTACCAGTGTGCTTTTTAGGTGCGATGATGCTGATGCCGTTATTTGGTATCACAATTAATATTGTGTCTTTATTTGCCTTTATTATGGTGCTGGGGATTGTGGTGGACGATGCCATTGTCATAGGTGAAAGTGCCTACACCGAAATAGAAAAAAAAGGCGGCGGTGTTGTTAATGTGGTTAATGGCGCTAAACGAGTGGCAACCCCTGCCACCTTTGGTGTACTAACAACCATTGCGGTATTTGCGCCGTTTACGCTTTCAAGCGGCCCTGAAAGTTCCTTTTTTATAGGTATTTCAGTGGTGGTGATTTTATGTTTAATATTTAGCTTGATTGAATCTAAGCTGATATTACCGGCGCACATTGCGCATACTCACTTTTCTCCTATTAACCCTGACGGTTGGCGAGCACGCTTTAATAAGCGCTTTTTTGGCTTTGTAAATGGGCCGTATAGGCAGTTTATTGTTAATTGTATAAAGTGGCGTTGGACGGTGCTGTTTAGTTTTATTGCGCTACTAATTTTCACCTTTGCGTTAATATCGTCAAATCAAGTGAGAATGATCCCATCGCCTAAAGTGCCGCATGACTTCCCGCAAATTAATGTTGAGATGAACGATAACGTATCAGACATTCAAACTATTAATGCTATTCGCCAAATCGAAGCCATGGTGCTTGAAATAGATAAGCAAACCGAGCGCGAAGAAGGGCAAAAGATGATTCGCGATGTATTGGTATTTAACCAAGGTCGTACAGAGGCGCAGTTATTAGCGCCATTGGTTGATGAAGATTTACGCCCTTATAATGCCTTTGAGCTTTCGCGCCGCTGGCGTGAAGCGATGCCTAATATTGCGGGCGTTAAATCGTTAACTATTCAGGATGATGTTGGCGGTGGAGGTGGCGGCGGTAACGGTGAGTTTGGTTACTTACTGTATGGCTCTGATATCGATACATTGAATGAAGCAGGGCGTCGCTTTATTGGATTATTGCAGCAGCAAGAAGGCTTATTTGATATAAGCTCTACCATTGACCCTGCTAGCAAAGAAGTACAAATGAGCTTAAAACCAGTCGCCTTTGACTTAGGGTTAGATTTGGCCTCAATTGCAAATCAAGTCGGTGCCAGTTTTTATGGTGGCGAGGCGCAACGTGTTATTCGTCGCGGTGAAGAAGTACGGGTGATGGTACGTTACCCTAAGCTTACTCGCGAAGCGTTTTCATCGCTTAAACACGCGGTTATCACCACGCCCCAAGGCAAAGAAGTATTGCTAGGAGATGTGGTTGAGCTAACTGAAACCCCTGGTATTAGTTATATTCGTCGTGAAGGCGGTTATCGCACTGTTTATGTGTATGGCAACATTGATGAGGAAGTGATTGAGCCAGGCGAAGTGGTTAAGCAAGTAAAAGAAAATTTACTACCACAACTGTTGGACGAATACCCAAGTGTTAAGTCAGAACTAGGTGGCGCAATTGAAGAACAACAGGCGCAAGCTAATGAGCAATTGTTATTTTTTGCTGGCGGTATGATTTTAGTTTATATATTACTTGCCGTGCCGTTAAAAAGTTACTCACAACCTCTCATTGTAATGTCGGTTATTCCATTTAGTTTAACGGGAGCAATATGGGGTCATTTTTGGTTTGGTTTAGATATTAGTTTAATGTCGGGCTTTGGTTTAATTGCTGCTGCAGGGGTGGTTATTAACGACTCTTTGGTGATGACTGATTTTATTAATCAGGCGCGTCGAGCTGGTATCAGTATAAAAGATGCGGTTATTGAAGCAGGCTGTGCACGCTTTAGGCCCATATTACTTACCTCAATTACGACCTTTGCAGGGGTATTGCCGATTATGTTTGAAACCAGTTTACAAGCCAAATTTGTAATACCTATGGCGGTAGCTCTGGGCTTTGCGGTTATGTTTGCAACACTGATCACCCTTATTTTGGTGCCGTGTTTGTATATTATTTTAACCGACATAGGCGCGCTATTTAAGCGCCCGTTCGCAAGTAAAAAAGCGAGCGTAAGTTAACATCACCCAGATCATGTAGCTGAAAAAAGCCAACCGTTTATAAAGCGGTTGGCTTTTTTGTTTTATGCTCATTAGTGCAAACTTTAGTATTGTTTTTAAACTCTGGTTACATTCTTTTGTTTGATTATTGCAACATTGCGAATTACAATCAGTCGGTATTGGTATTACACAATGGTTTTTAACCTAATACTTTAGTTAACGCATATTAGCTCACGAGCTAGTTTGCCTGTTGAAAGCCATATGATATGGGCGACGTTTGACTCTTTAAGGTGTTGCAGTGTTTATACATTCATCATTAACATGTGGAGAATGGTTAACTATTGGCTGTCTTGGGCTCGATCAGTATAGCCAGCTCTTTGTTGGTGATACGGTTAGTGTGAGCTTTTACGATGAGCATGGCGAATTAACTCAGCTAGCGTTTGATTATGAAATACTCTCTCCAGAGCAGGGCGAACCGCATGCTTGGAGTTTGCTGGTGGTTGAGCATATTAATATGCATATTCCGCTTGTGTGCGCTGGCAGAATGACAGAGCAAGGATTGGTGGTTGCGTACCGACATAACAAAATATTTGCACTTGAAAGCAGTGGTATTTGTAGCGCGGTGGTTCACTTTAATCGCGCTGAAAAAAATAAAAAATTAATCACAGTCAATAGCCTTGGATACGACGCGGTTTATCCTCAAAATGGCGATATGTACAGTGCGGGCACCAAAGTATTACAGCCAAAAACAGGGCATATATACCAGTGTAAGGCATGGCCATTTAGTGAGTTTTGCCGTGTGAATGAGAATAGCGCTATGTTTGAGCCAGGCGTTGGTGAAAGCTGGGCGATGGCTTGGCAGCAAATACAGTAAATCAACTTCCCTTAGGTATAACGACAACAATAAAAATTCTCGTAGTTTTTAGTTATCGAATTTATACCGCTTTAGCCCACTCAACTATGAGTGGGCTTTTTTATTTTTATGATAAACTGACCGCCATTGTTATTTTTTAAGCGGTTTTTTTGTGTCTTCTTCTGATTATTCTTTAAGCTTATTACCTAATTTCCCTGTTGCTAAAAAGCAAGCTCATGCGCTGACTACTCATGCTAAAACACGCAGTGATGATTATTATTGGATGCGCGATGATGAGCGACAAAATGCCGATATACTCGCACATTTAGCGCAAGAAAATGCCTATTGTGATGCACAATTAGCTGCCATTAAGCCACTACAAAATACATTATTTGAGGAGCTTAAAGGTCGTATTGTAAAAGACGATAACACTGTACCGGTAAAAGACGGCCAGTATTGGTATCACTCAGAGGTTCGCGGAGATGATGAATATGCGCGTCATTATCGCAGCCGCAGTATGGCAATGGCTGATAAAGAACTACTACTTGATGTTAATGCACTTGCCAATGGCTATGAATTTTATGAGTTAGGGGAAGTGGCACTGAGCCCCAACGAGCAATTAATGGCTTACTCTGAAGATACCGACGGCAGACGGATATACACAGTACGGTTTAAAGATTTAAGCAGCAATAAAATGCTCGACGATGTACTTGAGATTACCGAGGGGCAAGTTGTTTGGGCGAACGACAATAAAACCGTATTTTATGTAAAAAAGGATTTAAAAACCTTATTGGGTTATCAAGTTTTTAGACATGAACTAGGGACTGAGCAACACCAAGATGTACTGGTATACGAAGAGCAAGACAGCAGCTTTTTTATGGGCTTAGGTAAAAGCCGTGATGAAAGCTTAATTATTATTGATTTGGCGAGCACAGAAACTAACGACATGTGGGTGCTTGATGCCAATCAACCGCAAGGTGAGTTTACCGCTTTAATGCCGCGCGAAGAGGGGCATGAATTTGATATCGATAAGCTTGGTGATATTTTTTATATAGTAACTAACTGGCAGGCCAAAAACTTTAGATTAATGACCGCAACAAGCGACACCATTGCTGATAAAAACCAGTGGCAAACACATACCCCTCATCGTGAAACTGTATTATTAGAAGGCGTTGAACTATTTAACGACTTTTTAGTGCTTAGCGAGCGCGAACAAGGCCAAGCACGCTTTGTTGTGGTTAATCAAAACGGCGAGCGAATGAACCTTGAGTTTGATGATCCTTGTTACTACGCCGCTATTGCGATGAACCCAGAGCCAAGTGTAACCCATGCACGCATTTACTATTCAAGCTTAACAACGCCAGGTTCGCTCTATAATGTTGATTTAACCACAGGCGAAAAAACCTTACTTAAACAACAAAAAGTACTCGGTGATTTTAACGCAGAAGACTACCAGTCAGAGCGGCTTATGGTAAGCGCTCGAGATGGAGTAAAAGTACCCGTGTCGTTGGTATATCGTAAAGATAGCTTTAACAAAGATGGCTCAAATCCGTTGTTTCAATATGGTTATGGCGCGTATGGGATCACCATAGATCCTAGTTTTTCGAGTACGTCACTTAGCTTACTCGACCGTGGCTTTGTCTATGCGATTGCGCATGTGCGTGGAAGCGAAATGCTAGGACGTTCATGGTACGAACATGGTAAAAAACAGCATAAACAAAATAGCTTTAATGACTTTATAGATGTAACCAAAGCGCTCACTGAGCAAGGATATGGCAACAAAAGTAAAGTGTTTGCCTCTGGTGGCAGTGCTGGGGGGTTATTAATGGGAGCTGTGGTAAATCAAGCGCCTGAGCTTTACTGTGGAGTGGGCTGCCATGTGCCATTTTTAGATGTACTCACCACAATGTTAGATGAAAGCATTCCGCTTACAACAAATGAGTATGATGAATGGGGTAACCCAAATGACCCCCATTTTTACGACATTATTGAAGCGTATTCACCGTACGACAATATTAGTGCGCAACACTACCCCAATATACTGGTGACAACCGGTTTGCACGACTCACAAGTACAGTATTGGGAACCAATGAAATGGGTGGCTAAAATGCGTGAATATAAAACCGATGATAATATTTTAGTGTTTAAAACCGACATGGATGCAGGACATGGTGGGGCATCGGGTCGCTTTAAGAGCTTAGAGGAAAAAGCGCTAGAAATGGCCTTTTTTATCGCTTTGTCATAGCCCGTAAATGATTTTTACAAAAAAGCCTCAGTAATAACTGAGGCTTTCTATTTTTTAAAATAACTTAATCTAGGTAGGCTTTTAACATCCACACTAGTTTTTCTTGCTCTTTAATGTAGTCACTCATTAATGACGCGGTACCTTCATCATCAGCTTCAGCGGCTTGTGCAAGAATATCGCGCTGCATTTTAATTAAGCTGCTGTATCCGGCAAGTAAGTTCTCTACTGCGGTTACGCCGTCGCTGATCCCTTTTGCTTCTTTAATTTCACTTACTTCTAAGTAATCTGAAAATGCATGTAGCGGTGCACTATCAAGCGTTAAAATACGTTCTGCGATTTCATCTACTTTTAACAGTAGTAAGTTATAAATTTCTTCAAACTTTAAATGTAATTCAAAAAAGTTTCGGCCTTTAATATTCCAGTGAAAACCGCGCGCATTCATATATTGAATTTGATAGCTGCTTAAAAGCGTATTCAGTGACTTAATAATATCTTCACTTTTTGTACTGTTTAAACCAATTGCATTTACTTGCGACATACTTTGCTCCTTAAATAACCGTTTTATGAATTTGTTTACACCTTGCTCAATACAGTCAGTATTACCTAAGATGGTGTATTAATAAAATCGTTTATACATATTGGTGTCATAGCTAAAAGCTATCACCGTAGCTCGACTTTTTAAATAAGTTAGCTAACGCTGTTCAATAGATATGGGTTGTGTTTATAAAAATACTACCTTGAGCAGCGAAATTGTTTATTTTGTGAGTACAAAATATGATCTAAAACAAGCTTTTGACAGGCGCAGCGCACACTTATTTTATTTATTGATGTAGGTCAAAAAACGCTCATAAGTAAAGCGCATAATCACTATAACCCAACTTGATAGGGATCACTTTATTGAGTTAAGGGGCTACTTGATTAGATGCGGAGAGAAATTATGGAAGCTAAAACACGTAAAGAAAATAAAGCTGAACTCATCGTTATTGGTATTGCTTTGCTAGGGTTTGTATTAGGGTTAGTTGCGCACTTAGCGGGTGCGAGTTTTGCAAACTCTGATGCCTTTGGCTATATTGCTGCACCAATGCCCTTAGTGCTAGGTATTATATTTTTGATCAGCTACAAAGTGGCGGCTGCAGCCGAGGACTAAATGTCCTCATTCAAGCGCTCAAGAATATAATTAACGACTTGGCGTGAGTAAATCATACTGGTATGGCTTAAGTGAAATACCTTATGTTCGGCCATACCCTTTAGCTTTGTTTCATCTAGTAATACGGTGCCATCAGAGCGGCTGCCTTTTACAATGAGTGGCATTAAGCCAATCGGTAAGTCGCCGGCAATGCTATATAGCTTGGCTTTAAAAGGCCAATCACCATTCTTAGAGAGTAAAAACTCAACGCTATTTTTTAATAATAGCTCGAACCCTTTTTGCTGCATTTTTTCAGCAATATGGCTGCCAGTATGTGGCGTTCCTAAGGTGATTACCTTTTCAACATGATGACTTGGCGCTGAGTTTGCCTCTAAATAGGCGCGAGCAACTAAGCCCCCCATAGAGTGACACACTAAAGCAGAAGGCTCGTTGCCAATAAATTCATCTATTTGCGAAAAAATAGCATCCCGATTAGGGTCACGCGTATTGTAGGTTAGGTTTAAAACTTTCACCCCCGACTCCTCCAAGCGTGAGCACAACGGGCGCATCACTAAGCCAGACATATATAAGCCATGTAAAACAATCACGTGTTTAACTTTCATACGCCCCCTAATACCAATTTTATTAAAAACATGATCATTCTAGCGTATTAAATAATCCGCTACCTACGTTAAAAATTATTTATATAGAACAACTATATGTCATAATTTTCGCCTTGTTACCGACTTATTTATTTGTCGCTATAATAGATAACTAATTTAATGCAATTGGTATAACCTATTCTAGTTACATTAATTGCTGAGGTTTTATCTCAATATTGGTAGTGTCGGTATTAACCCAAACTTCACCATCTTGAATGGTAATTGCCAATTTAATATTACGATCAATCAACGCAGCTAATAGCTGAGTAGCAGCATAATCAAGACTAAAGATGCTTAAGTTTTTAAACTCATACAATTTAGGCTGATGCTTTTGCCACCAAATAGCTTGGTTATTCTCGCCATAGGTATATAAAATTACTTTTTTAGCTTTATTACAGGCTTTTTTAAGGCGCTTTTCATCTGGTAACCCCAGCTCAATCCACAGCTCTATTTCTTCACTGTAATTGACATGCCAAAGCTCCGGCTCATCATCAGCGCTTAACCCTTTGGTAAACTCTAAACCATCACAGCTATTAAGTGCAAAAGCGAGTAAGCGGATCATCAACCGCTGATCTGTTTCTGATGGGTGTTGTGCCAAGGTCAGGTTAAAGTCTTGGTATACGTGACGGTCCATATCGCTAAGTGATAACTGCGCCTTCATGATGGTAGATTTGAGAGCCATAGTGTCTTATATGAAAAAATTTGCGTCAGTATAGCGCAATTAAATGAATTGCCAGTTAAAATAGCTACAAATTATATTTTAGGAGTTAAAAATGGCTATCCAGTGGTTCCCTGGGCACATGAATAAAGCCCGAAATGAAATTAAAGAAATAATGCCACAAATGGATGTGATCATTGAAGTGCTAGATGCGCGCATTCCTTACAGTAGCGAAAACCCGATGGTGGCTACCCTGCGTGAAGGTAAGCCGGTCATCAAAATTCTCAATAAAGCCGATTTAGCTGATCCTAAAATGACGCAAACCTGGAAAGACTATTTTGAGCAAGAAAATGGCGTAAAAGCCATTGCATTTGGTAACGATAAAGCCGCAGAAGTGCATCGAATTAATGAGCTGTGTAAAAAGTTAGTGCCACATAAAGTCGGTGCCGATAAGCAAATTAAAGCCATGATTATGGGTATTCCTAACGTAGGTAAATCGACGCTCATAAATGTGCTTGCTGGGCGTATAGTGGCTAAAACGGGTAACGAGCCTGCAGTTACTAAGGCGCAGCAACGTATTAAACTTGATGATGGCATTATGCTTTACGATACGCCTGGGATGCTGTGGCCAAAAGTAGAGAACGAAAACTCAGGTTATCGTTTAGGCGCAACCGGTGCGATACGTGATACCGCTATTGAGTACGAAGAAGTGGCAAGTTACACCGCTGAGTATTTATTGCATGCTTATCCTGAGCTTTTAAAAGCGCGCTATAAATTAGATGAACTGCCAGAAAGCGATTGGGAGTTTGTTGAAATGGCGGGTAAAAAGCGCGGCTGTATTCGCGGTGGTAACCAAATCGATACGTATAAAATGTCGGAAATTCTAATTAATGAATTACGAGATGGCATTATTGGTCGTATTACCATGGAAACACCTGCTATGCGTGAAGAAGAAGAAATAATGGTGGCTGAATTGCGCGCGGCAGCAGAGGCGAAAAAGCAAGCCAAAGAAGAAGAGAAAAAACAACGCCGAGCACGTGCACGAAAAAACCGTCGTTAATTTATAAAAGCGCAGGTTAAGGCCTTACGCACTAAATTACAGACATAAAAAAAGCCCGTAAGGGCTTTTTTAGTTTCATATCTACCGTCACCGATATGAGCAATGTAGCAAGTAAATGAGTAGGGCGGAAACAGGTCATAAACAGCAAGGGGCGTTGTGGTTTATAACAGGTTTCCATAGCTGTTAACGTGCGCCACACGTTGTTTCAGGGTCGAGAAACAAATGAACTTTTCCGTCACAAGAAGTATGCTTCGTCTTGTTGATAGTGATTATCAATTAGATTTAAATAACTGTCAACACCTAAATGCAAATAATTCTTATTTTAACTTTTTGTTCATTTATAGCACTAAAGTAAGTGCTGCTTTTTGCTATACATCCCCTTATGCTAAGTTAAGTATTATAAAAATAATAACAAGAACAAAAATATGTTTTCAATTTGGTTTATTAGCCTTATTGCTGTGGTGTATCTAGGGATATTATTTGCAGTTGCGGGCTGGGCGGATAGGCGTAAGGTGCTTCCTTTTAAAGGTTTAACCTACGGGCTGTCATTGGGTGTTTATTGTACCTCATGGGCTTTTTACGGCACCACAGCACAAGCGGCTAGTAATGGCTGGTGGTTGGCGCCTACCTATGCGGGCACGATTATATTATTTATTTTTGGCTGGCAGCTGTATTGTCGTATTGCGCATATTTGTCGACAGCAAAAGCTTACCTCTATGGCTGACTTTATTGCTACTCGCTATGGGCAGTCGTCGAGTTTGTCAGGGCTTATCTCACTTATTTCAGTGATAGCAATTGTACCGTATATTTCTTTACAACTTAGTGCGACCGCACAAAGTATTAATTTACTCACCGACCGAGCCCCCACTCAAAGTAACCAAGTATGGGCAGACAGTACGTTTTATATTACGTTATTGCTGGCTTTATTTGCTATTTTATTTGGCGCTCGCAGGCTTAAGCCCAGTGAGCATAACCCCGGGTTAATTGCCAGTATTGCCTTTGAATCAATTGTTAAGTTACTTGCCTTTATTGCGGTGGGCTTGTATGTGTGTTTTTCTATATTTGATAGCCCTATTGCTCTGTATGAACAGGCGCAAGCGCTAAACATACCAACACACGTTGCCGCGACTCAAAGCCCCGTTTATGTTTATGTTGCACATACCTTGTTGGGGATACTGGCAACGTTATGTTTGCCGCGTCAGTTTCATATGAGCTTTATTGAAAACAATAACAATAATGAGCTGGCAACAGCTCGCTGGTTATTTCCGTTGTATTTATTACTGATCAACTTATTTATTTTACCTATAGCTTACGCTGGGCTGGTTTATTTTAGTGATAGTAGCGTTGGTCAAGATACCTTCGTATTAGCGCTGCCAATGGCGACAGATAATAGCGGGGTAACCTTACTGGCCTTTTTAGGTGGCTTTTCAGCGGCCACAAGTATGGTGATTGTGTCGGCAATTGTGCTGTCGGTGATGATCACTAATGATTTTATTAATCAGTTTATTTTGCGTCGCTCACAGTTAACGTCAAGCAGCCGAGGATTGGATAAAAACAACTTATTGCATGCGCGTAAAATTGTAATTGTACTTATTTTATTACTCAGCTATTTCACTCATAGAGTGCTGGCAGAAACCACCACTCTTGCAACCGTTGGGCTTATGTCGTTTACCTTAGTTGCGCAATTTGCTCCTGCGATGATTATTGGTTTATGGTGGCGCCACGCATCGTGTCGTGGTGCACAGCTCGGTATTTTAAGTGGCTTTGTAATTTGGGGTTACACTTTACTGCTACCTAATTTAGCCAGTGGTTTTGGCAGCCAAAGTAGTTGGTTAATAGAAGGGCCATGGCAAGTTGCTTGGTTAGCGCCCACTAATTTACTTTCATTGAATTTAGAAAGTATTAGCCAATCATTACTGTTGTCGTTAGGGTTTAATACGTTAGTGTATTTGCTTGTACCACTATTTAGTCGTGCAACGCTTGCTGAGCGCCTGCAAAGCAATAAGTTCATATCTCAATTAAACGACTCGCGATTAAACACCACATTACAGCCACTCAATTATGAAGATTTAGGGGCATTACTACAGCGTTTTGCTGAAAAAGACGCGAGCCATTCTTTAGTGCAGCAGTATTTTCCGCATGACAAAAGCCAATGGAAACGGATTGCTAATGTTGAGCTTGAGTTATTAGTTGAGCGTGAAATGTCAGCGGTTATTGGTGGTGCATCAGCACGGCTAATTTTAGATGTAGCGAAAAATGAGCAGCGTCAGCCTTTAGAGCAAGTTGCTGAGTTTGTCGATGAAGCTAGCCAAGTGCTTAAATTTAATCGTGATTTACTGCAATCTACCATTGAAAACATTCAACAAGGGATTAGCGTAGTAGATAGTGAGTTGCGTTTGGTCGCTTGGAATCAGGGCTATAAGCACATGTTTAATTACCCCGATAGTGCTTTGTATATAGGCCGACCCGTTGCCGATATTATTCGCTTTAACGCTGAGCGAGGCTTATTTCGTGGTGAGGATATTAATACAGAAGTCGATAAGCGTTTAGCCTATTTAAAACAAGGCAGCGCGTATAAATATCAACGCGCACATAGTGATGGCCGAGTATTTGAAATGCAAGGTAACCCTTTACCTGGCGGTGGGTTTGTAACGACCTACACCGACATAAGTGAGTTTGTAAAACAACAAAAAGCACTCACCGAAGCGAATGTTAGTCTTGAAGAAAAAGTGGCTACGCGCACTGCAGCATTAACACAGGCTAACCAAGCGCTTTCTAAAGCTAAGCAAGTAGCAGAGCAGGCAACAGTAAGTAAAACGCGTTTTTTTGCCGCGGCGAGTCACGATTTATTGCAGCCATTTAATGCCGCAAGTTTATTTTGTTCGCTAATGAACGAAAAAGCCCAAGATACTGAGCTTAAAGATCTAGCTATGAATATTAAAAATTCCTTAGCAAGTGCAGAAGAGCTACTTTCGAGTATTTTAGAGTTAACTAAACTCGATTCAGGTTCGTTTAAAGTGCAGTTAACGGAATTTAATGTGAGTAGTTTAATAGAGCCACTGCGTAATGATTATTTAGCACTAGCTCAAGAAAAAGGCCTCGGTTTTATCGTTGAGTCGTGCGATGCGCGAATTTATACCGACAAAGCATTACTTAAGCGTGTACTACGAAACCTACTTAGTAATGCTATACGCTACACAGAGTATGGTGAAGTACGTTTAAAAGTTTTACTTGATGAACATCATGTATCGTTTGTGATTGAAGATACAGGCATAGGCATTGCTACCAGTGATCAGCAGAGTATTTATCAAGAATTTAAGCAGCTGGGCGATAAACCTAACGCCGAGGGATTAGGATTGGGGCTTTCTATCACCAAACGTATTTGTGATTTATTAAATATTCCTTTGGTAATGGGCTCTCAGCTTAATAAAGGCACTCAATTTACTTTAACCATGCCATGCAAACCTAGTTTAAAAACACCAGCCACTGCGCATGTACCTGCCAATTCAGAAACTGAATTGGGTCGTTTATGTATTTGGCTTGTGGATAACGATCGTAATGTACTTGAAGCGCTAAAACAGTTGCTAGAAAACTGGGGCTGTGAAATTGCCACCGCCACTAACTTAATTGAACTTGAGCAACTCAAAGCAGAAAATACACTACCACAACTACTTATTGTTGATTATCAATTGGATGATGGTGTAACGGGGCTTGAGGTGATTGAACAAGCAGGATTAATGACGTTGCCTGCCATTGTTAATACTGCAAACCACGATGAGCAAATACGCGAGCGCGTACTTGATGCAGGTTATCCTTTATTGTACAAACCACTTAAAGCACCGGCATTAAAAAGAATGATAAAACGACTGACTTTACTTTAAGGTAAGTGGGTTAATAACACACCAGAGCCTTGTTTTTCATGATTTTTAGCTATGTTTGAATCACTAATTGCGGGTGAAAGGCATGACTTGCTAATTATTATCGATTAATTAAACTTACTCGATAACATATCACAGGCTTGCTGATAATGTTGCCAGTAGCCAATACTCTTACTATTGAGTGGTTGGCGAATTTGCACTTTGCTAGCAGTAGCCGAGGCGCTGTTGCTTTTATAAAACGCTAAACAGCTGGGCTGCCATTGTAAATTACAAAAATTAAATAATGTTTGAGTTTGCAAGGTGGCATCTGTTACTAGCTCTTCATAGTGTTGAATCATTACATTATTAGGATACTTTTTCTGAAAGTGGTTGATAAGTAACTTATAATCTTGATAAAAATGAGCAATATCTTGTAAGTCATAGCTGTAATGATGAAATGCACTGTGCGGGCTATATAGCTGCCTGTAATTTGCAATACAGCTATCCACAGGATCGCGCAGCATACAGACTATTTTTGCCTCTGGAAACGCAGCTAAAATAAAATCAATAAAGTAAAAATTAAAGGGTTGCTTGTCACAGCTTCTAGGTGAAGTCATCATGCTTTCGCAGCGCGATTGGTAGCCATTTAAGGGGTTATCAAGCGTAAACTTTTGAAATGCCTGCTCAATCATACTGATATCTAAAACATGTTTTGACGCCGCAGTGCTTTGAAGTAGCTGTGCAATGTCATTTAGCTCCCCAAGGCCGGTCACCTCGGTACTTTGATTAATAATTTTTTCTACTAATGTGGTACCAGAACGAGGCATACCCATGACAAATATGGGTGAGAAGTCAGCGTTTTTTGCTGTTAATTGAATCTTTTCACTTAATGCTATTAATTGTTGGCAAAATATTTGGTGTTTGCTGGCTTCATAGTTTACTTGATGTTTTATAGCCAATTTACTATCACGAAAGTAACTAAAAGCTTGTTCATAATCACCAATATGTTCGTGATTTAGTGCCAAACTGTGATAAATCATTTGCTGTTCTGTTGCAGTTAAGCTACTACTAAGTCGTTTTTTTAGCTCGGTAATATGTGTTTTTGCTTCAGTTGAGGTATTTAGTTCTGCAAGAGAGTAATGTGCTTGTAAGTAACTTGGCTCGCGTTTTATAAGCGCTAATAATAGCGTTTTTGCGTGATCTAATTGGCCATTTATTTTATAGGCAATGGCTAAGTTGTAATTAATTTTGGGGTGTGTAGGTGCGGCTTCATAAGCTATTTTTTGCCATGCTAAAGCATGTTCATAGTCACCAAGTCGAGTCGCTATATTAGCTAATGTATCCCACTCTAGAGGCCCATAACCTTGATACTTGATAGCTTCCTGATAGTAACTGGTCGCCATTGTTACGTCACCCTTTAGTATCATTAGCTTAGATAAATGCAGCACATATAAAGGATGGTTATTGATTGTTAAGGCTTTTTCTATCAGTTGTATGGCTTTGTAGCTGTCGCCTGCAGCAATATTCACTTCGGCTAGTAGATAATAGCAAAAATGGTCTGTCGCATCGTACTGTAATTGCTTAACTAGCAGTTGGTGAGCGACAGATAACTGGTTATTGTTTATTGCTGTAAATACCTGTGTTTTTAACTGATGTTGATGTGCTGTTAGCATAAATAACCTTAACTAGAGGTAATAATAAAGCCTTGCTGATTATCAACAAGGCTTTTAACTATCGCTCAGTTTTATAGTTCAAAGTTATAAGTAAACTTCATACCAATAGTGCGAGGAGTTGTTGTATAGTGAGCGTATACGCGTTGTAATTCAGGTAACGCTTTATTAGCGCCAGAGGTCGACATACCAGCCCATGACTTATCACGGCGTACCGAAGTAAAAGCATACTTATCGAACAGGTTGTCGATATATAATGTAGCTGACCACATATCACCTGTTAACTTAGCTGATAAGTTGCTTAATGAATAGCCAGCTAATGTCTCACCATCGTCTCTTAAGCCTACTTTGGTAATCATATCGCTTTGTGCAGTCATACCGTAGTTAACGCTCAGTAGTTTATCGTCTAGCACATCTTGCTCATAACGAAGGCCGAATGAAAACTGATGCTCAGGGGCGCCGGGTAATCGATCCCCATTCATAGCGCCAATGCCAATACCAAATAAATCTGGTGCATCTTCAGTTAGTTCTGCTTTTGCATAAGCGTAAGTCGCATAAGCTGTCCAGTGATCGCCAATGATTGCACGAGATGAAATTTCTACGCCTTTTGAGTTTGCTGAGCCTGCATTTGATGTAATAAGCTCTTGGCCATTAACAGTAGAGCTACCCACCTGGGCGTCATTCCAGTCAACATTAAAGAGTGCTGCATTAAAGTGCAATCGATTTCTGAGCCAGGTTGATTTAAAGCCAATTTCATAGTTTACCGTAGTATCAGCCTTATAGTCTTCTTCACTTGGAAGAGCACAAACAATTTGCTGTTCTGGTAACACATCTGGACACGGCGCAATACCATTACCGCCACCAATTCGAAACCCTTCACTGACAGTAAAGTAAGCGAGTACACCAGAATCAAACGTATAGTTTGCATTAAACTTAAATAGATTACCGTTATCATTGGCGCTAACATTTTCCATCTCAATTTGGTCAAGAGACGAGAAATTGCCAGAATAAAGTGGTGTAGCTGACCCTGCATTGGTGGAGATATCATATTCATATAAACGCGCGCCCAAAGTGATATCAAACTGATCAGTAAAGCTATAGCCAGCCTCACCAAATAATGCTTTTTCTGTTATTTCTGAATTACTAAGGGCGATATATTCTAGATCTTTTTGTACGTTCGCAATACCACCGCCCCAAAAGTCAGTTAAGCCTGGGGTATATTCGCGGTCATCTGATAAGTTTTCTTGCTTATTATAGTAGCCGCCTACAATCCAACTTAATGGGCCCTCTGAAGCCGATACTAAACGCAATTCTTGAGTGAAGTTATCTTGATCTGAAGTATCTAAAGTTTGACCAACAAATGCAGGAAAATCAGCGTAACCAGTCCAAATATCATAAAGTAAGTCGGTTTGATCTCGCTGCCCAGACTGCTCATAGCTTGACCAACCAGAGGCTGATACAAGTTCAGCAAAGCCTAAATCAGCTTTGATTTCTAAGCTAAGTAAATCGTTTTCTTGCTCGCCCGGTTCAAGCACGCGAGCTGCGTTTTCATATTTACCTACAGTACCTTGAAGTGCGCTGCTATTTGCTAATGCGCCATATTGTGACGTTGAGTTGCCGCCATTTTCTTGTTTTTGATAAAAGTAATTGAGTGTTGCATCAATTGATGAGTTTGGCTGCCAACGAACAGAAAAGCGTCCCGTAGTGATTTGCTCATCGTTAACGTCATTAACGCGTTGTAAGTTTTCATCAATATCATCTTGGTTTGTAAAATCTGGATTAGGGTTTGAGACCCCTGGGTTTCGTACTACGTATTTATAATCAATATAACCAGGTCTGTCATAATGATTAACGCTGGCACGAACGGCTAATACGTCATCGATAAGCGGGGTATTAAATACCAGACCAAACTCACCCCCAGTATCATCGCTTTCATTAATTGCGAATAAATCGCCACTCACGCTACCTTCAGTAATGTCTAATTGTGGTTGCTTTAATAAATAGCGTATAGCACCACCTAAAGTACCAGCACCATATAAGGTACCTTGCGGGCCAATTAATACTTCGACTCGATCAATATCAGTCAAGCGAAGATTAATATTAAGCGGTATTTCACCAACATAAGTAGCTACAGTGCCCCCATCAGAGCCGCGATCTGACGAGTTAGTATTTAAACCTCGAACAATAATTGGAGAGCCTTCACGACCACCTTGATCTGAAACTGTTAGGCCTGGGACCCAACGAGCTACATCTTCTAAATCACCAATGTTTTGATCCTTTATGACATCACTATTAAGCGCTGTAATATTTAAAGGAGCCTCTTGAATTGAACCTGAGCGACGTGTAGCAGTAACCTCAATCTGTTCAATTTCTTTATCAACTTTAGGCTTTTCTTCTGCTGAGGCATGATAAGAGGTGATTAATTGAGTTGTAATTGCGCAAGCAAGAATTTTTCTTTTAAACTTTTTCATTTTGACCCTGTGAATGTTTGTTTGATTATTGTTTTATATCAAGAAAGCATGTTAATGAGGTGTAATCAAGTGTGGTGGGTGTGGCTTTAAAATCAATATTCATTAATCTAGGGAGGTTATTCATTAAAAAGGTTTTTTTCGGTGTTTTTTAGTTTTTTATTGCATAAAAATATCAACATGAAATTTTTTAAATTTGGTTTGTTTTTTGCAATTTTACATCATTTGTTAACTTTTTGGTTGGCACGTTTGGTGGGCAGTACAGTCCGCGTATGAGCCAGCTAGTTGCAGGTGCTAATGTATGTATTAACAATTTCAGCTAGACAGCCTTAAAAAAGATTATAAAGAAATACTTAAAGTGTATTAATTCATATTAGCTCGCCTCTAACTTACCAACTTGAGATAGCTGATTAAACAAAATGCCTGCTTGGGTACGGTTATACACATTCAGCTTTCGCAAAATGGCCGATACATGTTGTTTTATGGTGGTTTCTTGAATCGACATTTCAAAGGCAATCTGTTTGTTCAAGAGCCCGTCGGCTATCATCGCGAGTACACGGTATTGCTGTGGAGTGAGTTTTTCTAGGTTGCGGGCAAAATTGCTCTGTTCGTCATTAACAACCACATCAGTTAAGTCAATATCTGTTGGCAACCAAGAGTCTCCATTGAGTACATGTTCAATGGCTTCACTGATCACATCAAGGGATGATGACTTTGGAATATAGCCTGCAGCACCTAAGCTCATGGCTTGTTTTATGATAGTGGGGGTTTCGTTAGCCGATACCATAATAATTAATATATCAGGGTATTGATTTCTTAGTTGCGAGAGCGCTTGTAAACCATTGGCGCCAGGAATTGTTAAATCTAAAAATATCAGCTCTATCTCGGGGTGTGATTTTAATAAGCTAAACAAACCGTCGATATCGCTGGTTTCTTTTATATATTGTTCTGGTACTGAAGTCGCTGCTGCTTGACGTAGCGCACTTCTGAATAAAGGGTGGTCATCAGCAATTATGGTATTCACAGCACAAGCCATTTCAAATAGTCTCCAATGCATTAAGTTATATGTGATTTTGCGATGTGAAACAAGGTTTGTCTGTGGGGATATACAGACAAACCTTAACGCTTAAATTAAATTTTAAAAACGATAGCCCACAGTGAGTGATATCGTGCGGGGGTCACCGTAATAACCAATTAAGGTATTATCGCCACCAAGACCCGGTGTGTATTTGCTGGTATCAGTTGGATCTGACGGGTCAGGAGCCACGAACTGATAACCACCAATCATGTATTCTTCATCGGTTAGGTTTTTACCATAAATACCCGCAGTCCAATGGCCATCTGCGCTATACCAAGTAACACCAATATTTAATAATCCGTAGGCGTCTTGTGTTAAGAGGCTATCTTCTTCGAACAGTGCGTAATCACCGCGATGGTAATAATTTCCATTCATAACAAAGTCGCCCATATCTGTGTATAAACGATAGGTAGCGCCCAAGTTAAAAGTTAGATCTGGGGTGTTTGAAACACTAAAACGGTCTGATTTATCAAATGTTTCACCGGTATCAGGATTGGTATCAATTACATTTTCAAAACTACTGTCGATGTAACCTATTGACGCGTCAAAAGTTAGTGCATCGTTTGCAACATAACTAAGTTCTAATTCAACGCCATCAGACTTAGACTCGCCAATATTACCTAAGCGCTGGTTTAAATCGGCGGCGCTGTCACCGGGTAATACCGATATGTATTGACGGTCTTTATGATCAAGTGTGAATACAGTTAAATTTGCGCGTAAATTATCATTCCATTCGCTTTTCATGCCTAACTCAATAGAGTCAACCACTTCGGGCCTTGCTGCAGGTTCTGCTGTTGTAGCTCGTGGATTAAATGTCCCTGACTTAAACCCTTGCGAGTAACTAGCAAAAAACATGATGTCGTTATTATATTGATATTCAACACCCGCACGAGGCGTAAAGCGTGACCAATCTTCGCTGTCATCTAGTACCGTAGGCACGAGTTGTCCTTCTGGGCGAACATAACCCGGGATCCAACCTGATTCAGGGTAAACAATGTCAAAAATAAGACCATTATTTACAATCGCTTCTTTGCTGTCTTTGGTATAGCGCGCGCCAAGTGTCATTGACCATTTTTCATCAAAGTCGTAGCTTCCTTGTATATAAGCCGCTTTACTGGTGGAATTGCTGCAACCGCTTACTTCACGCGTAAGCCCTGGGGCACCTAAACTTTGACCAAGCACACCTAATATTGCTTCAAACTGGCCACACGATTCGCCATCATAGTAATAAAGCCCTGAGACCATTTTATAGTTATCGCCATTGTGATTTAGCTGCAACTCATGCGTGGTTTGTTCATCGTCATAAATGGCTGGAACATCAAAAATAGGTAAAGAGGTATTATCAAAGTCGATGTTAGTTGGTGAATAGCTCTCTCTTGTTGCTGCAACGTATTTAATACTCGTGTTTGCACTCATATCCCAACGAGCAGTTAAGCTCATACCTTCAAGCTCTACTTTGTTCCATGTAGGTAAACTAGTATAAGAGCCATACACGCTATCGGGTACAGGCGCATTCGTTAACAAGCTTGGAAGTAAGCGATACCCGCCTTTCGCGTTGGAGTCATCATCAGTTTTATCCCACGCGAAACGAAAGAATAAGTCATCGGTAGGGGTGTACTCTAACGTAACCCGTGCTGCGGTAACATCTTTGTTATAGTTTTCGCGGTCTTGATTATCAAGCGCTGACGTTAAAAATTCACCATAGCCATCACGGTTCAATGTGGCAAAACCAAAACCAACATAGAGTTTTTCGTCAATAAGCGGGAGCTGCCCAGTGACTTTTAAATCTTTTTGGCTGTAGCTGCCTACGGTGCCTTGAATATTTAGCGTTGCATCTCCGCTCATTTCTTTGGTGACATACTTAACTGCACCACCAATGGTGTTTTTGCCATATAGCGTACCTTGTGGGCCACGTAACACCTCAATTTGTTGTACATCAAGTAAGTCGAGCACGGCACCTTGCGGGCGGGCGATGTATACATCATCAATGTAAATACCTACGCCAGGTTCATAGCCCCAAAGCGGGTCTTGCTGACCTACACCGCGAATAAACGCAGTGATGGTAGAGTTAGTGCCTCGGCTTGATTGTAGCGTAGTGTTGGGTGAAAACTGCTGTACTTCAGTCATTACGCTGATGCCGTTTTCTGCTAATTCTTGTGCGCCAATTGAGGTTACGGCAACCGGAACTTCTTGTAAGTTTTCAACGGTTTTGCGAGCGGTTACTTCTATTCGCTCTAACTCTGCTTTTTTTACTTTAGGCGCTTGTTCAGCTGCCACACTTGTTGCACTTAATAAGGCGAGTGAAACAGCGAGTGTAACGGGTGTGATATTTTGTTTGAGCTTTATCATTGGTGTGTTCCTGTTGTTATTAGTTGATTATTTGTTTGCTCATGTCACCTGCACTTAATGTAGAAGATAGTGTTAAAAAATGAATTAGTACCATAGTGCTATAAAAGCTTAACACCTTGACTTATATGATTTTTGTGTAAGTTTTATAACGTATAGTACCTTAGTGCTATGTCTTTATTTGCGCTGAGCGATAAAACTAACGACAGTTACTGCGATGTCACCTCATCTGGGTAATAACAATAATTATAGGAATGTCTATGCTGAGCATGATAGGGCTGTTAGGCGGTTTAATACTGCTAATAATTTTAACGTTGCGCGGGGTCAATTTATTTATTGCCGCGCCAATATGTGCATTGTTGGTGGCACTAACAAGCGGGATGGCTATATTCCCGGTGACTGCCGACAGTAATTTTATTAACGCGTACATGGATGGCTTTGCTGGATTTTTAAGTGCATGGTTTTTTATGTTTTTACTGGGCTCGTTGTTCGGTAAGTTTATGGAAGATACTGGTGCAGCAGATAGTGTAGCCAGTTACATTGTTGGCAAGTTAGGTATGAAGCATGCGGTGCTGGCGGTGGTGATTGCTTGTGCCGTGCTGACTTATGGCGGAGTCAGTGTATTTATTGTGGCGTTTTCGGTTTACCCGATGGCGCTCAGTTTATTTAAAGATGCCGATTTGCCGCGGCGCTTTATACCCGCAACGTTAGCGTTTGGCTCAGTGACGTTTACTATGACCTCTGCGGGCTCGCCTGAAATTCAAAATTGGATACCCGTAAAGCATTTAGGTACCTCACCCTATGCGGCATGGGAGGTAAGCTTAGTGGTGGCCATTTTTATGGCAACAGCCGGTTACTTTTGGCTAAATAAAATGATTAAAAAGGCGGTTGCCAAAGGTGAGCGTTTTGCTGCAAGAGACGATGACCCAATTATTTTAGAGCGTGAACGCCCTCATCCAATCACCGGCGTAATTCCTTTGCTGGTGGTGCTACTCTTATCATTTATGTTGCATGATGTTTTACAACAAACCGCACTAATTGTGGCGTTGCTTGGTGGTGTTTTAAGTATTGTGGTCATCAATTATAAGTATTTTCATAACATGGCAAATGCCATCAATATGGGTACCACTGGCGCCTTAGTTGCTATAGGTAACACTGCTGCTGTAGTAGGGTTTGGCGCAGTGGCTAAAGTATCACCGGCGTTTATTGCTGCTGTTGATGCTATGACTCATATGCCAGGTAATGAGTTGGTGGGGGCTGCTGTTGCCGTGAGCGTAATAGCCGGATTAACGGGTTCAGCATCCGGCGGGCAAGCGATTGCACTACCGCTTGTGGCTCCTGGATATTTGGATATGGGGGTTAATCCAGAGCAATTACACAGAGTGGTTGCTATTAGTTCTGGTGCATTAGACAGCCTGCCACATAATGGTTACGTGGTCACAACTATACGTGCCATTTGTAAAGAAACACATCAACGCGCTTATTGGCCATTAGCCGCATTGACGGTGGTTATCCCATTGGTTGGGGTGGCTCTTGCGCTGAGCTTATTCATCACTTTTTAAGGAATTGCAATGAAAACAATATTAATAATAGGGTTGCTGTTTTTATTTAGTAGTACGGTGTCTGGCGCTGATAAAGCCGAGCCGTTACTAGTAGAAAAGCAACATTTCAGCACAGAAAACTTCACAACGGTTTCAGGTACAACGTTGCCACAGGTTGATATTGGTTGGGAAAGTTATGGTGAGCTTAACAAAGCCAAAGATAATGTAATCTTGATCACTCATTATTTTTCAGGAACCTCTCATGCAGCAGGTAAATATTCAGCCGACGACGCCGTAGCAGGGTACTGGGATGCGTTAATTGGCCCAGGAAAAGCCATAGATACTAACAAGTATTTTGTGATCAGCTCTGACACCTTAGTCAATGCTAATTGGCATGACCCACACGTAATCACTACGGGTCCTGCATCAGTTAACCCTGCGACAGGTAAGCCTTATGGCTTGGATTTTCCAGTGGTCACTATTACTGATTTTGTTAACGTACAAAAACGCTTATTAGAGAGTTTGGGTATTACTAAATTACATGCCGTGATGGGCGCATCTATGGGCTCTTTTCAGGCGTTAGAGTGGGCAACGCGTTATCCAGATCATGTTGAACGCCTAATCCATGTTATTGGTGCAGCAACCATGGATGCATGGACTGTCGCTGCGCTTGAAAAATGGGCACTCCCCATTCGTTTAGATAAAAACTGGCAGCAAGGTAATTACTACGACAAGGATCGCCCATTAGATGGACTTGCCGCAACCATGCTAAATATTACCCAAGATGCGATGCATCCAATTATTTATAACGCTAGCTTCCCTGACTTTAACGTACTTGATGAAGGCGCGTTAAAAGACATTCGTACCTTGCCTAAGTTAAACCAAGTACTAGCACAGCGTGCAATGGCGCGTGCAAAAACTCAAGATGCAAATCATGTATTGTATTTGGTACGGGCATCACAACTGTTTACTGCCGGTATGGAAGGCAACTTAAGCGCAGCACTTAAAAAAATTAGCGCTAAAACACTGTTATTGCCTGCAACCAATGATTTACTGCTACGCCCTGAAAATATGCGCACTGTATATGAGTCAATGAAGTCGCTGGGAAAAGAGGTTCAGCTTTCTGAAATTGAAGGCGGCTGGGGGCATCTCGATGGAATTTTTTCAATCTCGCCTAAAGCGCAGCTGATCAGTGAATTTTTAGAGGAGTAGCAGTATGAGTAAAAACGTATTAATCACCGGCGCGGCTAGTGGTATAGGGCTACACATTGCTGAGCAGCTAGCCCGAGCTGGGCATAGCATTATTGTGACCGACCTTAATGAACAGGTAGCTCAACAGGCAGCGCAAAAAATAGTTAATCAGGGCGGTACTGCTCGGGGCTATGCATTGAATGTGGCAGATAGCCAAGCGATTGAAGATTTTTTTAGCACTTTTACGCAACCTGTGGATGTATTAATTAATAATGCAGGAATACAGCATGTAGCTAAATTAGAAGACTTTCCTGCAGATAAGTGGCTGCTTTTACAGCAAGTGATGTTGGTAGGTCCCGCAATGGTGAGTAAAGCGGTACTGCCACGCATGCGTGAGCAAGATTTTGGCCGCATCATTAATATAGGTTCTATTCACGCCATGGTGGCCTCTAAGTATAAATCTGCTTATATCGCCGCGAAGCATGGCTTAATTGGCTTTGCTAAAACCATGGCATTAGAAACAGGTGATGCCAATATTACTATTAATACAGTGTGCCCAGCGTATGTAAAAACGCCATTAGTGGAGCAGCAAATTGCCGCACAAGCCAAAGAGCATGGTATTTCTGAGCAACAAGTAATTGACACCATTATGCTGGCACCCATGCCGAAAAAGGCATTTATCGGCTTAGACGAAATCTTGCATACCGTGAGTTTTTTAATGGCAGATGCTGCACGCAACATAACCGCTCAAGCAATCGCTATTGATGGCGGTTGGACTGCACAATAGGAGGAGCCAATGGCAGGTTTTGATAAAGTAGTAACAAGCTACAGTGACGCTATGACTGGGCTTGAAGATGGCATGACCGTGATTGCTGGTGGTTTTGGTTTGTGTGGTATTCCTGAAGGATTAATTGCACAGATTAAGCGCCAAGGCACCCGAGACTTAACCTTAGTATCGAATAACTGTGGTGTTGACGGCTTTGGATTAGGATTGTTACTTGAAGACAAGCAAATTAGCAAAATGATTGCCTCGTATGTGGGCGAAAATGCGTTATTTGAGCAGCAGTTACTGAGTGGCGAGTTAGATGTTGAACTAACGCCACAAGGGACGCTAGCTGAAAAAATGCGCGCAGGCGGCGCCGGAATTCCAGCGTTTTATACCGCAACGGGTGTTGGTACGCCTGTGGCTGAAGGTAAAGAAACCCGTTCAATCAAGGGGCGCGAATATTTATTAGAGCCCAGTATAATCGGTGACTTTGCCATTGTTAAAGCATGGAAGGCTGATCGCTATGGTAACTGTATTTATCGTCATACAGCGATGAACTTTAATCCTATGGCAGCCACCGCTGGTAAAATTACCGTATTAGAGGTTGAAGAAATTGTCGAGCCCGGAGAGCTTGAGCCAAGCCAAATTCATACGCCAGGTATTTATATCGATCGCGTTATTAAAGGTGAGTTTGAAAAGCGTATTGAAAAAACCACCACTCGAGCGGCAAAGTCCTAAGGAGCACATAATGGCATTAACACGAGAGCAAATAGCAAAACGCGTGGCAATGGAATTACAAGATGGCTACTACGTTAACTTAGGAATAGGGATACCTACATTGGTGGCCAATTATGTGCCTAAGGGCATTGAGGTAATGCTGCAATCAGAAAATGGGTTACTGGGCATGGGGCCCTATCCTACCGCTGAAAATGTAGATGCCGATATGATCAACGCAGGAAAAGAAACAGTAACCGCAGCTACGGGTGCCGCTATTTTTAGCTCTGCTGAGAGCTTTGCCATGATCCGTGGTGGGCATGTTGATTTAACCGTGCTGGGTGCGTTTGAAGTGGACCAAAACGGTAACATTGCCAGTTGGATGATCCCTAATAAATTGGTCAAAGGTATGGGCGGGGCGATGGATTTAGTGGCGGGGGCAAAAAACATTATTTGCACTATGACCCATGCTAATAAACACGGTGAATCAAAGCTACTGAATAAATGCAACCTACCGTTAACCGGTGTTGGTTGTATCAATAAAGTAATTACTGATTTGGCTCTATTAGAAATAAAAGATGGCGCTTTTCATTTATTAGAATGTGCACCCGGTGTGACTATTGATGAAATCAAAGCCAAAACTGCGGGTAATTTAGTTATTAGCGACAAAGTCAAAACTATGAGTTTTGAGTGATTTTACTAACGATTTGCATGGGGCAAAATAATTGTATTTGCTTCATGCCATTACTCAGTTGCGCTTTTGATGTTTAACAATGACGCTGATAAAGACTTAAGTCGTTTAAATACAGTTTATAATATGCCACTTTTAAGCCCATCTCATACCTCAAAATATCTTTAAAGCAAGTTTTTTATAAATTGATTGCATTTTAAGCGACTTCTATGGTGATGTTCGCTTTAAGTAATGCTATACTCCCGCCGAATAATTTATCGACTTTATTAAGAGTAAAATTAATGGCAGATTTATCGAAGTACAGAAACATTGGTATTTTCGCGCACGTTGATGCGGGTAAAACCACAACTACTGAGCGTATCCTAAAGCTTACAGGTACTATCCATAAAACAGGTGAGGTTCATGATGGTGAATCTACAACTGACTTCATGGAACAAGAAGCTGAGCGCGGTATTACTATCCAGTCTGCGGCAGTAAGCTGTTTCTGGAAAGATCACCGTTTCAACGTTATCGATACTCCTGGACACGTTGACTTCACCGTTGAAGTTTACCGTTCACTTAAAGTATTAGATGGCGGTGTTGGTGTATTCTGTGGTTCTGGTGGTGTTGAACCACAATCAGAAACTAACTGGCGCTATGCGAATGAATCAGGCGTTGCACGTATTATTTTCGTAAATAAATTAGACCGTATGGGTGCTGATTTTTTCCGTGTAACAGCGCAAGTACAAAAGGTACTTGGTGCTACTCCACTTATCATGACTTTACCAATTGGTATTGAAGATGAGTTCTGTGGTGTTGTTGATGTTTTAACTAAAAAAGCATACATCTGGGATGAGACAGGTCTTCCAGAAAACTACACTATTGAAGACGTTCCTGCAGACATGGTAGAGAAAACTGATGAATACCATGAAATGCTTATCGAAACTGCTGTAGAGCAAGACGATGACCTAATGGAAGCGTACATGGAAGGTGAAATCCCTTCAATCGAAGACATCAAGCGTTGTATCCGTAAAGGTACTCGTGACCTTGCGTTCTTCCCTACATTCTGTGGTTCTGCATTCAAAAACAAAGGTATGCAACTTGTACTTGACGCAGTAGTAGATTACCTACCTGCTCCTACAGAAGTTGATCCTCAACCTCTTATGGATGAAGAAGGTAACGAAAACGGCGAGCATGCAATCGTATCTGCTGACGAACCTTTCAAAGCGTTAGCATTTAAGATCATGGATGACCGTTTCGGTGCATTAACATTCGTACGTATCTACTCTGGTGTGCTTAACAAGGGTGACACTATCCTTAATGCATTTACTGGTAAAACTGAGCGTGTTGGCCGTATGGTTGAGATGCAAGCAGATGAGCGTAAAGAGCTTACTTCAGCGCAAGCGGGCGATATCATCGCTATCGTTGGTATGAAGAACGTGCAAACTGGTCACACTCTTTGTGATCCTAAGCACCCAGTAACACTTGAGCCAATGGTATTCCCAACTCCAGTAATCTCGATTGCTGTACAGCCTAAAGATAAAGGCGGTAATGAGAAAATGGGTGTTGCTATCGGTAAAATGGTTGCAGAAGATCCATCTTTCCAAGTTGAAACTGATGAAGATTCAGGTGAAACTATCCTTAAAGGTATGGGTGAGCTTCACTTAGATATCAAAGTAGATATCCTTAAGCGTACTTACGGTGTAGACCTTATCGTTGGTCAACCACAGGTTGCTTACCGTGAAACTATCACTCGTGAAATCGAAGATAGCTACACGCATAAGAAACAATCTGGTGGTTCTGGTCAATTCGGTAAAATCGATTACCGTATCAAGCCTGGCGAAGTGGGTTCTGGTTTCACGTTCACATCTTCAGTTGTTGGTGGTAACGTACCTAAAGAATTCTGGCCTGCAGTTGAGAAAGGCTTTAAGTCAATGATGAACGAAGGTGTTCTAGCTGGCTTCCCAGTACTTGACGTTGAAGTTGAACTTTTCGACGGTGGCTTCCACGCCGTGGATTCATCAGCAATCGCATTCGAAATCGCAGCTAAAGGCGCTTTCCGTCAGTCTATCCCTAAAGCGGGTGCACAACTTCTTGAGCCAATCATGAAAGTTGACGTGTTCACGCCAGAAGATCACGTAGGTGACGTAATCGGTGACCTTAACCGTCGTCGTGGTATGTTAAGCGACCAAGAAGCTGGTTTAACTGGCGTTCGCATTAAAGCAGACGTACCGTTATCAGAAATGTTCGGTTACATCGGTTCACTACGTACAATGACATCAGGTCGTGGTCAGTTCTCTATGGAGTTCTCACACTACGCACCATGTCCACAAAACGTAGCTGACACAGTAATCGCTGCAGAAAAAGAGAAAAAAGCAGCTAAGTAATTAGCACTTTAACTCTTTAAAAAAACCCGCACTTGTTGCGGGTTTTTTATTGTCTGAAGGTTATTAAGCTCGAAAATTAAAACGTGCGGTCATAAAAAAGGAGCAACAGTTAGTTGCTCCTTTTTTATTTATTATGACTATACCAATCTTCAAAATGGCTGACTTAATTAAGCGAATTGGTATTAATTTAGCTTATTAGCTGTTTTTGTGATGAGTGCTTTAAACTTCTTACGATGTGATTCACTACTAAAGCTCTGAATAGGCATGGTTACTTTATGTTCTTGTGGTAACAGCGGTATTGCTGTTGAATAACGCCCTGCAGGTGGAACGGTTATCTCTTTGAGGTGTACTTTAAGTGCCGCTAATGTTGCGTCATTATCGACTTCACTCGGGCAGAGAAAAATCCCCCATTGTCTGAGCTTAACGCCTAGCTTGATACTACTTGAATAGCGCACAATAGGTGCAGCGAGTATGAGCCCTAATAAAATAGGAGATAACCACCAAAAAAAGACTGGCGTAAAGTAATAAGCAACGCTACCCCATACAATGGCAATCAGCGAAGAAAGCAATGTATAACTAAACGCTTCTTTCCATGGCACCATTCTGCCTTCACGCGGTTGAGCGTCCCATTTTACTTTTTTACCTAAAAATACACAGACTACAAAATATGCATGAAAAACCATCATTAATGGTGCCACAATAATGGCAAACACGGTTTCAATTATAGATCCTAAAGTAAGTTTTAATGCACCACCAAAGCGCTGCTTACGGTGTACTAAGGTAACAATCACGCCCATGAGTTTAGGCAATAATAAAATAATGATAGTTAGGTAAAGTAATGAGTCAATGAGTTCTGTTTTGGCTATTTGCCAAGTTGGAAATAGTTGATAGGCGCGATTAAAATAGACATCGCTATTTAAAGCGCGTGTTACCGCATCTATGGTACTTAACGCCAGCATAGATAACCAAATGAGTGATGATATATACGCGGTTGCACCCAGTAAAAAATGCAGCTTACTCATTAGCTTTAATTTTGCTGATGATAATAAGCCAAGGTGTTGAATATTACCTTGAACCCAGCGTCTATCGCGTACAGCATAATCTAATATGTTGCTCGGAACTTCCTCGTAACTGCCTTCAATATCGGCAAGTAATAATACGTCCCAATTCGCGCTATGTAATAAAGAGGCTTCCACAAAATCATGACTTAAAATTTCACCACCAAAAGGCGCTTTACCTTTTAGTGTTGGCAAGCCACAGCAATCAATAAATGCTTTGACGCGAATAATGGCATTATGGCCCCAGTAATTGGCTTTGTCGGTCTGCCAAAAAGCAGAGCCGGTAGCTAACATTGGACTATAAAGAATTGAAGCGAACTGTAAAAAGCGTCCAAAAAAGGTATCTTGGCGCACAGGAATAGGGATAGTCTGAATCAATCCCGCTTGTGGATTATTTAGCATACTGGTAGTGAGCTCTAGCATGCATTGACCCGTCATTACACTATCGGCATCCAATACAATCATATGCTCGTATTGGCTACCCCAGCGCTCACAAAAGTCGGTTAAGTTACCTACTTTACGATGTTTGTTATCTTCACGGCGACGATAAAATACCTGCTTTGCAGTATCACCTAAGCGCTCACATAACGCATGCCATGCACTTAATTCATTACTAGCAATAGCTGTATCTTGTGTATCGCTTAGTAAATAAAAATCAAAGTGTTTTAATTGCCCAGTTGCTTTTAATGATTGTAAGCTGACTTCAAAGCCTGCAATCACTCTGTGCGTATCTTCGTTATATATAGGCATAACCACAGCTGTTTTTTGCTGTGATAGTGCTTCACTGTTAATAGAGACCGGCTTTATTTTTTTAAGTGTGAGTGGATCTATCCGAAATAGCTGCAGTATAAAACCAATACAACCACTACAAAATGCGGTGACTATCCACGCAAAAGTAATAGAAAATAAAGCAAGAAGTGCATACTCAAGCAAGGTCATGCCATTTGAGTTTAAAATTTCAAACATAATTGAAATGCCATAGCCTGAAAGACCAATAGCAGCAATAGCAAATAACCACACACGAAGTGTTTTAAAAGGCATCGGCGTGCCTGTGCTTTGTTTACTTGATGTCATTTGGATACCAAACATAGCTCCATACCTCGCTCACTTCTTTATTACGTAGCTTTAGCGATAAACGCATATCTACAGGATCACTACCTTGGGGAGCGACTTTAAAAGCAACACGCCAACCTAATGATTTTGGTAATTTTTGCACTGTAATATCGCGGGCTTCACCGGTAGTCAGCTGAAGATCTGCGCTAAGTGCTAATTTTGCTGATAACTGATTGATATCAGGGCCGGTAAAGTCAACAGTAAATTGACGATGGCTTTTCGGCGGTGGATTATCTTCACCAGGTAATGCGGCACTACCAATACGCGTTCTAGCTACATTGGCCAAATTATTTTGGCTTAGATAATCGTTAAACGTCGTCATCTTATAGCTAAACTTTAATGCCTCTCCAGCTTTGAACGGCTTTTCAGGAACCCAATAACTTACAATATTATCGTTTGTTTCAGTATCTGTTGGAATTTCTACTAGCTCAACACGGCCATTACCCCATTCACCTTGTGGTTCTATCCAAAGGCTAGGGCGGTCATGGTAATGCGCTTCTATATCAAAGTAGTTATTAAAGTCACGGTCACGCTGCACAAGGCCAAAGCCTTTTGGATTCTCATATGAAAAAGAGGTTACACTGAGTTGGGATGGATTATTAAGCGGACGCCATACCCAATTACTCTCTTGTGACTGCGTGAGCAAACCATCTGAATCATGTACTTCAGGGCGGTAATCATCAAAAAACTTAGTGCTATTTTCACCGTGATAAAACATGCTCGTTAATGGCGCTATACCTAGCTTTTTAACATCTTTACGCGCAAAAATTTGCATGTCGACGTTAACTCGTGTCTGTGTGTTTGGGTCTATTTCAAACTTGTAGGCTCCCGCTACCGATGGGCTATCGAGTAAAGCAAAAATAGTAATATTAGTTTGCTCTGGTGTTGGTTTTACTAACCAAAACTCTTTGAATGAAGGAAACTCTTCACCAGATGTTTGTGCGGTATCAATTGCCAATCCGCGTGCTGATAAGCCATAAACTTGATTAGGTCCAACTAGGCGAAAATAAGAAGCGCCCTGAAACACCATAATTTCATCTTTATAGTCATCGTTATTTAGTGGGTAGTGCAATCTAAAACCAGCATGCCCTAACTGTGTACCTTCAACACTTTTCGCTATTTCATCTTTTAGGTGTGCTGCTGTTCCATCATATTGATAAAAGTCTGTGCTAAATGGGAGACGGCTAAGCTTGGCATCTTGATCAACGATATTGATTTTGACTGGGGTTTTATATAAAAAACCTGGGTGAAATAGTTGCAGCTCATAAAGCCCTTCATCTTTCCATACCGATTGATCGTGTTTGAAGCGGATTGAGCGGTAGTCTTGATAATCAATACTATTAAGCGCTTCTATTTGTATGTTTTTAGGTGCAATGTAATCTTGCTCAGCAAGCTTTTTAGCACGCGCACTTATCACATCAAATAAGCTGCCTTGTGGTATTGCCGCTTCTAATGAGGTTGCTGCAATGGCGTTGTTCGTTCCCCACAGTGAAAAAACTATCAACATCCCTACCAAAGGTTTAAAAGCCCTTTGACAAGTTGATATAAGGTGAATGCGTTCTTTCATTTTGAATCCTTTATAAAAATATATTTACAGCGAGAGTAACGTCTATCTCAATGGTTTTTATATGGGTTAGCAGGACTGGGCAATTATCGTTTTAGCGCAGGTGTAGTAACGCAGCTTCACACTTTGTATTTATTAAACAATAAATGAAAGGTGTGAAATTTAATAAAGGCCATATCAAGGTTTGCATAGATAGTAAGCAATGTTTGCTGAAGCTTGTCTGAATTACATTTGTATAAAAAATAAAAAAGCCGCGAAAGCGGCTTTTGAGTAACTATATAGATATTTTAGGTCACAATACCTAATTGTTAACCGACTAATTAAGCTTAATCAGCATACTTTGTTGCTTTGTACGTTAATTTAACATTACCAAAAGGAATGGCGCCGTTTACACGCACTCGCCACTTACCTTCTTTAGGGTTGGTAAATGAACAGCTTTCACTATTACCGAAGCTTATTGAGGCGCAATCTTTTCTGAAAAGAGTCGGGTTTCTTTTATGGCGTACAAATAAGTTTGCATCACCCCAGCCACCGTCAAGGCTAACCGTTAGCTCGTCATAACCTTGTGGGATTTCAAAGCTGTAGCTTTTCCACCAAAACCACCCGCCAATATTATTAATTTCGCCAATAATTACTTCAGGTTCTGGCTCAGGTGGCGCGATAATGGTCGAGCGAATATCGACAATAACAGGGTCATGATCTGACGCTCTGTAAGGACCTTGAGCATATAAGGTTGATTGTTGTGCGTCAGATTTAAACTCAACGTTATAATCAAGCGAGATAGGCTCATCGGCATTAATGTGCCAATCGGTTGCACTGACTACTTTATTTAATAAGCTTGGACTGACTAGGGCGTGATCTAAACTACCCGCTCGGCCAGAAAAGCTATAAGAGTAACCTAAAGTGTTGCCATCTAGCTCAGCAACCACATTTTTAAGGCCTTTATCAGCAAATGCACGGATAGGATCTTCCATTGCATAGGCGTTCATGTCGCCAACAAGAATGATATCTTCATCATCAACCCCTGTTGGTTTGCTATTTAACCAATCAGCAAATGCATTGGCGCCAGCAGTTCGAATTTCGTTCCAACATGCTTGGCCGTCATTTTGATCAGCGTTTCCACCAGTTGCACTTCCACAACCACCTTTAGATTTTAAGTGAGCAACGGCAACAGTAAAGACTTCTTCTGTCTCTAAAGACTTAAAGCTTTGCGCAATAGGTGCGCGATTGCTGTAGTCAAAAGGCGCGTCAGTTGTAATCGCTGCTGTTCCTACTTGCTGTACTTTATCAGCACGATAAATAAGCGCGGTAGTAATAGCGTCGGTGCCGATTTTATCAACGCCAAAGTCCACAAATGCATATTGATTTTGACTGTCGGCATCATTAAGTGCATTTACTAAGCTTGCAACTGCGCTAAATTCGCCAAAGCCGTCATTTTCAATTTCCATTAAGCCAATCACATCAGCTTGCATAGCACTGATAGCACTAACTAGTTTGGCCTGTTGACGAATTAATTCTACTTCTGAGTCAGCGCCTCGGCTAGTTGGGAAACCGCTGCCTTGGCCGTCGCCATTAAAGTAGTTAAGTACGTTAAAGCTGGCAACACGTAAATCAGCGTCAGGGTTTAACTCTGGTGCATCGGTACGCGGATTCGTTGCTATAAACTGAGGTGTGACCGTTGGGTGAATACGGTAAGTGCTAAAACTGTACGCTAGGGCGCCAGTAACGGTATTTACTGTATCGCCAGTACGCAGCGTATTCTCTGCTGATAATCCAGGTACAGGGTAAGCAATAGGGTCGCGATTTTGACGAGTTGAGCCATCATCTACGAGTATTTTTTTAGTTAGATTTTGCGCTTCAACCGCATTTGCTGCCGCACCAGGAAGTGCAACTTGTGTCCCTTGATATAAACGTTCGGTGGCAAGCTCTAATTCACCGTAGCGACCTAAACCATAGTTATTCGTGACAACTAATGGCTGCTCTAGGGTCACCAACATACCTTCAAATGCTTCTAACTCACTTTGATCGATAACGGGTAAAGTGATTTTAGTCGGATAAGCTGAAAGGCCGGTATCACAAATAGCAACTTGGCTAACATTACCAATTTGGGTGGCATCAAAGTACTCTTCAACAGTACCTTGTACGCGAACATGGTCGCCAACATTAACATCAGTATTGGTAAAGTAAACAAATACACCTTCAGAAGTAAGGGGATTTGCATCTTCATCACTATTAAGTGAATTTACAAAAAAGCCTTTGAGCTGATCATCTGCTTGGAAATCAGCCGTCACAACGCCTTCAAATTCAACCACAGTGTTAACCAGTGGACTGCTTGCGCCTTCACCTTGAATACTGCTAATTAATGTTTTATCAGCGCCACATAGTAAAGGATCTTCAGGTTCTGGCTCAGGATCTGGATTAGGTGAAGAATTCCCCGCAAAGATACCTAGATCACTAAAATCATCTTGATCAAATTGCAGCCATAGCTCACTTGGATTAAAAGCGCCATCGGCATCAGTGCGTCCGTTTAATTGAGTTTCTTTACGGCGCAGTGTTTTATTTTGCGTTTGTACGCCACCTTCAGACCAAAATGAACCTGGATCTACGCCGCGTTGACCAAAGCTGTCAATAACGGTTGAGCCTTGCGTAAGTACCAGTGCGTCATCACCATTAAAGTTAGTGACGGCGCTGAGTTGATCTGCTTTTTCTTTTAATTCAACTGAAGCATTACCATTAACAATGACATACGTGCTATTAGCAGCAAGTTCACCGGTTAAATCGAGCGTATTGTTTGCCTCTGTATTGCCATTTGAATAGAGACTTAGGGTGTAGCCATCCAATGACAGTGGGGTTGTCGAATTATTAAATAGTTCTACTGCTTTATTATAGCTACTGCCCTCTACGTATTCTGATATAACGAGGTTAGCGGTAGCGGGTGCACTGAGGCTTGCTAACACAAGCGCCAATGGCGTTATTTTTGTTTTCAACATTATTATTTTTTCCCGTGTTTTTGTTTCCCCAAATGGGACGCTTAGTGTAATGAAAAATGATTACAAATAGAATACAGAATGTTAACAATATTAAGTTTTGTTATTTTTTGAGGTTGAACGTACAGTTGTGTGTTTGGTTTTAGGTAAGGCAGAGCCTGTGTAGTGTGATTACTATCTATAAAAATAGGGGGTAACGCTGCATAAATGCCAACTATGTGTTGTTCTTAAACATAAAAAAAGGGCAATAAAGCCCTTTTATATCAAATGCTTTTATTACTTATTTAAATAGCGGGCAGCCTGCTTTGCAAAGTAAGTCAGAATGCCATCAGCACCTGCACGTTTAAATGCTAATAGAGACTCCATAATAGTGGCTTCCTCACTCAGCCAGCCGTTATCAATAGCGGCTTTATGCATCGCGTACTCACCACTTACCTGATAAGCAAATGTTGGTACACCAAATTCATCTTTAACGCGGCGTACAATGTCTAAATAAGGCATACCTGGCTTAACCATTACCATATCGGCGCCTTCTTGCAAATCAAGAGCCACTTCACGAATAGCTTCATCAGAGTTGGCAGGATCCATTTGGTAAGTTTTTTTATCAGCGCCTTTTAAGTTTCCTGCTGAACCGACAGCATCTCTAAATGGGCCATAGTAGCTTGATGCATACTTTGCTGAATAGGCCATAATGCGAGTGTGAATAAAGCCATCGGCTTCAAGGGCTTCACGAATTGCACCAATACGCCCATCCATCATGTCTGATGGGGCAACAACATCAGCACCTGCATGTGCGTGTGATAGCGCCTGCTTCACCAAAATTTCGGTAGTGACGTCATTAATCACATAACCTGCATCATCAATAATGCCGTCTTGACCATGCACAGTAAATGGATCAAGTGCAACATCGGTGATCACGCCAAGCTCTGGAAAGGTTTCTTTTAATGCGCGAACAGTTCTTTGTGCTAAGCCATCATCGTTATACGCTTCTTCAGCGAGTAGAGATTTTTTATCTGCAGGCGTAACAGGGAAAATAGCGAGCGCAGGGACGCCTAAATCAACTAATTCTTTAGCTTCTTCTAGCAGTAAATCAATTGATAAACGTTCAATGCCGGGCATCGATTCAATGCTTTCACGACGGTTTTTACCTTCAAGCACAAAAACAGGATAAATAAGATCATTAACACTCAGCTGGTTTTCAGCCATAAGGCGACGAGAGAAATCATTACGGCGCATTCTACGCATGCGAGTATATGGGAAAAGGTCTAGTCCAGATTGGGCCATAAGTTATACGCTCCTACTGTGAGATTGGAAAATTAACCACTTGATTGCGGCCATGTTGTTTTGCTAGATAGAGTGCCTTATCGGCACGCTCAGTAAATGTTTCAGGGTTATAAACATCATCGGCAATATGAGTATAAACACCGGCACTAATGGTGTATTTAATCGTAGTACCTGCAACACTGACAGTGTTTTTTTCTATTGCGCACCGTATTTGCTCGGCAATAGCTAACGCACCTTGATTATTAGTATTGGGTAGCAGGACGACAAATTCTTCACCACCATAACGCGCCACTTCATCAAGAGGACGTTTTAATTGTTGTTTAATAACATCACAGACTGCTCGAATTACCTGATCGCCGGTTAAGTGGCCATACGTATCGTTGATTGCTTTAAACTTATCTATATCAAGCATAATGATGCTCAAGGGTGTTTGCTCACGGCGTGAACGGCGAATTTCCATGATTATTTTTTTATCAAAAAAGCGTCTATTTTTTACCCCTGTTAGAGCATCTTCCATATTGAGTTGTTCAAGCTCGCGGTTTTTATCTTCAAGTTCCCTAAGTGTGACTTGTAACTCAAAGGTGCGCTCATCAACTTGGTTTTCAAGTTCATGGCGAGTGCGCTCTTGTAATTCAATCCGCTCATTTAAGAGCGCATCTTGCGCTGCACTTTTTGCAATCAATGCCTGTTGCGTTGTGACTTGCTCATCGCGTTGTAATATAAATAATTTTATGACGGTGTAGCTTAAACAAAATGAGCAGCTTAATGAGGCCGCGAAGGTGAGTATTAAGCTGGATCTAGTGACTGTATACAGGCCTGTTAACGCAACGGAAAAATGAATGACTACAATTAAAAAGAACCCGAGTGCCATTAATAGAGATTTATTGGGGCTCGTGGGGTTTTTTCGTAGATAAAATAATGTTGTGACAACATGATAACTTAAAATGACAGGAATGCTTAAAATAGCAAACAAAGCCACGCTTGGAGTAGGCAGCAACCCTATAAGTACAATAACCAATGCATATAAGGTGGTAATTATTGTTTGCCCTTTAACTAAGTTGGATTTAATGGGTATGCAAACATGGCGCTGTAAAGGAAGAAACAATACCGTGATCAGCATTAGCAAAATAGGCAGCATCAATTGCTGTAAGGCTGCTATGCTTGGAGGGGCATAACGAAACCCAAATCCGCCTAAATATGCTAAAAATAGGCTAAGCATCAGTGTAATCACACCGGCATAGGCAAAATAATGTTTACGTGAAAAAGCAAATAAAACCAAGCTACTGATAGCCAAAGAAAAAATAAATCCAATCAGTAATCCATAGTGCAAGTTAAGCATACTTTTATGGGCTAATAATGCATCTTGTTGCCATAAGGTGAGGGGGACGCGAAGCCCGATTCCCGCATTATTATTAACGTTAAGATAAACGGTGGTTTCGCTGTTAGCGGGAAGTGTTAATTTAACCAGCAAAGACTCACTTTTAATCGCTCTATTAGATAAAGGAAGAGCATCACCAAGATGTTCCGATTTTAGTTGCTTCTCACCCATAAAGTGGTACAGGTATACATTGTTTAGAAGTGGGTTATCTAACGATAAAATTGGCTCTGTTGGCTTATTAAGATAATTATTTAGTTCAAATTTAATCCACACAGGGCGAGTTTCAAGACCTAAATTAAGCGGTTTATTATTAAGTGACTGCCATTGTTGTAAGTTGCTTTGTTGTGCATCTTCTAGTGAGTTGGGGGTAAATGAATAATGAATAGACTCTATTTTTTTTGAGCTAAATTCACTATTTATATCAATTGCAGTTGCAGGGAAACAGGATGTAAAAAACACCATGATGAATGCCAGCAAGGTGCTAAAGATGCGCATTATTTTTTCTCTAATCCAAATAAGCGATTAAAGTTTTCACGAGTATGCTTTGCCACTTCAGATGCCGGAATGCCATAAAGCTGAGCAAGCGTGTCACACACATAATGCAGCAGTGCTGGCTCGTTTCGTCTTGATTTTGGCTTTGGTTTAACTGTACGAGGAATTAAAAAAGGCGAATCGGTTTCTATTAATAAACGTTCAATAGGAATACTCGGTATAAGTTGTTGTAACTCCTCGCCACGTCGTTCGTCACATACCCAGCCGGTAATACCAATATAAAGTCCTAAGTTTAAGTAACCTGAGAGTGCTTGCGCATTGCCTGTAAAGCAGTGCAGTACACCGCGAACAGTAAACTCTTTTAAAATAGTGAGCATATCCTCACTGGCATCACGTTCATGCAAATAAACAGGCAAGTTGAGTTTTTCAGCTAATGCAAGCTGACGACGCAAAACAGCACGTTGTATATCTCTTGGGGAAAAGTCGCGATTATAATCTAGCCCGCACTCACCTATAGCAATAACTTGCTCATTTTGAGCGAGCTGAGTAAGTTGTTGCTCAAGCTCAGGGGTTGCTGTTTTAGCGTCATGAGGGTGAATACCAGCGGTAGCATATTGATTATAGTGCGCAGCAAGTGCTAATGATTCTTCACTGGAGGTTATATCACAGCCAATAATCAGCATCTGGTTTACGCCCGCATCTTTTGCTCTGGCGAGCACCTCTTGATGCTGACCATCAAATTGATGATTAGTTAAATTTACGCCAGCATCAATTAACGTGTATTGCATTACTGAGTACGTTTTACACGAATTGAACGGTTTTGATCTGCTTTTTTAAGTAAAAAAGAGTTGAATACGCCACGGCTAATAATAACGGTATCACCTTCGTCTAATCTTAAGCTATCTGAGCCAATTTGACGCCATTGCTGGTTATTTTCTAAGGTAATGATTAGCTCACCATAAGGTGCTTTTTTAACAGATGAAATCTTTGACGTAATAGACTCTTCACCATTTTCCGCAATTTCTTTATGCTCTAAACCAAACTCTTTTGCTTTGGTGGCCACAGGCGCTGTTGCAGCGGGAGCCTCAGCTTTTACATTTGTTTGTGCCGATTTGCTTAGCTGGCTTTGTGCTGGTTGTGTTAAAGACTTTCCGGCAATGGTGTTGTCGTAGCAGAGTAAACGATTAAAGTCGTTTTCAATAAAACTACAGGCTTGCAAAGCTTGCTCATTAATAGGAGTAGCGGCTAAAACCGGTACGCTGACTAAAGCGAGTAAAGAAAGTAAATACTTGTTCATATTATTCCTTAGATTCTTGTTGTGGTTTTGCGGTATAAAATTTAGCTAAAATTAAACCAAGCTCAAATAAAAGCAGCATAGGTAGTGCCAATAGGGTTTGTGAAAGCACATCAGGAGGCGTTAAAAACATTGCCACTACAAATACGCCAACCACTATATAGGGGCGCTTTTCTTTTAGACTTTGTGTGGTTGTTGCACCGCTCCAGCAGAGCAACATAATTGCAACTGGGATTTCAAATGCGATCCCAAAAGCAAAAAACAGCTTGAGCACAAAGCCTAAATAACTACTTATATCGGGCGCAAGCGTCATCATTTGCGGCCCTACACTGGTGAAAAACCCTAAAATTATAGGTAGCACCACAAAGTAACAAAAAGCAATGCCACTATAAAATAAGATAATACTGGAAGCCAATATGGGCATCAGCATTTTCTTTTCATGTTGATATAAACCCGGGGCTATAAACCCCCAAATTTGATGCAAAATCCAAGGAATGGCAGCAAATAAAGCAACAAACAACGTCAGCTTAAAAGGGGCAAAAAACGGTGCAGTAACATCCGTTGCAATCATAGTGGCTGTACTAGGTAAATGAGCAACTAAAGGAGCGGCTACAAAGGTATAAATATCGTTTGCAAAGTAAATTAAGCCAATAAAAATCACTAAAATACTTAATAACGATTTAATTAGCCGGTCACGTAATTCAATTAAATGAGCGACAAACCCTGATTTTACTTCCTCAGTCATTGTGTTTTATACCGTGTATTAAGTGCATGAAAAAAAGAGAGTGCTATGTTCACTTTGAGTCATCTGTTTGTTGGCTATTTGATGCTGGCGTTTGACTTTTTTTATAGCTATGGGTGACTGATTGCGCCGCTTGTTGTAGCTCAGAAACAGAGTTTTGTAGGTCAGGACTTAAATCTTTAAGACCTTGTTGCTCTGCTTTTTTGAGATTTTCGTGTAGTTCATGCACACGAAGCTCCTCGCTCACCTCCGCTTTTACGGAATTGGCCATTGCTTTTGCTGTTTTAACCCAACGGCTCACAGTTCTAATAGCGACAGGTAAGCGCTCAGGACCAAGCACCACCAAACCGACAATAAATACAACAACAAGCTCCCACATTCCCATGCTGGTTAAACCCTGTCGTTGTCTTTAGTTTTGCTAGTTGTACTTGAATCGATAGGTGTTGATTCTGCTGATTTTTCAATGTGTTCTGTTTTATTTTCGCTGGCTTGTTTTTCAGCGCTTTGTTCATCCGACATCGCTTTTTTAAAACCTTTAACTGCGCCGCCTAAATCACCACCGATACCGCGTAGCTTTTTGGTACCAAATAAAAGTACAATGATTGCAAGTACAATTAATAGCTGCCAAATACTAATACCACCAAACCCCATGGTTTTCTCCTGCTTTTAAAGCCGTTAATATTAAGATTAAATGCTGATTATACGCCCACAGCGGTAAATAGCACTTAGTTTATGCGCGGCGCCAAGCCGCTATAAAGCCAACTACAGCACAGCCTAAGACAACGCCAGCGGCCATTAAGTTGTGTTGTAAATAAAATAAAGCTGAAACGATCATCGCTGCACTACTAAAAAGTCCTAAAACCAAGGGCTTATGTGAAACCGTTGATGTTGGAGGTTGTGCGTGCGGTGCTCGTTTTAAATTTTGATAAATTAAATCAGGCAACTCAGGCATCTTTTCTGCCCAAAACGGTAAGTTTGCATACATTTGCTTTAGTACAGAAAGCGGGCCAACCTGTTGTTTTACCCAGTCTTCTAAAAACGGTTTTGCGGTTTTCCACAAATCTAGTTGTGGATAAAGCTGGCGACCTAAGCCTTCAACATACAACAAGGTTTTTTGTAATAATACGAGTTGTGGTTGAACCTGCATATTAAAACGACGTGCGGTATTAAATAAATTAACCAGTACATGGCCAAATGATATTTCAGCAAGTGGTTTATTAAAAATGGGCTCGCAAACGGTACGAATAGCAAATTCAAACTCTTCAATGCTGGTATCGGGCGGCACCCACCCTGAATCAACATGTAGCTGAGCTACTTGGCGGTAGTCACGATTAAAAAAGGCAATAAAGTTTTCAGCTAAATAACGTTTATCTTCTTTGTTAAGTGTTCCCACAATACCGCAATCTATACCAATATATTTAGGATTATGCGGGTTTTCGCGCGACACAAAAATATTCCCAGGGTGCATATCTGCATGAAAAAAACTATCGCGGAATACTTGGGTAAAAAACACTTCCACTCCGCGCTCAGCTAGTAATTTCATATTGGTATTTTGTGCCATCAGTGCTTCAGTATCTGACACCGGAATACCGTAAATTCGCTCCATAACCAGCACATTATTGCGGCTGTAGTCACTGTATACTGTTGGAATATATAGCGATTCTGAGCCTTCAAAATTACGCTTTAATTGAATGCCGTTAGCACCCTCACGCATTAAGTCTAGTTCATCGAGTAATGTTTTTTTATACTCTTTAACCACTTCTACAGGGCGTAAGCGTTTCGCTTCATTAATTAACTTACCAACAACTTTAGCTAATTTTTCCATTAAGGCTAAGTCGGCGTTGATTTGTTGCTCAATATTAGGGCGAATAACTTTAATAACAACATCTTGCGATTCGCCCTGCGCATCAACTAGGGTGGCAGTATGCACTTGAGCAATTGAGGCCGATGCCAAGGGGGTTTGTGAAAACTCGCTAAATAGCTGGCTAATATCATCTATTTCTAATGCTTTTTCGATGATCTTTTGCGCTAATTCACCTTCAAAAGGTTCTACCTGATCTTGTAAAAAGGCTAGCTCTAGCGCGATATCGTGGGGTAACAAGTCACGACGGGTTGAGAGCATTTGGCCAAATTTTATCCATACCGGGCCAAGTTGTTGCAGCGCTAAACGAAGTCTTAAGCCCGGGGGGTTATTTTTGTGTTGGTTGCGCAACCAAAACAAACTTCCTCGTGCAAGTTTAGCAAACCAAGGTACTTTGTGTTTTGGAATAAGCTCATCGAGTCCGTAGCTAAGCAGGGTTTTAGTTATGTAATACAATCGGGCAGTTGACACAAAAAATCCTTAGCGCGTTAAAGTGCTTTAATTAGGGCGTTAATGCGTTGCTCAATGGCAGCAACTTGGCTTTTTAGTGCTCTATTTTGTTGTTTAAATTGCGCAAGCTCTAATGGGTGAATTGTAATTGCCAATTCATCTTGGAACAGGCTAATCAAGGTGCTATCGAGCTGTGATTTTGCTTTTTTACCTTGCTGCTTAAACGACTGAAAGTGCAAATAAAGTTGCTGTGCAGGTGCATCCCCAACATACTTTGCTAGTTGCTCTGGCCAATCAATGTCTAAACTTGAAAAGGCGGAGCTATAATTTTGAGCTATGTTTAAATCCCCTTGCAAATCAAGTTTGTCTTGACGTATAAGCTGGGTAAGCATGGCTGGATTTTTAAGAGCTAACAAAGTGTTTATATTGGCACTGATCATACAGTCAGCGTCAGCATGTGCTAATGCAGTGTAAAGATGTAGCTGCTGATTGGCATAAGTAATGGCTATTTTTTGCTGCCAATCTCTAACTTCAACTAATAAACGCTGATGTTCTACCGCTTTTAGCTTATCGACTAAGCTCGGGTCGAGTTTAAGCGCTTGATTTAATACTTGTTCAATAAGCGAAAGCACAAAGCTCGGTAGCATAAAAAAACTGCTTTCAGCCGATTGTTCTTTATTGTTTTCTTCAAGCGCCATAAATTACTAACCTTAGTATTTAAACCCACGGTGAAGTGCAACAATGCCGCCTGTAAGGTTTTGATAAGTCGCTTGTTCAAATCCTGCTTCGACCATCATCGCTTTTAGCGTTTCTTGATCTGGGTGCATACGAATTGACTCAGCTAAATATTGGTATGATTCACTGTCGTTAGCAACCAACTTACCCATAGTAGGTAAAATGTTGAAAGAGTAAAAATCATACGCTTTGCTCAACAATTCTTGCTCTGGTTTTGAAAACTCAAGAATGAGTAAACGACCACCTGGCTTTAAAATACGATACATAGAGCGCAGCGCTTTATTTTGATCCGTCACATTACGTAAACCAAAAGCAATCGTAATTAAATCAAAGCTATTATCAGGGAAAGGCAAGGCTTCGGCATTCATTTGTACGTAATCAATGTTGCCTACAAGGCCTAAGTTATGCAGCTTTTCGCGGCCTACTTTTAACATTGAAGAGTTTATATCACCTAAAACAACCTGACCGGTTTCGCCAACAAGCTGGCTAAACTTTGCAGTTAAATCGCCAGTACCACCGGCTAAATCTAATACATGATGACCTTTACGAATACCTGAGCTGGCAATTGTTTGACGTTTCCATAAACGATGAATACCAAAAGACATGAGATCATTCATAACATCGTACTTTGTCGCAACAGAATGAAATACATCAGCAACCATAGAAGCTTTTTCGGTTTCGGCAACAGTTTTATAGCCAAAATGCGTGGTCTTTTCAGGGTTCTCGTTCATGATTAATCTCTATCGTGGTAATAAAGACTAGTGTACTTGATTGTGCACCAAGGGTGCAATTTGAATATGATTTATCAGTTAATTTTATTGTTTGAACAGTGTACTGGGTTATTGAGAAGAACGTGACTTAAAAGCGGCGTTTGAGGCACTTTTAACCAGCTGGTTAAAGTCGCCTTGTTGTTGCTCAGTGATCCCTAGTGAGAGAGAAATGGGGGGTAGTTTTAGATCGCTTTTTGAACTAATAAAACGTAGCTTTTCAACTCCGCTTATCACTTTTTGTGCAATAAGGTTAGCGGTTTCGGGTTCTATGTTAGCAAGTAAAACGATGAATTGATCTTTTGCAGAGCGCCCAGCTAAGCCACTTTGCGAAACATATTTTTGCACTTGCTTAGCCACTTTATTTAAAATCACTTCGCCAATGGCATCGCCAAAATTATTAATAAAATGCTCTAAATTATCAATTTGAATGGCAATAGCTGAGATTGATTTGTCTTGTTTTAACCATAACTGTGTTTGTTTGGTTAAATAATGGCGTTTGTATAAGCCAGTTTGTGGGTCAATCACATGTTGTTTGCGTAAGGTATTAAGTTGTTTTTTAGTTGCTTCGTGTAGTTTTTTGGCCTGACTTAGTTGGTGTTTAAATTGTGCTTGTTGCGTTAATAAAAGCTGAGTTTGTTCATTAAGCCTTTCTAAAGCAATACGGCTGTTGGCAATATTATTTTCATCTAGAGAGTGCATACAGTCATTAACATGACCTGCAAAGTCGTTTAGCTTTTTTTCGGTCTGTTGAGCATTTTGCGATAGTGAATTGATCACGCCATTGACGTTTTCAATCATTGCTACTTCGGTTTTATGCCCTTGATTTAAATATTCAAAATAGAGTTGTTCAATAAACAGCTCATCAATATTTTGATGGGCATCTATGGCATCATCAATGGCATTATTAAGCGCAAAATGGATTTTACTAATGTATGTATACACAACTTGAAAATTTAAGGGGGTAGGAGGCAAAACATGATGCTCTAAAAACATACATACTTTTGTCATTTTTTCTTGTGCTAAAGCCATGGAATCATGGAACATCATTTGCAATTACCAACCAAATACGCATAAATGCTGATTTATAAAACTCGTCCAATGAGGCAATTTGCTTCCAAGCAACGATACAATAATCATTATATCCGTTATTTAAAAGTAAAATGAGTCGTAGTTGGCTAAAATAGCACTATAATTTCAATAACCGTTGTTTTTCTGAGCAATTACTCTAATTGTTAAGTATTAACTTAAGTTAATACAATGTCTCACGGGCGTATATTTTGCGCAGTTGGTCGTATATCTATTTGCTATTTATCTAGGCTACGATAGGTTTATCACATCTGTAATATTACTAAGATCAATCACTATGAATTTATCTCTTTCAAAACAAATGCGTCTTTCCTTATTAAGTGTCACTTTAATGTGCTCACTAAGCGCGTGTCAGCTCACCGCAATTAATGCGGATCAACAATTTACGCAAACAGCTGAAAATATAGTACAGCATCGCCAAAATGTTAGCCCGTATAGTAACCCCGAAGGAGTTGATGGCTACTTATTACCTAATTTGTCAGCTGAATTTTTAGCGCAGCAATATCAAAAAAACACCCAGCTATTAGCAGATTTAGATGCCATAGATGTAAGTAAGCTCAGTGATGAAAACCAAATTAACTACAGTATTATTCGAGCGCAAGTGCAAAATAGTGTTGATGAATATGTATTTAATACGCACTACATGCCTTTAACGTCAGAATATGGATTCCATTCAAGCTTATCGTTTATTGTTAATAGCTCTGATTATAAAACCGCACAAGATTATCAACACTATTTAAAGCGATTACAGCAAGTGCCGCGCTTTTTTGAGCAAAATATGGCATGGATGCGCAAAGGATTAGAGGTTGGTTTAACTCAACCCAAAGCGGTGTTAATTGGTTATCAAGACTCGATTACTGCTTACATTGTTGATGACGTCACACAATCTGAATTTTATAAGCCATTTTTAAACAATACCGCGGGTTTAAGTGATAGTGAATTTGCAGCGTTACAACAACAAGCTAAAGCAATTATTAGCAGCCAAGTTATTAATGCCTACAAAGACTACTTAACTTTTTTTAATAACGAATACTTACCAGGCGCACGTAGTGATATTGGTATTTCGTCAACACCGAATGGTGAGGCCTTTTATGCAAATCGTGCTAAATATTACACCACCACACAAATGACCCCAAAAGAAATACATGAGCTGGGTTTAGCGGAGGTTGCGCGCATTCGTAGTGAAATGGAAGCGGTTATTAAAGAAGTAGGTTTTAAAGGCACATTTGCAGAATTTATCCACTTTTTACGAACAGATCCGCAGTTTTACGCCACAACGCCTGAGCAATTATTAAAAGAGGCCGCGTATATTGCAAAAAAAATGGATGCACAGTTACCTAAATTATTTCATACCTTACCGCGTAAACCTTATGGCGTAGCGCCGGTGCCTGCCAATATTGCTCCTAAGTACACTACTGGGCGCTATTCGGGTTCGAGCCGTGATGATCAAGCCGGCTTTTATTGGGTGAATACCTACGCTTTAGATAAACGACCACTCTATGCTTTAGAAGCATTAACTTTGCACGAAGCTGTTCCGGGTCATCATTTACAAATATCACTCAATGCAGAACTTGAAAGCTTACCTAGCTATCGCCGTGATGCGTATTTATCAGCGTTTGGTGAGGGCTGGGGACTGTATTCAGAGTACTTAGGCGTTGAAGCGGGTTTTTATCAAGACCCGTACAGCAACTTTGGTCGTTTAACCTACGAAATGTGGCGTGCTGCACGTTTAGTGGTTGATACGGGTATGCACATGTACGGCTGGAGTCGTGAGCGTGCAATGAATTTTATGGCCGATAATACGGCGCTTTCATTACACAATGTAAAAACAGAAACCGATCGTTATATTTCATGGCCTGCACAAGCGTTGTCATACAAAATTGGTGAGTTAACAATTAAACGTCTGCGTGCAGAGGCCGAGCAAGCATTAGGTCAGCAGTTTGATATTCGTGAGTTTCATCATCAAATATTGCGCCATGGTTCAGTGCCTTTGTCGGTGCTTGAGCAGCAAATACGTTTGTATATACAAGCAGAATTAGCAAAAACAGATAGCTAATAGCGCATTATTTTGAAACTATAAAAGCGTGGTGTTATTTAATGACATCACGCTTTTTTAGCATTTAAGGATAAGTAATGAGTCAATTTATAATGTTCAGTATCGATGTGTTTGCCAGCTTATTTATTGTTGTATTTGGATTGCTGGTTATATTAATTGCTATTTTTTATGTTCGAGATGTTACCCAAACAAAGCATGCTATTAGGCGTAATTATCCAGTAATTGGACGTTTCCGCTACTTTTTTGAACGCCAAGGTGAGTTTTTTCGTCAGTATTTTTTTGCTCTCGACCGTGAAGAAATGCCCTTTAATCGCGCCGAACGCAGTTGGGTATATCGGGCTGCTAAAGATGTTGATCATACGGCTGCTTTTGGTTCAACCCAAAGCTTAGAAACGACAGGCACCGTAATGTTTATGAACTGCGCATTTCCTACCTTAGATGAAGAAGCCTTAGCGCCTAGCAATGTAACGCTTGGGCCTTATTGTAAATTTCCTTACACCACAAATTCGTTATTTAATATATCGGGCATGAGCTTTGGCGCGTTATCCAGTCCTGCTGTACGTGCACTCTCAAAGGGGGCAAAATTAGCCGGTTGTTGGATGAACACGGGGGAAGGCGGACTTAGTCCGTATCACTTAGAAGGTGGTGCCGATATCGTGTTTCAAATTGGTACGGCTAAATATGGTGTGCGCGACGATCAGGGAAATTTAAGCACAGAAAAACTAAAAGCCGTTGCTGCACACCCAGCAGTTAAAATGTTTGAGCTGAAAATGAGCCAAGGTGCCAAGCCAGGTAAAGGCGGTATGTTACCTGGGCGAAAAGTGAATGCTGAAATTGCTAAAATAAGAGGCATACCTGAGGGGCAGGATTCAATTAGCCCAAATGGGCACCCAGAAATAAAAAATCCAAACGATATTTTAGACATGCTCACCACGATAAGAAGTACAACCGGTAAACCGACAGGCTTTAAAGCGGTAATTGGTGAACATGCTTGGTTAGAAAGTTTATTTGCCGAGATAAATCATCGTGGTATTGAGTCTGCACCCGACTTCATTACCATAGATAGTGCTGATGGTGGTACCGGCGCTGCGCCTCAGTCTTTACTCGATTCGGTGGGGTTACCGCTAAAAGAAAGTCTTCCTTTAGTTATTCAGTTACTAAAAAAGCATGGCCTTAGAGAGCGAGTTAAAATTATTGTCTCTGGCAAATTAATTGTGCCCTCAAAAGTTGCGTGGGCATTAGCACTAGGTGCCGACTTTGTTGTGTCTGCACGTGGACATATGTTTGCACTAGGCTGCATTCAGGCTATGCAATGTAATAAAGATACCTGCCCCACAGGAATTACTACGCATAATGAACGTTTACAGCGTGGTTTAAATGTTGAGGATAAAGCGCAGCGGGTCGCAAATTATAATAAATACATTCATTACGGTGCGGGGCTTATTGCACATTCTTGTGGCGTTACCAGTGCTCGCGAATTAAAACGCAAACATGTGCGTATAGTGCAAGAGAGCGGTCTTTCTGAGCCACTAGATAAAATGTACGAGCACTATCATTAAATATAGCTTAAAAGGCGCTTAAAGCGCCTTTTTTAATAAAATAAAGACTTAGTTTAGGGTCAAACAGACCCTAATTTAAATGGCTTATTAGCAAGCTGAAAAACGCGTCTTTAGTATCGCAAGTGTGGGCATTTAAAATCAATTGCTCACCCAGTGCTAATGTTTGTTTTTGTACGTTTAACCGTGCGGCCTCATCGGTAATGCCTTCTATATCAATTACATTAGCAAGGCCTATAGTGCGTCTAATTAGCTCTATGCCACAGTAGCCAATAGCATCTTGTAAAACATGTTTCATAAAATACTCTGCGTAGCCTGAAGCTTTAAGTGTTTCATCAGTTGTTTGCTTATTTATGAGCTCAAACCACTGTTGTTCAAATGTGGCGTAGCATTCAACCAATGTACTTAATAAATGGGTTTGATAATTACGACGTGCTACAAAGTCGTCAATGCGACCGTGCTGAGCACAGTAATTTAGTAGTAAGTTACCGATAAAAGATCCAATATCAAAGCCAATAGGGCCAAAAAAGCCAAACTCAGGGTCGATCATTTTAGTGGTAGTTTGATTAACAAAAATACTTCCGCTGTGCATATCGCCATGCAACAAGGTTTGTGGGTTCGATAAAAAGTTAGCTTTTAGCTTTGCTACTTCAAGTTTTAATGCCCCGTTTTTACGAATAGCCTCAACTTCAGTTTGTAATTGTGCCGGATAGTTGTTGCGTTCATGCTCTGTGTACGGATCGCTAAAAAATAAATCTTCAGTAATTTGGCACAGTTCAGGGTTGGTAAATTGGCTAATACGTGCTTTTTTATCTTGCGCTAATAAATAAAAGTCAGAGTTATAAAAGCCCGTTTGGCTTAAATATACAGCTACGTGGTGAGCAAGGTTTGGAAATTGTTCAGCATTATTTTGCGCTGTACGCAAAATTTGCAAATCACCTAAATCTTCTAAAATGGTCAGAGCTAAGTCTTTATTGTAATGTAAAACAGTAACCGTATGCGCAGGGCAAATAGCCCCATGATTAAGTAAAACTTCTGCCTCAATTCGTGCCCTATCAAGTGTTAATGGCCACGACTCACCTACACAACGCGCATACGGTAAAGCTTGCTTTAATATAATACTGTTGTTTTGCTCATCCGTAATTCTAAATACTAAGTTGAGATTACCGTCACCAAATTCATAAGCGGTAAGCGCTTGCCCCGGCTTAAAAAAGTCGTATTGATTAGATTCAATTAACGAATTGATGTAATTAATAGCGTGCTGTGCATTAAAAGCAACATAGTTAGTCATGGTTTTATTCTCAATAAAGATGCATTTAAGCATTCTATACCTTTAAATGTTTAGATGTCTATAAGTCTAACTTGAGAGTTCTTCAAAGTGGTGTAAAATAACCCTACGCACTTCTAATCTTTTGAGCCTTATGCAAAATTTAATCGCAAGCAGTTTAAAATATGAAAATAGTACGCTGAGTGTACTTGATCAATATTTGCTTCCTCATCAACAAGTGTGGCATGAATGCCACACTGTAGAGACCATGAAAGAGCTGATCATCAGCTTAAAAGTGCGTGGTGCGCCACTTATAGGCTTAGGGGCCAGTTTATTAATTGCTTATTTAGCTGAGCAAGGTATGACTAGAGACGCGCTTGCAACCGCCATAAATGAGCTAGAAGCCACTCGCCCAACAGCGGTTAACTTAATGCATTGTATGGCGGCGTTGCGCCAAGCGCTTAAGCAAACTGATTATGTTGCCAGTATTGTTGCAACGGCTGAGCAATTATTTGTTGAAGACATTGAGCTATGTGAACGCATGGCAACGCGTGGGGCTGAGCTAATAAATAGCGGCGACAATATATTAACTCACTGTAATACAGGCGCTTTAGCCACTGCGGGCATAGGTACTGCATTGGGTGTTATTTATAAAGCACAACAAGTCCATGGCAATGTCCATGTGTGGGTGGATGAAACGCGCCCCTTACTACAAGGTGGGCGTTTAACTGCGTTTGAATTGGAGCGTTGGCAAATACCTTACACGCTAATTTGCGATAACATGGCGGCCAGTTTAATGGCTGCAGGTAAGGTAGATAAAATTGTTGTAGGGGCTGATCGTATTGCTGCTAATGGCGACTTTGCCAATAAAGTCGGTACTTATAATTTAGCGGTGCTTGCGCATTTTCATAATATTCCATTTTATGTGGTGGCACCGGTTACTACGCTTGATGTAAAGACTGCCCAAGGTAGCGATATAGAAATAGAGCAACGTAATCCACAAGAAGTGCGTGGTGTTAGTGGTAGTTTTGGCGAGGCATTGTGGGCTCCCACTAATGCTAATGTATATAACCCCGCATTTGACGTAACACCCGCCAAGTTGGTTACTGGGTGGGTGTTAGATACCGGTGTTTATAACCAAAGTCAGGTAGAAAATGGCGTGCTCACAAAGCTGAAGTAATTTTGCGATGCGTTTGGTCCACGTTATGTTTATTAGTGTGGACCAGGGTTTTGAATGATTAACTTACGGTAATAATGGAAATTGCTCTGCAATCGGTGATTCCGTGCTTTGTGCTACCCAACCTTGTGTATTGTTAAATAGACGAATAGCGGTAAATTCTGGGTCGCTACCCATATCAAACCAATGAGGGGTCAGCTTAGGTACTGAGATCAAATCGCCTTGTTGACAAAGTACTTGGTACACTTTACTGCCAATGTGTAAGCAAAATAACCCTTGGCCTTTGACAAAAAAGCGTACTTCGTCTTCGCTGTGAGTGTGTTCAAATAAAAATTTTTTGCGCAATTCTGCAGCATCAGGGTTGCCTTTAGCCAGCGATATAACGTCAACAGTTTGATAGCCGCCTTGCTGTTTTAAGCGTTCAATATCGCCGCTGTAGGCAGTTAAAATATTATCATTGCTGGTGCTTTCAGTGATCTCGGTATTTGCCTGCCATTGCTCAAAACGCACATTAACCTTAGCAAGTTCAGCGGTAATACGTTGAACGTCGCTACTGGTCAGCAGTGCATTATTGGCGTCAGAATCTGCAAAAATAGTGAGTTGGCTCATGCTAAATGCTCCGCTTTAAATTGGCTAAAATCGTTAATGTAGCTGTGCTTTGATGAGCTTTCTTGCCCATCGCGAATTAAATGTAAAGTTTTAAGCCCAGCGGTTTTTGCAGCATCAAGCTCTGCAACTACATCACTTAAAAACAATACTTCGTCTGGGTTAAAAGGCAATTGCGTTATTATGTTTTCATAGGCGCTTGGCGCTTGTTTGGCGCCTACTTTGGTATCAAAGTAATCACTAAATAGTGGGCGAATATCGCCAAAGTCAGAATACTGAAAAATTAAATGCTGTGCTTTCACAGAGCCCGACGAATAAACGTATAACTGTTGGCCAGCTTGCTTTTGTTGTTGTAAAAATTGATAAGCATCTGGGTATAAGTGACCAGTAAAATCACCGTTTTCATAGCCTGTTTGCCAAATTAAACCTTGTAATTGCTTAAGTGGCGTTATTTTTTTATCTTCTTCAATCCAAGTAAGTAAAGTGCTAATAACGGTGTCGATATCGGCATTAGGCTCGTTAATTTCAGCTTTTACAGCGCTAATTTGTTCTGCTACTTCAGGCTGTTCTGTGTGACCGCGCACAAATGCAGGCAGTTGTTGTGCGGCATAAGGAAATAGCACATCTTTTACAAACGAAATACGCGTAATAGTGCCTTCAATATCAGTTAGCAATGCTTTGATCATAGTGCGGTTCCTGTTATTTTTAAGCGTTCTAGCTCGCAACTAAATAAAAACTCTAATGCCTCTAAATGGCGGCGAACTTCATCAATGTTACGGCCAACAGCATATAAACCATGACCTCTGATCAATACGGCATGCTTAATTGGTGAGTGTAAGTGATGGTCGCTCACAAGTAGGCTTAAACGGTCTATATCTTGATCGTTATCGAAAATAGGGATGGCCAGTGATTCTAAGTGCGATGTAATACCGCTGAGCGCTTTTTGCATCTCGTAGCCGGTTAGTTCAAGCTGATGGCGTTGAATAATATTTGAAAGTACAGTTGCCGCTACCGAGTGAGTATGCAAAACATATTGCGCGTCAGGAATAAGTTGATACAAGCTCAAATGCAGTTGTGTTTCGGCTGAGGGTTTTATTGCCCCTGCAACACGCTCACCTAAATGATTTAATTGTAGAAAATGCTCAGGCATTAACGCGCCTTTGTCCTGGCCACTGGCTGTGACTACAAAGCCCGTACTGGTGCGAGCTGAAAAGTTTCCACCTGTTGCGGGTACCCAACCTTTTTGACTGACCCATTTTCCGGCTTCAATAAGTTCTGAAATAGCGGTATTGTTTTGCATACATTCCTCACTAATGAGCATAAAGCTATTTGTTTTAGACGGCTATACTTCTGTTTTAAGCAATGATAGCATCGCTTTGGGCGTAAAACCATCATTAAGGGTAACCAGTGTTTGAAAGTAAATTGCCAAATTTAGGCACCAGTATTTTTAGTCAAATGACTGCTTTAGCAAATCAATTCGAAGCGATTAATTTATCGCAGGGTTTTCCTGAGTTTGATGCGCCTGAGCTACTTAAAAAACAGCTTAATCATTATGTGCTTGAAGGAGTTAATCAATATTCACCTTCATCTGGTGTACCGCGCCTGCAGCAACAAATTGCCCAGTTAGCAAAACGAAAATATGCGGTTGAAATAGATGCCGCGCAGCAAGTAACGGTAACCTCAGGGGCAACCGAGGCGCTGTTTGTTGCCATTCAAGCGCTAGTGCGCGAAGGTGATGAAGTCATTGTATTTGACCCTGCTTATGACTCATACCAGCCAGCGATTGAATTGGCCGGTGGTAAGTCAGTTAATATTGCTTTGCATGCTCCGAGTTATGCAATTGACTGGCAAACGGTGGCTGCGGCTATCAATAGCAAAACGCGGGCTATTATTATCAACACTCCACATAACCCAAGTGGTAAAACGTTAAAACAGCACGATATTAATGCCCTAAAAGCCTTAGTCATCGAGTATGATTTATACCTGATAAGTGATGAAGTATACGAGCATATTACTTTTGATAAGCAACCACATTTAAGTGTGTTACGAGATGAGGAATTGTTTGCTCGCAGCTTTGTGATCTCAAGCTTTGGCAAGACTTTTCATAGCACTGGTTGGAAAATGGGTTACTGCATCGCACCCGCTACACTTGCGGTCGAGTTTCGTAAAATTCACCAATATGTGACTTTTTCAAGCTTCACGCCTGCGCAACATGCACTCGCCGATATGTTAGAACAGCAAGGTGAGCATGTGGATGCGCTAAGTGAGTTTTATCAACAAAAACGCGATGTGCTCAGTAATGCTCTACAAGATAGCCGCTTTAGCATTTTACCAAGTGAAGGCACCTACTTTTTACTGCTTGATTACAGTGATGTATCGGATTTAAATGACGTAGAATTTTGCCAATGGTTAGCAGAACAAGCAGGCGTTGCAGCCATTCCACTGAGCGTGTTTTATCAGCAACCAAGCAATGATAAAGTTATTCGTTTATGTTTTGCTAAAAATGATCAAACCTTAATAGAGGCGGCACATATTTTATGTCAACTTTAACCTTAGCATTATTACAAAGCTCGCTGCATTGGCTCGATAAAAAAGCCAATTTAGCGATGTTTGAAAAACAGCTTGCTAATATCACCAATCAACCTGATTTAATTGTACTTCCTGAAACCTTTGCCACTGGATTTGCGGTTAACCTTGACTGTGGCGAAGCTGAAAATGGCTCAGTACTGAGTTGGCTCAAGGCACAGGCGAGGCACTATAATGCGGTAATTGCAGGCTCGGTATTGGTAACCCAAGGAAGTAAAAAAGCGAATCGGTTTTACTGGGTACAACCAAATGGAGAAGTGAGCTATTACGATAAACGGCACTTATTTTGTTTAGGTAACGAAGGCGAGTTTGTAGTGGCAGGACAAACGCGTGAAGTGTTTGAACTCAATGGGTTTAAAATATTGCCACAAGTATGCTACGACTTACGGTTTCCGGTGTTTCAGCGCAATAACAATGACTACGACGTGATGATAAATATTGCCAATTGGCCAGCAGCAAGGCGCAATGTATGGGACACTTTATTAATGGCACGAGCAATGGAAAACCTATGCTACGTGGTTGGCGTAAACCGGGTTGGTGAAGATGGCAATGGTATTGCTCACAGTGGTGGAACTGCAGTGTATGACTTTAAAGGTGAGCCACTGATTAAAGCGAATGACGACCAGCAAGCACTACTAACAATCACGTTAAATAAAGCGCCGCTTGATGAGTTTAGAGCTAAATTTCCGGCACATTTAGATGCTGATGCTTTTACATTGGTATAAATTAGCGCCCAGCCGATAAAGTGCTAAAATAGCCGCTGATATTTTTATTGGCGGCTTTATGAATACAACCCTTATTACACCGGTAATTTTAGCTGGCGGCATTGGCACACGGCTTTGGCCGCTGTCGCGCCAAGCAATGCCAAAGCAGTTTTTATCTTTGCTTGATAATAAAAACCAGCAGTCGTTATTGCAAAGCACGTTAGTGCGTGTTGCAACTGAGGACTTTAATCCCGCTATTTTGGTCTGTAATGAGCAGCATCGATTTATTGCCGCGCAGCAGGCAGCATTTGCAAAGCCCCATGCCATAGTACTTGAGCCAGAAGGCAAAAATACCGCACCAGCCATTGCCCTTGCCGCGCACTATGCATTAAAAAATAATATTACAGGTCCTTTGTTGGTGATGCCTGCCGATCATTATATTGAAGATTTTACGCCATTAACTGCTCAGTTATCTGATGCGGTGACACTGGCTGAGCAAGGTAAATTAGTTACATTTTCAATTACGCCAACAGAGCCGCATACCGGTTATGGCTATATCAAACAGGGCACAGCAATTATAGGTACTGCTTGCTTTGAGGTAGACCAGTTTAAAGAAAAACCTGATTTAGCAACTGCATCAACCTATTTAACTGAGGGCGGTTATAGTTGGAACAGTGGCATGTTTTTATTTACTCCCGCTGCATATCTAAAAGAGCTGGAACGCTTTGCGCCAAAAATAGCTAAAAGTGTTGCTAGTGCCACTGATTTTAAACAAGACTTAGCGTTTACAAGAGCAAATACTCATGCACTTGAATCTTGCCCAAGTGACTCGATTGATTATGCTATTTTAGAGCGTAGTAATAATGTGGTGGTAATGCCCGTTGCATTAAATTGGAGCGATGTGGGTAGTTTTTCTGCACTCGCAGCGTTGAGTAAAAAAGATCCACAGGGTAATAGCCCACACCAAGAACATATCGCCCAAAACAGTAGTAACAACTTAGTTATTAGCGAAGATGGACACACAATAGCGACGTTAGGGGTAAGCGATTTAGCGGTTATTCATACCCACGACGCCACTTTAATTGCTGATCAAAATGCGCTTGATGCCCTCCCGTTATTACTCAAGCAATTGACAACAACACATAATAACAAACTGACACACCATCAGGTGGTTTACCGCCCTTGGGGAAATTATCGTACGCTGGTAGAAAGTATCGGTTTTAAAGTAAAAAAAATAACCGTTAATAGTGGGGCTAGGCTCTCAACGCAGCGTCATCAGCATCGCGCTGAGCATTGGGTGGTAGTATCAGGCACTGCAGATATATGTATTGACCAGCAAAGCTTAACGCTGACCCATGACCAGTCTTGTTATATTGCTGCAAAACAGCTGCACAGTTTAGCGAATAATCAGCCCGAGCCCTTAGTTGTTATTGAAGTGCAAACGGGTGCCATTTTAGATGAAAGCGATATAGAGCGATTTGACGATATATACGGCAGAAAATAACAGTATAAATAGTGAAAATGCTTGATTATTTGTCACTGCAGTAAAACTTGGTAGCCCGTAGCCCGTAGCCCGTAGCCCGTAGCCCGTAGCCCGTAGCCCGTTTTTACCCTAGTCCTTGCCGCACATACTTTAAATACGCTTCTAAACTGTGTTGCCACAGTGTGCTGGCTTCATTTAACGAGTTATTTAATGGTTTTTTATCTAGTAAGCGTCGCTCAATTTTTTTTAGAGCTAGTCCATAGCTATTAAAACCAAGTTGCATAGCGGTGCTGGCTTGGCGATGTAATAACTTAATGCATTGCTCGGGGTCTTGCTCTAATAAAGCTTGGCAACGGCTCAGCTTATTACGAGCAGAAAGAATAAATTCATTATAAATAGAAGATACTTCATCAATACTAAAAGAGCTTGTCAGGGTGTCTGTTGCGGTTTCATCGTATAACGTATCAATCAGCTCGACGGCAATATTAGCTGTTTGTGTTGACTGTGAATCACTCAATGCTTGGCGTAGTTTCTCTTGCTTTAATGGCTTGCCAACAATGTCTTTAATACCCAGTGCTAAGTATTCTTTTATTTCATCAGGGCTCAAACTGGCAGTAAAGGCCAGCACCGGCGTTCGCTGATTTTTATGCTCCACTCGCTTGAGTGTTTTTAGCACTTGTTGCCCTGTTAAATCGGGTAAGTTCATATCAAGTAGCACCACATCAAAGTGGTATTTTTTCATTAACTCAATCGCACTTTTGCCATCTTTAGCGAGCTTAATTTTATGCTCGTCGTCTGCCATAAATTCAACGGCAATTTTTTGGTTCAGATCTAAATCTTCAACAAGTAATACATCGAGTCCGGTTAAATAGTCCTTACTTTGATGGCGTTGCTCTACGAGACTAAGCTCACCAATAGCTAACGTCATGTTAAAGCTAAAGACACTTCCTACTCCCAGCTCACTGGTAATTTCTAGCTGGCTATTAATTTTATCGAGAAGGCGACTGGTTATAGCTAGTCCTAGGCCTGTTCCGCCTTTTTCTTTACCGGCACTGCTTTGAATGTAGGGCTCAGTTAAATAATCAATTTCATCTTTTTCAATGCCTGGACCTGAATCGAGTACGCTTACTTTAAGGGTATGATCTAGCTGGGTTTCATTAATTAAGTCTATTTGTACTTTTACCATCCCCGTATCGGTAAATTTAATCGCATTACCTACAAGGTTAATAATAATTTGTCTGAGTTTTTGTTGGTCGCAGTAGTAACAGGCTTTGTCGGGGATATTACAGGCGAGCTCAAATTTAAGTTGTTTTTGTTCGGCCAGAGGGCTTAACAGCAAACATAAGTTTTGCAGCCACGTTTTAAACTCTATGTCTTCTTCGTACAGGGCTTCGTCGTGCTGATCTAAGCTTGCATATTCCAGCACTTTATCTACCAGTAAGTTGAGTGACTCAGCTGAGTTGATAATGGCCTCACAATAGGCTTTGTTACGGCTGTCGCTGGTTTGATTTAATACCAGTTGTGCACTGCCTAATATGCCGTTTAGTGGTGTGCGTATTTCATGACTGATGGTGGATAAAAACAGTCCGCGAATTTCTAAATCTTTATGAGCTTTTTCGGTGAGTTTATTAAGTCGTAATTCCCTGCGCTCATTACATAACAACGCCATACCTGCAGCATAGAACATGGGGGCAATAACACTATTTAAAAATAACAGTGAGTTAAACCATGAATTTAAAATGGCATCCTGTTGTGCAATGTCATCCATAAATAGGCTTCGGGTAATAAAACTTGCTGCAACTAAAGTTAAAATAATTATGTAAACAATACTGGCGTTAGGGTAGGGTTTTCGCGCATATTTTATAAATATAAATAATAAAAAAGTGGCCTCTACAATATGCTGCAGATCAGAAATATATACCCGTGAGCGCATTGAGGGCTGTAAAAATGTGAAATAAACAAGCAGCAAAGCGCTGAGCGCTGTAAATAGGCAAACAAACTTAAGGCCACGACCATGATAATTTAAAAATTGACTCAGTGACAAACAATGCACAATAGAAGCTAAAAACATCATGTTATTAGCAAGGGTAATGGCAATCTGATCAGGAATTTTGCCTATTAGCGCAAAACTAACAATGGCAGCTAATAGCAGTAAAGGATAAAAAATATAAAGTAACGTGCCGGGAACATGCTTATTGGTACGCCAGGTTAAAAAGTTCAGTAGCGTCATCACTGTCATAACGGCGATACTGGCAAAATAAAGCGTAAATGAGTCGAGCATTAAGACCCCAACAGCGTTTTTTAAAGAAGATATAAAAACAGGCACTTAAAGTGCCTGTATGGTATTTATTCAAACAAACGTTAACGAATTTCGTCAGGAATGTTTTGTTGTGCCCAAGAAAGTAATTCAATACGGTTACGACATTTAGTTTTTCTAAATGCACTGTATAAATGAGTTTTAACCGTATGCGGGCTAATACTTAACTCTTCAGCAATTTCTTTATTTTTAGAACCATTACTCATTAACGAGATAATTGCTTTTTCACGCTTCGTTAGCTTTATTGGTTCAATATCACCATCAGTTAGTTTATGCAGGGCGTCTTTATTAAATTGCAGCATGCGGTTAAGCGCATTACACATAATGTCACGACGATACCAAAGCTGATCTTCGAGTAATAAACGAATCCCTTTCATGAGTACATCGGCATTATCAGTGGTGTAAAATACACCACGAATACCGCTAAGCAATGCGCGATTAGCAAGCTCTGGGTTTTCATCTAAATTGAACAACACAATATCGCACTTGATGCGTAAATTAACGAGTTGCTCTTTTAGCTTTGTCCATGCGTCTTTACTTGATGTTTCAATGAACAATAAGCGAGTACCTACCGGAACATCTAAAATATTTGTACCCGTAGTTACGTCAAGGCCTTGCGTTTTTAACAATGGCTCTAAAACGTTAATACCAATAGTGTTAATTGGTTCTTCATCTAACAACAAAAAGGCTGAACTGCTCATGTTTTTTTACTCTTTTATAAAGCTGGCTAATTAATTTTACCACAATCCCTACACACCTTTTGTATTAGAAAATCATTATTTCACTGGAGAAAAGGTGCGATTTCCGATTATTTAAACATAAAATGTTGCAAATAAGTAATTGTTTTTTTTCGTGTAGTAAGAAAAACGCCGTATTTTTGATTTTTTTAAACTAATCTAAGATTTAACTAAGCACTATAGCGCCGTTTTTTTAGTTTCTTGGTATGGAGGCCAGCCCATTTCTTTACCTGCGAGCATATGTAAATGTATGTGATACACAGTTTGGCCACCATGTTCATTACAGTTCATCACAACGCGGTAGCCGTCATCGCTAAAGTTGTGTTGCTTGGCCAGTTTTGCGGCGACCGTGTATAAATTACCAATTAAATGTGAGTTTTCATTATTTATATCATTTATAGTGGCAATTGGTTGCTTGGGAATAATTAATACATGAAATGGCGCTTGAGGATTAATGTCTTTAAACGCCAGCGTGTCATCGTCTTCGTAAATAATGTCGGCTGGAATTTCGCGATTAATAATTTTAGTAAAAATAGTCTCTTGGCTCATAATGATGACTCTAATTTATTTGATTAATATATGTGTCACTAATGACAAATTTTGCTAGCAGTGTCAAACTGAAATCAACTAAAGGAGTAATTATGCGTAAATCAATATTATTAGGCAGTGTAGCGGCGCTCTTAGTGAGTGCATCGAGTTTGGCAGAAAATATTCACTTTCCTGAGGAATTTGTTCCTTTGCAAGTGGGTGAACGAATAATTGAAAGTTCGCTTTTTAGTCGTGTTGATGATGTTGAATTAGCACCGGGTACTTATCAGCTAAAACTTAAATACACAGATTTATATGATTTAGGTTATGACGATCATGAAGTGATTGAATCAGAACCTTTTTGGGTGAATGTAACCATTGAAGCGGGTAAAGATTACACCTTAGTATTTAATCGTGCTGAAAATGCGGTAGCGGCAAAAGTATTTGCTGAGGCACCGCAAGTGAGTTTAAAAGCAAAAGGCAGCACCTTAGCTAAGCCATTAAATATTATTGCCGAACGACAAGTTCAAAGCGCACAGTTTAAACAGCAAACAACAGCAATCCCAGCGGGCCCGCAAAAACCGAGTCGTCCCATTAAACCGATTACGCCAATTAATGGAAAAGGCATGCCAAGTGCGGCAAATATGCTCGAGTTTTGGTGGCAACAAGCAACGCTCGCTGAAAGGCAGGCTTTTTTAGATAAAGTAACAAAATAATTAAGCATTAAAAAAGGGCCAAATTGGCCCTTTTTAGTTTATTGGTAACGCTATTATTTATTCAAATAACGCGTCAATGGTACCTTGTGCAAGTGGGTGATAACCCGGACGTGCTTTTAAGTACACGCTTTGTGCCCAGTCTTTTTTACCATGTGTAATAAGTGCTTTGTAAAGTGGCACTATTAGCTTACGACGACCAATACCCGATAAGTGTTTATCAAGCGCAGGGTAAATCGGTTGGTAACCGTTACCCACTGCTAGCATGTACCATGCAAATGCGCGTTCTGCGTTAGTTGATTGGGTTAAGTTAAACTCGCCGTCTAATTCAGTCATTTTTTCAATGCTTAAATCGCGCGGTAGGTTATTTAAAAAGTGCAGCCACTCATGCACTGTCCAATTTGCAGTAGGTAATTGTGCGGCAGTTGTATCCCCCTTTAACCATGCTTTTGTTGCAGCATCTACTTTATCGAACGCATCAGAGGTAGGGTTAGGTGCATCACTTGGTAAACCAGGCTCAAAAATCCACTCGTTCACTTTATCCATGCTCACTACACCAGGGTACTTTTCAATTAAGTTAGCTTTGATGTAAGTCACAAATTGCGCAGTGGTTAGCGATTTAAACGCAAATTCATTAAAGTAAGTTTTAACAAAGTCATCAAACTTATCACGGCCATATTTTTCTTCTAGGTAGATTAAAAATAGCTGACCCTTTGTGTAAGGCACTGAGCTAAACGCATCATCCGGATCGCGGCCATTAAGTTTTAAATTAAGGCGAGTGTCTGGTGCATCAATGGTTTTAAGTTGCGCACGCAGGCCAGCTGCATCAAGCGCTTGCTCCATTACTGCACGGTCGCGACCAAATACTTCTTCCATAATGCGGTTTTCAACGTAAGAGGTAAATCCTTCGTTTAACCATAAGTCTTCCCATGTGGCATTGGTTACTAAGTTACCAGACCAAGAGTGAGCAAGCTCATGTGCAATCAGGTTAACGAGGCTTTTATCGCCAGCAACAACGGTTGGGGTAATAAATGATAGACGCGGGTTTTCCATGCCACCAAATGGGAAGCTAGGCGGTAGCATAAGTAAGTCATAGCGACCCCAAGCATATTCACCATACATCGCATTGGTTTTGTCGATCATCGCTTGGGTGTCATTAAATTCAGCAACTGAGGCATCCAAAATAGTCGGTTCAGCAAAAATACCGGTTTGTTTAGACATCGCTTTAAATTCTAAGTTACCAGCACCAATCGCAATTAAGTAAGGCGAAATTGCTTGTGGCATATTGAAGTGGTAATCACCGTCTTTATAAAGGGCATCTTTATTATCGGCACTCATTACCGCACGCACATCTTCAGGGGTATGAATACGTGCAGAATAAGTCACACGCATTGCCGGTGTATCTTGCACAGGGATCCAACTACGTGCATGTATCGCTTGCGATTGACTATACATAAACGGGTGCGTTTTACTGGCTGTTTGCTCTGGCGTTAACCACTGTAAGCCCGACGCTTCTGGGCGACTGTTGTAGTAAATACGGACTTTTTCAGCTTGGCTTTTAAATGTAATGGTTAGTTTTGAGCCTTTAACATCGTCGCGATTAGCAAGGTTAAAACTGGCTTTATACCAATTGCCATTAGCTGTTTGATACATCACTTTATCAATATCAAGATCGCGGGTATCAAGTACTAGCTTTGTGCTTTTCGCGTTTTGCCATTGTAGCGTATGCTCAACAAAACCTTCTAATTGCTTGTCGGCAAAGTCGATGTCTAAATCAAGGTTTAAATGCGTGGTGATAACATCATCAAGGTTGGCGTAGGAATTTTGATCAATAGCGCTAGCCATTGCTTGCGAGCACATACCGGCCATAGCGAGGCTTAAAAAAAGAGGTTTGATTTTCATAATTACCTTGAGTACAAATAAAAAAGTACCCGTTTTATAACATGATTGCCACAGTGGGTTGAACAATTTTTACAAGCTGATGCGCAATTTGCGACGATGAGTTAAACTAGAGCGATTAATTACTGGTACCTTTAGGACCCTTGTGGCGCACTCATTACAACCCCTACATACATTTGCATTAAGTAGCCAATGCCAAAATTTTATTGAGATCACCGACTCAGCGCAGCTTCAAACTCAGAGCTTTAACGCGCCTTTTTGTCTGTTAGGGGAGGGCAGTAATACCATTTTTTTAAATGATTATGCTGGCACGGTTATTAAAATGGCGACCCAAGGAATTAATATTACTGAACGGGAAAATGACTTTTTAGTCAGTGCGGCTGCCGGTGAAAATTGGCATCAATTAGTGACTGACTTGCTTGAGCAAGGCATAGCAGGGTTTGAAAACTTAGCACTCATACCAGGCACAGTCGGTGCCGCGCCAGTGCAAAATATTGGTGCCTACGGTGTAGAAATAGCACAATTTGTAGAAACTGTTGAATATTTTGATATTAATAGCAACTGCTTCAAATCTTTAACTAATCAGCAATGCCACTTTGCTTATCGTGAATCGGTTTTTAAACACGCGTTAAAAAGTAAAGCGGTGATCACCCAAGTGCACTTTAAACTGCCAAAAATATGGCAACCAGTACTTAGCTATGGGCCGCTACAACAACTAAAAAATCCGACGCCACAGCAAGTATGTGAGCAGGTGATACAAACACGCAATAGCAAACTCCCAGACCCTTATAAACTAGCTAATGCTGGGAGTTTTTTTAAAAACCCAATTATTACGAATGCTGCGTTAGTGCCGTTACTTGCGCAGTTTCCTGAGTTACCTCATTACCCACACGGAGCCGGTCATCATAAAGTTGCAGCGGGGTGGTTAATAGAGCAAGCGGGATTAAAGGGATATAAGATTGCCGGTATTGAAGTGCATCAGCAGCAAGCTTTGGTGCTCGTTAACCATGGTCACAGTACAGGGGATGATTTGATCAGCATGATCACCCATATTCAAAACACTGTTTTAGCGCGCTATAACATAAGCTTAGAACACGAAGTGCGGTTAATTGATCAACACAATGAATGCCATATCTCTTTGGAGCAATCAGCATGAAAGCACCTGATGGAAACAAGCTGGCTATTTTAAATGCGCTTAATAAAGGCGGGTTTGTCTCTGGGCAAGCTTTAGGAGAGGAATTAGGAATTAGTCGTGCCGCTGTTAGTAAACACATTCAAAGCCTACAAGCTATGGGCTTAGATGTATTTAAAGTTACAGGTAAAGGCTATTGCTTAAATAACCAAGTAGGGTTACTTAATCAGGAAAAAATACAACAGCTTTATGCTGAGTTAGGGCAAAATATCGCTAATATTGAAGTGCAGCCGCTCATTGATTCAACCAACAGCGAACTAATGCGCCGCATTCAGGCTAAAACACCACTTCAGTCGGGCACGGTAATCGTTGCCGAAATGCAGCAAGCAGGTCGGGGGCGTCGAGGGCGTGTATGGCAATCGCCATTTGGTGCCAACTTATACTACAGCTATTTTTGGCGATTAGATGATGGTTTACAAGCCGCTATGGGTGTATCGATTGCTGTTGGTTTAGCGGTGTGTGATGCGATAAAAGCACTTTATGGTATTGGTGTAGAGTTAAAGTGGCCAAACGACATTTACATAAACAAACAAAAGCTCGCTGGCGTATTAGTTGAATTAGACGGGCAACCACAAGGGCCGTGTCAGTTGGTGATAGGAATTGGTATTAATTTAAATATGCCACAAAGTGCCAGTCAGCACATTGACCAAGCATGGACAGATTTAAGTCAGCACACCCAGCAGCTAGATAAAAATCAACTAGTAGCTTCATTAACTTATTGGCTAGAGCAACGCTTAGCGCAATATCGTGAGAATGGCTTACAAACTATGTATCAACAATGGAATGAATTAAATGCGTTTGCAGGCGAGCAGGTAGAGCTTAATACCGGGCATCGTAGTTGGTGTGGCATTTGTGAAGGTATAGATGCGCACGGTGGTGTACGTATTCGCCAAGACGGCGAAGTAAAAAGTTATTATGGCGGCGAGATTTCATTAAGAAAGGCGCAAGCATGAGATTGTTAATTGATGTAGGTAATACTTCACTCAAAGCCGTATTGTGGGAAAACGGGCAAATACAGCCATGTGATATTAATAATATTTCATGGCAGCAAATTACGGTTGTTATTTACGCTTGTGTTGGTCGTAGCGAGTTACTTAAACAATTATTAGCGCAAGCCAAAACGCATAATATTGATTGTTTTGAGGCTACGGTTAGTAGTGAGCTCGGTGGGTTACGCTGCGCGTATCAGCAAGTAGGTAATTTGGGTATAGATAGATGGTTGGCGCTTATTAGCGGTTATACGCTTTACCCTAATATGGCTGCTATTGTTGTTGATGCTGGCACGGCTACCACCATAGACGTTCTCAATAATGATGGGCAGCATCTAGGAGGCTGGATATTACCTGGGCTTGATTTAATGACCTCATCACTCACTCAAAATACTCAGCGGGTATTTGATGATGCAAACACGCCATTTGCTAATGAGCTTGGAAAAAACACCCCTAATGGGTTAAAAAACGGAGCCTTAGTGGCAACTATGGGTGCCATTGAGCAAGCAAGATTGCATTTAAAGACAAAAAATAGCCTCTTAATTTTTGCGGGTGGTTATGGTCAGCTGTTACAAGGGCATTTTTCACAGAGTATTTTCGACCCAATGCTAGTAATGAAAGGCTTAAATTACTGGTATGAGTTAGCTAAAAAGAGTTAAAAACAACAAAAAAACAGCTTTTTGCGCGAATAGTGAGCATTTGAAGCATTAAATCACATTTTTTTTAATTTTTTGGTTGCATCCCAATAAACCTTACTCTAGAATCTCGCCCCGTACTAAAGCAGTGCCGACTTAGCTCAGCTGGTAGAGCAACTGACTTGTAATCAGTAGGTCAACCGTTCGACTCGGTTAGTCGGCACCACTTTCCTTTTACCGGAAGTGCTTAGTAAAGAATTATCGTGGAGGGGTTCCCGAGCGGCCAAAGGGATCAGACTGTAAATCTGACGGCTCAGCCTTCGCTGGTTCGAATCCAGCTCCCTCCACCACTTTATTCTAGACGGTTAGAGGTAGTTTAAGAACAGGTTCCTTAAAGCGGGCATCGTATAATGGCTATTACCTCAGCCTTCCAAGCTGATGATGCGGGTTCGATTCCCGCTGCCCGCTCCAATTTGATGATGCTGATATAGCTCAGTTGGTAGAGCGCACCCTTGGTAAGGGTGAGGTCGGCAGTTCAAATCTGCCTATCAGCACCAGTCAATCGAATCGCCTTAAACACTTCCTTTATCTGTCAGAAAAAACTATTTGAAATTTGAAAAAATTAACTTAATCTACCTATGGTGGATTATTTTCATATGTAATCTAGATACACAAAACTGATAGGTTCCGTCATGGCAAAAGAAAAGTTTGAACGCGTAAAACCGCACGTAAACGTTGGTACAATCGGCCACGTTGACCACGGTAAAACTACACTAACTGCAGCAATCACTAACGTACTTGCAAAAGTATACGGCGGTGTTGCTAAAGATTTCGCATCAATCGATAACGCTCCAGAAGAGCGCGAGCGTGGTATCACAATCTCAACTTCACACGTTGAGTACGATACTCCTACTCGTCACTACGCACACGTAGATTGTCCTGGTCACGCCGATTATGTTAAAAACATGATCACTGGTGCTGCTCAAATGGATGGCGCTATCTTAGTAGTTGCTGCGACTGATGGTCCTATGCCACAAACTCGTGAGCACATCCTACTTTCTCGCCAAGTTGGTGTTCCTTACATCGTTGTGTTCATGAACAAATGTGACATGGTTGATGATGAAGAGCTACTTGAGCTAGTAGAAATGGAAGTTCGTGAACTTCTTTCTGAATACGACTTCCCAGGTGATGACTTACCACTAATTCAAGGTTCTGCACTTAAAGCACTTGAAGGCGAAGAGCAATGGGAAGCTAAAATCGTAGAGCTTGCAGAAGCACTAGATACTTACATTCCAGAGCCAGAGCGTGACATCGATAAGCCATTCATCATGCCTATCGAAGACGTTTTCTCAATCCAAGGTCGTGGTACTGTTGTAACTGGCCGTGTTGAAGCTGGTATCATCAACGTGAACGACGAAGTTGAAATCGTTG
>NZ_FPAR01000009.1:36513-123271 GCF_900116475.1 Pseudoalteromonas sp. DSM 26666 | reverse complement strand
ATTGCTGCAGTTAGTGTAGTTTTACCGTGGTCAACGTGGCCGATTGTACCAACGTTTACGTGCGGTTTTACGCGTTCAAACTTTTCTTTTGCCATCTTAAAAAATTCCTAATAAAGAAATTAAAGCCTGACTCAGTATTGAGCCAGACAAGCTAAAATCATATAACAGCGCGAGCTGAAATTATTGTATCTGCAACCTGTTTAGAGGCTTCAGCGTACTTCAAAAACTCCATAGAGTATGAGGCACGGCCCTGTGTTGCAGATCGTAAAGCAGTCGCATAACCAAACATTTCAGATAACGGAACCTGAGCATTAATTTGCTTAAGTCCACCAAGTGCATCTTCCATGCCTTCGATCATGCCGCGACGACGGTTTAGGTCGCCAACTACATCACCCATGTTTGCTTCAGGAGTGAGTACTTCAACCTTCATTACTGGCTCTAATAAAGCAGGGTTTGCATCTAGCGCACCTTGCTTCATAGCGAGTGAACCTGCTATTTTAAATGCCATTTCATTCGAATCTACATCATGGAATGAACCATCATATAAAGTCGCTTTCACGCCAAGTAATGGGTAGCCTGCCAGTACACCTTGAGCCATTTGCTCTTGGATACCTTTGTCTACCGCAGGGATGTATTCTTTCGGAACTGACCCACCTACGGTTTCGTTAACGAACTCGTAAATTGGGGCTTCATCATCCGAAATATCCATCGGTTCAAGTTTAAGCCAGACGTGACCATATTGACCACGACCACCTGATTGACGTATAAACTTCCCTTCAACTTCAACAGTTGAACGAATAGCTTCTCGGTATGCAACCTGCGGCTTACCAACGTTACATTCAACACTGAATTCACGTTTCATACGGTCGACAATGATATCAAGGTGAAGTTCACCCATGCCAGAGATAATCGTCTGGCCTGATTCTTCGTCAGTTTGTACGCGGAAAGATGGATCTTCTGCCGCTAGTTTACCTAGCGCGATACCCATTTTATCCTGGTCAGCGATTGTGCGAGGCTCAACCGCAACAGAGATAACTGGTTCTGGGAATTCCATACGCTCTAGCGTAATAATAGAATTCGGATCACACAGTGTCTCGCCTGTTGTTACGTCTTTGAGACCAATAGCCGCCGCGATGTCGCCTGCGTAGACTTCTTTGATCTCTTCACGTGAGTTTGAATGCATCTGAACGATACGACCAAGACGCTCACGCTTACTTTTTACTGGGTTATATACCGCGTCACCCTGTTTAACAGTACCAGAGTAAACACGGAAAAAGGTCAAGGTGCCAACAAACGGGTCTGTTGCAATCTTAAAAGCAAGTGCAGCAAACGGCGCTTTATCATCAGCAGGACGCTCTTCCTCGGTACCATCTTCGAGGATACCTTGGATTTGTTTCACTTGTGTGGGTGATGGCATGTATTCAACAACGCAATCAAGCACAGCTTGAACGCCTTTGTTTTTAAATGCACTACCACAGGTCATGGGAACAATTTCGTTCGCTAATGTGCGTTGACGCAAAGCATTTTTAATTTCTGCTTCGCTTAACTCTTCACCTTCTAAGTATTTATCCATTAGTTCTTCAGAGGCTTCAGCAGCGCTTTCAACTAAATGAGAGCGCCATTCTTCAGCTAAATCCTGAAGTTCTGCCGGTATTGCCTCATAAGAGAAAGTCATACCCTGGTCTTCATCATTCCAGTTAATAGCTTTCATTTTAATAAGGTCAATAACACCTTTAAAGTCGTCTTCAGCGCCAATTGGCAACTGGACTGGAACAGGCGTTGCTCCAAGACGAGATTTCACCTGGCCGACAACCGTTAAGAAGTCAGCGCCTGTGCGATCCATTTTATTTACGAAGATCATTCTCGGAACTTCGTATTTGTTCGCTTGACGCCAAACTGTCTCAGTTTGCGGCTGTACACCAGATGAAGCACAAAGAACAACTACCGCACCATCTAGTACACGTAAAGAACGCTCTACTTCGATAGTGAAATCTACGTGTCCTGGGGTATCAATGATATTGATGCGATGGTCGTCAAATTGCGCGTCCATCCCTTTCCAGAAACACGTTGTTGCAGCAGAAGTGATTGTGATACCACGCTCTTGTTCCTGCTCCATCCAATCCATAGTTGCGGCGCCATCATGTACTTCACCGATCTTATGAGAAAGACCTGTGTAGAACAGAACACGTTCTGTTGTGGTGGTTTTGCCTGCATCTACGTGAGCACAAATACCGATATTGCGGTAACGCTCAAGTGGAGTTGTACGTGCCATAAAATCCTCTTAAAGGTTAAGGACAGATTACCAACGGTAATGAGCGAATGCTTTATTCGCTTCAGCCATACGGTGAACGTCTTCACGTTTCTTAACCGCAGTGCCTTTGTTGTCAGCAGCGTCAACGATTTCTTGAGCTAAACGTAAGCCCATAGATTTTTCGCCACGCTTACGTGCAGCGTCTACTAACCAACGCATACCTAATGCGTTGCGACGTACTGGACGTACTTCAACTGGTACTTGATAAGTTGAACCACCAACACGGCGAGATTTAACCTCTACCTGTGGACGGATGTTATCAAGTGCAGTTTCAAAGATTTCTAGGTGCGACTTGCCTGATTTCTCAGCAGCCACGTCTAGCGCACCATAAACGATTTTTTCAGCAGTAGATTTCTTGCCGTCTAACATTACGATGTTAACGAACTTAGCAAGAAGTTCCGATCCGAACTTAGGATCTGGAAGAATTTTACGTTGACCTATTACGCGTCTTCTAGGCATTTTGTATCTCCGGTTTATTCAGGTTTGCTCTTTCGAGTCAATCACCCAAAACAATAATTAATAATATTTAGTGCTTGGCCTTACTAACGGAAAACAATTAGCCTTTAGGGCGTTTTGCACCGTATTTAGAACGAGCTTGACGACGGTCGCTAACGCCTGCACAGTCAAGTGCACCACGTACAGTGTGAAAACGCACACCTGGTAAATCTTTAACACGACCACCACGGATTAGGATTACACTGTGCTCTTGAAGGTTATGACCTTCACCACCGATGTATGAAGTTACTTCGAAACCGTTAGTTAAACGTACACGAGCTACTTTACGTAACGCCGAGTTTGGTTTCTTAGGTGTAGTTGTATATACGCGAGTACATACACCACGCTTTTGCGGACACGCTTTAAGCGCAGCTGAGTTACTTTTAGTAACCTTGCTACGACGTGGCTTACGCACTAGCTGGTTAATAGTTGCCATTTAAATAGCTCCTGAAATTAAAATTACTACTGAAAAAAATAAAAAATCCGCCCTTGTTTTACCAGCATGTTTTAAACGTGCAAGTAAATGGGTGGCGGAATTTTAATGAGCAAAGATTGACCTGTCAACCTAAACCGCTCACAAGGCAGTAGATAACTGCCTTGTGAAACTCTAATCTATTGATTAGATTCGGTTTATTGATTTCCAGATAAATCCGCGTTTAAAGCATCAGTGAGTGCTTGAGTTGCCTCTTCCGCACTTACCGTTTGCTCTTCAACAACGTCTTTTTGCTTACGACGAGCCATACGCTCTTGATGATACGCAAAACCGGTACCGGCTGGGATCAATCGACCCACAATTACGTTTTCTTTCAGACCGCGTAGTTCATCGCTCTTACCATTTACAGCGGCTTCTGTTAGGACACGAGTTGTCTCCTGGAACGAGGCTGCTGAGATGAAAGATTCTGTCGCTAGTGATGCTTTTGTGATACCCATTAACTGGATTTCAAACTTAGCTGGGATCTTACCTTGAGCTTCAAGGTCGCGGTTTGCGATATTAACGCGTGCCACTTCAATTTGCTCACCGGCTAAGAACTCAGTATCACCACCGTCTAGAATGATACATTTACGTAGCATTTGACGAATAATAGTTTCAATGTGCTTATCATTGATCTTAACGCCCTGCAAACGATAAACCTCTTGCACTTCGTTAACAATGTAATTAGCAACATGAGTCACACCACGTAGGCGTAAGATGTCATGCGGTGATTCTGGACCATCGGCGATAACTTCACCTTTAGACACTTGTTCACCTTCAAACACGTTAAGTTGACGCCACTTAGGAATCATTTCTTCGTAATGATCGCCTTCAGCTGGTGTAATAACTAAACGTTTCTTACCTTTAGTCTCTTTACCGAAGCTAATCGTACCGGTGATTTCAGCTAAGATAGCTGGATCTTTCGGCTTACGTGCTTCAAATAAGTCGGCTACGCGTGGTAGACCACCCGTGATATCACGAGTTTTCGAACCTTCTTGCGGAATACGTGCTAACACGTCACCTGGGTTTGCAGTCGCGCCGTCTGTTACTTCAATCGTAGTGAATGAAGGAAGACGCGTTTCTTGCAATCCACGCTCATCACTTTCAATGATAAGCTTTGGCTCTTTCGCATTCGCTTTAGCAAGATCTTTAACAACTACACGAGTTAAACCCGTTAGTTCGTCAGTCTGTGCTTCAGTGTTTGAATCATCGATATCGCTGAACGATACTTTTGATTTATGCTCAAGAACGATTGGGTGACTATGCGGGTCCCAAGTAGCAACGATGTCGTTACCTTGAACTTCTGCATTGTCTTGCACTGTTAATACCGCACCGTAAGGTACTTTATAACGCTCTTTCTCACGACCATAGCTATCAATGATAGTGATCTCGGTAGAACGAGAGGTAATAACAATCTTACCGTCTGTATTTAATACATATTTAGCGTTGTGAAGTTTTAATGTACCGTTTGTTTTAACTTGTACATTATTTTCAGCAGACGCTCTTGATGCCGCACCACCGATGTGGAAGGTACGCATCGTAAGCTGTGTACCCGGCTCACCGATTGACTGTGCCGCGATAACACCTACTGATTCACCCGCGTTGATGATATGACCACGTGCAAGGTCACGACCATAACACTTAGCACATACACCAAAGTCGTTATCACAAGTGATAACTGAACGTACGCGAACTTCATCAACTGAGTGCTCTTCTAAAAGGTCACACAGTTTTTCGTCAAGCATGATGTTACGTTCAACAAGTACTGTATTAGTACCTGGTATTACAACATCTTCAGCAACAACACGACCTAGTACACGTTCGCGAAGTGCTTCTACAACGTCACCACCTTCAATTAGCGGTTTCATTGTTAAGCCATCTTCTGTGCCACAATCGTCCTCGTTGATTACCAAATCTTGTGCAACGTCTACTAGACGACGCGTTAGGTAACCCGAGTTCGCTGTTTTCAGTGCTGTATCGGCAAGACCTTTACGCGCACCGTGCGTTGAGATGAAGTACTGAAGTACGTTTAGACCTTCACGGAAGTTAGCCGTGATTGGCGTCTCGATGATTGAACCATCTGGACGTGCCATTAGGCCACGCATACCTGCTAGCTGACGGATCTGAGCGGCACTACCACGAGCACCTGAGTCGGCCATCATAAACACTGAGTTAAATGACGGTTGCTCTACTTCTTCACCTTTTGCATTGATAACCGTGTCTTTTGACAAGTTGGCCATCATTTCACGTGATAAGTTTTCATTTACACGTGACCAGATATCGATAACTTTGTTGTACTTTTCACCAGCCGTTACAAGACCTGATTGAAATTGTTGGTTGATTTCAGTTACTTCAGCTTCAGCTGATTCAATGATTGCTGCTTTAACTGGTGGGATAACTAAGTCATCGATACCAATTGAAACACCTGACTTCATTGCATAGTGGAAACCGGTGTACATGATTTGGTCAGCAAACATAACTGTGTCTTTTAGACCAAGACGACGGTAACACTCATTAATTAAGCCAGAAATCTGCTTTTTACCTAGGGCTTGGTTGATTGACTCATACGGCATGCCTTTTGGTAAAATTAAAGACAGAATCGCACGACCAACAGTAGTATCAATTACGGTTACAGTGTCTTCAACAACACCTTCTTCGTTTTTAACTGATTGGCTAATACGTACTTTCACGATAGCGTGAAGGTCGGCATTACCACTACGGTATGCTTTTTCTGCTTCTTTAGGATCTTTAAATACGGCGCCTTCGCCTTTCGCGTTAATACGATCACGCGTCATGTAATAAAGACCTAATACAACGTCCTGTGAAGGAACGATGATTGGCTCACCATTAGCAGGCGATAAGATGTTGTTTGTAGACATCATTAACGCGCGAGCTTCAAGTTGCGCTTCAATTGTTAGCGGTACGTGTACCGCCATTTGGTCACCATCGAAATCGGCGTTGTACGCCGCACATACTAATGGGTGCAAATGAATCGCTTTACCTTCGATAAGCACAGGTTCAAACGCTTGGATACCCAAACGGTGAAGTGTTGGTGCACGGTTAAGTAATACTGGGTGTTCACGAATTACTTCGTCTAGTACATCCCATACTTCCGCTACTTCACGCTCAACCATCTTTTTAGCAGCTTTGATTGTCGTAGCCATGCCGCGACGCTCTAATTTGCCATAGATGAATGGTTTGAAAAGCTCTAATGCCATCTTCTTAGGAAGACCACACTGATGAAGCTTAAGTGTAGGACCAACCGTGATTACAGAACGGCCAGAGTAATCTACACGCTTACCAAGTAAGTTCTGACGGAAACGACCTTGCTTACCTTTGATCATATCAGCAAGCGATTTAAGAGGACGTTTGTTAGAACCTGTAATTGCACGACCACGACGACCGTTATCAAGTAGCGCATCAACCGCTTCTTGTAACATACGTTTTTCGTTGCGTACGATAATATCTGGTGCAGCTAAATCTAGTAGACGCTTAAGACGGTTATTACGGTTAATAACACGACGGTAAAGGTCATTTAGATCAGATGTCGCAAAACGACCACCGTCTAGTGGTACTAATGGACGTAAGTCAGGTGGCAATACTGGAAGTACTGTCATGATCATCCACTCAGGGTTATTACCTGATTGGTGGAACGATTCCATTAACTTAAGACGTTTAGTGATCTTTTTACGCTTAGTTTCAGAGTTAATTGTAGGTAACTCTTCACGCATTTCTGCAATTAATTGAGCAAGATCGAGTTCACGCAGTAAGTCTAATACTGCTTCAGCACCCATCTTCGCTTCAAATTCATCACCGTGCTCTTCAAGTGCATCTAGGTATTCTTCTTCACCTAATAGCTGACCACGCTCAAGCGTTGTCATGCCAGGCTCAGTTACTACGAATGATTCGAAGTAAAGAACACGTTCAATATCACGAAGCGTCATATCAAGCATTAAGCCGATACGTGACGGTAATGATTTTAAAAACCATATATGCGCAACTGGACTTGCCAGTTCTATATGACCCATACGGTCACGACGCACTTTAGTGAGTGTTACTTCAACGCCACACTTTTCACAGATCACACCACGGTGTTTAAGGCGTTTATATTTACCACATAAACACTCATAATCTTTCACTGGGCCGAAAATACGGGCACAGAATAAGCCATCGCGCTCAGGCTTGAAAGTACGGTAGTTAATAGTCTCAGGTTTCTTTACTTCACCGTATGACCATGAACGAACCATGTCTGGTGAAGCAAGACCAATGCGAATTGCATCGAATTCTTCGGTCTTATTTTGTTGCTTCAGAAACTTAAGTAAGTCTTTCACCTTAGCTCTCCTGTCGGAGTTAATCTTGAGGACGGATGTTCTCGTCCCTACATTCTATTCAGCCATAACAGATGCTGCAGCGCTAACTGCAGCATCTAATTGGCTTAATTTTCTTCCAACTCGATGTTGATACCCAGTGAGCGGATTTCTTTCAACAATACGTTGAACGATTCTGGCATACCTGGTTCCATTTTATGGTTACCATCAACGATGTTTTTATACATCTTAGTACGACCGTTCACGTCATCCGATTTCACTGTTAGCATTTCTTGTAGCGTGTAAGCAGCACCGTAAGCTTCAAGTGCCCATACTTCCATCTCACCAAAACGCTGGCCACCGAACTGTGCTTTACCACCCAGCGGCTGCTGAGTAACAAGGCTGTAAGAACCAGTAGAACGTGCGTGCATCTTATCGTCAACCAAGTGGTTAAGTTTAAGCATGTACATGTAACCTACAGTTACTTGACGTTCAAACTGATCGCCAGTACGGCCATCATAAAGTGTAACCTGACCACTTCTAGGGTAGCCGCCCAGCTCTAGCATGTCTTTGATTTCGCTTTCTTTCGCGCCATCAAATGCAGGAGTAGCAATCGGTAAACCACCTTTCAAGTTTTCAGCTAAACGACGAATTTCGTCATCAGAGAAACTAGCAATATCCACAACCTGACGAGACTCACCGATCTCATAAGCTTGTTTGATGAATTCGCGTAGCTCATGAAGCTCGCGTTGCTCTTTCATCATTTCTTCTAAGCGCTCACCAATACCACGTGCAGCTAGACCCATATGTGTTTCAAGGATCTGACCGATGTTCATACGTGATGGTACACCTAGTGGATTTAGTACGATATCTACCGTACGACCTTTGTCATCGTATGGCATATCTTCTACTGGTACGATAGTCGAGATAACACCTTTGTTACCGTGACGACCCGCCATTTTATCACCCGGTTGGATACGACGTTTAACAGCTAGGTATACTTTAACAATCTTAAGTACGCCTGGTGCTAAGTCATCACCTTGGGTAATTTTACGACGTTTGTTTTCAAACTTCTTATCGTATTCAGCTTTAAGCTCATCGTACTGTGCAGCTAGTTGCTCAAGTTCAGCTTGCTTGTCTTCTTCAGCAAGGCTTTGAGTTAGTAACTTTTCAGCATTCAGTGACGCTAAGTTGTCTTCATCGAAACCAGCTGCCACAAGTAACTTGCGTGCACGGTCTAAAACACCGGCTTCTAGAATACGGAACTCTTCGTTGAAGTCTTTCTTCGCTTCGCGAAGCTGCATGTCTTCAACTTCTAACGCACGTTTATCTTTTTCAACACCATCACGGGTGAAAACTTGTACGTCGATTACAGTACCAGTTACAGAGTTTGGTACACGTAAAGAGCTGTCTTTAACGTCAGACGCTTTTTCACCGAAGATAGCACGTAGTAGCTTTTCTTCTGGTGTTAATTGCGTTTCGCCTTTCGGAGTCACTTTACCTACTAGGATATCGCCGCCTTTAACTTCAGCACCAATATATACAACACCTGATTCATCAAGCTTGCCTAGTGCAGATTCACCCACGTTCGGGATATCTGCTGTGATCTCTTCTGAGCCTAATTTAGTATCACGGGCAATACACTGTAGTTCTTGAATATGAATAGTCGTTAGACGATCTTCTTCAACTACGCGCTCTGATAGTAAGATTGAATCCTCGAAGTTGTAACCGTTCCATGGCATGAATGCCACGCGAAGGTTTTGACCAAGGGCTAAGTCACCTAAGTCAGTCGAAGGACCATCTGCTAACACATCGCCACGAGTAACCGGTTCACCAACCATGCATGTTGGTTTTTGGTTAATACATGTATTTTGGTTAGAACGTGTGTACTTGGTTAAGTTGTAGATGTCGATGCCCGCTTCACCAGGAATGCGTTCTTCTTCATGTACATTAACAACGATGCGACTTGCGTCGGCATACATTACTTCACCACCACGTTTTGCAACAATCGTTACACCAGAGTCTTTCGCTAGTGTTAACTCAATACCAGTACCTACTAACGGTTTGTCCGCTTTCAATGTTGGTACTGCTTGACGTTGCATGTTTGAACCCATCAATGCACGGTTAGCATCATCGTGTTCTAGGAACGGGATAAGTGCGGCCGCTACAGAGATCACCTGTTGTGGTGATACATCCATATATTGTTGGTCCATGCGACCCATAAAGGTTGATTCACCTTTGTGACGACACGGAATAAGTTCATCTACAAACTCATTGGTTTCAGTTAAGTTTGAGTTCGCCTGTGCGATAACAAACTGACCTTCTTCAATGGCTGATAGGTAATCAACTTCATCAGTTACCACACCGTCTACCACTTTGCGGTAAGGTGTTTCTAAGAAACCGTAGTCATTGGTACGTGCATACGTAGACAATGAGTTAATTAGACCGATGTTTGGACCCTCAGGAGTCTCGATTGGACATACACGACCGTAGTGAGTTACGTGAACGTCACGTACTTCAAAGCCAGCACGCTCACGAGTTAGACCGCCCGGACCTAATGCAGAAATACGACGCTTGTGCGTTACTTCTGATAGCGGGTTATTTTGGTCCATAAACTGTGATAACTGAGACGAGCCGAAGAACTCTTTAACTGCTGCCGAAATAGGCTTAGCGTTAATAAGATCTTGTGGCATGATCGCGTCTAGGTCACCTAAGCTTAAGCGCTCACGTACAGCACGTTCTACACGTACTAAACCTACACGGAATTGGTTCTCAGCCATTTCGCCAACACTACGTATACGACGGTTGCCTAAGTGGTCTATATCATCAACATCGCCAACACCGTTACGAATAGCAATCAATACTTTCATAACCGCTACGATGTCTTCTTTGCTTAATGTGCCAGGGCCTGTGTCTGAATCGTAACCAACACGGCTATTGAACTTCATACGACCTACTGTTGATAAGTCATAGCGTTCTTCTGAGAAGAATAAGTTCTCAAATAAGGCTTCAGCCGCGTCTTTCGTCGGTGGCTCGCCTGGGCGCATCATGCGATAAATTTCTACTAGTGCTTCTAAACGGTTGCTTGACGAGTCAATGTTTAATGTATTTGACATGTAAGCGCCGCTGTCCACTTCATTGATATATAATGTATCAATAGTAGTGTGACCTGCTTTAACCAATTCAGCCATCATTTCAAGCGTTAGCTCGTCATTTGCAGTCGCGATGATTTCACCTGTTGACTCATCAACATAGTTCTTCGCTAATACACGGCCAATGATGTACTCATGTGGTACTTCTAATTGATTAATGCCTTTTTTCTCGATGCTCTTGATGTGGCGAGCCGTAACACGACGACCGCTTTCAACAAGGACTTCACCGTCTTCGCTCTTGATATCAAAAGCGGCAGTTTCACCACGTAAACGTGAAGGTACAAGTTCCATAAGAACTTTACCGTCAGCAATTTCAAACGCAGTAGTATCGAAGAAGATATCTAGGATTTCTTCACTCGTGTACTCAAGTGCACGTAAGATGATAGACGCCGGTAATTTACGACGACGGTCAATACGTACATATAAGTTATCTTTTGCATCAAATTCGAAGTCTAACCATGAACCACGGTAAGGAATTACGCGTGCGTTATAAAGCACTTTACCTGACGAGTGAGTTTTACCGCGGTCGTTATCAAAGAATACACCAGGGCTACGGTGTAGCTGAGAAACGATAACACGCTCTGTACCATTGATTACAAAAGTACCGGTATCGGTCATGAGCGGAATTTCGCCCATGTAAACTTCTTGCTCTTTAATGTCTTTAACTGTGCCTGGAGCTTCTTTGTCCATTACTACAAGACGCAGTTTCACGCGAAGTGGAGCAGAATAAGTCACACCGCGAATTTGACATTCTTTTACATCGAATACTGGCTCACCAATACGATAACTTACGTATTGAAGCTCAGAATTTCCCGAGTAGCTTTTAATTGGGAACACAGAACGGAAGGCAGCTTCCAAACCATGATCGCCATCAGCGTCCGGGACTAAGAATTTTTTAAACGATTCTAACTGCGTCGACAGTAAGAAAGGTATATCCAAAACTTGTGGACGTTTACCAAAATCCTTACGGATACGTTTCTTTTCAGAATAAGAGTAAGCCATGGGGTTCCTCAGCTTGCTGATCTTTGACCCGACCTGTTCTTGTAAGAACAGACTTAACTGGCATCTATGCCAAGATGTACAACATTTAACTGTTGTTCCAACTTAATCCCACCTCAACACTAGCAAACTATAAAGCGTTGAAATTAAAGAATAAATCAGATTTTATTTGCGCTATAAGAATAGTCGCTCTATAGCGCAAAAAGGCCGGTGATTAAATAATCACCAGCCCTTGCCTGATTTCTCAGGCAGCGAACCTAGCAAAAGCTAGATTACTTAACCTCAACTTCAGCACCAGCTTCAGTAAGTTCTTTAGCAAGAGCTTCAGCTTCTTCCTTAGAAATACCTTCTTTAACTGGAGTTGGAGCAGCTTCAACAAGTGCTTTAGCTTCTTTTAAGCCAAGACCAGTTGCGCCACGAACAGCTTTGATTGCCGCAACTTTATTAGCGCCAGCGCCAGTAAGGATTACGTCAAATTCTGTTTTCTCTTCAGCAGCTTCAGCAGCAGGACCTGCTACCATAGCAGCTGCAGCAGTTACGCCGAATTTTTCTTCCATTGCTTCAACTAGAGCAACAACGTCCATTACTGACATTTCAGCAATTGCGTCAAGGATTTGGTCTTTAGTTACAGACATTACAAATTTCCTAATAATTAACGGACTCTAAGGTCCAAATAAATTTACACCGAAAGGGATTAAACAACTTAAAATTAAGCAGCTTGCTCTTCTTTCTGTACACGTACTGCTTCAATTGTTTTACACAATTTGCCAGCAGACGCTTCTTTCATAGCGCTCATTAAGCGTGCAACAGCTTCGTCGTATGTAGGTAGAGTTGCAAGCATAGCTGCGTCTACTACATTACCTTCAAAAGCGGCCATCTTAAGTTCGAAATGCTCATTCTTTTTCGCGAAATCTGAGAAGATACGCGCAGCAGCACCTGGGTGCTCTGATGAGAAAGCGATTAAGCTTGGACCAACTAATGAGTCAGAAAGGCACTCAAACTCTGTACCTTCAAAAGCACGTTTTGCTAAAGTGTTACGGACAACTTTCATCCAAACACCATTTGCACGAGCTTCTTTACGAAGGGCAGTGATTGCACCAACTGTTACACCACGAGAATCTGCAACAACTGCAGAAAGAGCACCATTGGCTGCTTCGTTGACTTCAGCAACAATTGCTTTTTTGCCTTGAAGATTTAAAGCCATGGGTGTTACTCCTGGTTTAATGGGTTACCGTTTATCGGCTTCCCTGTTTTACTCTTCCCCATCAATAAAGATGGAGATGCTTTTTACGGCGAGAGCCAGAAGATTAGGAAAAATCTATCTGGGGATTCACACCGTCTACGTAGGTAATATTAAGGCCGAAGCCGCCTACGGTCTTGGACGGAAGCCCAATTTATCGCGTTGCCCAAAGGCGCTTCGAAATTATGGACTTCAACCCGAATTCTTTACTTTGCGATTAACTAAATTAATCAACAAAATGGCGCAAAATTATAGTACAAATTTCACGCCATGTAAACACTCAATTAAGCAACAACTGTGCTTAAAGTGCTTTGGTCAACAGAAACACCTGCGCCCATTGTTGTAGAGATAGTTACTTTCTTCAAGTAAACACCTTTAGCTTGAGAAGGTTTAGCCTTCTTAAGCGCAACAATTAGAGCTTCAAGGTTTTGTTGTAACTGCTCAGCAGTGAAATCAACCTTACCAATCGTAGTATGGATGATACCATTTTTGTCATTGCGGTAACGCACTTGACCTGCTTTCGCATTTTTAACTGCTTCTGCAACGTTAGGTGTTACAGTACCAGTTTTAGGGTTTGGCATTAGACCACGTGGGCCTAAGATTTGACCTAGTTGACCAACAACACGCATAGCGTCTGGTGATGCAACAACAACGTCAAAATTCATCTCGCCTTTCTTAACTAGTTCAGCAAGATCTTCCATGCCTACTAATTCAGCACCGGCTTCTTTTGCAGCTTCTGCATTAGCGCCTTGAGTGAATACAGCAACACGAACGTCACGACCAGTACCGTTAGGTAGTACAGTCGCACCACGAACGTTTTGATCAGATTTACGAGCATCGATACCAAGGTTAACAGCAACGTCAACACTTTCTACGAATTTAGCTGTCGCTAATTCTTTTAAAAGAGCAACTGCTTCGTTAATTTCGTAATCTTTAGTTACTTCCACTTTTTCGCGGATAGTACGCATACGTTTAGTTAATTTAGCCATTATCTTAGTCCTCTACGTTCAAGCCCATCGCACGCGCAGAACCTGCGATAGTGCGAACCGCAGCTTCTAAATCAGAAGCTGTAAGGTCTGGTTTCTTTGTCTCAACGATTTCTTCAAGTTGAGCACGAGTTACTGTGCCTACTTTTTCAGTGTTAGGACGGCCTGAACCAGATTTGATACCTGCAGCTTTCTTAAGTAAGTAAGCAGCCGGTGGCGTTTTCATGTCGAACGTAAATGAACGGTCGCCGTAAACAGAGATCACTACAGGAACTGGAGCGCCTTTTTCGATAGATTCTGTACGTGCGTTGAACGCTTTACAGAATTCCATGATGTTTACACCGTGTTGACCTAGTGCTGGACCTACTGGAGGACTAGGGTTAGCCATACCAGCAGCAACTTGTAGCTTGATTAGAGCTTCAACTTTCTTAGCCATTATAAATACCTCATTAGGTGGGTCTTAGCCTTGTGCGCGCGAGGACGCGTACTCTAGCGGCTTCCCAGTTTAAAAATTGGTTTCTCACTTTTTAGTAAACAGTTAAACAAACGGTTTCCCTGAATACAAAAAGGCCGCTGATTATAAGTTAATCAGCGGCCTTTTTCAAGCTTCGTGCCAAAAATTAAGAAACTTTTAACACAACGCTTTAAATCAATTACTTATCTTGTTCAACTTGACCAAACTCAAGTTCAACTGGCGTAGAACGACCAAAAATAAGTACCGATACTTTTACGCGGCTCTTTTCGTAGTCAACTTCTTCAACCACACCACTAAAGTCAGCAAATGGACCATCAGTAACACGAACCACTTCACCTGGTTCAAATAATGTTGCTGGTTTAGGCGCTTCAGCGTTTTCTTGTAGGCGATTAAGAATGCGATCAGCTTCTTTAGAACTAATTGGTGCAGGACGGTCTGATGTGCCACCAATAAAGCCCATAACACGTTCAGTGCTATTTACTAAGTGCCAGCTCGCATCGTTCATATCCATTTGTACTAGTACGTAACCTGGGAAGAATTTACGCTCAGACTTACGCTTTTGACCAGCACGCATCTCAACTACTTCTTCAGTAGGAACTAATACTTCACCAAAGCTATCTTCTAGGCCTTTGATTTTAATGTGCTCTAATAATGTTTGAGCAACACGCTTCTCATAACCTGAGAAAGCTTGTACTACGTACCAACGTAGTTTCTTTTCGTTATTCTCATCCGACATGGGATCAGATCTCCAATCCAGTTAAAAAGCCTACAGCGCGGAATAAAATGCCATCTAATCCCCAAAGGATAAGTGCCATAATCACTGTTGCAACCATTACGATTAATGTCGTGTGCGTTGTTTCTTGACGCGTTGGCCAAATTACTTTGCGTACTTCAATACGCGCTTCTTTAGCAAAAGCAAGGAAGGTACGTCCCTTAAAAGTTTGCGAAGCAATAGCTAAACCCGCCGCTATTGCAACCACAACGCCAATAGCACGTAGTAATACAGACTGATCTGCAAACATATGATTACCAACGACTGCGCCTGCAAGTAGCGCAATTGCTACTAACCACTTTACTGACTCCATCCCACTTGATGGTGTTTCTATATTCGTGCTCATAATATTATTACCTTAACTACAGACACAACAACCCTGCACGTCGACAGGGTTAATCCATTAAAATCTAAACTTAAAAACAAGCTTACTCAAACCGATTTTTAGTTCTAGACTTTATTCACTTTGTAAAAATTGGCAGGGGCGGAGAGATTCGAACTCCCAACCGTCGGTTTTGGAGACCGCTGTTCTACCAATTGGAACTACGCCCCTGCAAAGTGGATGCCTATTATACTTACGCAATTCATTAACACAAGAGTAAAAAGATACCCATAACTTAAAATCTCATTGGCCACACTCAAAATCAAACTTAACATTAATAAAAAAGCAGTTTATGATTGTTTCACTTTTAGGAATATTAATAGCACAAGGAAGCGGGTGCATTTACTTCATACACTTTACAAAATCGTGATTCTAAGCGTTTTATGCTTATTTCACAGTGCACTCGTCGCGCGCCCTATTCACTTAGATACATATTCTAGTGAACAGGGGTTATCGCAAAATTCGATTACTTGCAGTATCACTGACAAGCAAGGGTTTCACTGGTTTTCGACACAAGGCGGTCTTAATCGCTTTGATGGTTATGAGTTTAAACGCTTTAAGTCTCACCCTACTGAGGCTAGCATTTCAGGAAACTGGGTCACCGATTGTCTGGCTGCCGATCAACATGCTATCTGGTTTTCTACAGCCAGTAATGGTTTAAACTTACTTGATACTCAAACCGGTCAATTTAAGGTTTTTAATACGCAAACTGAGTTGGCTATTACTGATAATCGCATTTGGTCATTAGCTTCAGATAGTCTAAATAATATTTGGTTAGGCCATGAGCATGGAAAGTTAACGCGTCTAAATATAGTTAAGAATGAAGTAGAGTCGTTTAGCTATAATAGCCCCGAGCAAGCTAATACCGTCATACAAGATATTGTTATAGATACTCAACAAAATGTCTGGTTAGCAACCAACGAAGGATTAATTAAGTTTAACCCAAAGCATAAAACCTTTAATCACATTGCGGGAAGTCATAAAAATTTATGGCGGCTGCAATTAAATACACAAGGGCAGCTATTACTAGCAAGCAAACAAGGCCTTAGCTTATTTATTCCAACAACAGAGGCTTTTCTAGAGTTTGCTCAGTTTGCAGGTGTATGGATCACCGATATCTTAGTTGACGACACCGATACCTTGTGGCTAACAAGTTATGGTAAAGGTTTATTTTACAAAACAGAGCAAAGTACATCTAAAAATAATTTTCAGCACATACCGCACAATAAGCAGCAACTAAATGGGCTTGCTAATGATTACCTATTGTCACTTTATCAAGATCGGTTCGGTATCATTTGGATTGGTACAGATGGCTATGGGTTACAACGTTATGATAAAAAGCAAAATCAATTTTCGCATCAACAGCACTTGAGCGATGATGACAATACCATTAGTCATAATTTTGTTCGCGCTCTACTCAAAGATACACAAGGCCAATTATGGGTTGGTACTCGTGACGGTTTAAACAAACAAACCGACACAGGTTTTAAGCACTATAAAGTTAACTCAAAATTACAAAGCGGCCTAACCAATAATAATGTCTTTAGCCTGCATGAAGATAACAAGCAGCGACTTTGGATTGGCACTTATGGCGGCGGATTACTGCAATATAAACCAACTGAAGATAATTTTATTACCTATACAATGCAAAGCCATCAGCTTAGCAGCGATCGTGTTTATGCGATAACGAGCGATCCTAAAGGAAATTTATGGCTAGGTAGCAATCAAGGTTTAACACGCTTTAATCCCGACACCTTAGAGGTTCAACATTACAAGCACGACGACTCGACTAATAGTCTTGCTAACAATACCGTGTTTACTCTGCTTTTTGATCAAAATGCGAACGGATTATGGGTCGGGACGCGTGCAGGTTTAGATTATCTAAGCATGGAAGATGAATCATTTACTCATTACCCCGCCAATCAGGCATCGCAAACGGGTTTAAGCCATAATATGGTCACCTCTTTGCACCTGCAAAATAACGATACTTTATGGGTGGGTACCTTTGGTGGTTTAAACCGCCTTGATAAAAAAACACAAAAAATCTCTTACATTACCGAACATGATGGATTACTAAACGATAATATTTTTGCCATTAAAGATGATAGTAAAGGCTACTTATGGCTAAGCAGTAACCAAGGACTGACTCGCTATAATCCCACGAATCAAGCTATGCAGCATTTTTTACCTCGTGACGGCGTGCAGCATAATTCGTTTATTTTAGGTGCCGCTTTTCAAGCACCTGATGGCGAGCTATTTTTTGGCGGAATCAATGGCTTTAATCAGTTTTACCCTAGTAAACTGCAACTGAGTACTTCAGCCCCAACCCCAGTATTAACTGAGCTATTAATTTACAACCAAGCAAGTAAAACAAAAAACTATCTAACAGATCAAAAACAGCCCGCAAAACTAATAAACCATACTAAAAAACTCTCTTTTCCAACCAGCCAAGGGGTCATTGGCTTTAAATATGCCGCCATTAATAACGCTTCATCGGCTAATCAATACCAGTATGCTTACAAGCTAAATGGTTTAGATAAGCAATTTATCTATACCGATGCAAGCCAACGACAAGTTAACTATTCACAGCTAAGTGCAGGTAACTATCAATTACAATTAAAAGTAAAAGATCAATACGGGCAATGGAGCAAAGTTCACACTATGCTAAAGCTGACAGTAACGCCTCCTTGGTGGCAAACGCAATTAGCCTATGTGGCTTATTTTATAATAGTTTTGATTATTACATGGTTAATTTTAGCGTCACGCTATCGAGCTAAAACCGCAGAGCAACTCATTCAACAAGAAAGAAAGCTCAATCAACTAAAGACCCAATTTTTAGATAACATTAGTCATGAACTTAAAACGCCATTGAGCTTAATTTTAGCGCCAGTAGAAAACTTACAACAGCAACAACTTGGTGCTCAAGCACAACAACAAGTTTCTATAATTAAGCGCAACGGGCACCGCCTTCTTAATTTAATCAATGAGTTATTACAGTTAAGTCAGCGTCCAAGTTCGGCTACAGAGTATGTATCCGCTTATTCTTTAAGCCCTTTTGTAGCGCAAATAGTAGACGACTTTGCTATTTTGTTTGCCCAAAAAAATATTAATTTTTCCTTTAACGATACGACGCAACAGCCTAGTTACATAAATTTAGAAACTAAACATACTTTATCTATTATTGATAATTTATTGACCAATGCACTTAAATACACCCCATCAGATGGAACCGTTAATCTAACGCTTTCTAACACAAACAATAATGTTGTTATAACGGTATCTGATACTGGTATTGGTATTGAAGAGCACCAGCAAGCGCTTATTTTTGAACGCTTTACTCGTATTGCAACACACAACCAAACAGGCAGTGGTATAGGTCTCGCTCTGGTTAAGCAGCTTGTAGAGCAATACGACGGGCAAATTTCATTAGCCAGTAAAATAAACAAAGGAAGTTGTTTTACAGTCACGTTGCCATTGTGTGAATCAGATAACTTATTAACGGATAAACAACTAGCGTCCTCTCATACTATGCTGGTAGAAAACAACAAAAAACTACTCATTGTTGAAGATAACGAGGAAATGCGTGAGTTACTGGTTTCATTATTTAGTGATAACTACACCTGCCTCACCGCTATCAATGGAGAAGGAGGGCTAGTGCTGTGCCAAACTCAAATGCCCGATATAGTGCTCAGTGACGTAATGATGCCTACGATGGATGGATATCAACTTCTCAGTGCCATTCGCTCAGATATCTCTATTAATCATATCCCTGTTTTATTACTCTCTGCCAAAGCAGACAATCGCAGCCGAATAAAGGGGCTTGATTTACTGGCCGATGACTACCTGTGTAAACCCTTTGAAGCATCATTATTAAAAAGTCGGGTTCATGGCTTATTAGGCATCCGTGATGCGTTAAATAAGCACCTAATAAAACAGTTATCAGCCCAAGCACATGCTGTGACCTTAGATGCACAAATAGAGCAGAATAAAGATTACACGTTTACAGAACGCTTAAAAACAATCTTGCGTGAAAATTACCAAAATGAACTGTTTAGCGTGGAAGAGTTTGCCAGTGCAATGTGTTTGAGCCCTCGTGCACTGCAATTAAAAATGAAAGCACTTTTTGACATTACACCCAGCGATTACATTCGCAATACCCGCTTAGAATATGCAGCAAAATTATTAACTGATAGCGACTTAACCATAGGTTTAGTTGCAGATAACACCGGCTTTAGTTCTCAAAGTTACTTTGCCCGTTGTTTCAAAGCCAAATATTCACTTACACCAAAACAATACAGAGAAGCGCAAACATGTAAAAGTAATTAGCTTCGCGTGTGTACTCAAAGCTTTCGCCTGAGTACTATTTTTAAGCTACTGATTTATTTAAATTAACCTTAATTAGCCATTGCTAAAAAAATAACTACAAATGTAATTAAGCACATAAATTAAGGAAAATCCTATGCTCTCATCCATACAAAAAACGCTACTTGCCACAGCATTAATAACCAGCTTAAGCGCATGCCAAAGCACCTCAACAAACGTTACTTCAAATCAAAACTCGCCTGACATTAATGAAGTAAGCAAACAGCAATACAATGGCCCTAAAGCACGTATCGCCGTGGCCCGTTTCACTGATAAGTCGAATAACTCTAGATGGTGGCGAAAAGAAATTGGTGAAGGTATGGCAGATCAACTTACCACCGCACTTGTTGGCACTAATCGCTTTATTGTATTAGAGCGCCAAGCACTAGACGCTGTACTTTCAGAGCAAGATTTAGCTGTATCAGGCAGAGTGAGTGCACAATCGGGTGCTGCGTATGGCGAAATTGAAGGCGCTGAGATTGTCGTCGTTGCAGCGGTTACTGAATTTGATGATGACAGTTCAGGGGCAAGTGTTGGTTCAGGCGGCTTTATTGGTGATGTGTTTAGTTCTGTTTCAGCTGGCTTTTCTGGATCGCATATGGCTATTGACCTAAGGTTAATTGATACACGCACTTCACGTATTTTAGCTGCAACTAGCGTTGAGGGTGGTAGCAAAGATTTTGATTTTACCAGCGCAGCGACTAACTTTGGTGGCGCACTCGTTGGAGGAAGCCTTAGTGGTTGGTCAGACACTCCAAAAGAAAAGGCACTACGAGAAGTAATAATTAAAGCCGTTGAATTTTTAGAAACTAAAATTCCAGATACCTATTATCGCTATAACCAAAACAACACGCTTGCAGCAGGCTATACAGCGCCACCGCCGCCAAAAGTAACTAGTAAAAAAGCAGCACCTGCTGCCGTCGCTGTCGATGTGCCGAATCATAGAATGCCACATTACGAAAAAATGGACTTGGCTATGTCTCGTATGAACTTGGTTTGCTTAGGGTATTTAAAAAACCAACCTAATTATGAAGAGTTTGAAACTGAAGACGTTAAGTACGACCGTCAAACTGTATTAGCACTGCGCGAGTATCAACAAGAGAAGAGCTTGAAAGTAACGGGCCTTGCCGATGAAACAACAAAGAAATCTTTAGATGACTCAAAATGTTTAGCAAAAACTCAACAGTCAGGGCTAGAAAGCTTAGGCAACATGTTTAAGTTTAACTAATCAGCACCTTTGATTTTTAATTAAGCAATAAAAAAGCGGCTACTCTATAGCCGCTTTTAATCTACTCGTAATAACTCACCGCGATAAAAATCACACAGTAACCATATTTGTTCAAATTGATGGGTATTTGGAAAACATACTTTTTTGACTGCCGCTTCAAAGTCGCTCTTATGCCAAATAGTACTAGCGTTACGAATTAACAACCACGTACGCTTTGAATAATAACGCTTAGTCGCTTTTTGTTTTAATAAGCGCTCCAACGCTGATTGCAACCGGTGTTCGCTTGGTTGTTGCGCCATGTCGGCTAAATCACGCTGCATTTGTATCGACAGTGGCCGGCCTAACACGGCCATGGCTTCCGTTTCACTGGCGTATAAATGCGCCACCTCTATATCGAGTTGCTGATTTTCTTGATAACAGCTTACATCGGGTCTATTTGGTTCATTGTGCCAAATATGGCGCATATGAATTCCCGTTTGCTGTTCATAACATCGCAAAAACAACTTGGCCGCATCGTGCTCTAATTGTTGTTTTTCGGCATCACTGCTGCGCTTCATTCAACACCTTATAAACGTCATTTAACAGCGATGAAGCGCCAAACCTAAATGTATCTGGTGCTAAATAATCATGCCCCATAATCTCGGTTGCTAGTTGCAAATAAGCATTTGCATCTACTGCGGTCTTGACTCCACCAGCAGCCTTAAAACCAACTCGCTTTGATGATTTTTTGATGGCTTTAAGCATTATTTCAGTCGCTTCAAGCGTGGCATTCACCGCTACTTTTCCTGTACTAGTTTTTACAAAATCAGCCCCGCCTTGAATGGCAAGCTCGGTTGCTTGAGTAATAAATGCTGCTGTTTTTAGCTCGCCAGTTTCAATGATCACTTTGAGCTTAGCACGGCTGCCACATACCTTTTTACTTTCACTCACGTATTCCAGCACGGTATCTGCTTCACCTTTTAAAAGCGCTTTATAAGGAATAACTAGGTCAATTTCATCGGCCCCCCGCTCTATGGCTATCAGGGTTTCATTGAGTACTTCATTGAGTGGCGCATCACCAGAGGGAAAGTTAGTTACGGTGGCCACCTTTACATGGCTCAATAAGCGATTAGCAAGTGCTATTTTAGCGTCATCAACAAATTCACTAAACACACAAAGCGCAGCAGGCGTGCCTAGCTTAGGGTTTATACTGTTTACTAATGCGTTAATACTGGCTTGACTATCATCAGTGTTTAAACTGGTTAAGTCCATTAAGCTAACGGCTAGCGTGGCGTTTTGAGTATTGTTTGTCATTTTATGCCTATGAAATTGTGTGACCTTAAACTATATAAGAGCATCATAGCTTAAACTTGCTATAGCTCATAACCAAACACTATAAGCGCGTTTTTTATACTAAATGTCACTCTACCCCTTACTAAATACGATTTAGACCTAAAAAACATGATTGATATAACTTTTAAGAATATCAACTAAGATTTAATTATTTTTTACTTATCAATAGCCACTATATTCTGCTTCTCAGTTAAACACTTTATTATTTTTAGGGGCGTTATTCAGTGCAATATTTACCTATCTTTACCAAACTCGACAACAAACCCGTATTGGTTGTTGGCGGTGGAGAGGTTGCCTTGCGAAAATGCCGTGCGTTTTTAAAAGCACGCGCCGATGTAACGCTAGTTGCTCCTTGGTTTTGCGAAGAATTAAAAGAACATGCGCATAATGATGAAGTAACATTAATAGATGCCTATTTTGAAGAGTCGCATCTTGATGGCAAAATTTTGATTATTGCCGCCACCGACAACGATGAAGTAAATAACACCGTATTTGAACTCGCCAATGCGCGTAATGTGTTTGTAAACGTGGTGGATGATCAACCTAAATGTACCTTTATTTTCCCCTCTATTGTTGATCGCAACCCAATTACCATTGCGATTTCAAGTGCAGGTACCGCGCCGGTTTTAGCAAGGCGCTTACGTGAAAAGCTCGAAACACTTATTCCGCAGCATATCGGCCCACTCGCTAACTTGGTCGGTGGCTTTCGCCATAAAGTAAAGCAACGCTTTAAACATTTTGCTGATCGTCGCCAATTTTGGGAAGGCGTGTTTGATTCATCAGTAGTAAGCAAAGTCCAAACCGGTGATACCCATGGCGCTGAGCAACAACTAGAGCAAATGCTAGATGCCAAAGTTGAACCAGAAGGCGAAGTATACGTAGTCGGTGCAGGCCCTGGCGATCCAGAGCTACTCACACTAAAAGCGCTGCAACTAATGCAACAAGCCGATGTGGTGGTATATGATTACTTGGTATCCGATGAGATCATGGAATTAGTGCGTCGCGATGCCGATTTAATCTGTGTGGGTAAGCGCTTAGGCGATCACAGCGTAGCTCAAGAAGATACAAATAAGATGTTGGTTGATTTAGCACAACAAGGTAAAAAAGTGTGCCGAATTAAAGGGGGCGACCCATTTATTTATGGCCGTGGTGGCGAAGAAGTCCAAGTACTGGCAGCCAATAACGTAAATTACCAAATAGTGCCAGGTATAACGGCAGCCGCGGGATGTAGTGCCTACGCAGGTATTCCTTTAACGCATCGCGACCATGCTCAGGCTATTCAGTTTGTTACCGGACACTGCAAAAAAGAAGGACAAGAACTTAATTGGCAGTCGCTTGCACAAAAAAACCAAACACTGGCTATTTATATGGGGGTAATTAAATCGCCGCATATTCAAGCCGAGCTATTAAAACATGGGCGAGCAGCAACAACACCAGTGGCCATAATTGAAAACGGCACACGCAAAAATCAACGTGTTGTCACAGGACAGTTAGACCAATTAGCACAGCTCATTGAGCAGCATCAAATTATTTCACCCGCTTTACTGATTATTGGTGAAGTAGCTTCGCTGCATCAAGAATTACACTGGTTTGGCGAAAAAGCACAGATCAGTAGCTTTGCTCAACCGCTGACAGACGTAGCGTAGTTTAACAGATTTTAATTTAATCATTTTAGTAGGACGACCAACAATGGCTTTAACTCACCTTCAGCAACTTGAAGCTGAAAGTATCAAAATCATGCGCGAAGTCGCCGCTGAGTTTGAGAACCCAGTTATGCTTTACTCAATCGGTAAAGACTCATCGGTACTTTTGCACTTAGCTCGTAAAGCATTTTACCCTGCAAAAATTCCGTTTCCGTTATTACACGTAGACACCAACTGGAAGTTTCGTGAAATGATTGAGTTTCGCGACCGTTTAGCCAAAGAGTATGGCTTTGATTTAATTGTACACAAAAACCCTGAAGGCATCGAAATGGGTGTAGGCCCATTCACCCATGGTTCGGGTAAACATACCGATATCATGAAAACTCAAGGCTTAAAGCAAGCGCTGAATAAGTACGGTTTTGATGCAGCATTTGGTGGCGCACGCCGTGATGAAGAAAAATCACGGGCTAAAGAGCGCGTGTATTCATTTCGTGATAAACACCATCGCTGGGATCCTAAAAACCAACGTCCTGAGCTTTGGAATACCTATAACAGCCAAGTGAATCCAGGTGAGAGTATTCGAGTATTCCCACTATCTAACTGGACTGAACTAGATATTTGGCAATACATTTATCAAGAAAATATCGAAATGGTGCCACTGTACCTTGCTAAAGAGCGCCCTGTAGTAGAACGCGACGGTACCTTAATCATGGTAGATGACGATCGCATGCCGCTTAATGAAGGTGAAGTACCGCAAATGAAGTCGGTTCGCTTTAGAACCTTAGGCTGTTATCCACTCACTGGCGCGGTTGAATCAACGGCAAGCAGCCTAACAGAAATTATTGAAGAAATGTTGCTATCGTCGTCATCTGAACGTGAAGGTCGGGTGATTGATCATGATTCAGCAGGCTCTATGGAGAAGAAAAAACGTGAGGGGTATTTCTAATGTCTAACCTAAATAACGATACATTTAACGAAGTAAAAGAAATTGGTATAGACGCTTACCTAGCACGTCAACAAGATAAAAGCTTATTACGTATGCTAACGTGTGGCAGTGTGGATGACGGTAAATCAACCCTAATTGGACGCCTACTGCACGATAGTCACCAAATTTATGAAGATCAGCTAGCTGCACTTCATAAAGATAACGAAAAAGTAGGTAATGCCGGTGAAGAACTTGATTTAGCATTGTTAGTTGATGGCCTACAAGCTGAGCGTGAGCAAGGCATAACAATTGACGTAGCGTACCGTTATTTCTCAACCGCTAAGCGTAAGTTTATTATTGCCGACACCCCTGGGCATGAGCAGTACACCCGTAACATGGTAACGGGTGCATCAACCAGTGATGTTGCCATTATTTTAGTGGATGCACGTTATGGCGTGCAGGTACAAACTAAGCGCCATAGCTTTATTTGTGACTCATTAGGCATCAAACAGTTTGTGGTTGCGGTTAACAAAATGGATATTGTTGATTTTGACGAAACCGTTTATGAAAAAATTAAAGCCGATTATTTAAAATTTGCCGAGCAACTTAACGTATCAAACATTAAGTTTGTGCCTATGTCGGCGCTTAAAGGCGATAATGTAGTAACTCGCTCTGCACACACTCCTTATTACACCGACAAACCATTGCTTGAGCTGTTAGAAGACTCTCCGGCAGCTGAAATCGACACTGGTTTTGAAGCGCGCCTTCCGGTGCAGTATGTGGTTCGCCCTAATTTAAACTTCCGTGGTTTTCAAGGCACGCTGACCTCAGGTAAATTACGCGTTGGCGATGAGATAAAAGTACTGCCTTCAGGTAAAACATCTAACATTAAAGAGATTGTGACTTTTGATGGCAACCTCGACACCGCCGAAGCAGGCCAAGCAATCACGGTTACTCTTAATACTGAAATAGATATTAGCCGAGGGGACGTTATTGTGCCTGCGAATTCGCAAGCGCAAGTAACCAACCAATTACAGGCTAAAATTGTGTGGATGCACGAATCGCCATTAGTACTAGGTAAAAGCTATAACCTAAAACTAGGCAGCAAAAACACCTCGGCTATGGTCACTAAAATAGACCACACTATTGATGTAAACACCCTAGAGCATGGCAGCGCAGATTCATTACAGTTAAACGAAATTGCGATTGTGACACTGGAGCTCACCGAGACTATTTTAGCGGATCAGTACCATCACAATCACGAAACAGGTTCGTTTATTCTTATTGACCGTTTATCAAACTTAACGGTTGCAGCAGGAATGATAGAACAGGTACTACAAAGTGAAGAAAATGCGGGTAAATTTAGCGACTTTGAAGTTGAGTTTAATGCCCTCGTACGCAAGCACTTTCCACATTGGCAAGCGCTTGATATTTCAAAGCTATAACGTTTAATAACCGCCTGTTAGGAATATTTAAAGCATGGTAGAACAGCTCATTTTAACAGGCATTATGTTGCTTTTAGTCGGGTGCCTATTTGGCACCCGTATTAACCCTGCGTGGTTATTTGTCAGTGCCATAGGCACCAGCTACCTAGCGGGGTTAATTGACTTAGAAAACATGCTGGTTAATTATACTAACCCATCATTAATTACCTTAGTGTTATTAATTTTAGTGTCGATAGCGATAGAAAAAACCACGCTTATTCAACGCTTAGCTAAATCGTTATCCAGTGGCAGTTTAGTTAAATCAGTGACCAAGCTTGGGCTTTCTACAGCGTTTTTGTCTTCCTTTACTAACAATACCGCGGTGGTTGCCTCCTTAATTACCGCCATAAAAGATAACCCAAACCACTCCCCTTCAAAGCTGTTGCTACCCTTGTCGTACACCGCAATTTTAGGCGGTACTATTACACTCATCGGTACCTCTACTAACTTAATCGTAAATGGCTTTGCAGTAGATGCGGGGATGGCGCCATTAGGCTTTTTTGATTTTACCTTAGTGGGTTTAGGCGCACTCAGTGTGGGCTTAATCACTATTTTAGTTATGCTAAAATGCCTGCCCGACAACGGTAAAAATAGCCAAGAAGTGGTGCCTTTTTATTTAGAAGGGAAAGTACAAACCGGCTCTAAACTAATAAACCGCACCGTAGAAGAAAACGGTTTACGCGATTTAAAAGACTTGTTTTTGGCTGAAATTATTCGCGATGGCAATCGCATTTGCGCCGTGACCCCCCAACATATTATTCAACAAGACGACATACTGCTGTTTGTAGGCGATATAAAGTCGGTACCTTTGCTCACTCGCTTTGACGGCTTAAAAGTGGTGCATGACAAACACGAAAAAGACATAGAGCACCTCGTTGAAGTTGTCGTTAGTCAGTCGTCTAAGTTAATTGGCAAAACGGTAAAAGAAGCCCGCTTTAGAGAGCAATTTCATGCGGCCGTTATTGCTATTCGCCGTGGTCACGACCGCTTACAAGGCGGGCTTGGACAAGTGCGCTTACAAGCGGGTGATTCATTAATCCTCGCCCCTGGTAAAAGCTTTTATGACTTAACTAACTTAAAGCGCGAATTTGTGTATATTTCAGGGCTTGATTTACAAACCCACCTCGGTGCAAAACAATCAAACATTGTATTGTTAAGTTTTGCAGGTGTGCTGGGGTTAAGTATTTTAGGCGCCGTACCGCTGGTTAAAGGCTTGTTAGTGTTACTTATTGGCCTCATGCTGTGTGGTACTATTAAGCTGAGCGAAATAAAACGCCGCTTTCCTATTGAGTTACTTGCCGTAGTAGGCAGTGCCATAGGTTTAGCTAAGCTGATGATAGGCACAGGCCTTGCTGGGCAAATATCAGATGCCATGTTTGTAGTGCTTGGCGACTTTGGCCCTTATGGCGCGTTTATCGCAATCTTTTTAATGACGGTATTATTTACCGAATTGATCACTAATAACGCCGCAGCGGCACTGTCGTTTCCGGTTGCCTACTCATTGGCTATTGGCTTTAACGTAGAACCTTTGCCGTTTATTATGGCGGTTGCATTTGGTGCCTCAGCCAGCTTTATTTCACCTTTTGGTTATCAAACTAACTTAATGGTTTATAGCGCGGGTAACTACCGACTAAAAGACTATGTAATGATGGGGCTACCCCTTTCTATTATTTATTCAATTACCGTACTGACTTTGATCCCGCTGGTATTTCCGTTTTAATGCCCGCGCTTATAGCATAAAGAGACACAGCAAATGGATAACAATATTGTTTGGCATAATTACGCCACCACTAAAGTACAGCGCAGCGAACAAAAAAAGCATAAGAGCGCTATTATATGGTTTACTGGTTTTTCTGGCTCAGGTAAAAGCACCGTCGCTAATGCACTAGAAGCGGCACTCAATCAGCAAGGCGCGCACACGTACCTACTTGATGGCGACAATGTACGCCATGGTTTATGTAAAGATTTAGGCTTTAGCGATGCCGATCGCGTTGAAAATATCCGCCGCGTAGGCGAAACCGCCAAGCTAATGGTTGACGCTGGTTTGTTAGTCCTTACTGCGTTTATATCTCCTTTTAAAGCTGAGCGCGACATGGTTCGTGAATTAGTAGATGAGGGTGAATTTATCGAAGTTTTTATCGACACCCCTCTTGAGGTGTGCGAAAGCCGCGATCCAAAAGGCTTATATAAAAAGGCGCGCGCCGGTGAAATTAAACACTTTACTGGGATTGATTCAACTTACCAGCCGCCGGTTAATCCTGAAATAATTTTAGATACCAGTAAAAACACCCTAGACCAATCGGTAGCTCAGCTGATAACGTATCTAAAACATCAGCATATACTATAGGCCCATGTAATGAACCAAACTGAACTGCTAGAAGAAACCCTTATTCTCGCCCGCAAAGCGGGAAGCGCGATTATGGGTATTTACAATAAAGACTTTAACGTTGAGTACAAAGCCGATGAAAGCCCTGTAACCGACGCCGACTTAGCAGCTCATAAGATCATTAGTGCAGGACTAAAAGAGCTCACCCCCGATATTCCTGTGCTTAGTGAAGAAAGTGCCGATATTGGTTGGGATGTACGCCAAACATGGAAAAGCTACTGGCTGGTTGACCCAATCGATGGCACCAAAGAATTTATAAAAAAGAACGGCGAGTTTACCGTTAATATTGCCCTAATCGAAAATGGCAAACCGGTTTTAGCCGTGGTTGATGCCCCTGCACTGGGTGTATCTTATTTAGCCGCCGAAGCCATTGGTGCTTTTAAAGATAAAGGCGATGAGCGCATCGAGCTTAAAGTGACCACCAAGCCTAACAAAGGCCTTATTCGTGTTGTAGGTAGCCGCTCGCACCCTTCCCCTGATTTAGCTGAATTTGTAAAACGCTTTGATGAGGTTGAAATGGTGTCAAAAGGCAGCTCACTGAAACTGTGTTTAGTCGCCGAAGGCAGCGCCGACATATACCCGCGCTTAGGCCCAACTTGTGAATGGGATACCGGCGCAGGCCACGCCATCGCTGAAATAGCCGGCGCTAAAGTCACTCAACTTGATGGCAGCCCGCTTTTGTACAACACCAAAGATGAGTATTTGAATCCATTTTTTGTGGTATCAGCACTCGAAGAATAAAGGCAGTTGAGCGTAAGTTGGGTTGAGCGAGCCGAAACCCAACAAGTATTTACCACTTTAACAAATACATATAAATATTTTCCTCACACTCTTAACTCCAAAAGTGATGATTATTCACTCATTTCGCGGCATACTCCTGCACTAATTGCGCAGCTTTTAAACACTGTTTCATATTCGTGACAGTCAGTAACTAATACGCTACAACAAATTTATATCCAAGACATAAAAACACATGAAATGAGTGCCTAAAAACTATATTCTTCGGCGCAATTATTATGATAAATAATGGATACACACACATGACAACATCTCAAGGTGCAACGCTTTCAAATGCACCAACACAAGACGCACACACGTCTAAATCAAAATGGAACCTGCATGATACGCAGTGGACACTGAGCCTTTTTGGCACCGCAGTAGGTGCAGGTATTTTATTTTTACCGATTAACATTGGTATTGGTGGTTTTTGGCCGCTGATTATTATGGCGTGTTTAGCCTTTCCGATGACCTTTTTAGCCCACCGTGGCTTGGCGCGTTTTGTATTATCGTCAAAAAATAAAGAGGCTGATTTTACCGATGTGGTAGAAGAGCACTTTGGCGTAAATGCGGGTCGACTGATCTCCTTGTTATACTTTTTATCAATTTTTCCTATTTTGCTTATTTACGGTGTGGGTTTAACCAATACGGTAGACAGCTTTATGGTCAATCAGCTAGGGATGGAGTCGCCGTCACGCGTTGCGTTATCGGGTATCTTAGTTGCGCTGATGATTGGCTTAATGATGGGCGGTGAGCGCTTAATGCTGCGCGCCTTTGCTATTTTAGTGTATCCGTTAGTGGGTATATTATTCTTTTTATCGCTGTATTTAATCCCAAGCTGGCAAATGCCGGATACAAGTTTGCCTGAGCTAGGCAGCTTTAGTAAAACACTTTGGTTATCAATTCCTATTATTGTATTTTCGTTTAGCCATGCAGCGGCTATTTCAAGCTTTGTTAATAAACAACGCAGCCACTACGGTGAACTGGCAACGTCTAAGTCAGAAGCGATTTTAAAGCGCACTAGTTTATTACTGATCACCTTTGTTTTGTTATTTGTGTTCTCATGTGTGCTATCACTTACCGGTGAACAAATGGCAGAAGCTAAAGCGGCAAACGTTTCTGTTTTGTCTTACTTAGCTAATATTACAGAAAACTCATTCATTGCAACGCTGGGACCTTTGGTTGCCTTTATTGCGATAATGTCGTCGTTTTTAGGTCACTTTTTAGGGGCGCGCGAAAGCTTTACCGGATTAGTAACTAAACACTCAAGCATGAGCCCTAAAGTGGCTGACAAAGTGGGTGCGGTACTGATGTTTTTTGCTATTTGGTTCTGCGCGGTTAAAAACCCAAGCATACTAGATATGATGGATCAGTTATCGGGCCCAATCATTGCGATGATTTTATTCATTATGCCAATGATTGCGGTTTACAAAGTACCTAGCTTACAAAAATACCGTAACCGTTTAAGTACCTTATTTGTACTGGCGGTCGGTTCGTTAGCCGTGTGTGCGTTACTGTACAGCATGCTTAGCTAAACGTTTTGACTCTAAAAAGCCCAGTATTTTGCTGGGCTTTTTTGTGCCTGCGGTTTATCGCAAATGATTTTTTTATCGTATTGCTTGTGAGATGTTAGCTTATATATTCGCCTAAAAATAAGCCAACTATGCAAAACAATAAATGCGTTTTTTTATTAGCCTTTATACTCATACTTCTTAGCCCTGTAATTAAAGCCGCTGAGTCCCCGACTATTTTATCAATGAAAAACAGGGCCGCGTTTATCGATAGCATTACCGAAAAACGCATCAATACGTTATTACCCACATTAATGCAGCAACACAATATAGATATGTGGCTAATGATAAGCCGCGAATATAATGAAGATCCGATATTAAAAACCATGCTGCCAGCAACGTGGTTGTCGGCAAGACGCACCACCATTTTAGTGCTAGCACGCAATGCCTCAGGGGCTGTAGATGCTTTTGCTATTGCGCCTTATAAAATAGGGAATGTGTTTAAAAAGGCATGGGACAAGCAAGCCCAGCCCAATCAGTGGCTTGCCCTTAATGAGCTTATTGAGCAATACCAACCGCGAAATATTGCTCTCAATACATCTACAGACTGGGCACACGCTGATGGCTTAGTGCTTGGCGATTACACCACTTTAATGGCCAACTTACCTGCGACATATAAAAATAAAATAACCTCAGCCGAGCCGCTGGCTGTTGCATGGTTAGAGCAACGCATTCCAGAAGAAGTGGACATGTACAAACACATTGTTGCTATTGCTCATTCTATTATTGCTGAGGGCTTTTCAAATAAAGTAATTACGGTGGGCAAAACAACCAGCGACGACTTAGTATGGTGGTTTAGAGAGCGCGTAAGGGAGCTTAAACTGCAAACGTGGTTTCACCCAAGTATTGCAATACAACGCGCCGACAGTAAATCGTTCCACCACGAAGACAGTTTTACCAATGGCTATGCCGACAATGTTATTCAAGCTGGCGATTTACTGCATGTTGATTTTGGTATTACGTATTTACGCCTAAATACCGACACTCAACAACATGCGTATGTTTTAAAACCAGGCGAGACAAAAGCCCCAGATTACCTTGTTGATGCGTTAAAAAAGGGTAATAAGCTACAGGACATTTTTACGGCTGAATTTACAGCTGGGAAAACGGGTAATCAGGTATTAAAAGCCGCCCGCGAAAAAGCCATTGCACAAGGTTTAAAACCCACTATTTATACGCACCCGCTTGGCTATCATGGCCATGCAGCTGGCACGACATTAGGCATGTGGGATTCACAGCAAGGTGTGCCGGGTGATGGCGATTACCCACTGCATTTAAATACCGCTTATTCTATTGAGCTTAACAATGCGGTGTTTATAAAGCCGTGGAATAAAGAAATAAGAATAATGCTAGAAGAAGACGCCCTATTTGATAAAACCGGTGTGTGGTATCTAAATGGCCGACAAACCGAGTTATTACTGATTAAGTAGCATTAAACAACACATACAAAAATGGCGCTCAGTGAGCGCCATTTTTTATTTAATGCGTTGCTATTATTCTGTATCTGGCAGATTACGACCATAGAATATTTCTTGCATTTCACGTGTTAGTTTTGAGCGAATCTCTTCTTCTTCGTCATCTGACAAATCATCAGTAGATAAACCAAATAAATACGTATTTAAATCGGTTTCTTTTAACATCATTTTGGTATGAAACAGGTTTTCTTGATACACGTTCACGTCCATCATTTGGTACGCTTCTTTAGTATCTTCTGTCATGAAGTTTTGAATCGAGTTAATTGCATGGTCAATGTAATGTTTAACGCCGTTAATATCGCGGGTAAAGCCACGTACACGGTAGTCAATTGTAACCACATCTGACTCAAGGCTATGGATTAAGAAGTTTAACGCTTTAAGTGGCGAAATAATGCCACAGGTTGATACTTCAATATCAGCACGGAAAGTACAAATACCATCATCAGGGTGTGCTTCAGGGTACGTGTGAACACAAATGTGGCTTTTATCAAGGTGTGCAACCACTGAGTCAGGTAACGGCCCTGGTGCTTCGTCAGCATCATAATTTTGCTGCTCTTCTACCGGCTCTTCTGAAACCAAAATAGTTACGCTGGCACCTTGTGGCTCGTAATCTTGACGTGCAATATTTAAAATATTGGCACCAATAATATCAACCACATCACCTAAAATGTCGGTTAGTCTATCTGCACTATACTGCTCATCGATATATTCTATATATTCTTTACGTTGTTGCTCTGTTTTTGCATAGCAAATATCGTAAATACTAAAGCTTAGGCTTTTAGTTAAATTATTAAAGCCATGAAGTTTAAGTTTATCGAAGGGTTTGTTCATATAAACCAACCTATAAATTAGTGAAATCTGCACCTGCAGAATGAAAAGTTCGCGGATTTTATACGAATTTTACTCACGGAAAAAGCGTTATTTTCCCTGATCTTGAACAACTTCATGGCTGTGGGTAATTTCTACTGTTTTATCAAGCATTAATGCAACTGAACAATACTTTTCTGCCGAAAGCGAAACCGCTCTTTCTAGGTGCTTTTCAGACACATTATTACCGGTTACAACAAAGTGTAAATTAATTTTGGTGAACACGCGCGGGGCTGTTTCTGCTCGTTCAGCGGTTAACTGCACATCTACTGATGAGAACTCTTGCTTAGTTTTTTTTAAAATACTCACCACATCAACCGATGAACAACCACCAACCGACATCAATACCATTTCCATTGGGCTAGGTGCTGCTCCGTCACTGCCCGCATCAAACACGACATTATGATTACTGCTAGAGCGACCGATGTAAGTATTACCTTCAACCCATTTTACATTTGCTTGCATTGTTTTATCTCAATAATTTATATTCATTACACGCAGACACTCGCGCGCATTTAAAATTAAATAGCGAATAAAGCGTGGTTTTAAAGGGGGAAATATTAACTAATAGCGTTATCAAATAAGTTTTTGACTAGCCCTGCAAACTCATCAATAAAAGCATGCTGTTCGACTGTGACGGTGTGAGAAGTCACACTGCTGAGTACTTCTTGTAAGTCGTAAACAATGCCATCAACTTCGCGTACAATTTGACTACGCTGCTCTGTAGATAGATCGGGGTGTTGTTGACAAATGCGTATGACATTTTCGGCAATTACATCTTCAATTAACTCAATAACCGTTGGTGCACCTGGCTTTATTTCACCTGGTTTTTCAAACAACGCTAAGTTCTGAGTTAGGTACATTATTAAGTCATCGTACCCTTGCCTGTTTAAAACCATTGTCTACTTACCTCAAAAATACTGGTTGCTTAATTTAAGCAGAAAGCACTGATAATTGCTAGCTTTGTGAGATTGCAGTACAAAAAAAGCAGCTGAAGCTGCTTTTTTAGTGATTTATTACTAGTTTAAAAAATCGATTAATCGATTTTTAAACCTGGGCTTAGTGTTGCTGGCATGGTTACTTTTTCAAGTTCCACAGACGCAACAGGGTATGCACAGTAGTCAGCGGCATAATAAGCGCTTGCTCTGTGGTTACCTGAGGCACCAATACCGCCAAACGGCGCTGCACTTGATGCACCGGTAATAGGACGGTTCCAGTTAACAATCCCCGCACGGATACGACGTAAGAAATGATCGTAATCGGCTTGGTTATCACTTAGTAAGCCTGCTGATAAACCAAAGCTCGTGTCGTTTGCTTTATCAATTGCTTGGTCAAAGTCATCAAAACGGAATACTTTTAGAAGCGGACCAAAATGCTCTTCATCTGGGAAGTCATTGATATTTGTACACTCAATAATACCCGGTGTAACAAAACCAGTGTTTGCTGTGTGCTCAAGTTCAACCAGCACTTCGCCACCCATGGCCTTTAACTCATCTTGTGCTTTAACCATTCCAGCGGCAGCGGCCGTTGAAATCATAGAGCCCATAAATGGTTGGTCAGCATCGTCATAATTACCAACTTTGATTGCTTTAGTGGCTGTAATTAGGCGTGCTAAAATTTCATCGCCTTTAGCACCTGTTGGTAAAAACAATTTACGCGCACACGTACAGCGTTGGCCGCTTGAGATAAACGCAGATTGCACAATATCGTGCACAACAGCAAGCGTATCTTCTGCATCTTTAACGATTAGCGGATTATTACCACCCATTTCAAGCGCTAAAATCTTACCTGGTTGACCTGCGAACTGTTCATGTAAAATATGACCCGTACGAGAAGAACCTGTAAAGAATAAACCATCAATGCCTTTGTGTGACGCCAATGCTTTACCTGTTTCAACCTCACCTTGTACAAGGTTAATAACCCCTGCTGGTAAACCGGCTTTTTCCCATAGTTTAAGGGTTAGCTCAGCCACCATAGGTGTTAGTTCAGAGGGTTTAAATACCACGGTATTACCAGCTAAAAGTGCAGGTACAATGTGGCCATTTGGTAAATGCCCAGGGAAGTTATAAGGACCAAATACAGCAACAACACCGTGTGGCTTATGGCGGATCATCGCACGGCCTTGCGGCATCGCGTTTTCAACGTCGCCGGTACGCTCTAAAAATGCTTTTTCAGCAATGGCAATTTTTCCGACCATGGCACCCGCTTCAGTACGCGTTTCCCAAAGTGGCTTACCTGTTTCTTGAGCTATTGCCACAGCCAACTCTTCGCTATGCTCTTTTAACGTTGCAGCAAAGGTTTTTACAATTTCTAAGCGCTCAGCAAAGCTTTTATCAGCCCAGCTATAAAATGCTTCACGCGCAGAGGCTACGGCGCTATCTACTTGCTCAGCGCTTGCAGCTGATGCCTGCCATATAACATCGTTATTTGCAGGGTTAACTGAGTTAAATTCGGTGCCTTGGCCTGGTGACCATTGACCATTAATAAATTGTGCAGGATGAGTCATATACTTTCTCCTAAATTAAACTGGGGTAGCCGTAACAAAATCGCCCGATTTCAAATGTAATGCATCAGCAAGTTCTTGCGTAAGCACTAGGCTGTTTGATCGCTCATCAAATGCCATTGGCGCTACTGTTGCTCTAAAGTCTTCAAGTTTGTCATTGGCTAACAACACCATGGTATCGCCTGTCATTTCGCCAATTTCAACGCTAAAGTTTTGTGCATTGCGAATTGTCGCAATGTTATCTACTTTTGCTTCAACGGTTGGGCCCGCATCAAAAATGTCAACGTAACCATTAAAAGTAAAACCTTCACTTTTTAATAGTTGAATTGCAGGGCGCGTATTGTCATGCACTTGACCTATAACCGCTTGCGCGTCTTTACTCAATAAGTTGACGTAAATTGGGTATTTAGGCATAAGCTCAGCAATAAATACTTTTTGCCCTATTCCCGTCAGATAATCTGCCGTTGGGAAGTCCATAGAGAAAAAGTGCTCTTCAAGCCACTGCCAAAATGGGCTACTACCGTTTTCGTCAGATACACCGCGCATTTCTGCAATAACGGTTTGTGCAAAGCGTTGTTGATGCTGTTTTATAAACATAAAACGTGCTTTTGAAAGCAGCTTACCGTTACAATTTTTACGATAGCCGTTTTTTAAAAACAGTGTGCACAGCTCTGTCGCCCCAGTGTAGTCATTACAAAGGGTGAGAATATCTACCGCTTTATACACATCTAGCGTGCGCGAAGAGTGAATCACTTTACTCAAATGATAATGATAAAATGCGTCATCTAAGCCAACTGCGGCTTCAATACCTGAAGTACCGACTACTTCACCAGTTTCAGTATCTTCAAGAACAAATAAGTAACCCTCATCACCTGGTTGTGATGTCGTTTTTGTAAATGAGTTAACTGAATGCGCTATCTTCTTTTGTAATAACTCTTCATTATTAGGCAAAGAAGTAAAGCCATGTCCCGACTCGTCGGCGATGGTTACTAAAGCTGCATAATCACTTTTTTGGATTGGGCGAAGGATCATCATGAATCCGCTTACTCCCTTATATATAACGGTAAATAGGAACTGCAAGGCAAACTACGTTTGCCCCTAAAGAAGTTGAATTAGCAATTACGCATTTACAACGTGGGCTACTGCTTTTTCAAAGCGTGCCATACCTTCGCGAATATCCGCTTCTGGTATTACTAAAGAAGGTGTGAAACGAACCACATCAGCACCAGCAACCAATGACATTAAGCCATGCTCAGTACCGGCAACTAAAAACTCTTTTGCACGGCCTTTGTATTGCTCGTTTACCACAGCACCAATTAATAAACCTTGGCCACGAATTTCACTAAATACGTTGTACTTGTCGTTAATGGCATTTAATAGCTCAGTAAATAACGCCGACTTTGCTTTAACGCCTGCTAAAACTTCTGGGTTATTTACAGTATCAAATGCAGCTTCTGCAACCGCACACGCTAGTGGATTACCACCGTAAGTAGAACCATGAGTACCTACTTTGAGGTGCTGTGCAATTTCAGTGGTTGTTAGCATAGCGCCAATTGGGAAACCGCCACCGAGAGCTTTTGCTGAGGTTAAAATATCAGGCACTACGTTTAAACCTTGGTATGCGTATAGCTCACCTGTACGGCCAACACCTGATTGTACTTCATCAAAAATAAGCAGTGCGTTGTGTTTAGTACATAAATCGCGAACGCCCTGTGCAAATTCGTCAGTTGGCGAAATGATACCGCCTTCACCTTGAATTGGCTCCATCATTACCGCACAGGTGTTATCGCTGATCAGTGCTTCAAATGCGGCAAGGTCATTGTAATCACAATGAACAATGTCGCCTGGCTTAGGACCAAACCCATCTGAATAGGCTGCTTGACCGCCTACAGTAACGGTGAAGAATGTACGGCCATGGAAACCTTTATTAAAGGCGATGATTTGCGATTTTTCTGCGCCAAATTTATCAAGCGCAAAACGACGCGCTAACTTAAGTGCCGCTTCGTTTGCTTCTGCGCCTGAGTTTGCAAAGTAAACTTTTTCAGCAAATGTCGCATCAACCATTTTTTTAGCTAGGCGAAGTGCCGGCTCGTTGGTCATTACATTTGATAAATGCCAAATTTTTTCGCCTTGCTCTTTTAATGCGCCCACTAATGCAGGATGGCAATGGCCAAGACAGTTAACGGCAATACCACCAGCAAAGTCGATAAACTCTCGTCCTTGTTGATCCCATACACGAGAGCCTTCGCCTCGAACAGGAATTACGCTTGAAGGTGCGTAGTTAGGAACCATTACGTGATCAAATAATTCGCGATTGACTGTCATTTTATTTCCTCTTAATTGTGTGCATCACAAAGCAGTAGAATAGGGGTGTGATTATTGTTAATAACCAAATGTGCCGGCAAAAATTAATAACTGTATATTTGCCTGAAACTACGTTGTGGTTCAATTTTCAGGCGCTCATTATTTCAGAAATTTAGGGGGATGTCTCTTCAAAAACTTTCATGTACCCCTTTAAAATAAAGGGCTTAAGATATTATTTCATAGATAGTGAATAACTATTTGAGAGCTAATTATGATGTGCATTTACCTTAGTGAGCGCCTCTACAACGAAAAAAGCATGGCGCTTATAAATCAACTACACATGAATAAGTAGAATTAAAGTGAATGAATAGTCGCAAAAAAATTAACAGATTTAATCAATTTGAAGTGCCAAATTAGTAAAATTACCTGTTTTTAGGGTATCTAACTCTTTTTTAGTGAACTGATAATAGCTAAACCAGCTTTGTAATTCATCGTCTTCAATCAGCTGGTGCTCTTTTAAATTTAAATATTGAGAATAACAGCGAGCCTTTAAAATCACTTGCGATAATGGCAATAAACTATCGCCCTTTTCAACCCCATTCACTAACTGCTGCATAACACTGTTAAAGGGCAAATATTTGAACGACATGGTTTCTATGACCTTGGCGCTGACAAGCAGTGATTTTTCGTGTAGCAGTGTTGTTAAAAATAACGGATCTGGTTTTAGCTCTAATAACGCGGTGTGTAGGTTTTTATCACCTTCTTCACGAGCACGCAGTACTTTGCGCTGCCATACCTGATCAAACACTTTTAGGTATAAGCGCACTAAAGCAATTTGCCCTACATTAAGTAACATGCCCAATGTAAACGCATGCATTGGGTTTACCCCGTTAAGCTGGGCAAGCGTTTGCGCTGCAATGGCACACGACATGGTGTTGTCTTTTAACCTGCGTTTTAATAACGTGAATGGTTCTGTGCTGTGTGGCATCCAATGACGCACAGCAAAGGTAGGCACTACCAGCTGTAAATTATCTAACCCTACATAACGCAATGCTAATGCAGGCGAGTCTACTTTTACTGAGGTGGTTTTACTGCGCTGCTTACGATAAAAGGGTAAATTAACTAAGGTAACCAGCTCTCGCCCCAACCAACTTAAATCGTTAATTAGCGGCTCTAAACGGCCAACCGAGGCGGCGCGAGTAGCCAGTATATCGAGTATGGCGCACACGTTATCTTCTATGCCAATGGTGTCTTTAATCACAAAATCGATGTCTTCAAGACGTTTAGCAATCACGCTTTCAATAACGGTATGGAGTTTTTGACTGGTTTTAGCCTGTAACTTTTGATGTGAAGAGCTTTTTTGTTGGCGCTTTTGCTGCGCAGCTACTTCTACTTCTAATAAGGTGCGTTTTTTAACGGGTTTGCCGTCATTAAGATCTAAGGTATGAATAAAGCCAATTTGCTGATTGGCAAAACTATGACCCAGTAGCAAATCATGCGCTCGTTGGTTTAGCACATTAACAATACGCTGTTGCTGCAATATGTCGGTCATAAGCTCTATCTTAGGGCAAAAAGTAAATAGCTTGCAGGTATAAGCCTAGAAGCGCGTTAAAAAGTTATCAAGTAAAGCTAAGCCCTGCTCGGTCAAAATCGCTTCAGGGTGAAATTGCACACCTTCAAGTGCGAGCTCGTTATGTAATAATCCCATAATTTCATCACGCTGCCCAGCGATGCTTTGAGTCCATGCTGTTACTTCTAACTCCTTTGGCAATGAGTGCGCTTCAACAATTAATGAATGGTAGCGGCACACCGTAAATGGATTAGGTAGGCCTTTAAACATGCCTTGGTGCTGATGATAAATAGGCGATGTTTTTCCATGCATAACCTGTTTAGCTCGCACTACTTTACCACCTAGCACTTGAGCAATGGTTTGGTGCCCCAAACAAATACCTAATATAGGATAAACTCCTTTAAACTGCTCTACCACAGATAACGACACTCCCGCTTCAGTCGGGTTTTTAGGCCCTGGAGAAATCACAATATGATCTGGGTTTAACTGTTTGATCTCACTCAGCGTTATTTGGTCGTTACGTTTTACCAACACGTCTTGATCTAAGCGCTGAAAATACTGTACCAAGTTATAGGTGAACGAGTCGTAGTTATCGATCATTAAAAGCATGTAATAAAGTACTCAAAGTAATTAGGGCCTGTCGCAGGCATATTCTAACTGAAGCCTTTGCAGGTGTCAGTGTTTTGCAGCCCAGCAAACATAAATAGACACACTAACAACCAATAACGGTTGATTTATTTTAGATCAGCCCAAGCTCTGTTGTATGGGGACACCCCAAGTCACTGATCATTTTTATATAACGTGACGTGCATTATGCAACAGCCATTTAAGGAGTAACCTATGTTAGGCGAAGACCATTCATTAACTAAAGATTTTCCTGATTACACGCAAACTATTGCAAAACTTAATGCAAACGATGAAAACTTTGCAACCAAAGCAAAACAATACAATGAAATCGATAAAGAAATTCGAGTACTTGAGCTACAAGACTCACCCATAGATGACGAAGCCATGCAGCAGTTAAAACACGACAGAATGGTATTAAAAGATTGGCTACATCAACAATTAACGGATGCTAATTAATTGTTGTTATTTGGCGCCTATTAAATTGTAGGCGCCAGAATTGAGTGTTCACCTCCCTCTCCTACCTTTCGCTCATCTATAATTTTAACCATTATGGTGCAAAAGCATTGCTATTCGTTTAGCTTAAAGACAAGCTGTCTTTATCTAAATTAAACAACACTATTTTTTATGTCTAAATACATACTCTCGATTGACCAAGGAACGACAAGCTCTCGAGCTATTTTATACACTAAAGATGCCGAGGTTTTTGACACGGCTCAACAAACCTTCCCTCAACACTTTGTGAAAAATGGTTGGGTTGAACATGACCCTGTAGATATTTGGCAAACCGTATTAAGCAGCGTTAAAAACGTATTATCGCAGCAACAAGTCACTGCCGCCGACATTATTGCCATTGGCATTGCTAACCAACGAGAAACCACCTTAGTGTGGAATAAAAAAACCGGGCAACCTATCTACAATGCGATTGTGTGGCAAGACCGACGTACCAGTGACTATTGCGATAATTTACGTCATGCTGGGCATACACAAATGGTGAATGATAAAACCGGTTTAGTGCTCGATCCTTACTTTTCTGCAACCAAAATTCGTTGGATTTTAGATAACGTCAAAGGCGCTAAAGAGCAAGCACACGCAGGTGAACTGGCGTTTGGTACGGTAGACTCCTACTTACTATGGCAATTAACCGATGGTAAAGTACACAAAACCGATGCTACCAATGCCTCTCGTACATTACTGTTTAACATTCACCAGCAATGCTGGGATGAAGAGTTACTGGCTTTATTTAATATTCCAGCGTCGATGCTACCTGAGGTAATGGACTCAGCGGCTGACTTTGGGGTGACTGCAAGCGAGCTATTTGGTGGTGAAATTCCAATTTGCGGTATAGCAGGCGATCAACAAGCCGCCTTAATTGGTCAAGCTTGTTTTGAAGAAGGAATGGCAAAAAGTACTTACGGAACGGGCTGCTTTTTAATGCTTAACACTGGTGATAAAGCACTAAAATCAAATAATCGTTTATTAACCACTCTTGCGTATCGGCTCAACGGCAAACCCACCTATGCGATTGAAGGCAGTATTTTTATGGCTGGTGCCACCATGCAGTGGATAGTAGAAGGCTTAAAGTTATTAGAAAACGCGGGAGAAAGTGAAGCCCTCGTCAAAGATGTTCCCTTGGATCATGGGGTATTCTTGGTTCCCTCGTTTACAGGCTTAGGTGCGCCCTATTGGGATGCAAATGCCCGAGGCGCAATTTTGGGCCTAACCCGAGACTCAGGCATTAGCACTATTGTTGCAGCTGCCTTGCAGTCGGTGGGTTATCAAACCAAAGATTTACAAAAAGCCATGGAAGGTGACGGACTCCGCCCTAGTATTCTAAGAGTTGATGGCGGCATGGCAAACAATAATTGGGCAATGGCGTTTTTAGCCAATATTTTAGGCGCAAGCGTTGAGCGCCCCACTCTAACCGAAACCACTTCGTTAGGGGTTGCTTACTTAGCCGGTTTGCAAACTGGGGTGTATGAATCAACTGCGCAGCTTGCCAGCATGTGGAAAAGCGATCGTCGCTTTGAACCAACCATGAGCAGTGAAGAGCGCAACGATTTATACGCAAAGTGGCTACATTGCATTGCACAAGTTAGACTTTCTAATAGCAATGACGGCGAGAGTGAGTAAAATCTATGAGCGCACACGACAACGAATATGACTTACTCATTATTGGCGGCGGTATTAATGGCGCTGGCATTGCTGCCGATGCCAGTGGTCGCGGTTTAAAAGTATTATTGTGTGAGCAAAACGATTTAGCCTCAGCCACCTCCTCTAATAGCAGCAAGCTTATTCATGGCGGGCTACGCTATTTAGAGAATTATCAATTTAGATTGGTAAGAGAGGCATTACGTGAACGTGAAGTGCTATTAAAAAAAGCGCCGCATATTATGTGGCCGCTTTCTTTTAGGCTACCGCACCAAGCACACTTACGTCCTTCTTGGATGATTCGTGTGGGGTTATTTATTTACGATCACCTAGCAAAACGTGACACCTTACCTGCCTCAAAAACGATTGAATTTGACACCAATAGTATACTTAACAACAGTATAACCCATGGCTTTGAATACGCTGATGGGTGGGTTGATGACGCGCGTTTAGTGATTTTAAACGCCCAAGCGGCTCATAATTTAGGCGCCACCATTGCAACACGCACCCGCTGCATTAAAGCAACGCGTAACGCAGATTATTGGGATGTGATTTTAGAGCAGCAAGCCAGCAAGCAGCACCTAAATATAAAGGCAAAAAGTGTTGTAAATGCCGCAGGCCCATGGGTCGCGTCATTATTTGAAGATGTATTTACCCAGCCCACACCGCACACTATTCGCCTTGTGAAAGGCAGTCATATTGTAGTGCCCCGACTCCACGATGAGCCAGTTGCCTATATTTTACAAAATGAAGATAACCGCATTGTATTTGTCATTCCTTATGAGCAAGATTACTCACTGATTGGCACCACTGATGAAGAGTACACCGGCGATATTGCTGATGTAAAAATTAGTGAGCAAGAAATACAGTATCTCATCAGTATCACTAACCATTACTTTAAAAACACAATAAGCGCGGCCGATATTGTGCACAGCTTTAGTGGGGTGCGGCCACTATTAGATGACAAATCAACAGATGCTCAAGCGGTGACCCGTGATTACAAGCTGATATTAAGCAACGACACCGATCATGCCGCTTTATTAAGTGTGTTTGGCGGTAAAATTACTACCTATCGAAAGCTTGCAGAAAATGCCGTCAATAAATTAGTGCCTTTTTACCCAAAGATGAGTGGCTCGTGGACGAAAGATGCCCCTTTACCAGGCGGCGACTTTAGTAACCAAACATACCTTATCGCTCAGTTAGAAAGTAGCTACCCTTGGCTGGCAATCGACACCTTAAAACGTATGGTTCGCAGCTATGGCACGCTTAGTTATCAATTACTGGGGAACAGCCAAGCAATCGGCGATTTAGGTTATCACTTTGGTCATGGTCTGTATGCGCAAGAAGTTGATTACTTAGTAAACCATGAATGGGCAAGAACCAGCGCAGATATACTTTGGCGACGAACAAAGCTTGGGCTGCGCTTTTCAGAAAAACAAGTCATTGCCTTGGGGCAATATTTAACTAAACATCCAGCTTGTCATAGTTAAGCTGCGATTAACTAACTGCTACAAGGTGCTGTGTTAATGCGGCTTTTTCATCAGTCGAAAGTGGTTGCTTTGTTTTACTAACAAAGTCATAACGTACCATCACCGTTTTACCAATAGCGCAGCACTTATCTTGCTGCCATGCTTCTTGGCGGATCACAAATGAACTATTGCCAATTTGCTCTATGCTGGTATTAATTGTCACCTCATGGGCATAAAATAGTTCGCCAACAAACGACACTTCAACTTTAGCAATGATTAACTTCCAGTTGTGTGGATTTAGATCTGGCGTAAAAAATTTAAAAATAGGTACTCGGGCCGCTTCAAACCATACGGGGAGTACGGTATTGTTGATGTGTCCGAGTGCATCCGTTTCGCTAAAACGCGGCATCACTTTTTCAGTAAACATAATAATCCAATAATAATTAAACAGGTAACTCATGACGGACTTTATCCGCGTGTATGACAACGCGCTCAGTAATGAATTTTGCGATAACTTTATCACTACCTTTTCTCAAAGCCCGCATATTAAACAAGGGATGACATCGGGCGGTGTTGATCTTAATAAAAAAGATAGCCACGACTTATACTTAAACAATCATCCTGAATACGCAGAACAATTAAAACATATTCAACAAACCACTGCACAGTATGTTTTCAACTACATTGAAGAACATATTTTTATGATGATTGGGGCATTTGGTTTAAAGGTATATCACCCAAAAACAGGACAACCGGTTGATTTAACTCACGCCAACTATGACGAGGTAGGTAAACCACAACTCCCCTTATTGGTGCAGCAAATTTTTAGACTCGGTAATATTCAAGCGCAAAAATACGAAGTAAATAAAGGCGGTTATCCGTATTGGCACAGTGAGGTGTATCCGCAGCTACAGCATAATGAAGCACTGCATCGGGTGTTGTTATTTATGTTTTATTTAAATGATGTTGAAGAAGGCGGAGAAACCGAGTTTTATTATCAAAATCGTAAAATAGCCCCTAAAAAAGGCAGTATGGTGGTTGCCCCAGGCTACTTTACCCATACACATAGAGGCAATAAGCCAGTATCAAACGATAAGTATATTTTAACCTCATGGGTTTTGTTTAATCGAGCAGAGCAAATTTATGGAACGCCACAAAGCTAAAGCGGTCAGCGGTCAGCGGTCAGCGGTCAGCGGTCAGCGGTCAGCGGTCAGCGGTCAGCGGTCAGCGGTCAGCGGTCAGCGGTCAGCGGTCAGCGGTCAAAAATTAACTAACTGCTGACTACTGTCAAGTATTTGCACTTTAATAAACAATAATTAAAGTGCAGATTTGCATTAAACTGAAAGCTGACGGCTTATAGCTGACAGCTTCAAATCAGCTCATCAAACAAATTAAAGAGCGTGTCCATTTCTTCTAGGGTGTTGTAGTGCATACAACCAATGCGAACTACGCCGCCCTTATCAAGCACACCCAGTTGTTTGCATAAACCTTGGGCGTAAAAATTACCATCCCATACGCATACATGTTGTTTACCCAAAAATTCAGACACTTGGCGAGGCTCTAACCCTTCAAAGGTCAGTGCGAACGTAGGGGTACGCTCACTCAAACGCTCTAAATCGTCTATACCAAACAACTTAATTTTTGGGTAGTTAACTAGACGCGTTAAAAAGTATTCACTCAATGCCATTTCATGTTGTTTTGTTTTAGCAAACGCAACACGTAATTTTTCTCGGCGTGAGTGACTGTCATCAAGTTCGCTAATCGCCGCTATGTAATCAACCGCCGCAATAAAGCCTGCAAGTGCCTCAAAACTTTGTGTGCCGGTTTCCCAGCGACCTGGTGCAACATCTTTTGCTGGCTCTACTTTATAAGGTGTAAACCCTTCTAAGTGCTCAGTTTTACCATAAACCATGCCTAAGTGCGGGCCAAAAAACTTATATGCAGAACAAGCTAAAAAGTCGCAATCTAACGCTTGTACATCAATCAGTTCATGTGGCGCATAATGCACCGCATCAACATACACCAACGCACCCACATTATGAGCAAGCTCTATAATACGTTTAATGTCGTTAATAGATCCCGTGGTGTTTGAGGCATACGTAACGGCAACTAATTTAGTATTACTGTTTAATAGGCTTTCAAAATGCGCCATATCTAAACTGCAGTCGGCTTCATTAACCAGTGCAGTATTAACCACAACGCCCTTATCTTCAGCGGCTTGCTGCCAAGACGATACATTTGAAAAATGATCAGCATTGGTCACTATAATTTCATCACCTGCTTGCCAATTGCGTGAAATTGCTCGGCTAAAGCTAAATGTTAGGCTAGTCATATTAGGGCCAAACACAATATTTTGTGCACTGGGCGCATTTAACAAATCAGCCGCCGCTTGACGCGCATTCGCCATCAGCTCAACCGTTTTGTCACTTGAGAAAAACGCACCGCCCAAGTTTGAATTGTAATGCCCTAAATAAGCGGTCATGGCACTGAGTACCGACTGGGGTACTTGTGAGCCACCTGGCCCATCTAAAAACACCGGTGACTTGCCATCAACAGTTTGCATTAAAGCAGGAAATTGCGCGCGCAATTGCATTAAATTCATTTTATTTCTCTTAAGCAGTTAGTACAAAGCAATCCAGGTAACCTGGTTTGTTAGCATCAATTTTGTTCATTGGCGTGGCGTTATGCCATACCTGACGGTCATTAATTAGTGCAAACATGCCGTCTTTTATTTCCATTTTAAAACACGGTTCAGCTTGTTGGTTTTCATAAACCAATAGCTCACCACCTTCTAAATTTTCATGAGAAACACCACATACACACACATGGTCAAACCCATCTTGATGCACACCTTCTGGAGCTGCTGGCGTATCGCTATCAATGGCAAGCATTCTAAATTGGTGAATTTCAATATCACGCTCTGCGTCAATGCCGGTGATCGCTGCAAATTCGCTAACAATGCTTTTCATACCCTCAGACTCAAGCAAGCTTTGCTCTAAGTTTTCGTAAGTACGCTCAACATTACCTTGAAAGGTATTAATTGAATCGTCTTGCACAAACGCTTTGGTCGCTTGAAGATTAAGCTCACCATTTTGTAATTTAACCACTGAATAACGGCGTTTACGAAACGCACCATCTGCATAAGGATTTGCAGGTAAGTTATCAAAAGAAGGCTTAACCAAATCAATATTGGCTTGGTTAATAAAACGAAGTTGCAGTAAATTCTGGTTGTTTAATGCGGTCATAAAATCCTGCTTATAATAATGATAATATTGTCGAGGATTTTAATGCATATAGAGAGGATTTTTTGCTTTATTAACCATATCAATGACGACATTTAACGAAAGTTAATACAATCATGTAACGAATTAAGCATTATCTATCTAATATTTTATTTGGACAATAAAAAACCCGCCGAAGCGAGTTTTTTAAACACACTCTATAAATTATACAGCTTGCTGAATAATTACGTTGTCTGCCTTTTTAGTGTACTGAGGCATACGGTGGAAGTTCAAGTAACGGTAGGTATCTGCTGCCGTTGCATTGATCTTCGCTGCATATTCTTGGTACTCAGCGGGTGTAGGTAATTTACCTAAAATTGCCGCTACTGCTGCCAGCTCTGCTGATGCTAAGAATACGTTTGCCCCTGTACCTAAACGGTTAGGGAAGTTACGTGTAGAAGTAGACACGACCGTTGCTTTGTCCGCAACACGTGCTTGGTTACCCATACACAGTGAACACCCTGGCGTTTCAATACGTGCACCAACACGACCAAAAATACCGTAGTAACCTTCGTCTGTAAGTTGGTCTTTATCCATTTTCGTTGGTGGAGCAACCCAAAGCTGTGTTGGGATACGCCCTTTAAAGCCATCGAGTAATTTACCTGCAGCACGGAAGTGACCAATATTAGTCATACAAGAACCGATAAATACTTCATCGATTTTCTCGCCTGTCACATCAGAAAGTAGGCGTGCATCATCAGGATCATTTGGCGCACACAGTACTGGCTCTTTAATCTCAGCAAGGTCGATTTCAAGTACGTGTTTGTACTCTGCGTCTTTATCAGCTTCCATTAGCTCTGGGTTTGCTAACCAGTCTTGCATTGCAGTAACACGACGTTCAATCGTACGTACATCGCCGTAACCTTCAGAAATCATCCACTTAAGCATAACAATATTTGACTCAAGGTATTCGCTGATAGACTCTTTAGAAAGCTTAACAGTACAGCCAGCAGCTGAACGCTCTGCAGATGCATCGGATAGCTCAAACGCTTGCTCAACCGTTAAGTGCTCAACCCCTTCAATTTCTAGTATGCGACCAGAGAATTCGTTGATTTTACCTTTCTTCTCAACCGTTAATAGGCCTTCTTTGATACCGAAGTAAGGGATAGCATGTACAAGATCACGTAAAGTGATACCCGGTTGCATTTCACCTTTAAAACGAACCAAAATTGATTCAGGCATATCTAGTGGCATTACACCCGTTGCAGCTGCGAACGCTACCGCCCCCGAACCTGCTGGGAATGAAATACCTAATGGGAAACGTGTATGTGAATCACCACCCGTACCTACGGTATCTGGTAATAACATACGGTTTAACCATGAGTGAATTACACCATCACCAGGGCGAAGCGATACACCGCCACGATTCATAATAAAATCAGGAAGCGTATGGTGCGTGTTTACATCGATTGGCTTAGGGTAAGCGGATGTATGACAAAAAGACTGCATTGTTAAATCTGCAGAGAAACCTAAACAGGCTAAGTCTTTAAGCTCATCACGCGTCATAGGACCTGTTGTATCTTGCGAGCCAACCGTGGTCATTTTAGGTTCACAGTATTGGCCTGGGCGAATACCGGCAACGTTACATGCTTTACCAACCATTTTTTGCGCAAGCGTAAAGCCTTTGTCTGATACTTCAGTCACTGCTGGTACTTTAAATACGTCAGTTGCGCCTAAACCTAATGATGTACGTGCTTTGTCTGTAAGACCACGACCAATGATCAATGGAATACGACCACCAGCACGAACTTCGTCCAAAATTACCTCTGATTTAAGTTCAAATGTAGAGATCACATCATCAGTACCATGACGTTTCACAACACCTTCATAAGGGTAGATGTCGATTTGGTCACCCATGTTGAATTCATCAACATTTAATTCGATTGGTAACGCACCCGAGTCTTCCATTGTATTGAAAAAAATAGGCGCAATCTTGTTACCTAAACATACACCACCCACGCGCTTGTTTGGTACGAATGGGATATCATCCCCCATAAACCAAAGCACAGAGTTTGTTGCAGACTTACGCGAAGAGCCTGTACCAACAACGTCACCTACGTAAGCAAGTGGTAAGCCTTTAGTTTTTAATTCTTCAAGCTGAGTGATTGGACCTACTTCACCGTCTTTGTCAGGGTTAATACCATCACGCTCATTTTTAAGCATGGCTAATGCATGAAGCGGAATATCAGGACGTGACCATGCATCTGGTGCTGGTGATAAATCATCTGTGTTTGTCTCGCCAGTGACTTTAAATACCGTAACAGAGATTTTTTCAGCAACGGCTGGCTTATTGATAAACCATTCTGCCGCAGCCCAAGACTCTATAATTTGCTTGGCGTATGCATTACCTGCTTTTGCTTTTTCTTCTACATCGTAGAACGCATCAAACATTAATAATGTGTTCGAAAGGCCTTTTACTACAATTGGCGCTAACGCTTCGTCATCAAGTAGTTCAACCATTGGCGCAATATTGTAGCCACCGAGCATAGTACCTAGTAACTCAGCTGCTTTTTCTTTAGAAATCAACGGAGAAACAGCTTCACCTTTAGCAACAGCCGCTAAAAATCCTGCTTTAATGTAGGCTGCATCATCAACACCTGGTGGTACGCGGTTGATCAGTAGTTCTAGGATGAACTCTTCTTCACCTGCCGGTGGCGTTTTAATTAGCTCAATAAGATCAGCCGTCTGCTGAGCATCTAATGGCGCTGGTACGATACCTAACGCGGCACGTTCTTCTACGTGTTTACGATATTCTTGTAGCACAGTATTGCCCTCTTGGTGACGTTAAAGTATTCGGTGGTGTTTACTAAACACACCATAACCCAATACTTATAGTATTCTATCTGCCGATTATAAAGCTTTTGTGCATAGATTAAAATCCATCCAGTTATGCAACTAGTTATACCGATTATTAATAATATGAATAGTGAACAAAGTAAAACCAACTCCCATGAATACCTATTAAGCAGCCATAAAAAAACCCAGCCTAAGCTGGGTTTTTACTCAATAATGAGACTATTAACGTAATACTTTTACACGTTTAATAGATTTTACGTGTGCTTCAACGCGGCGGTTTTCAGCATGCGCTTTTGCCGTATTCGCTTCATTTTTAAGGCGTTCTTCACCTAAACCTGCCGTTGTAATGCGATCTTCTGCAATACCATCAGCAATTAGCTTTTTAGCTACTGCATCAGCACGTTTTTTAGATAACCATTTATTGTAAGACGCTTTACCTACTGCAGACGTATGACCTTCAAGAAGCACTGTTGTATCTGGGTACTCTTTTAAGAAAGTCGCTACTTCGTCAATATCATTTAAGTACTGCTGCGAAACTGAAGAATCATTGTTAGGAAATGTTACTAACAAGCTTACTGTTACTTCAGTATCTTCATAAAGTGTACAACCATCGCTACCAACAGCATCTGTCATAGGTGTATTGGCACATTTATCATCTACATCAGGGATGCTGTCTTTATCTGTATCAGCAAGTGCTACCGGCACAGGAACAATTTCTGGCTCTGGCTGTGGTGCAGGCTCAACCGGTGCTACTGGCGCCGATTTTTGACCAAAGAAGTAGTTTATACCTAATTTAGCGCCAACATCTGTGTAGCCTTTGTCTAAACCTTGGTAAACACTGGTTTCAGCATTAACAAAGAAGTTGTCTGTAACAAAGTGTCGGTAACCTACACCTGCGTTTACAAACGTGTTGTCATCAACAACATCAATATCTTTCAGACCAAATAAACCGTAGAAAGGACCGCCACCAAAGTGGTAAAGTGCATCGATACCGTAACGTTCGCCGTCAATATCGTTGCGGTTGTTCAATACTTTGTCGTGAGCATTAAAGTCTAGGTCTGCGTACTCTAAACGCGCACTCCAGTAATCATTAAAGCGGTAGCCTAATTCAGCACCCCAGCCTGTTGACTCATTAACGTCAAGGCCAGCTTGCTCACGCATGTTTTTCCACGAAGCATCGTAATAATCGCCGAATGCACCGATGTAAAAGCCTTCTTGCTCGGCTGCGAAAGTAGATGCGCTAGTTGCAGCTAACGCAATAGCCATTGTAAGTGATTTTAATTTCATTGTTTTCTTCCCATTTTAACAACTAAAAATGTAGCTAAGCATTGCTAGCTCTTCTAACTTACCTATACAGTAACTGAGTCTTTGTTAATCAATACTTAACGCAAATATATTTTTTTCAATATCTAGGATAATAAAACTAGCTCATAAAAAATGTCGATGAACACAGGCTAGCTCAAAAAGCAAACAATCGCTTTAAACCCCACACGATCACTGGCTTTTATGGAGTTATGGTATCACCCGTTCATAGTTTGCTCTATGAATGAACGTCGCTGGGGTAAAAAATGACCTTTTATATTCATTTTAAAATGCAATAAACCATACTTAAGTACCGCAAAAAGTACGATAATTCTTATCATCTTCGGGCGACGTTTGAAACTCTGTGGCCTGCACATGGTTTGTGTAAGGGCTCGCCATCACTTGGCTAAAACGACTGAGTAGCTCACTATCCCCATGCGTAGTGTACTGCGTAATAATATCTTCAATAATATGATTACGCGGAATCACACTTGGGTTTGCCTGTCGCATCATATTATAACTGTGCTCATTAGTTCGTGTTTGCCATTGCTGCGCCCATGATACGAGTGCTGATGGTATTTGCGCTTGTCCATTTAACGACTCAGTGAGTGCATTAAAAGTATTGGTATAATCAAGCTGGTGTTGTTTTAATAGCCCTAGTAACTCCCCCACCAGCTCATTATCTTTATCATCAGCTATTGTTAGCCCTAACTTTTGTGCCCACATAGCGCTAAATTGTTGGTTAAATTGCGTTGAAAAGCCCTCAATTAAAGGCGTCATCATTGCCACCGCTTGCTCGTCATCGTCACTGATCAGCGCTATTAGACTCTCTGCTAAGCGGGCACAGTTCCAACTTGCCATGTTTGGCTGATTACCAAACGCATAACGCCCTTGTTTATCAATAGAGCTAAACACGGTATCAAAATCAAACTGGTTCATCATGGCACATGGGCCGTAATCTATGGTTTCACCACTAATTAAGGTGTTATCGGTGTTCATAACTCCATGAATAAACCCCACCCTCATCCAACTTACGACTAATTTGACTTGGTTGGCGATCACTGCAGCTAAAAAATCTAAATAACGCTGAGCGCCAGTGCTGTTAATCTCGGGATAGTGTCTTTGAATGGCTAAGTCGGCTAAGTTTTTTAGGCTAGTAACGTCACCTTGAGTGGCTAAATATTGAAACGAGCCCACCCGAATATGACTGCTGGCGAGTCGGGTTACAATAGCACCTGGTTGAGGTGGGTTGCGATAAACGGTTTCGCCACTGCCAACCACGGCTAAACAACGCGTTGTTGGAATGCCAAGCGCGTGCATAGCTTCGCTCATTACGTACTCACGAATAGCTGGACCTAATGCACAGCGGCCATCGCCTCCGCGCGAAAATGGCGTAGCACCAGCGCCTTTTAATTGCAGATCCCAAAGCTGATTTTTATCATCGCTAATCGCACCGAGCAAATGTGCCCTACCATCCCCTAGTCGCGGTGAAAAGTGACCAAACTGATGACCAGAATATCCCAGTGCCACCGCAGAAATCGCTTGGGGTTCATTACCGCTAAATATATTTGCTCGAGAATCGGCACTCACCTGTATATTAAATTGCTTAGCTAGGGGCTCATTCCATAACAATAACTGTGGCGCTGTCACCTTGGCTGGATGATCGCTAATTGCAAACCCCTCACCAATGTCGGTATACCTTGGCACTAATTTCATGTTTAATCCTATTGTTTTTGGCTGATACCTACGCGATTGTCGCCTACACCATAAGCGACAATTAAGCTTAGCTCTTGCATGCTTAAGCCGCTTTGCTGCTGCAGTTCATTAAAGAATGCCTGCGCCGCACTTAGTGACTTTTTAGTTTGTAATCCGCCATCTATAATTTTATGGGCACGCAAATAGCTTTCTACGTCTCTTGAAAGTAAAAAAGTATCTTTTCCTAAGGCGCGCAGCGCATAAGGGCCGGTATTACCACCAAGCCTTGCACCATGCTTTTTTAAATACGCCCACAAGCCAATAATATCTTCACTTGGCCAGTTAGCAATAAACTCACTAAAGCTGCCGTATTGCTCTGCAACTTCGTGGATCATATACGCATTTTCAGTAATAGTTTTTACTTTTTTATAGTTGCGTACAATCCGCTCATCACTGGCTTTTTGCTCAAGCATATCCGGTGGCATCATCAATAGTTTTTCAACATTGAAATCCCAGAAAACCTCTCTAAATCCGGCCCACTTACTGTTGATCACCGACCAATAAAAACCACTTTGAAAAACTTTCCGAGTAAATTCTTCTAGCCAATCATCATCATTTAATGTGAGGAGTTGTTTGTTAGATAAAGGTTTTGCGAGTAACAACTTAAGCATTTTTTCAGAGCCCTTTCGCTCTACCGCTCGCTTATAAATATCACTAAATTTTTCCATCTGCTTAATACCTTACTTCGACAATAGTACTAGTGTACGAGAAAAGCAGCTAATACGTAATAACTGTCAATCAGGATGAATCTATCTATATTTAGTCACTTGACACCTAGACGGCTAAAGTGGTTTAATCGCCACACTTACCCTATTACATTGTATTTGCTGATTGATTTTTCAATAGCAAGTGCAAAGGGCTGGAAGAGGTGCGTTATTCAGGTAGCGTATGTTAGGAGCGCAAACTCCATTGAGCATACGTGAGGGGAATTAACGCCGAGAGGTAACACTTTTTTGTGAAAGGTTGCTTCGGGCGACTAGGTTGAATCCTAGCGACTGTCACCAATAACATATTTGGTGGAGAGCTTCTGGTCTTAGTATAATAAGGCCGTGCGCCCTGTTATATAAGCCCATTCGCTCTTCGAATTATAAATACATTCAAAGAGTCAGGCACCCTAAATACCCGCCAATAACTCGACGAATGCCCTATAAGTTCGTGAGAGATGATCAACAACTTCAATATTAACAATTTCCATTTATGGACTGCGCTGATCACCCCATTTGATCAAAATGGCCTAGTTGATTACGCAACCTTAGACACCTTGCTGGCCGAACAAGAAGCCGCTAACAATGGCATTTTACTGCTAGGTAGCACTGGCGAAGGGTTAGCCCTGACCCTAAAAGAGCAGCAAGCCATCGTAGAGCATGTTTGCCAATTACAGCCGAGCGTCCCGCTTATGGTCGCAGTCGGTGGTAGTAACTTAAAGCAGCAGCTTGAATGGGTTAACTACTGCAACCAACTGCCTATTCATGGTTTTTTACTTGGCTCGCCTTTGTACGCCAAACCCGGTGCAGTGGGGCAAACCCATTGGTTTGAAAGCCTGCTCAATGCCAGTTCTCATCCTTGTATGCTTTATAACGTACCAGGACGTAGTGCGGTTAGCATTCCCATTGCAACCATTGAAAACCTCAAACAACATAAAAATTTATGGGCACTCAAAGAAGCCAGTGGCTGTATTTCTCAATTTGAAGCCTATCGACAAGCAGCGCCTGATTTAGCTATTTTTAGTGGTGACGATGCCCTCATGCCTTATTTTGCCCAAGCGGGCGCTAAAGGGTTGGTCTCAGTTGCGGCTAATGCATGGCCAGTACAAACCCATGAATTTGTAAAGCGCAGTTTAAGCGGCCAACACCCTAATCTTTTTGTCCAGTGGTCTAGTGCTATCAATAGCTTATTCTCAGTAGCCAACCCTATCCCAGTCAAAGTGTTAATGCATTTACAAGGGCGTATTGGCAGTCCGTATTTACGCCCACCTTTAACACACCTTGAGCTGACACACACAGATGACATTTCATCGGCAAACAACACCATTTTATCTTGGCATTAAATACAGGTTTTTATAATGAACTGGTTAGAACTATTAAATAATTTAGAAACGGGCGCGGTTCGCGCAGCAACACAAGGCGAAAACGGCCAATGGCACGCTAACGTAGAAGTAAAGCAAGGCATTTTAGAAGCCTTTAAAAACGGCACTAACATGGAGTTTCCTGGTGGCTTTGTAGATAAACATAATCTAGCGCCGCAATGCTTTGAAGCCACAGCAGGCGTTCGCATGGTGCCAGGTGGTTCAAGTGTGCGCCGTGGTGCACATGTTGCCAAAGGCACTATTATTATGCCACCTGCGTACGTAAATATTGGCGCCTTTATTGACGAGGGGACTATGGTAGATAGCCACGCATTGGTTGGCTCATGTGCGCAAGTGGGTAAAAATGTTCATTTGAGCGCCGCGGTACAATTAGGCGGGGTACTTGAGCCCATTGGCGCAAGCCCTGTGGTCATAGAAGACGATGCATTCATTGGTGCAGGCTGTGTGATTGTTGAAGGCGTGGTAGTTAAAAAAGGCGCGGTACTTGCCCCAGGTGTTCGCTTATCTGCAACCATCCCTGTTTATGACTGCGTAAATGAGCGCCAGCTTGATAAAGGCGAAGCAATCCCTGAATACGCGATTGTGATCCCGGGCTCTCGCCCTGCGTCAAACGATTGGGCGCATGAGCAAGGCTTAAGCATGTCGTGTGCGTTAATTGTTAAATACCGTGACGAGCAAAGTGACGCGTCATTATTGCTTGAAGAGGTTTTACGTTAATGACCTTTTTGAGCACGCCCGTTAAAAGCGCTATTGATAAGCTATCAACTGAGCTTGATACGCCCTTTTTTGTTTATGATCTTGATTCACTAAACACACATTTAACGCGTTTAGTAGCACAAACCGAGGTAAAACTCTGGTATGCAGTTAAAGCGAACCCGTTATCTAGCGTGATCCAACGCTTAAATAACGCTGGTTTTAACTTTGATGTCGCCAGTAAAGGCGAGCTTGAGCAAGTCCTTGCTCAAGGAATTAACAGTGAACGCGTGCTCAACACGGGGCCTGCAAAAAGCCCTAAACAAATTAAGCACTTTATTGCGCGTGGCGTGCGTACCTTTGTGGCCGAAAGTCTCAATCAGGTACGTTGGCTCAACGAACAAGCGATTGCTCAGCAGTGCCAGTTGCAGGTTTTGCTGCGTGTTCAATTACGCTGGCCCGAGGGTGATAAAAACCCGCTAGGGGGCGATAGTCTTACTCCATTTGGCTTAGGGTGCGACGAGTGGCAGGCGCTAAATACCAGTGACTACTGTGCACTTAATTTTGACGGTCTGCATATTTTTCAGTGGGGCAACATGCTTAGCAGCGACAAACTCGCTGAGCTGTGGACACAAATGATTACGCCGTTAAGGCAACTTGCTGAGGATTTAAATATTAACCTCAAGGTGCTGGATTTAGGTGGTGGTTTAGGTATTCCCTATACGCTTGATACGCCCACTCTAAGTTGGGATGCACTCATAGAGGCGCTTGCAAAAATTAAATGCGATGCGGGGGTTACTGAGCTATGGATGGAACTAGGTCGCTACGCTGTAGGCGAATGCGGCCACTACGCCACACCTGTTGTTGAGCGCAAACTAAATTACGGCCAACAACAGGTGATTATGAGCGGCGGCATTAATCATTTATTGCGCCCTGCGGTCACCAGTCAAGATTTCCCTGCGCGTTTATTACGAGATTCAAATGCAGAAAATCAAGCAATGAGCCTATACGGCCCCTTATGTACTGCACTTGATTGCTTAGGAGAGCACCAATTACCCAGTGATTTAAATGAGCAAGACTGGCTAGTATTTAGTCAATGCGGTGCCTATGGTTTTACCGAAAGTATGCCGTACTTTTTATGTCATGAACTGGCCGGTGAATATGTTATACACAATGGCGTATTGAGTTGCGTGCGACAAGCAGAAGATGCAAGCCACTACTTGAGGTAAAAAAGATGAATAACACCACAGCTATTAGCCAAGAAAACATCGTGGTTGGCGAAGTCGCAAACGGACTACCACTGACTATTCCTGTGTATCGTTTAAAAGGCGATGGCACCGGCCCAAGTGTGTATGTACAAGCAAATATGCATGGCGCAGAAGTGCAAGGCAACGCGGTAATTTACCAATTACTTGAGCAACTAAAAACACTTAATTTAAAAGGTGATATTACCTTAGTTCCTTACGCTAACCCCATTGGCTGTAATCAAAAATCGGGGGAATTTACTCTTGGCCGATTCGATCCCATTACGGGGACTAATTGGAATCGCATGTATCACTGCAATAATAAACTTGCGACCCAGTTTGCACAGCAGTTCAGCGATGCCGATGATAAGATTCTGAAAACAGCCTTTAAAGCCGCGTTAATTAATGACGTTGAGCAACAACTCAACGGCCCTGATTATCGTTTAACAACGGGGAAACGGATTGCGCTAAACTTACAAAAATTGGCGCATCAAGCAGATATAGTTTTAGATTTACACACCGGCCCTATTTCTAGTCAGCACTTATATTGCCCTGAGTATGCGACCGATAGCGCGCGTTACTTTAATATTCCCCATGTGCTGGTTATTCCTAATGCCTTTGATGGCGCAATGGATGAAGCAAGCTTTTGTCCATGGTGGCAGCTTAGTGAGCAACTTGCTCAGCAAGGGCGTGAATTTAACGTGCAAGTTGAAGCCTTTACGGTAGAGCTTGGCAGCCAAGAAAAAATCGATTTAAGCGCGGCACTAGACGATGCCAATAGTATTTTAAGTTATTTAAATCATAAGCAAGTATTTGTTGATGCCCCCTACAAGCCAAAATTGATGACAAGATATGGCTGCCAACTAAATGATTATATTGCTTATTACGCCCCCATGGGTGGCATGGTCGAATACCTAGCACCTCTTGGCGGGCATGTTAAAGCTGGAGAACCCATTGCTAAAATACTGCGAATGGAGCGCTATTTAAGCGAACAACCGCTGCAAACTCTAAGCTTTGATCTCGATGCAATTGCGATATTGCATTTTGCCTCAGCGAGTGTGAATCAAGGTACCGAGCTGTATAAATTTTTTACTAACGTCTTTGAGCTTTAGCTCACCCCTTCTCATTGCGTGAGAGTTAGCTAGTAAATAACTAGTTACACAGTAAAAGCGACTTAGGTCGCTTTTCTTTTTAAAGTATTAAAGTTCAGGACAAATTCACCATTTATGTGTTAAAAAGGCGCTATAATTAGCAAAATACTGACTTCCCTCACTTACAAAGGAATTATAATGAGTTGGCGCCATTGGATACTACTTTCTACATTACTTAGCACAACCGTTGTTGCTGAAGAAACAGCGAATAACGAGCAAAACAATGAACTTGAGCTGGTTAAACAATGTATTTTAAATGAAGTGATCGGTGGAGACGGTAAACAAACGCTCGATCAATTACGTAAAAAGTGTTCTGCCGTTGAAGAAAGCAAGCAGCTAACGGCTATCGACAAACGCCAAGCCCGTGAAGCGGTTGGTAAAAAAAATCGTAATGTAATTACCCCGCATAAACGTAATTATATTTTACCTGTTTCTTATATGTCGAACCCAAACACTCGCCCGTTTGATGGATTTGCAGAGTTAACCGATAAAAAAGATGGCGACCCACTTGATAACCTAGAAGCTAAATATCAGCTATCAATTAAAGTGCCTTTGTATGATGAGTTTACTGACTCAGACCAGGCGATATTTTTTGGCTTTACTTTGCAGTCATACTGGCAAGTATATAACGACGATATTTCTTCCCCTTTTCGTGAAACCAACTACGAGCCAGAAGTATTTTGGATTAATTACTTAGACCCTGAAAACGTTTTATGGGGCGATGAAATGGCAATAGCCATTGGTATTTCGCACCAATCTAATGGTCGTAGTCAGCCAAACTCGCGTTCTTGGAATCGCATTTATGCCGATTTCATTTGGGAAAAAGACGGCTTTGTATTTAGCTTTAAACCTTGGTATCGCATTCCTGAAAACAAAAAGCCTGCGCCGTTAGATGCACGAGGTGACGATAACCCAGATATCTATAAATACATGGGTTACTTTGAATTTGGTGGCGCGTATCGCTTTAACGATCATGAATTTAGTTTTATGACTCGCAATAATTTAAATTCAGATAACCGCGGGGCAATTCAGCTTGATTGGTCATTCCCTCTATGGGGAAGAGTACGCGGCTATGCGCAGTACTTTAATGGTTATGGTGAAAGTTTAATAGACTATAACGCCGATATTGAACGCTTTGGTGTGGGTATATTACTGACAGATTTACTGTAAAAATGCTTATAAAAAAAAGCCAAGCAACTCGCTTGGCTTTTTCGTTTATTCTTATTATTTTTTAACCACAAACTGCCCTTCAAACTGAGCAACCACCTCGTCACCATCAAAAATGGTTACCGGCACTAGGTAACTTGCTTTACCCGCATCTTGTAACTCATTTAAGTTCCCTTTACAGGTTTGAATATTCACACAGCCCTTAGGGTCAGTATTCAGTGGCTTTAAATACTTAATGTTGGCATCTGCTAACACGATATTCCCTTCAAGCCCGGCTTCTTTTAATGCTAAATACGTTGCACCCCAACCCGTTAATGTAGCTAGGCTATAAATAGAGCCTGCAAACATAGTGTTGTGTAAATTTAAGTTAGCATTTAAATCTGCACGAGTAGTAAATTGCCAATCTGTGTAACTTTCAACTTTTATTCCCATTGCATCACTAATGGGGATTGATTCACGCCATGTGTTTTGCAGTACTTGAGTCCAATTTGGGTGGCGAAACCAACCTGGTTCACTCGGTTTGAGCTTAACCATTTTATAATGCTGTACATCACCATAAGCCAAATGTGCTTTTTCTTTATTTTCATAGCCATGGCGCTGATAAAATTCCAGTGCACGTTCGCGAGCAAACAACACTAATTCATCAGCATCTTGATTCCACGCTATTTTTTCGAGTTCATGTAACAAGCGGCTACCAATATGTTGATTACGATTACCCTCTGCAACCGCCATATAACGTACTTGAGCTTGTTGCTGATTATTAAAGTGCAAACGAGCCACACCCAATACTTCACCCGCTTTATTTTTAATGAAGCGATGCTCAGCCTCTTGCTCTAAATCGTCTTGCTCAGAGCCCCGAGGTTCGCCCCATGGGGCACGTAAAACCTGCCAGCGTAATTGGTAATAGGCTTGCCAGTCTTCACTACTTTGTGGGGTGCTCACTTGAAACATACATACTCCATAAATTAAAAATGTAAAATATTACGCTGTGCATTTTGTGAAAAACACCATACTCGATCTGGATAAAACTGCAAATAAGACTTTGGTGCTGAGAAAACAGCTGTAAAAAATTAATGACAAAAGCCGTTGCGATTTACCTCTGCTGGTTTATGCTCAATAGCATGAATAAATATATCCATTGCAATAGTGGCCTGATCAGCCAACATTTTATTGAGCATAGTTCATCGCTAGGCCAGTTACTTTATTGGCATAATCAGCATGGTGAGCACATACAAGTAAGAGAGTATCAACAACTTCGCTGGCTACTCATTAATAACACCTTGCAGTCTGTTATTTTAAAAGCAAAACCACATGCATTGCTGTTTCCACACCTTGCTTATTTAGCAACGGTTTGGCAACAGCCACCTACACCTAAAAAAGTACTCGAACTGGGGTTAGGTGGCGGTGCCATTCGTAATTACTTATTAGAACAGTATCCTCAAGTACAGGTTACTTCAGTAGAGAAAAGCCCCCATATTATTGACTGTTATCAACAATTTTTTGCCCCTAGTGAACAACAACAGATTCATTGCGAGGATGCGCAAACAATTTTAAAATCAGCAGAGCATATGGACTGGGTCATTTTAGATTTATTTAGTGAATTAGACGCCCCGCGATTTTTATTTGATTCATGCTTTTATCAAACAATTTATGATGCACTTGATCAACAGGGCATCTTATTTATTAACTTTTTATCGCAGCACTCATCACAACTCACTCAGTTACAACATGTACTACTGACTGTATTTGGGAAGGCTATTAGTATTCAAAAAATTACCGGCTTTGTTAATCATATTGTGATTGTAAAAAAAGCACGTTAAGCGGTTAAATTAAAGGTAACCGGCCCATCGTTACATAAACTCACCTGCATATCGGCTGCAAATTCACCGGTCGCGACCTTAATACCGAGTAATTTAGCCTGCTCTACAAAGTAATTATATAGCGCTTGCGCTTGGTCTGGTGTAGCTGCCGATGAAAAGCTAGGCCGCATGCCTTTTTTTGTATTGGCTGCGAGCGTAAATTGCGATACGACTAACAGTTCGCCTTGTATGTCTTTAAGGCTGAAATTCATTTTATCGTTTTCGTCATTAAAAATACGGTAATTGGTGACTTTGTGTAATAGTTTATCAGCGCTGCTTTCATCATCTTCTTTTTCCACCCCCAGCAATAATACAATGCCTTGTTTAATTTCACCGACAAGCTGTTGGCCTATCACCACATTAGCGTGTGTTACTCGTTGAATTAATCCCTGCATTTACTCTGTATCCTCTGCTTGTTGATCTTTTTTATTGTAATGCTGCATGTTAATACACACGGTGAATTCAGCGCCTAGTAGCACCACGACCCACGACAAGTAAACCCATACAAACAAAATGGGAATGGTTGCTACCGCACCATAAATCACTTCGTATGATGGAAAATGGCTAATGTACAAAGCAAAGCCTTTTTTGGTTAGCTCAAATAACATGGCAGCAAATAGCGCACCGGGAAAGGCCGCCTTAAACGAAACGCGAGTATTGGGCACTAAGGTGTAAAGCATAATAAAACCAGCCATAGAAATCGCATAAGGGAGTAGCTTTAACAAGAAGCCACTAAACCCTGGAATCCCCTGATCGGCAAACGATACCAACGACACAATATATGAGGTGACACCGATACTGGCGCCCAGTAATACGGGCCCTAAGCTGAGTACCATCCAATATACGGCAAACGATATCATCATCGGGCGTTTTTTCTTTACTCGCCAAATACGGTTTAGCGTGGCATCTACATTACGAATAAGTAGCAAGGCAATGGCTGCTAAAAAGCCAATACCTACTGCCGTCATTTGATTGGCATTACTAGCAAACGAGCTAATATGCTCTTTAATAACACCAGAAGAGGTCGGCACAAAGTTAGTAAACAAAAAGCTCTCAATGGCTAAACGGGTCGACTCAAATCCTGGGAAAGCAGAAAATATTGCCACACCTACAGCAATAAGTGGGACTAACGAAAGTAAAGTAACGTACGCTAAATACCCTGCATTAATGGTTATTTGATCGTCAATACAGCGATTAAAATATTGCATCCACCAGCCTGGTTGCAGTTTTAAAAACGCCTTAACTTGCTGTTTATAATGGGAGAGCTTATCATTCATACAATTAACTTTGTTGGTGAGCTTTTGATTATAATAACAATCAAGGCCATAATTTACAGCATTAACACTCGTAAATAGGAATTCAGATGAAAAAACAAACATTTTTAGGGACAACCATACTTGCGTTAATGCTGATGCTCTCTGGTTGTCAGTCTGCTTATTATTCGGCAATGGAAAAAGTAGGTGTTCATAAGCGTGATATTTTGATTGACCGCGTTGAAGAAACAAAAGACTCACAACAAGAGTCTCAACAAGAATTTCAATCAGCACTTGAGCGTTTAACTACACTCATTAATTTTGATGGCGGTGAATTGCAAGATGCTTACAATCAACTTAATGACGATTACGAGTCAAGCCTTCAAGCGGCAAACGAAGTATCAAGTAACATTAATAAAGTTGAAGACGTAGCAGAAGCTTTATTTGATGAGTGGAATGATGAGTTAGAGCAATACAAAAGTGCCTCACTTAAACGTGAAAGCAGCAAAAAGTTAGCAGCAACACAACGTCAATTCGACCAGTTACTTCGCTCAATGCGCAGCGCCGAGAGTAAAATGGAGCCGGTATTATCATCTTTAAAAGACAACGTATTGTATTTAAAGCATAACTTAAATGCGCAAGCGGTAGCGGCTATCAAAGGTGAATTTACTAACTTAAAGCGCGATATTCAGTTATTAATGAATGATATGAACAAATCGATTGAAGACTCAAATAAATTTATTGAGCAAATGAATAAATCCTAAATATTTAACCTATTAAACTGAGCCCGCTAAAAATAGCGGGCTTTTTTATACACACTTTTTGTTACTTTTTTGTCCTTTTTTAGCAAACTGCTTTTGTTACACTTTCAGTAAGATAAAAATAACAACTAAAAATGAATTATGAAAATACATACACTTAGCTTAATCATCGCCTCCAGTGTGCTCGTTGCATGCAGCACTGCGAATAATATTGAGGTTATTGCTGGCCCTAATACCGTTATTCCACTTCATCAACAAGGTGAGCAAGCTGGGCGCTACCACAACCTCTACCCAGGCAAAAAAAGTTATCCTGTTAGCTGTGAAACTGATTGCTACCCAAAAAACAATAACTTAGTTTGTGAAACAGAGGCTGAAAACTGCCAATATCAAGGTCAGCAAAAAAATCCGCAGGTTAATGCGGGCTTTACTATTCGTTGGCTCGGACACGCAGGCTTTGTGATCAAAACCCCGAATGGCCAACAAGTTGTGTTTGATCCCGTAAAAGAGCAATTTGACTCGCCTATTGATTTAGCTTTTCGCCTTACTTCAGGATTTTATCGCAAGCCTGGCGACTGGCTCACAGACAATGAATTGAAAAACTTAGTCGCCGTTATGTATTCTCACATTCACTACGATCATTTCAATAAAGCCGATATTGAAGAAATTGGTAATCAGCCTCGCTACCTAACCCCCCTTGGTATGGCTGATAACTTTCCAACAGGTGGCTTTAACATTAGTGAAATGGCATGGTATGCAAAAACTAAAATTGATGATTTAACCATTCATGCGCTACCTGCGCATCATTTTAGTAGCCGTGTGTTAGTGCCTTTTATTTATGAAGATAACAATAAAGACCTATGGAATGGCTGGTTACTTGAGCAAAGTGGCAGCACTTTATTTTTTGCAGGCGACACAGGTTATTCAAAACACTTTAACGATATACAGCAAAAATATGGCGATATCGATGTGTGCTTAATGCCTATTGCCTCTTATTACCATAAAGAGAACGGCAACTGGTACCGTTATGTACATACCACTCCTGAGGATGCATTAACCGCAGCACAAGCGCTTAACTGTAAAGTAATGATACCGTGGGGCTATGGTAACTCAAGTTGGAAGATGGGCGATCACAGCAGCCACTCTGCACTACTGCGCTTATTGCATATGCATAAAAAAATGAACTCGAAGATACCCCTGTATATTTTAAATGAAGGTGAAAGCATCCAGCTTTAATTAGTCATTTACACAAAATGCGTTTACATAATTAGTAATAACCCCCTCACTGAACTATCTTTAATTAACTAAACAGTCAGGGGGTTTTATGTTTCTTGTGCGACTCATTTACGCCAGTAAAATAAGTAGTGGTTTTGGGCCTGAAGATATAGAAAATATTTTACAAAGTGCGCGAACCTACAATGTAAAAACAAATGTCACCGGCATGTTATGTTTTAGTAATGAATACTTTTTACAATGCCTTGAAGGCTCCAGAACCGCTGTTAATAATACCTATCAACAAATATTAAATGACAAACGCCACCACAATGTAATTATGCTCAACTATACCCAAATTCCCGAAAGAGAGTTTGAAACATGGTCAATGGGCTATGTGCCGCAATCACAGCTAACCGAGTTACTTAATCTAAAATACTCGGGTAACATTGACTTTAACCCTTTTAAAATGTCGGGTGAAAGCGCGCATTTATTAATGCTGGCATTAAAAACAAGCATAACTGGGGCAATAAGTTAATATAATAAATACAACTATGAGATTGTTTTTAATTGCTATTTAAGCCAAGCTAAATCATCTTTAATTGATGAGCTTATTAATGAAAAAAACACTACTCGCTTTTAGTTTACTTTTCACCCAACCACTTATGGCTATTGAAGTTAGTCATACATCAACAGCTATTATTATTGATGGTGTCTCTGAAAGTACATGGGATAGCGCCACATGGCATCCTATGCCGCACCTAATGGATGGCGCACTTCCCTCATCAGAGGCCGATTTTAAAGGCCGATACCGTCTTCTATGGGATGAAAACTACTTGTATTTACAAGCAGATATTAGTGACGATGTGCTGATTGATACTCACCCAAATCCAACTGATAAATACTGGGATGATGATGCCTTAGAAGTGTTTATAGATAGTGACGCATCGGGTGGTAATCATCAGTTTAATCATACCGCGTTTGCTTATCACATTGGTCTTGATAACCAAGCAGCCGATTATGGCCCTGATAAAAAAGCGCATTTATATACCGACCACTTAGTTAGTAACTGGAAGCGTAATACCACTGCGCCCTATAACATCACGTGGGAAGTGGCGATAAAACTCTACCCGAATGATTATCAACAAGGCGCACAAAACACTCCGCTTAAATTAACTGAAAAACACGTTATTGGCTTTATGCTCGCATATTGCGATAACGACGGCAGTAAAGTTCGTGAGCACTTTATGGGCTCACACGAAGTAAAGCCAGTGAACGGTGACAGAAACCGAGGATTTATAGACGCAGATGTATTTGGTAAAATCACTTTGCTACCGAAAAGTAAGTAATCACTAACTAAATAATTGATAACGAAGGTTGGGTTGAGCTAAGCGAAACCCAACAAAAATACCCTATTAACAAAAACAGAGACTTTGCAATATAGATTATTTAATTCTCAAGCACGTTTTTCCTTATATAAAGAGCGCTGCGCCCTAATAAAGCTAATTTCAGCCACTCTTTTGCTCATGATTAATAATTTTAAGAAGCAAATCAATTCTGCGATTTGTTTTTTTGGTCTGCTCCCTAATCATTCCCTGCACCACAGCTGAAGCAAGGAAAATAAAACATATTATTTGAAATATTTCAGTTTCAATATCATAGAAGCTATTAGCAATTGATAACAAAATAAAGGGTAAAAAAATTGATATGAGATCTTTCAAGCCCCAATCATTTTTTCCTAACGTTTCAAATTCATCTTTATATTTTTGCAGTTCAGCAATATGTTCTATCTCTAGTTTTGCCATAATTTCATTTTCGGTATTCACACTAGCTCACACGCACATAGTAAATATAGCTTTGATAATAACTTAATACCTCTTTTAGGTTCAATATTAAAAACTGTTTAACAGTATCGAACCAACTGCGATGCTTTAACCTGTGGACTTACGCTCTTCTCTGGCTAACTATTATCCACAAAAAAGCCGCTGTATTTTGCAATACAGCGGCTTTTAAAATCATGATTCTAAATTAATAGATTATGACTTAGGCGCACGACCCGCACGTTTACGCTCATTTTCAGTTAAATGACGTTTACGAATACGAATGTTCTCAGGTGTAACTTCTACTAACTCATCATCAGCAATAAACTCAAGCGCTTGCTCAAGTGAATAGTTAAGAGCTGGTGTTAGTGTTTGTGCTTCATCGGTACCAGATGCACGAACGTTAGTAAGTTGCTTACCTTTAAGCGCATTAACTGTAAGGTCGTTATCACGGCTATGAATACCGATAACCATACCTTCGTATACTTCAACACCGTGACCGATGAATAAACGGCCGCGCTCTTGTAAGTTAAATAATGCGTTAGTTAGTGCTTTACCTGTTGCATTTGCAATCATTACACCGTTCTTACGAACACCTAGCTCGCCACCTTTGTGCGGACCGTAGTGATCGAACGTATGGTAAAGTAAACCAGAACCCGATGTTAACGTCATGAACTCAGTTTGGAAACCGATTAAACCACGGCTTGGGATCATAAAGTCCAAACGCATACGGCCTTTACCATCTGGGGCCATATCAGTAAGCTCACCCTTACGAAGACCAATTTGTTCCATGATAGAACCCTGGTGCTCTTCTTGACAGTCAATTGTTAGTGTTTCATACGGTTCTTCTAACACACCATCAACAGTACGTAAGATAACTTCTGGACGAGATACCGCTAACTCGTAACCTTCACGACGCATGTTCTCGATTAAGATACCTAAGTGTAATTCACCACGACCCGATACACGGAAGCTATCTGGGTTATCAGTGTCTGCAACGCGAAGTGCAACGTTGTGTACTAGCTCTTTGTCTAAACGCTCACGGATATTACGTGATGTTACAAACTTACCTTCTTTACCACAGAAAGGTGAGTTATTTACAGAGAACGTCATCGTTACTGTTGGCTCATCAACACTTAGTGGAGGTAATGCTTCAACGTTGTTAGGACAACAAAGCGTATCTGAAATCTTAAGCTCGCCAAGACCCGTTACCGTTACGATGTTACCAGCGTAAGCTTTGTCAGTGTCAATACGCTCAAGACCTAAGTAGCTTTGTACTGAACCAATTTTACCGTTACGTTTAGACCCGTCAGCGCTAATAACCGTAACTTGTTGGTTAGGTACAACTGAACCGCGTTTGATACGACCAATGCCAATTACACCTTTATAAGAGTTGTAATCAAGCTGTGAAATCTGCATTTGGAAGTCACCTTCAGGATCTGCATCCGGTGGTGATACTTCGTCAACGATCATCTTGAACATAGGTTCCATGTTATCAGATGCTTCGTCTAAATCTAATGTAGCCCAACCATTGATTGCTGATGCGTAGATTACTTTAAAGTCTAACTGTTCATCAGTTGCGCCTAGGTTATCGAATAAATCAAAGATTTGATCCATAACCCAATCAGGGCGAGCACCTGGCTTATCAATTTTATTGATAACAACGATTGGCTTTAAGCCTTGCGCGAATGCCTTTTGCGTTACGAAACGCGTTTGTGGCATTGGACCTTCCTGAGCATCAACAAGTAGTAATACTGAGTCAGCCATCGAAAGTACGCGTTCAACTTCACCACCGAAGTCGGCGTGTCCAGGAGTATCTACGATATTGATATGGTAATCATTCCATGAGATAGCGGTGTTTTTCGCTAAAATGGTAATACCACGTTCTTTTTCAATGTCGTTTGAATCCATCACGCGCTCTTCATTACCGCCGCGTGTTTCTAATGTACCTGATTGCTCAAGTAGTTTATCAACCAGTGTTGTTTTACCGTGGTCAACGTGGGCGATAATTGCTATATTTCTTAACTTTTCGATGCTCATATATTCACTCAGAGAAATTGAATCTCATTGATCCTGCAGGGGCTATACGTTCTCACCTGCGCTTTCACGAGATGTCCCAGCATAGGATTTAAAAGGGCGCATATTATCCCCTATAAATGGAATGGATGAAAGTTTATCCAAAATAAAATTTCAAACTTTCTCAATAAAATAATTAACCCATTGTTTTAAAATAATTAATTATGATAATTAATTTTTAGATATTTATATAAAAAGATGGTTTTGGGTTAATTTAAAGCGACTTTACTGCGTATTTTGCATTTTCTTTGTGCTAGTCTAAGGTGATTAATTTACAAGCAATTATTGCTTTGTAAATATTGCACCATTTTGGAAAAATTACGCACTAAGATGGTGCTTAATCTATATCACCTTTATTTTATTTATATTTTTTTACATAAAAAACAAATAATTATAATAGTGGCACAAAATCAGCTTGTAGATATTCAACGTATCTAAGCAGCAATAATAAAACCCAATAGTTGGAGGACACATGTCACAATCGGTTTTAGATTTTATTAAAGAAAATGACGTTAAGTTCATTGATTTACGCTTTACTGACACAAAAGGTAAAGAGCAACATGTTTCTATTCCTCATCATCAAGTTGATGAAGACTTTTTTGAAGATGGAAAGATGTTTGACGGTTCTTCAATTGCTGGCTGGAAAGGCATCAACGAATCAGACATGGTGTTACTACCAGATGCAGATTCAATTAAACTTGACCCTTTCACAGAAGAAACAACACTAATCGTTCGTTGTGACGTGGTTGAACCTTCTACATTACAAGGTTACGAACGCGACCCTCGCTCAGTTGCTAAGCGCGCTGAAGAGTACATGCGCTCTACGGGTATTGCTGACACTGTTTTATTTGGCCCAGAACCAGAGTTTTTCGTATTTGACGATGTTAAATACAAATCTGACATGTCAGGTTCAATGTATAAAATTGATTCTAAGCAAGCAGCTTGGAACTCAGATAAAGAATATGCAGATGGCAATACAGGCCATCGCCCAGGTGTTAAAGGCGGTTACTTCCCAGTTGCACCTGTTGATGATTTCCAAGATTGGCGTTCTGCAACGTGCCTAGTTTTAGAAGAAATGGGTCAAGTTGTTGAAGCGCATCACCACGAAGTGGCGACTGCCGGTCAAAACGAGATCGCAACGCGTTTTAATACTATGGTGTTAAAGGCCGATGAAATCCAAGAAATGAAATATGTTATCCACAACATGGCTCACCTTTACGGTAAAACGGCAACATTTATGCCTAAGCCGGTTGTTGGTGATAACGGTTCTGGTATGCACTGTCACCAGTCTTTAGCAAAAGATGGCGTAAACTTATTCGCAGGTGATAAATACGGCGGACTTTCTGAAGATGCACTTTACTACATTGGCGGTATCATCAAACATGCTAAAGCGATCAACGCTTTTGCTAACGCGTCAACTAACTCGTACAAACGTTTAGTACCTGGTTTTGAAGCTCCGGTAATGCTTGCATACTCGGCTCGTAACCGTTCGGCGTCAATCCGTATTCCAGTTGTGCCATCTGCAAAAGGTCGTCGTATCGAAGTACGCTTCCCAGATCCAACAGCTAACCCATACCTTGCTTTCTCAGCAATGCTTATGGCTGGCCTTGACGGAATTAAAAACAAGATCCACCCTGGCGATGCTATGGACAAGGATTTATACGACTTACCAGCTGAAGAAGCGGCAGAAATTCCAACAGTAGCCTCATCATTAGATGAAGCACTAGCTGCACTTGATTCAGACCGTGAATTCTTAAACCAAGGTGGTGTATTCACCAATGACCTAATCGATGCTTACATCGCACTTAAGTCAAAAGAAGTTGAAAAACTTAACATGACAACTCACCCTGTTGAGTTCGAAATGTACTACAGCTGTTAATTTATTAACCGATAAATAATGTGTGTTTTAAGCCCGCTTTGCGGGCTTTTTTTATGGTAAATTTAACGGTTCTACACTAAAGTGAAGTTAGTTTAAACAATGCAGGATAGCTGGATGGTAGGTAAGATTTTGTTGCTATTAATAGCTTTAATGTTAAGCCTTAATAGCCATGCGAGCGATAAAAAAATTTACGCATGGAAAGACAAAAATGGGGTGTTGGTTTTTTCAGATACTCCTCAGCCTGGCGCTAAAGAGGTTAAACTCACGAGCCAACATCTCAGCATGCCCGCTACAAACACCGATATTCTTGATACTGCTCCTACTAAAACAGCAGTAAAGTTTAGTATTAGTATTTCATCGCCTGAACCAAACCAAACTATCAGGGAAAACACCGGCTCTGTGTATGTCTCTACCCGTATTGCCCCTCGATTTGAAGCTGGATTTACCATTGGTTTATTTTTAAATGGCGTTGCCATTGGTGAACCTAGTGACACCACTACACTGGCGTTAAGAGATGTGGAGCGAGGCCAACACACACTGCAAGTTAAACTTTATAATAAACAAAATCAGGTAATTGCAACCAGTCCTGAAAGTGTATTTTTTATGCACCGTAAAGGCCTTAACATAGGTCGATAATTACAATTAAGTACGCGTGTTTAGCGTATATTTTCTAAAAACCTTGCCTACCTTCCCAGGCGCACTAAAATGGTGCAATGATGATTAATAAAACACATTTTAGCCCAGAGCTACTGAATATAATTTGGCAAAACCAAACCACCGCCCTGATGTTACTTGATGAAAGCTTTCAGCTTATTTACGCTAACACCAGTGCCAGTGAATTACTTGGCTTAGGCGAAAAACGTTTGCTAGGACAAGCATTCGACGATTTATTTAACTACCATTCTATCGACTTAAAACGCATTGCACAGTACTCGTTAGTTGATGGTGTAGACTGCCACCAGCACAGGGCTGACGTGGTGTTTATCGATTCTCGCCATGCAAAATTAGCGGTGAGTACTCGGCGAATAAAACATAACGACACCTATTATATTTTATTTGAATGTCGACAAACCGATGACGAAATAAAGCACGACCAAGTCTCAAATCAAATGCATCAATACCAAGCTGCACGTAACTTAATTCGCGGTTTAGCTCATGAAATTAAAAACCCGCTGGGTGGAATTCGCGGGGCGGCGCAATTATTGCAGTACGAGGGTGATCAACAAGAAAGAGATCAATGTGCAGAACTGATAATTGAACAAGCCGATCGGTTGCGTGAATTAGTTGATAGACTCCTTGGGCCTAACCAACTACCGCAAAAATCGTATGGCAATATACATCAAACATTAGAGTCGGTTGTTAAACTCAGTACGTTAGATAACAACCGCGATATTCGGTTAGTTAAAGACTACGACCCGAGTATTCCTGATGTCTATATTGATCAGAGCAAGGTTCAACAAGTGGTGCTTAATATTGTGCGTAATGCGCAACAGGCATTGGTGGATGGTGGCGAAATAAAAATAAAAACACGGATTAATTATCAGCATCGTCGCCCGGGAAAAGCCCCTAAAAAGGCATTGCTTATTCAAGTAATGGATAACGGCCCAGGTATTGATGCTAATTTACGCGACACCTTATTTTACCCTATGACCACTAATAAAGAAGGTGGCTCGGGACTTGGATTATCTATAGCGCAAACCTTGATTGATCAACATGATGGCTATATCGAATGCGATAGTTGGCCAGGACATACTGAATTTAATATTTATCTGCCATTTACAGATTAATACTTTGGAGTTTGCATGAAAACAGCTTGGCTTGTAGATGATGATGCCTCAATTCGCTTTGTACTAGAAAAAGCACTGACTCGCGCAGGGTTTGAAGTAGAAAGCTTTGCAGATGCGCAAAACGTTCTTAATGCACTAAAATTTAGTCAACCCAGTGTGTTAATTTCAGATGTAAGAATGCCGGGGATGGACGGGATGGCGTTACTTGAGCTGATAGCTGAGCAAACCCCTGGCCTACCCGTTATTATTATGACCGCACACTCTGATTTAGACTCAGCGGTTAATGCTTTTCAAAAAGGTGCGTTTGAGTACTTAGCTAAACCGTTTGATTTAAATGAAGCCGTTGCGCTAGTGGAAAGCGCCTATCGTGCTAATTCGACCAAAAAAACCAAACGAAAAAGCGCGCCACCCAAAAGCGCTCATATTATTGGCGAAGCCCCTGCTATGCAGGAAGTGTTTCGTGCTATAGGCAAACTCTCAGCATCCAGTATGAGCGTACTCATCAATGGTGAATCAGGTACCGGTAAAGAGTTGGTTGCCAGCGCCTTGCACAATCACAGCCCGCGTAAAGAAAACCAATTTATTGCTCTTAATATGGCCGCTATTCCTAAAGAGTTAGTTGAGTCTGAATTATTTGGCCATGAAAAAGGCGCTTTTACGGGGGCCGATAGCGTGCGTAAAGGGCGCTTTGAACAAGCCAATGGCGGTACCTTATTTTTGGATGAAATAGGTGATATGCCACTTGATGTACAAACCCGCTTGTTACGCGTATTAGCCGATGGCGAGTTTTACCGCGTTGGCGGCCATCAAAGTATAAAAGTGGATGTGCGCATCATTGCTGCCACTCACCAAAATTTAGAAGAGCTGGTAAAACAAGGTAAGTTTAGAGATGACTTATTTCATCGTTTAAACGTGGTTCGCTTACGCTTGCCGGCTCTACGCGAGCGCCCCGAAGACATAGAACGCTTAGCGCTACACTTTTTACATAAAAGTGCAAAAGACCTGCAAGTAGATAGTAAAGTACTTAGCCCTAAAGCGATTAAACAACTGTGTTTATTTAATTGGCCAGGAAATGTTCGCCAGCTTGAAAACACCTGTCGATGGTTAACCGTAATGGCACCTGGGGAGCTGATTGGTGAGCAAGATTTACCCCCTGAAATTATTGATAATGCCGCCGCAACTCAAGAAGGCGATTGGCTAGATTCATTTCAGCAATGGCTTAATCAAGAGTTTAAACAAGGTAAAGAAAATATTTGGCCGGATATTCAAGCCCAGCTGGAAACCCGCTTAATAAAAACAGCACTCGCTAATTGTTCAGGCCATAAGCAAGAAGCCGCGGTAAAAATTGGTTGGGGTCGCAATACGTTGACCCGTAAATTAAAAGAGCGCAATATTAGCTGATATTTTATAAGGCTAGCGCCCTAGGTAATTGATGAAGTTAATTGAAAACATCCCTTTGTTTAAGCAAATGGAAATTATAAATCGCTTAGAATTCTTTAAAGAGTTCACGCTTAATGAACGTCAAATTCTTTTAGAGTCGTTTGGATTATTATACTTAGTAAGTAAAAATCAGTTTTTATTTAAAGAGTTTGATAATGACAAGCGACTTTTTATTGTCCTCAGTGGCTCTCTGATGGTGTTTAAGCATAGTCACCTACTGGAACTGGGCAGTATAGAGCCTGGTGAATTTATTGGTGAAGGCGCGTTTATTAATAACCGAGAGCGCAGCATTAATGCACGCGCCAAAGAAAATGCCATCGTACTGGCTATTACTGCCGATGCCCTTACCCGCCTACCTAATGTTATACGCGAAAAAATTAAAGACCGTATTATTGAAGGAATGAGCCTGCGCATAGCTAAACTAAGCGAACATATAGAAACCCACTGTTAAATCAGTCCATATAAACAATTTGTAGTGAGCAATCAAGCCAACCTGGGGTGTTAACGCTTGCGGTATATGTGTAGGTATCTGACGGCTTGGCGCCAAAGGGGGTATTTACAAGCGGCTGCGAATGACTGTATGTTTGCGAATAGTCTTTAAAATAAACAACAACATAACCATATAAATATTCCCAGTTTAGCCTCACGATTGCGCCACTTGGTAATGTAAACTCAACAGCTTCATTTGCAAATTTGACTGCTAAATCATTGTATTTATCTTCGCTGCAATGAGTTGTTCTCAGCTGTTTAGGCATAACAAAATTTCTATTGGCATCAGCATTTTTTAAATAAAAGCCTATATTGCCATCACCATAAAAATGATTTGAACGACTTGTATAATTAACTTGTGGCGCGTACCCTAGCTCTTGCATTATAGCTGCAAGTTGCTCCGTCTCTTTGGGGTAAATTTTATCGCTTGAGAGTAGTAATGTGGCCTCACCAAAATCTGATGGGATTGCTAGTTCTACATATTCATAGGGAAGAGTTTGTGCATTTAGTGCAGCATCTAGCTGGTTGCGCTGTTCACCTTGCAAGTTTTCAATAAAAACATAAACAGTAGGTCGCTGGCACGCAGCTAATAAAAACACCAATACACATATTAAAATTCCATTTTTCATTATCACCCCCGATCGATTACAAGTGTAGTCTATAAGGGGGGATTTAAAATGGCAATTTAATTTATTTGGTTATTTAACCATGCATCAACACTCTGGCGATTATAAAGTACTTCATTAAATAAACGATGTCGTTCAAATACCAGCTCGCTTTGTTTGGTTTTAAGCCCGCTGACTAACTGACTATGGGTGTCATTAAACTTGGAGATAACTGAAAAACCACGTTCAGTGTCTTCTTGTACCTGCTGAGCCAAATGCTTTCTAACATCATCAGCAGTTAACATATCTGAATTGTCTAAGCCCATTAGCTCTTTTTTCATCGCTAATCTTATGCCCATGTTTTACTCCACTGTTTATATTCAATCTCTTTTTACGACAGATATTGGCAATAAGCGCGCCAATGTGTAATTTTTTTCACGCGAAGTGTAGTCTTGAATTACTTCAGTTTTTTTAAAGACAAATGAAAGAGGTAAAAAGTTTCATAAAAAATACACAATCATCGCATCTAACAAACGCACTTTGGTGCAAAATAACCAGCTAGCCTTTATACTACAGCTAATGCCACCCCCACAGAGAAACATGATGAACGAAGAATATATAGAAATTGAATTAGAAGAAGAGCCTATAGAGCTTTGTAAATTATTAAAAGTATTAGATCTAGTTGAAGGTGGTGGCCAAGCAAAAAATCTAATTAGCGGTGGCTATGTAGGTGTTAACCATGAAATTTGTACAATTAAACGGAAAAAATTATACAGTGGCGATGTTCTTACATTTGATGGCGAGTTGTTCCAACTGACGCTAAGTGAAGATGCAACTCCTGCAGAGCGTCCTGTTATTGATGAAACAGTTACAGCAGAAAAAGCCGCGCCAGTAGCAACAACAGAGCCGGCTAAAAATAAGCGCAAACGTACTAAAAAACCTAAAGTGGATGAAAAAACGGGTCGTCGTCCTATTTCGTTTGGCTAACATTCGCTTACGTCATATGTATTATTAAAAGCCAGTTTGCATCACTGGCTTTTTTATTCTTTAATAGAATACCAATAATAAAAAATCGATGCTTACATGTCAGAAAACACTGCAAACCGCTGGATAAAACCCGTACTCATCACCGCCCTGTTATGGAATATATTAGGTGTTTTTGCATTTATCATGCAGCTATTATTAACACCCGAAATGGTAAGTAAACTCCCACAAGAACAACAACTTGCTTATAACAGCCAACCTCTATGGGCTACTTTAGCGTTTGCTATTGCAGTATTTGGCGGCGCATTAGGGTGCGTACTTTTATTATTCAAAAAGTCACTAGCCACATTAACATTAATAATCTCTTTGGCAGCGGTTTTAGCTCAGCAATACTATAATTTTATGATTATTAATAGCATCAGCTTGTTTGGCGTTAGCGCTATTTTTATGCCTATTGCAGTGACCTTAATTGCGATTGCATTGGTGTATTTAAGTTTCCACTTAAAACAACAGGACTACTTTAAATAACACTTTTTTGAGTTTAGTTTTGTGGCCAATTATTACTCAGAGCATCCCTTGAATTTTAACTTTTGGCCTTCATCTCTATTTATATAACAGTCAAAAAAATTACACTGCATGGTATTTTTTTATCATGGTACACAGTTTGCAAACTACTACAGAGGTCACTTTTTCAAGAATATCAATCTAATTTATTGAAGGGACAAATAATGAAAAATAGTTTCGACACCCAACAACAGCTTACTATCAATGGCGAGCAATACCATATTAACTCGCTCATGGGACTTGGCGATAAAGCCAAACGCCTGCCTTTTTCGTTAAAAATATTACTAGAAAATTTATTGCGTAATGAAGATGGTGTGAATATTAAAGAGCAAGATATTCAGGCACTACTAGATTGGGATCCAAAGGCTAAGCCCTCGGCCGAAGTAGCCTTCACCCCTGCCCGCGTAGTAATGCAAGATTTTACCGGTGTCCCTGCTATTGTTGACTTAGCCGCCATGCGTGATGCGATGGAAAAGCTTGGTGGCGATCCTGCAAAAATAAATCCGCTTTCTCCGGCTGAACTGGTGATCGATCACTCAGTACAAGTGGATGGTTACGGTAAAGATGGCTCATTCGACTTAAATTCAAAACTAGAATATGAACGTAATAAAGAGCGCTACGAGTTTTTACGTTGGGGTCAAACCGCATTTGATAATTTAAAAGTGGTGCCACCAGCCACCGGTATTGTCCATCAAGTAAATTTAGAATACTTAGCACGTGTAGTATTTAATGATACAAAAAACGGTAAATCGTTAGCTTATCCAGATACACTGGTTGGTACTGATTCTCACACAACCATGATCAACGGCCTAGGCGTACTCGGTTGGGGTGTAGGCGGTATTGAAGCCGAAGCCGCCATGCTTGGCCAACCTATTAGCCTACTTATTCCTCAGGTCGTTGGCGTTAAATTAAATGGCCGCTTACCTGAGGGCACTACAGCAACAGATTTAGTATTAACTGTTACTGAAATGCTACGGAATCATGGTGTGGTAGGTAAGTTTGTTGAGTTTTATGGTGACGGGCTTGCCGACTTACCACTGGCCGACAGAGCGACTATTGCCAACATGGCACCAGAGTATGGTGCAACCTGTGGTATTTTCCCTATTGATGATGAAACGATTAATTACTTACGCTTAACTAATCGCGATGAAAAGCAGCTTAAACTGATTGAAGATTACGCAAAACATCAAGGTTTATGGCGTAATGATGGCGATGAAGCACATTATACCGATAAGCTAGAACTAACTTTAGATGATGTAGTACCAAGTCTTGCTGGCCCGAAACGTCCACAAGACAGAATCACACTGGATAAAGCCGGTGATGTTATTGGTCAACACTTAAAAGACTTCCAAGACGAACGTATGGCACGTCGAGATAAAAGCGATGAAGAGCAAGCGCGTATTGAAAGTGAAGGCCCTACTACCAATCCTGACGAACCCACTGATGAAGCGCAGTTTATGGGCGCAGCAAAAGTTAACTTTAATGGCCAAGAGTTTGAATTAAACGATGGCGCCTGCGTCATTGCTGCAATCACAAGCTGTACTAATACCTCTAATCCAAGCGTAATTTTAGCGGCAGGATTAGTGGCTCAAAAAGCACGTCAATTAGGTATTAATGTAAAACCTTGGGTTAAAACGTCTTTAGCACCAGGTTCGCAGGTGGTTACCGATTACCTTGAAAAAGCAGGGTTAATGGATGATCTTGATGCGCTTGGTTTTAACTTAGTTGGTTATGGCTGTACCACCTGTATCGGTAACTCAGGCCCATTAGCGGATGAAATTTCAGAAGCTATTCAAAAACATAAACTAATTGTAAGCTCTATTTTGTCGGGTAACCGTAACTTTGAAGGGCGTATTCACCAAGACGTTAAAATGAACTTCCTCGCGTCGCCACCACTTGTAGTAGCTTATGCTATAGCAGGTAGAACCGATATTGATGTATACAACGAACCACTTGCGCAAGATAAGCATGGTAACGATATATACCTTAAAAATATTTGGCCAAGCGTTAAAGAAGTGAGTGAGCTTGTAAAAAATACGGTAACTAAAGAAATGTTCGAAAAAAGCTACGCCAATGTTTACGATGGCGACAGTCGCTGGCAAAAAATTCAAATACCTGATGGTAAGCTTTACGATTGGGATGCTGCCTCGACTTATATCAAAAAAGCGCCATTCTTTGATGGTATGAGTGTTGAACCACCGGGGATCCCAAAAATAGAAGGTGCGCGCTGTCTAGCTAAACTAGGCGATTCAGTGACTACCGATCATATTTCACCAGCAGGTGCGATTAAAGCGGAGGCACCCGCAGGACTTTATCTACAAGAAAATGGGGTAGAAAAAGCACAGTTTAATTCTTATGGTTCTCGCCGTGGTAATCACGAAGTGATGATGCGTGGTACATTTGCTAATGTGCGCCTTAAAAACTTACTCGCCCCCGGTACTGAGGGCGGTGTCACTCGCACTCAACCTGACGATAAGCTAGAGAGTATTTATGATGCGGCAATGGCATATCAAGAGAGTGGAACACCATTAGTGGTTCTAGCAGGTAAAGAATATGGTACCGGCTCCTCACGAGATTGGGCTGCAAAAGGCTCATTACTACTCGGTATTAAAGCTGTGATAGCACAAAGCTATGAGCGTATTCACCGCTCGAACCTGATTGGTATGGGCGTATTACCTTTACAATTTAAAGAGGGTGAAAGCCATGAGTCATTGGGCTTAACGGGGCAAGAACAATTTGATATTCAAGGTTTATACGACAAAACCGACGAAGTCAGTGTCATTGCCACTAACAGTGAAGGTAAACAAGTTAGTTTTAGTGCCGATGTGCGTATTGATACCCCTAAAGAGTGGGATTACTACAAACATGGCGGGATTTTGCAGTACGTATTACGCAATATGCTCGACTAACTAGCCATTAAACAAGGTAGCTTAAAAGCCTAGCTCAGCAATGAGCTGGGCTTTTTTACATTCGCTATAGAGTAAATATTGATACACCCTTGCGCTAAATCAATGTTGCTCTATCAAGATACCATACACTAAGAAGACACGCTGCGCAGAGGTCGCCATGTCTTCAATAGTAATGATAAGACTGCTTAAAACATCTATTTTGCTTGGGTTATGCCTGATTGTGACAGGCCATGTATTAATTGTATCGAGCTACTTTACCAGCCAGTACGGTATTAAAGGCATTATTACTGCAGCAGCGTGCATTGCAATTGGTGTGTTTTTATCACTGCCAACTAAAATTTATTTAACCATATTATTAATGGAAGCAGAAAAGCGCTACTTGAAATCGCAGTAACTCCCTAGGGCTAAAAGCCGCTGAAACTTTCGACTTCTTTACTGCGTTGCTCAATTCTCTTTTTGGCTTTTTCAGCATCTTCAAACAACTTATTGATTGACTCACTGTTGTATATTTCAGGCGCTCGCTGAGGAAAAGGTTTTGCCGCAGATTTAGCACTGCCACTTAATATAGCCGTATCTTCGGCTACCACAACATTAATATCTGCGGGATCAAGATGCACTTCAATACTCTTGCCATTTTTATTTGGCACATCGGAGAAATGCCACTGCCCTTGCTCATCTTGCCACTTATAAATTTTACTTTGAGAGTCAGATGCTAACGGTGACGATGTGATTTTATCTCCTACTTTTTTAAGCTCAAGTGTGAGCTGTTCGAATGTATTAGATGAAAGCGCTACCACTTTATCTTTAATAGAAAAAGATTCATTTTTAATCAATGAGCTGGTGAGCCAAGGTTGCCCATTTGGCTTTTTAAGATAAAACAAAGAGATAAGAGCAATGACCATTACTGATATTGCTAAGTAGGTAAAGTATTTCATAGCGTTCCTGCTGTAAATTTAATCCTTTATTATCATTAATATAATAAAAAAACAGCAGTCAGGCAATTATTTTCCACAAAATAAAAACGCAGCTTTAGCTGCGTTTTTAAATTTATAGCTTTGAATAATAAGGTAATTAAATTCCATCACCATCAATATGTAAGCCACACTCACGGTTCAACCCAAAAAAGCGAGTTTCTTCTTCGCTCATACCTGGCTCTAATTTACGCGTAGTATGTACATCACCCATCGACACATAGCCTTGCTCCCATAACGGGTGATATGGCAGGTCATGTTTAGTGAGGTATTGGTACACATCACGATTGTTCCACTCAATAATAGGGTACACTTTTACTGTACCCCGGCTTATTTCTAAAACTTGTTTTTCAGCACGGCTCGACGATTGATCTCGACGCAAGCCACTAAACCAAGTGCTCGCGTTAAGCTCTTTTAAAGCACGCGTCATTGGCTCTACTTTATTGAGCTGGTTGTATTGCTTAATACCTTCTTCACCAAGCTCCCATAGTTTTCCAAATTTAGCCTCTTGCCATGCAGGGCTCAACTGCGCTTTATACACTTTTAAGTTAAGTGATAAACGCTCGCTCATCTGATCGATAAACTGATAGGTTTCTGGAAATAGATAACCCGTGTCTGTTAATACAACAGGTATATCGGGGCGCTGTGATGTCATTAAATGCAACATTACCGCTGCTTGAATACCAAAACTCGATGATAAAAACGCGGTGTCAGGCAAGTGCTCTAGCGCCCATGCAACGCGCTGCTCAGCATTCATGTTAGCCAGCAAACCATTCGCATCAGCTAACATAGCCTGTTGACTTTGCTTATCTAGCTGTAATATGTTTTTAAATTCACTCATGGTCAATTTTAAACCTCACCAGCGCGGTGCGCTGCTTTTAAATTATGCGTAAAAATCGGTAACAGATACTTTTACTTCTGCAACAATACCCTTGCGAATAACAAAATCACCAAAGCATTCGCCTTCATTGCGCTCACTAACCCATTGCCCAATCAGCTTATCAAATGCCTCTAGGTAAACTTCTTCGCCCACATTTTCAAGATAAAGCTTAGGGATACGCGTACCCTCCGTATTCCCGCCAAGGTAAACATTGTACTTACCTGGGCCTTTACCTACTAATCCAGCTTCAGCTAGCATGGCACGACCACAGCCGTTAGGGCAACCAACCACACGCATAATAATGCTGTCATTTGGTACTCCATGCTTAGCCAATAAGCCTTCTATTTTTTCAATTAAACTCGGTAAGTAACGCTCGGCTTCAGCCATCGCTAAAGGACAAGTGGGCAGTGACACACACGCCATTGAGTTTTTACGTTGCTCAGTGTCTTTGTCATCAATCAAACCGTGTTCACGCGCTATTTTTTCAATGATTGCTTTTTGATCCGCAGGCACACCGGCAATAATTAAGTTTTGATTGGCGGTCATGCGAAAATCACCTTGATGAATTTCTGCAATCTTACGACACCCTGTTTTCAGTGGCTTATTGGGGTAATCTAAAATACGACCACTTTGAATAAAGAGCGTTAAGTGATGTTTACCGTCAATGCCTTCAACCCAACCAATACGATCCCCTCGATGAGTAAACTCATAAGGGCGGCTTGGTGCAAAACTCACGCCTGCACGTTTTTCAACTTCTGCTTTAAATACATCGGACCCAACACGGTCAAGTGTGTATTTAGTTTTTGCGTTTTTACGGTTAGAACGATTACCCCAATCACGTTGCACAGACACTACGTGCTCAGCAATTTTTAAGGTATCTTCAAGGGCAATAAAACCAAAATCATCGGCTTTTCGTGGATACGTTGCAGTATCACCATGGGTCATGGCAAGGCCACCCCCTACTAGCACGTTAAAACCAACTAATTTACCGTTATCAGCAATCGCCACAAAGTTTAAGTCGTTTGCATGAACATCCACTTCATTATTTGGTGGAATTGTTACTGTGGTTTTAAACTTACGCGGTAAATAAGTTGAACCTAAAATAGGCTCTTCTGTGGTTTCGCTTTTTTCGCCATTGAGCCAAATCTCTGCATACGCTTTGGTTTTAGGTAATAAGTGTTCAGAAATCTTTGCCGCCCACTCATACGCCTCCTGGTGTAACTCAGACTCAACAGGGTTAGTGGTACAAAGTACATTTCGGTTCACGTCACCGGCAGTTGCAATAGAATCAATACCCACGCTATTAAGTAATTGGTGCATACCTTTAATTTCAGGTTTTAATACACCATGAAACTGAAATGTTTGGCGCGTAGTTAAACGAATACTGCCATAGCTGGTTTTCTCCCCAGCAAACTTATCAATTGCTAACCATTGCTCGGGCTTAATAATGCCGCCAGGCATACGCGCACGCAGCATGACATTATGTAGTGGTTCTAGCTTTTGCTTAGCACGCTCAGGACGAATATCGCGGTCATCTTGCTGGTACATGCCATGAAAACGAATTAACTGGAAATTATCGGCAGTAAAACCACCGGTAATTTCATCTTTTAAATCTTGCGCTATAGTGCCGCGTAAAAAGTTACTTTCTCTTTTTAAACGTTCGTTATCAGAAAGCTTTACGGTTTTATCTTGTTCGCTCATTTTAAATCCTAAATTTGTTACAGTGACGGCTGTTAGCTTTTAATAAAATAAACAACGTGCACTTAGTACACGTCTTTCTGATAGCGATTTGCGCTACGCAAATCTTTTAAGTATTGATCGGCCTCTTCATTACTTTTGCCGGTATTTTCTGTGATGATATCAATTAAGGCATTGTGTACATCTTTAGCCATACGGTTTGCATCGCCACACACATAAAAATGAGCACCCGCTTCTAGCCAGTCAAATACTTCTTTTGAGTTTTTACGTAACTTGTCTTGCACGTAAACTTTTTCTGCTTGATCACGGCTAAACGCCACATCTACTTTACTCAATAAGCCTGATTTTAAGTAACCTTGAATTTCTACTTGGTATAAAAAGTCTTGGGTAAAGTGTGGGTTACCAAAAAACAGCCAGTTTTTACCCGTAGCCTCTCGCGCATCACGTTCTTGTAAAAAAGCACGGAACGGTGCAATACCTGTACCTGGCCCTACCATGATGATCGGTTTGTCATCATTTACTGGTAAGCGGAAGTTGTCGTTATGTTCACTAAATACTTTTACTTTACAGCCTTCTTGCGCACGGCGTGCTAAATAGCCTGAACAGCCACCTAAATGCTCTGTGCCAAACGCTTCAAACTCAACCAATGCAATAGTTAAATGCACTTCGTCCTCAACCTCGCTTTGGCTAGAAGCAATTGAATATAAGCGCGCTTGCAGTTTACGTAGGCAATCAACCAGTGTTTGCGCCTCTAATTTAGCTGGGTTTTGTGCAACCACATCAAAAATTTGGCGAGGCTCAATATATTCGCGCATTGCGGCTTTATCTTCCACAAGCTTAAGAAGTTCAGGCGTGCCTGTAGCCGTGGCATATTTTTCGACAAAACCAGGGTACGATTGTGTCAGCTCTAGTTTTTCAATTAAGGCATCACGCACGCTAAGTTCTTCATCGCCAAGTTTAACGCGGCTAGTTGGATCAATTTGCGTTTGTGCTAGTAGCTCATCTACACGGGCTTCATCATTTAAAAAGTAAATGCCTAACGAGTCACCCGGCGTATAGGTAATGTCAGAGCCTTCAAGTGAAATTTCAACATGGCGTACATCTTTGGTTGAGTCACGACCGGTAATTTTTTGCACTAAGCTTAGCTCTGCCGCAAACGGGTTTTGCTTAGTGTATTGGCTAGCCGCTGTCGTGGGCGTGCCAAATGGCATTGATACAACTTGGCCGCCTGTGGCATCTTGCTGAGCTTTTAAATCTGGTTCAAACGCATTTAACGCGCCCTCAATCCAAGTGGCGGCTTCATCATCGTAATCAACGTCTAGGTCGGCACGTTGATAAATAACCTCTGCACCGAGTTTAGTTAAACGCTCTTCAAAGTCTTTAGCGGTTTGACAGAAAAATTCATAGCTAGAATCACCTAAACCTAATACCGCGACTTTAACGCCATCAAGCTTTGGCGCTTTTTTGGTAATTAAAAATTCGTACAATGTTTCGGCATCTTCAGGTGGCTCACCTTCACCATAAGTTGATACAACAACGGTTAAAAACTTTTCTTTTTTCAATGCGGTTGGCTTGTAATCTGACATGCTAACCAGCTTTGCAGCTAACCCACGAGATTCAGCTTGCTCTTTAAGCTTAGTCGCCACCGCTTTAGCGTTACCTGTTTGTGAACCATACAAAATAGTAAGTACTGCTGCCTCAGAGGTTGCCGGTGTACCTGCAATTGGCGCACCTAGCGCTGCTGAATTAGCATTAGCAGCTAAATAGCCGCTAACCCACGCTTGCTGAATTGGATTAAGCTCAGCCACTAAACCTTGTAGCTTTTGTACTTGCTCTTGCGAAAGCGGACTTGCTAGCGCATTGAGTTGACCTAACAACATGAATTTTTCCTCATAACCCTGAACGTTAAACACAATGCTTGTTCACATTGTTTAAAATGAGTGCCACCTCATTCAGAAGGTTCTGTTGAGGTTAATTGAGTATGCAGGATAGCCGTCTAAGCATAGATAAAAAAAGAATAGAATCTGCTTTGATATTCCATTTAGTTATTAATCTCGTTAAAAACCAGTGAAATTAACCTAAAGGTTTTTTATTGCCTTTTATGAAATTCTAATTTAACAATTTTGCAACCTTTATAATCTAATGTATATTGCTTAAAAAAATAAATTAGGAACAAACATGTTACACGGTATATATAAAAATAAGTTACTTCTGAGCACGTTGTTATTGAGCTCTTTGCCTGCGATGGCTAATGTCGTCAATGGTAATTTTGAACAATGGACAGGCAACACTCCACAAGCGTGGACGGTGATTGATAGCGGTATTAACGTATCTGCCAACAGCACAGTCGTGAGTACAGGCTTACAAGCAGCTGTGATTAGCGTAAATACAGGCACACAAAGTAACACTGATTTTTTACAGCAAGTCGCAGTTGAAATGGGCAAAACTTATGAGTTCTCAGTGGATGTGTATCATACCGAAGGTCATCTTAAGGCCCGTTTGTTCATAGATGGTTATCAAGGCTACTCAAACCCTGCTTTAACAAACCAGTGGCAAACCATAACTTACAGCTATACCGCTGATAGTAGTAAAACGATTGATGTCGGTTTACGCTTTTACGATACAAGCGGCTTTGATGGTAGTGAGTTAGTTTATGTTGATAACTTCTTACCTAATAATGATAGCGGCGGCGGTTCTCCAAGCTGCGCAGATAACAGCCTTACTTTTAACCTAACCACAGATAACTACGGCGAAGAAACCAGTTGGCAAATAACACACAACCAAGTCGGTATAGTTGCAAGCGGCAGTGGTTATGCCGCAAATACTCAATACACCGAACAATTATGTTTAACCAATGGCGACTATACATTTACTATTAACGACAGCTACGGCGATGGTATTTGCTGTTCATATGGCAGTGGTAGCTACGCCTTGAATAATGAAGCCACATTGCTTGCCAGTGGATCAAGCTTTCAATCAAGTGAGTCTACCGCATTCTCATTAGGTGAGACTCAGCCAACACCGACGCCAACCGGCTACTATGTGACAACCCAAGGCTTAACTGGATACACGCTAAAAACTGAGCTTTATAACATTATTAATAACCATAACGCTCAAGGTTATTCTGCTATTTGGAGTTTTTACGACGCATCAGCACGCGATAAATACTTTGAAAATGATAATAGTATTTTAGATATGTACAGTGAAAAGCCAAATGGAGTTGATAGCTACACTTATACTGCTGTAAGCGATCAGTGCGGTACCTACAATAGCGAAGCCGATTGTTATAACCGTGAACATTCATTTCCTAAAAGCTGGTTTGGCGGCACCATAGAACCAATGAACTCTGATGTTCATCATATTTACGCCACTGACGGCTATGTAAATTCAAAGCGTAGCAACTTCCCTTTCGGTGAAGTGGCCAGCGCTACGTTTACTTCAACCAATGGCAGTCAATTAGGTTCTGCAAGTAGTGCGATTAATTACACTGGTACTGTATTTGAGCCTATTGATGAATTTAAAGGTGACTTTGCTCGCGCTTATTTTTACATGGCTACACGCTACCAAAACGTAATCGGCTCTTGGCAAAATAACACTACGGCTAGTAATGCAGTACTTAACGGCTCTAGTAACCAAGTATTTGAAAATTGGGTCGTGTCTATGTTGTTAAAATGGCATAACAACGACCCCGTTAGCCAAATGGAATTAGACCGCAATCAAGCAGCGTTTGAATTTCAGGGAAATCGTAACCCGTATATCGACCACCCTGAATTTGTAGAGATGATTTGGTAAAAGGACTTCGGGCTTCGAACTTCGGGCTTCGGGCTTCGGGCTTCG
>NZ_FPAR01000009.1:0-36488 GCF_900116475.1 Pseudoalteromonas sp. DSM 26666 | reverse complement strand
CTTCGGGCTTCGGGCTTCGGGCTTCGCAGAAAAGCATATGCCTTTGCACTTGCAAAGGCTTTTCTTACGCCTATTTTATAATAATATTTTATTGCACTTAGGTTCGTAACACTCAACCCAAACTACGGCGCTATAATTTACTTCTGCCAGCTAAAGGCTGAAAGCTTACCGCTAAAAACTGCTCTAAACGTAAAAAGCCCCAGCTAATGCCGGGGCTTTTCATAAAACAGACTTAATTAAAAATTAAGCTTGTTTTGGACGTTCAACAACATCTACCAAAGTCCAAGATTTGTTCTTAGAGATTGGAGCGCATTCACGGATAGTAACTACGTCACCCGCTTTTGCAGTGTTATTTTCGTCATGTACGTGTAACTTAGTCGTACGTTTAATGAATTTCCCATAGATTGGGTGCTTCACGTAACGTGCGATAGCAACAGTGAAAGATTTTTCCATCTTGTCGCTGATTACACGGCCTTGAAGAGTACGAATTTTATCGCTCATTATTGACCTGCCTTCTGGTTAATAATTGTTTTTACACGCGCGATATCGCGACGTACTGTTCTTAGCGTGTGTGTCTGAGCTAACTGACCAGTGCTTGCTTGCATGCGCAGGTTAAACTGCTCACGAAGAAGACCTAGAAGTTCAGCATTTAGCTCTTCTACGCTTTTATCTTTTAGTTCGCTTGCTTTCATCACATTACCGTCCGAGTTACGAAAGTTGTTTTGAATGGCAGTTTACGAGCAGCAAGGTTAAACGCTTCACGAGCAAGCTCTTCTGAAACACCTTCCATTTCGTAAAGTACTTTACCAGGCTGAATTTCAGCAACCCAATATTCAACAGAACCTTTACCTTTACCCATACGAACTTCAAGAGGTTTTTCTGTGATCGGCTTGTCAGGGAAGACACGGATCCAGATTTTACCTTGACGTTTCACGTGACGCGTCATAGCACGACGAGCTGCTTCGATTTGACGAGCAGTCATGCGGCCACGACCAGTAGCTTTCAAACCGAAAGTACCGAAGCTTACTTTGTTACCGTTTTGCGCTAGACCACGGTTGCGGCCTTTATGCATTTTACGGAATTTTGTACGTTTTGGCTGTAACATTACTCGCTACCTCTACTTAGCACTTTTTTTGGCTTTCTTTGGTGCGCGTTTAGCTGGCTTCTCTTGCTCTTGTACTAGTGGTAAACCACCAATAACTTCGCCTTTGAAGATCCAAACTTTAACACCAATGATACCGTAAGTGGTTAAGGCTTCAGAAGTTGCGTAGTCGATATCAGCACGAAGAGTATGTAGAGGTACACGACCTTCACGATACCATTCTGAACGTGCGATTTCTGCGCCGCCAAGACGACCGCTAACTTCAACTTTAATCCCTTTAGAACCGATGCGCATTGCATTTTGTACCGAACGCTTCATAGCGCGACGGAACATAACACGACGCTCTAGCTGAGAGGCAATGCCGTCTGCTACTAGTTGTGCATCTAGTTCTGGTTTACGTACTTCAGAAATATTAATCTGAGCAGGTACACCAGCGATTTTAGTTACCGCTTGACGTAATTTTTCTACGTCTTCGCCTTTTTTACCGATAACAACACCCGGACGAGCCGTGTGAATAGTTACTCGGATAGATTTTGCTGGACGCTCAATAACGATTTTAGACACAGAAGCCGCTTTTAATTCCTTAGTAAGGAATGTACGTACTTTGTGATCGCCAAAAAGCTGTGCAGAGAAATCTTTTGAATTCGCGTACCAGGTAGAAACCCAAGGTTTAGATATACCTAGGCGAATACCAGTAGGATGAACTTTTTGTCCCATTACTTATATCTCCTAGCTATCTGAAACCACAACAGTGATGTGGCTTGTACGCTTAAGGATGCGGTCTGCGCGTCCTTTAGCACGTGGCATAATACGTTTCATTGTTGGACCATCGTCCACAAAAATCGTTGTTACACGTAGCTCATCAATGTCAGCACCTTCGTTATGCTCTGCGTTAGCAATAGCAGACTCAAGTACTTTCTTAACTAATACAGCCGCTTTTTTCGGGCTGTACGCCAGGATTTCTAGTGCGCGATCGACAGGTAACCCGCGGATCTGATCTGCAACTAGACGTGCTTTTTGCGCCGAACCAGAGGCGAATTTATGTTTAGCTAATGCTTGCATTTATCTTCCCCTCTTAACGTTTCTTCGCTTTCTTATCCGCAGCATGGCCACGGTAAGTGCGAGTTGGTGCAAATTCACCTAGTTTGTGACCGATCATTTCGTCAGAAACGAAAACTGGTACATGCTGGCGACCATTATGGACAGCAATGGTCAATCCGATCATGTTAGGTATGATCATTGAACGACGGCTCCAAGTTTTAATTGGCTTCTTTTCACCGCTTTCCAAAGCTTTCTCTACCTTCTTCAGCAAGTGTAGGTCTATAAAAGGACCCTTCTTGAGAGAGCGTGGCATGGCTATTCCTCAATATTACTTAGTACGACGACGTACTATAAATTTATCCGTACGCTTGTTCTTACGCGTCTTAGCACCTTTAGTCGGCTTACCCCATGGAGACACAGGATGACGACCACCAGATGTACGACCTTCACCACCACCGTGTGGGTGATCAACCGGGTTCATGGCAACACCACGAACTGTCGGACGAATACCACGCCAGCGATTTGCACCTGCTTTACCAAGTGAACGAAGCATATGCTCAGCATTGCCTACTTCACCTAGTGTCGCACGACAATCAGATTCAACTTTACGAACTTCGCCTGAACGAAGACGTAATGTTACATATTGACCATCACGTGCAAGGATTTGAACGTATGCACCAGCAGAACGTGCAATTTGAGCACCTTTACCTGGTTTAAGTTCTACGTTGTGAACAGTCGAACCTACAGGCATATTACGCATAGGTAATGCATTACCAGGTTTGATTGGTGCATCAACACCAGACTGGATTGCATCGCCAGCTTTTAAGCCTTTTGGTGCGATAATGTAACGACGCTCACCGTCTGCATATAATACAAGAGCGATGTTTGCGCTACGATTTGGATCATATTCTAAACGCTCAACAGTGGCTGGAATGCCATCTTTAGTACGTTTAAAATCGATTAAACGGTAATGTTGCTTATGACCACCACCGATATGACGAACCGTAATACGACCATTGTTATTACGACCACCTGATTTAGAGTTTTTCTCTAATAGTGGTGCGTAAGGTTTACCCTTATGTAAATCTGGGTTAACCACTTTAACTAGGTGACGACGACCCGCAGAAGTTGGCTTACACTTTTGAAGTGCCATAATTCTAACTCCCCTTATTACTCGGCGCCGCCGACAAAGTCCAGCTCGCTACCTTCTTTAAGAGTAACGTAAGCTTTCTTCCAGTCGCTACGACGACCGAAACGCATGCCAGTACGTTTTGTTTTACCCTTAACGTTAAGTGTGCGAACACCAGTTACTTCTACTTCAAAAAGCTTCTCAACTGCCGCTTTAACTTCAGCTTTAGTTGCGTCATTTGCTACTTTGAAAACAATCGTGTTGTTTTCTTCAGCAGCGATTGTGCTTTTTTCAGAGATGTGTGGAGCAAGGATCACTTTTAAAAGACGTTCTTCACGGATCATGCTAGCGCCTCCTCAAGTTGCTTAACAGCAGCAGCTGTAATTAGTACCTTGTCGAAAGCAATTAAGCTTACAGGATCGATACCAGCTACATCACGTGTGTCAACCTTGTACAGGTTACGTGCCGATAAGAAAAGATTTTCATCTACTTCTTCAGTCACGATAAGAACATCTTTAAGCTCAAGTTCTTTAAGCTTAGCAACTAGTTCTTTAGTTTTTGGTGCTTCAAGACCAAAACTTTCAACAACGATTAAACGCTCTTGACGAACTAATTCAGATAAGATGCTTTTGATCGCACCGCGGTACATTTTACGGTTTACTTTTTGGCTGTGGTCTTGTGGTTTAGCTGCGAAGCTAACGCCACCTGAACGCCAAATTGGACTACGGATTGTACCAGCACGTGCACGGCCAGTACCTTTTTGAGCCCATGGTTTTTTACCACCACCGCTTACTTCAGAACGTGTCTTCTGAGCACGAGTACCTTGACGAGCACCTGCTGCGTATGCAACAACTACTTGGTGTACTAATGCTTCGTTAAACTCACGTCCAAAAGTAGCTTCAGAAACTTCAAGAGCGCCAGAAGCGTCTTTAATTGCTAATTCCATCACTAAATCTCCAGGACTTATGCTTTAACAGCTGGTTTAACGATAACGTCACCGCCGATAGCGCCAGGTACTGCACCTTTAACTAAAAGCAGGTTACGCTCAGCGTCAACGCGAACTAGTTCAAGGTTCTGAGTTGTTACTTGCTCATTACCCATTTGACCGGCCATTTTCTTACCTTTAAACACCTTACCAGGTGATTGGTTTTGACCGATTGAACCAGGAGCACGGTGAGATAGAGAGTTACCATGTGTAGCGTCTTGCATGCTGAAATTCCAGCGCTTAACACCACCTTGGAAACCTTTACCTTTAGAAGTACCGGTTACGTCAACTTTGTTGATTTCGTTGAATAATTCAACCGTAAGCTCTGCGCCTACTTCAAAATCGCCTTCACCACCATTTAGGCGGAATTCCCACAGACCGCGACCCGCTTCAACACCAGCTTTAGCGAAGTGACCCGCTGTTGCTTTGTTTACACGGCTTGCTTTTTTAGTGCCTGCGGTTACTTGAAGCGCGTTATAACCGTCTGTTGCGTCAGATTTGATCTGAGCAATGCGGTTAGGAGTCGCTTCAATAACTGTCACAGGGATAGATACACCATCTTCAGTGAAGATACGTGTCATACCCACTTTACGACCGACTAGACCTAATGCCATTTTCCTAAAACCTCTCTAATCTTCCGATTAACCCAGGCTGATTTGAACATCAACACCAGCAGCAAGGTCTAAACGCATAAGTGCGTCTACAGTCTTGTCAGTTGGTTCTACGATGTCGATCAGACGTTTATGGGTGCGGATCTCGTACTGATCACGCGCGTCTTTATTAACGTGCGGTGATGTAAGTACAGTAAAACGTTCAAAGCGTGTAGGTAGTGGAATTGGACCACGTACTTGTGCGCCAGTGCGTTTCGCAGTTTCCACGATTTCCGCCGTTGATTGGTCAATCAAACGGTGGTCAAAAGCTTTTAGGCGAATACGAATGCGTTGATTTGACATTCTTAAACCTCAATATAAAGAGCATTTAAAGAGCATAAAAAAACGACCGAAACAATCTTAATAATTAAGATGCCGGTTGTTAGATTATATCTACGTTGAGTTCCAAATCGGAACTCCTGTTTATTAGCTTGAAATCCAAGCTTAATTTATTCTTTCTTGTTCCCGAGGGAATTTTGAAAGCCTGCGTATTATAATGATGCTGGTGATAAATGCAACAACTATTTAGACATAATTGCTTTGCAATTGTCGTTTAAATAACAGTCAAGTTTAACAATAGTGAACGTAATGGAAGTGATGATGTCACTATAATGTCATAGCTTGTCGATTAATCTGCAGAGGATCTTTGCGATAATATGTTATCCTATGCGCTAATTTTGCTGTTATATACCCATATTGGTTTGGGTAACTACTCTCTTATGGTGAGTCAATGCGTATTTTAAATTATGGTTTAAATCTTATCTCTGGTGGTATTAGCCGTTTGTTTGTTAAAAGCAAAGTACTGCCTGAAAAGCCGTTAGAGCAATTTGAGTTAAACCCTAAAAACCCGACCTTTTATATAGTGCGTTTAAATTCACGCTTTGATTTAGCGGCACTCGCGCGTGTATGTAAACGAAATGGTTTACCCGACCCAACCGAGCAGCAAGTGTTAGGTAACCAAGCGTTAGATCGTTTTATTGGCATTAAAAACCCACCACCGTTATTTGGTAATAAAGAAAAGCCTACCAACGCATTAGATCAGGGCAAGCAAATCATTGAGCACTTATTAAATAGTGGCCAAAAAAATGTGCAGGTTGTGCCTGTGACTATTTTATGGGGCAGAGCACCGGGCAAAGAGAAGCCAGGACTGAGTACTTTACTTTCGCACTCACTTACGCCCAGCTGGTTTAGAAAAATATTTGTTGTACTTTTTTCAGGTAGAGACAACTTTATTCGTTTTAGCCAACCACTCGATTTATCACTATTGGTGAACGAAAAAGCCGATGTAAATGAGCTTCCGCATAAACTACTTCGCGTAGCTAGAGTACACTTTAAGCGCCAGAAGCTGGCTGCCACAGGGCCTAAAATCCCATCTCGAGATCAATTATTTAGCTCACTACTGGCATCCCCAACGATAAAAAAAGCGATTCAAACTGAAGCGTCTGAAAAAAATATTAGCCAAGCCCAAGCGCGACAAAACGCATTAAAGCTTCTTGATGAAATTGCCGCTAATTACAGCGACGCCACCATTCGCGTTGCCGATCGCATATTAACCTGGCTTTGGAACAAGCTGTATAATGGGATTGATATAAAGTACACCGAGCAAATCCATGACCTAACCAACAAAGGCCATGAAATAATCTACATGCCGTGTCATCGTAGTCATATGGATTACTTGCTACTGACCTACTCTATTTACCATCAAGGGCTTGTTCCACCGCATATTGCAGCGGGTATTAACTTAAACTTTTTCCCAGCCGGTGGCATATTCCGCCGCAGTGGCGCGTTTTTTATTCGCCGCTCGTTTGCTGGTAACAAACTTTACTCAGCGGTGTTTAAAGAATACTTAAGCCAGTTATTTATCAAAGGTTACTCGGTAAAGTTTTATACCGAAGGTGGGCGTAGCAGAACGGGACGTTTATTACCCCCTAAAACCGGCATGCTCGCAATGACAATGCAAGCCATGTTGCGCGGTATAGACAGACCTATATCTATTGTGCCGGTATATATTGGTTACGAGCACGTCATGGAAATAAACACCTATTTAAAAGAGCTGGCTGGGAACGATAAAAAAGGCGAGTCGATATTAGGTATTTTTAAAGCGATTAAAAATTTAAAAAACTATGGTCGTGGTTATTTAAACTTTGGCGACCCTATTTCTATCAATCAGTATTTAAATGATAACCAACCTGACTGGCGTGAATCAATTCATGCAACCGATGTGCAAAAACCACAATGGTTAGGGCCGCAGGTGGCTAATCTTGCTGATCAGGTTATGGTTAAAATTAACAATGCCGCCGCACTTAACTCAGTTAACTTACTGGCGATGATACTGCTGGTAAACGATAAGCAGGCATTGAGTAAGCCAAAGCTGTTAGCTCAGCTTGAGTTTTACTTACGATTGCAACGTGAAGCCAGCTATAGCAGTAAAATAACCGCACCAGATGAAACACCAGAGCAGCTACTTGAACATGCCTTAAAGCTTAATAAGTTTGACGTGATCAGTGATGAGTTTGGCGAAATAATTGCGATAAGCGATAAAGAAAAAACCTTATTCAACTATTACCGTAATAACATTTTACATATTTTTGCGGTGCCTAGTTTAGTGGCGCTGCATTTATTTAAGCAACATCAAAGCACCGTAACTCAGTGCCATCAGCTGGTGAAATCTTTTTATCCGTTATTTGCTAAAGAGTGGTACTTGCAAGAGTTAGATGAGAGCTATGTTACTCGTATTTTAACTAACTTTAGTGATCAAGGCTTAATTGCGCTTGATGGTGATAACATTAAAGTGACTCAAAATAACGATAGCTTTGCCAAACTCGAAATGCTCGGTCGTGCATTGAGCTTTACTTTGCAACGTTATGCGATTGTGATTGGCTTTATTCAAACCAGCCAAGGGATTGAAAAAGCAGAGCTTGAACGTGAAAGCTATGTACTGGCGCAGCGCTTGGGTACGTTACATGGCATTAAAACGCCGGAGTTTTTTGACAAAAAGGTACTCAGTAGCTTTATTTCAAACCTACGCGAACAAAAGCTAATTAGTGAGTCAGATAATGGCTTACAAGGCAGTCCAGCGTTGTGCGAGACTTACAAACAACTACAAACGCTATTACCGGCACGTATTTGGCAGTCAATAACAGATATTGTGCACGCTCAATGCAAGTAAAATAAAGCCATACCCACTATATTGAAGGTATTCAATATAGTGGGTATTAGGATTAGCGCTGGCGCATTACCCCTTCTTGAATAGTAGAGGCTACCAAGTTTCCTTGGCGGTCAAAAAACTGCCCACGTACCAGTCCTCTTCCTGAGCTCGCGCTTGGGCTATCAATAGTATATAAAATCCAATCATCCATTCTAAACGGACGATGAAACCACATAGCATGGTCAATCGTCGCCACTTGCATATTCGGCTGCATAAACGACACGCCATGTGGTTGTAATGCGGTTGGTAAAAATTCAAAGTCGGACGCATACGCTAATAAATAGTTATGAATACGTTGATCGTCAGGCATATCGCCATTGGCTTTAAACCAAATATGTTTTACTGGTTCGATGGCTTCTGGTTTAAAGGGGTTATGAAAATTCACTGGGCGCATTTCAATCGGCATTTCACGAATAAATTTATTACGGATAGCTTCTGGAATATGCTGTGCATTTTCTTGATAAAACTCTAATGAAGAACGTAGCTCTTCAGGGGCAGGAACATCTGGCATGGTCGCTTGATGCGATAACCCTTGTTCATCACCTTGAAACGACGCCGTCATGTAAAAAATAGGCTTACCGTACTGAATCGCGCTAACACGACGCGTACTAAAACTTTTACCATCGCGAATCGTTTCAACGTCATACACTATCGGCTTTGCAGCATCGCCTGGGCGTAAAAAGTAAGAATGTAATGAGTGAACAATTCGCCCCGCTGGCAGTGTTTCTTTGGCTGCTGAAAGCGCTTGCCCCATAACTTGACCGCCAAACACCGCTCTAAAACCTAAGTCTTGGCTTTGTCCTCGGTATAAACCTTGTTCAATTTCTTCAAGTGATAACAACGACAATAAATCATCTAATACTTGGCTCATTATTTCTTCCTCAATCCCCTAATTTCTAAATGATACTATACAATACTGGAAAAATACCAACACACTGAGTGAGGAAAACTAATATGGCTTTTTGGCTATTTAAAACCGAACCCGACGCCTTTTCAATTGATGACTTAAAGTATGCACCTGAACAAACCACGTTATGGGAAGGCGTGCGAAACTACCAAGCGCGTAACTTTATCCGCGATGATGTTAAACAAGGTGATTTAGTGATGATTTATCATTCTAGCTGTAAACAGGTTGGTGTTGCGGGAATAGGAATTGTCACTAAAGCCGCTTACCCTGATCCGACTCAGTTTGATTTAAGTAGCGATTATTATGATGCCAAAGCAACCGTTGAGACCCCCCGTTGGTTTGTGGTGGAAGTAACCTACCATTCTCATCTCAGTAGCATAGTGAGCTTGCAAGCAATTAAGGCAAATGAGTCAGTGACAGACATTGCTCTTAAAAAAGGGGGGCGTTTATCGGTCATGCCAGTGACCGAAAATGACTGGAATGAAATTTTGAACATGGCTTAATAGTCGCAAAGGTAACATACATTTTTTCATTAAAAAGGCACTCCACCAGCGCAGCATAGCTTGGCTCAATTTCTCTTATGCCCTCATATTTGCTATGATCTGCGGCTTGTGCGCACTGGAGGAAAAATGAAATTACTATACTGGTTAGATGAATGGTTAACGCTCAGCGATAATGAGAAGCAAGCAAAACTACCTACCTCTGGTGGGGATTTACTCGGTGATGTGTATGTAAAATATCACTTTGTTGATCTCAACAAACCCCTGCTTTTTACTTTTTCACCTGCCGGTACTGATGTACAAGAGCGTGATTTGAACGAAGACTTTGCACCTTGGGGCTATCATTTAGCACAAAAGCAAAACGTTAATATTATTGCGTTTCAGCATTTGGGTAAAAGTAATTGGTTTCGTAACCGCAATTTAATCTTTTTTATTGAGCAACTATCAACCCTACTCTCTCCTTTTGAAACCAAGCTAGGTTATGGACTTAGTCGTGGCGGCTTTGCTGTGGGTGCATTTGCTAAATTACTCAAACTCGACAAAGTACTGCTTTTCCATCCTGTTAGCACTAAAAACAAACTTATCGCCCCTTGGGATGACCGCTCAAGTACCGACATTGCCCAACAATATGACTGGCAAGGTGACTACCATGATTTAGATTTAGGGGATGCACAGGGCTACATTATTTACGACCCAACCAACCGCATTGACCGCCAACACGCTAAACGCTACCAGCAGCTCACTCACTTACGCGTATTTGGGATGGGGCACGGCACTCATGCCACTTATTTAAATAAGTTTGGGTTTTATAAACAAGTGGCTATTGATTTTATTGCTAATCAACAAATCGACATTGCACAATTTAGGCTACAAACAAAAACACTGCGTTTAAAAGAGGATTATTATAAAAAACTTAATAAAGCCAATGCTAATTCGCCGCATCGTCAAGCGTTATTAAGTACCGCTCACACTATTTTAATCGACGAAAAAGCAGCGCACGTGCAAGAGCACCAAGAAAAAATTGATATTCAACCTTTAATAGACGTAGCCATTAAGCATCAAGATGAAAATCCAAATGATGCCATTAAACTATTAGAAGTGGCTCAACAGCTAGCGCCAGACGACCCGCTGGTTGAGCATAAGCTGAGACAATTAGAATAAGTAACAAAAGGTACTCATTCTTTACTTTTTCTTGGCGTGCCCTTGCTTGGGCACAATCGAAAAGTAAAGAATCAGCGCTATCCACGAAAAGAAGATAGCGCCGACTAGCCAGCCATTTTTTTCATGGCCTTGGCTACGCTTACTGTTAAGAATTATCATAATAGGGAAAATGTAAGCACATAAAACGATAATTAAAAACGCAATTTCAGTCATTATTTTTCCAAGCTAGGCCAGTCAACTTCATTACTCAATACTCGCTCTTGCGCAATGTAATGCAAAATATCTCCGGCGTTTACTGCATAATCTAAAGGCGGATTTAAATCCATATTTTTTGCACTTAAATTATGAGCCACACCTAACAATATTGCATCATGATCGTACTTAAAGTGATGAAATAATTTGCCAAACTCCATGGTTTTTACATTACTAGGGATTTGTAAACTAAACTGCGTATCACCATGCAAGGTTGATAATAGTTCCTCTTGTACACGACTTGAGCCTGGGTCTTGCATTGAGCGCACTAAAATCTCTGCCGATTTAGTACTGCTACACTCTACGTTGTGGCAATGCTCTAATAACATTTCCACTTTCGTTTCATCAAAAAAGTGCGCACTTATGTGACAATCTTCTTTGACTAAACGGCTAATACGCAGTGCGGTGGTAAATGTTTGGTCGTCATCTTGGCCATCAATAATCACTTTATCGGCGTGGCGAATGGCAACGCGTTCTAATTCATCCAAATCGGTGAAACTGGTTAGGCGAGCAAAATCAACATTCTCATTACTTAAAAACGGATGCTCTATTTGTTCAGTAACCGCTAATAAGATACGGCGATCTGTCCGCTTAGTATCAGCCAAAATGTAGTCGATCATTTTTTTGGTACGAGCATTATGCCAACCAAAAATAATAATATGATTGCTACTGTGAGCAAAGTTTTTATCACCAGTCATAGCGCGCCTAATTAAGTAAGTTACTGTTTGTCCTGTTTTACCCAACAAGACACCAAATAAAGCCAAACCAAAAGGTATTTGTATTAATGCGACAATCCATCGACCTAAGTCAGTTGATGGACTTAAATCCCCATACCCTACCGTTGAAGTGGTTACCGTGTAGTAGTAAAAAAAAGTACCCGGTGAAAGCAGTGCCTGCTCATTTGCCACTAACAATAAGCACCAAGTAAGCAGCATATGTAAGGATGTTGCTATTACAACAGACTGCCAACTTACCTGATCAATATGGCTGCGCAACAGCACAACAATACGTTTAAAAATATGATGCATAATTTTTTGTTAATCGATTGATTATTTAAATCATTTAGTAACACGATACTGCACATGATAACACTTAAGCAACGTTTTACTGTAATCGAAATATTCACGGTTCGTTATGAAGAAAAATAAGAGTAAACTATAGTTATTAAGTTATGAGGAAAAATATGGGTCTATTATGTCAGGTGTTTTAGCGTCAGTTGATCAGCGTACTCAGCTTGTAGGCGAAAATCGTTTAGAGTTGCTACTTTTTTATTTGCATAGCCGCCATTTATTTGCACTCAATGTATTTAAAATAAAAGAAGTGGTAAAGCTTCCCCGTTTAAGCAAAATACCGCACTCTCACCCTAAGGTAACCGGTGTAGCCAATATACGCGGTGAATCTATCCCAGTGATTGACCTTCGCCAAGCCATTTCTATGGCTAAAAAAGAATATGGTGAAGATTGTAATCTGGTCATAACTGAATATAACCGTACCACACAAGGTTTTTTAATTGGCAAGGTTGATCAAATCATGAATATGACCTGGTCTGACATTATGCCGCCCCCCAGCTCTGTGGGTAAAAATCATTATATTACGGCACTAACTAAAGTACAGCGTGATGGCCAAGAGCAATTAGTTGAAATTATTGATGTAGAAAAAGTACTCGCTGAAATAGTTGAGTACGAGGTCAATATTACTGATGGGGTGTTGGATGAAACCATAGTAAACGAATTTGCAGGACGCAAAATATTGCACGCCGATGATTCGCCAACAGCACGTAAACAAGTTAGCGATACGTTATCGCAGCTTGGTATCGAAATTATTCCTGCCAGTAACGGTCTAGAAGCCCTACAAATGCTCAAAAGCTGGGCTGATGAAGGACGCGATGTTGAAAAAGAGCTGCTAATGGTGATTACCGATGCCGAAATGCCTTCGATGGATGGCTATCGCTTAACCTATGAAATACGTAACGACAACCGTTTAAAAAACTTACATGTGGTGCTTAACACGTCCCTGAGTGGTAGCTTCAACCAAGCCATGGTGGAAAAAGTAGGCTGTAATGCATTTTTATCAAAATTTCAGCCCGACTTACTCGTTCAAGAAGTACAAAATCGCTTAAAGCAAGTGCTTGGTGATTCTTAATTGAGCATAACTAGCAAATACCGACCAAGGTAAGTATTTGCTAGCGACATTCCCTCATCAACAACCTTTAAAAAGTCTGCCTTGCTGAGCATTTATTCAAAGCGGTGTTTGCTAATCCTAAGATTTCATGATTAATTAACAAATAAGTTTTCACTAACTCGTTATTAATTATGCTTAATAAAGTTGCCAGTCCACTTACCAAGCTCGTCGAGCGCTACTTACCCGACCCATTTATATTTGTTATTTTGCTCACAATTATTACTTTAGTCATTGCGAATTTAGCGACCCCTGCAACCACACTTGAGGTAATAACATCATGGGGGAGCGGGTTTTGGAACTTACTAAGCTTTGCCATGCAAATGCTGTTGGTATTAGTAACAGGCTATATGCTTGCCAGTACCTCTTTAATAAGTATGTTACTAACAAAATTAGCAACGCTTGCTAATACGGCCCCAAAAGCCATTATTTTAGTGACATTTATTTCGCTTTTGGCAAGCTGGCTAAATTGGGGGTTTGGCTTAGTAATTGGTGCTTTATTTGCTAAAGCCATTGCTAAGCAGACTCGAGTGGATTATCGGCTGTTAGTGGCAAGTGCCTATTCAGGCTTTGTAGTATGGCACGGCGGATTGGCAGGCTCCGTACCACTAACCATTGCCACCGAAGGGCATTTTTCACAGGCGACTATGGGTATTATTGGCACACAGCAAACCTTATTCGCAGGCTTTAACATTGCGATTCTGATTGGCTTATTTATTATTATGCCGCTGGTTAACCGCTACATGCTACCGAGTGAAAAAGACAGTGTTTATGTTGACCCATCACTGCTTGAAAACACACCACCTGATAAAGTAACAATAACACGCCCTGCTCAGCATTTAGAACAAAGTAAGCTATTAGGTATGGGCATTGGTTTAATCGGACTTGCCTACTTAGGTTATTACTTTTTCATCGCAGGTGGCGGCTTAAACCTCAATAGTGTAATTACCCTGTTTTTGTTTATGGCAATCACTCTGCATCAAACACCCCATAATGTGCTTAATAGCTTGCAACAAGCGATTCCGAGTGGCGCAGGAATTGTAATTCAGTTCCCTTTTTATGCTGGTATTATGGCGGTCATGGTAGATACTGGACTGGCGCAACAAATATCACAGGGCTTTATAGCCATAGCGGATGCCGATAGCTTGCCATTTTACAGTTTCATTAGTGCAGGACTCGTTAATATGTTTGTGCCCTCAGGTGGCGGACAATGGGCGGTACAAGCGCCTATTGTTATCCCTGCAGCACAAGAGCTTGGTGCAGATATGGCGCGGGTTGCTATGGCTGTGGCGTGGGGAGATGCGTGGACTAATTTAATTCAACCCTTTTGGGCATTACCGGTATTAGCCATTGCAGGATTAAAAGCTAAAGACATTATGGGCTTTTGCGTGGTACAGCTGATTATTACTGGGGTGTTTATATCCTTGATGCTAAGTTTTTATCCATGAGTATTTTGGTAATAAATAGGCGCGATTTTATATCGCGCTTGCTAGCTGCAAACCAAAAGAACTAAGTAAGAAAGTAAAGTTAACTGATAAGTCATTTAATCTCACCAAATAGTCTCACCTAGTGCTAATAAATTACAGATCATGTGAGCGATAATGCAATACCACAAGTTACCCGATAGATGACGAATTAATCCCATCAAGCAAGAAAACACAAACAGAGAAATAAAAATTTCAACTTGATCATACTGCCCATGTAACAATGTAAACACGATACTTGGGATAATAATTGCGCCAATAGCTCCCAAGGCTGTTTTTTTCAGCCTGTAGAATGCTACTCCTCGAAAAACTACTTCCTCAAATATAGGCCCAATAAATACTACGGCTAAAAACAGCATAATTTTAGCTAAAAGCGAGTTTGTTTGTGCTTCAACTTCTAACATAAAATCTGGCAAGGCGACTTCCATAAAGCCAAAAAGCCATTGTTCCAGTAAAACGTAAGCCGCTGTTAATAGCACTGTAATGATTAAAGGAAAAAGAGCCACCTTCTCTATTGCTAAACGCCCAATAACTTCGCTTTTATTTTGCGCATCAAGAGTAGACTTTAAAAATGGCAGCGTAAGTACAGCAGTGAGGAAGGTAGATATAAAAACTAAGCCGGGATTCGAATCTAGTTGCTCTAAATAAGTAATGTCATTTAATAATAATGCCCCACCACCCGATAAAAAAATAATCAAGTATGAAGCCATTGGGAGCGCCAGTGAAAAAAAGGCCAACCAATAAAGCGTGTACAATAAAGATTCCACTGTACTTTGATTTACTTGTTGTTTTATCGCATCATCCATAATTTATCAGCTCACGGCTTCTTATTATTTTTCATTCTGAAGGATAGTACCATACCAATTCCCCCATTAAGAAACAAACCAAAACTAACATCTTGCCATCGCCACACAAACCTTAAAAAATACCATGCAAAAAACAGCATGGTGAGCAAAATTCGATCTGCCATACTGTTTTTTTAGCTCGATAAGATTTTCATCGGTAAGCTTAATATCGCGTTTTCAGAGTCAGCAAAGTGCATCATCACTGCTACATGGCCAGCAACCACCAGTGCATACATGACCGCTGAAAAGCCTTGGCCATATTTATCTAATGGCAATAAATGCGAATAATGACGGCCGCGCCATTCAAACACAATTTCCAGTGCGCCAACAAACAAAAAGAACACCAGCAACATCAAGCCAAACGTATAGCTAAGCCATAAACCAAATAGCACACCTAGTAAGCACACACTTAAACCAACCCATGAGCGCATTGAAAAGCTAATGCTTTTTAGTACATGCCCGCCATCAAGCGGTAAAATAGGCAGTAAATTGAATAAATTAAGCAGTGCACTAAGCACTGCAACACCGGCAAATATTTCCATTTCTGTGGCGTAATAAAGCACTACACCTAACACTGAGGTAAACAAACCAAAGGCAGGGCCCATTAGTGAGATCACCACATCTTGCCAGCGCGTAGATATTTTATCGTCGCTAACGGCTAACCCGCCTACAAAAGGAATTAAATAAATGCCTTTGGTTTTTATCCCAAAATACTTCATAGCTCGTACGTGGCCATATTCATGTACTACCAGGCAAGCAATCAGCATTAACGCAAATTCAATGGTAAACAGCCAAGCATAACCGGCCACCGATGCGCTCGCTAGCGCCACTTTAACCACCTTAGCGCTTTTAAATAACTTAAAGCCTAGCGCCGCAAGTCCCAAAAACCCTTTTTTAGATTCGCCTTGCGCCGCCACAGGTAAAGCCAGCTGAGTGGCAAACTGATTATCTACAAATAGCGCAATACTCTGTTGGTTAACGTCACTGCTATCAATACCAATTAGCTGCTCATCAAGCATAAACTCAACATAGTTTTCACGTGGGTTTTCAAATGCAATCGCTTGCTGATCATGAAATATTTTTACAATTTGTTGCTTATCTAGCATAAGCGTAAACGGTTGTTCGGCTAGATTCAGATCGATTTTTATCATTGTTATATCAGTTCGCTTAATTAGGGGTACTATTTTGAGGCAGAAAAATCCTGTCGATAGCAAGGCAAAAACTTCGTTATTTAGTTGCTCTAAAGGAGAATTTTCTAACGCAGCTCGCGTCTGATTTGCCCCCTCAAAATGATTAAGTATTATTGCGGCTTGGTATTATAACCATTATAAATTATGGCGCTAGTATACCTATCCACCTAAAAAACACGAGCAAGATAGAATAATTTGTCGATTGGATTTTGCTGATATTTAAAATTTAAAACAGCAATAAATACTGACAAAAACAATTCAAGCGACTATTTTTAAAACAGAAGGATATAAATTACGACCGTTAAGTTAAGGACAACAATGCACACAAAATTACCAAACATACTCGTTGTCGATGACTCAAAAGCCATTTTGATTGTCATGAAAGCTATTTTTAATGAACTCGAAATGTCGCAATCCACAACCACCTGTTTAAACCCTGTTAAAGCACTTGAAAAAGTAAAAGCTGATATAAACTATTTTGATGCCATATTTACCGATCTTAATATGCCAGAAATGGATGGCATGGAGCTGATCCGTAACTTAGGTGAAATAGGCTATTGCGGTGCAATTGTTATTATTTCTGAAATGGACCCGAAAATAATCAGCCTAGCCGCTGACCTCGCTAAACAGCACAATGTGCATTTAATTGGCAACCTATCTAAGCCTGTGCAACTCAATCAGGTAAATACGTTACTTACCAAAATAGCGCAGTTAAACAGCCACACACTTGTAAAAGAGCGCCCAATCACTAAAGAAAAACTAATTAAAGCATTAAAAAATAATGAAATAACACCTTACTATCAACCTAAAATAAATATAAACACCAATCAAATACAAAGTGTTGAAGTGCTGGCTCGCATTGTATCAAGTAAAGACGAACGAGTTATTTTACCAAGCCGTTTTATCAGCCTGGCTGAGCAATGCGATTTAATCAATGACATTACGTTTACGCTATTTGAAAAAGCCTGTGGTGACATCAAGCAACTAAAAGAGCAGCTGGGTACAAATTTGAAATTGTCATTTAACTTATCGCCGTGTCAGTTAGATGATTTAAACAGCCCCAATAAGTTATTACAGCTTCTACAAAAACATGATGTTTTACCTAGTGATGTGGTGCTTGAAATAACCGAGCAGCATGCCCTTTCAAGCTACACTCAACTCGAAACCTTAAATAGATTAAGAATATTCGGCTTTGGTATTTCACTCGATGACTTTGGCACTGGTTTTACTAATATTAACCAACTGAAACAGCTGCCATTTACAGAAGTAAAAATAGATCGCTCTTTTATTAGCCACATAGAAACCGATAAGTTTTCTCAAGTGGTAGTCAGTTCACTAATTAATATGACAACCCAAGAGCAGCTTGAATTAGTGGCCGAAGGGGTTGAGCGCCCCGAAGAGCTGGCCTACCTCAAGCATTATCAAACAAATTTAGCTATACAGGGCTTTTTATTTAGTTGCCCAAAAGCAAAAGCTGAATTTATCTCGTGGGCCCAACACTGGATAAAAACAGCTGCTAAAACAAAAAACAGCTAACGAGATTCATTATCGTCGGCGCTGACGATATGCTCACTATCAGCTAAACGCTGGTGCCAACGCTGCTTTGCTACGGCGCGCATATTGGTTGATTGATCTCGCTCATCCACAATTTCTAAGCCCATTAACGCTTCTATCATATCCTCGAGCGTTACAATTCCTTGCACATCACCGTATTCGTCAATCACTAAGCAAATGTGGGTACGTTGGGTGAGCAATGTTTGTAATAGCGACGATACATTTTGCGTGCTCGGTACCGTATAGATAGGTTTAACTAACTTACTAATTTTGTAATCTGTGCCTAACCGATGATATGCCAACATAATATCGTTTTTATGTACAAAGCCTATGATATCGTCAGCGTCTTTGTCATAAATTAGCACTCGAGAGAATGACGACGAACCGTGTTCACTCAAGTATTGATTAACGGTAAGATCTTTATGGATTTTAAAAATGACCGTACGCGGTGTCATTAAATCGGTTAGTTTTGCATGCCTAAAGTGCAGCAAGTTACGAATGATTTCTGATTCATCAGCATGAAGCGCCCCAGACTCACTACCAATGTCGGCCATTGCTTCTATTTCTTGGCGAATATAATAGGCCTCATTATGCTTTTGACCCATCAAATTAGTTAGCTTTTGTGCTGCCCAAACAAAAGGCTTAAGGACTAGTACCAAAATACGTAAACCATAAGTCACACTAGGCGTTAAAGCACGCCAATAATTAGCCCCCAGCGTTTTAGGAATAATTTCAGATAACACCAGTACCAATAAAGTCATAATTGCAGACGCAATCCCCACAGCCGCATCTGAAAACACCACGGCAGCCTGTGCGCCCACGCCCGCAGCACCGGCAGTATGTGCAACAGTATTAAGTGTTAAAATAGCCGCTAATGGCTGATCGATATTACTTTTTAGCTTCTCTAGTTGCTTAGCCAGTACTGGCCGCTCTTTACGAAGCAGCGCAACATAACTAGGTGAAATGCTCAATAGCACCGCTTCCATGACAGAACATAGAAACGAAATCACAATCGCTGTAACCATGTAAACGATTAATAGTGTCACTTTTTTTCCTCTAAATTGGATATATGAGCATCATAACAATACATGCTATATTTGGCCAAATCTCCAATAATAATAGGCATAGCAATGAATTTAAGCGCACCTTGGCATCGTTACGCAAAACGTTTTACTCACTTGGCAGCCCTACTTACATTAAGTAGTTTGAGTTTAACGGCATTAGCTGCCCCACTCGATCAATCAAAAATTCAGTTTATCGGGCCTCTTGCAGAAGACATGCAAGCAAAGCCATTTCAAACACCGTATGGCGACGTGATTATCAATAATCTGCTTGCACAACTTGAATCAAACAAAGAAAGCTTTGTTGTGTTTGGTAAAAAGCACAAGTGGCAACCACTTGATAAAATTAACGCGCTTACTTTAGGCGGTTTACAAGCACTTAAATTTAATATTGAAACTAACCGATTTACTCAAGGCTCCTTAAACATTAAAGGAATAGAGCAAGGCCAGGTTTTTATTAACGGTGAGAAACAAAGTGGTGAAAACCAACGCTATCAGCTTGCTTTAAATAACGGCTCACACACCGTTATTGTCATTGCTCAACAGGTTGCTAATTGGAATGATGTCACCTTAGAGTTTGTGCCAAAAGCAGAAACTGACGCCGTGACCCTAACGACAAATAAGACCAAGCGCTTATCGGCTAAGCAATTGTTTGACGCCCCAACTATTAGCGGCTTGTCTTTGTCACCTGATGCTAAGCATTACTTAAGTACAACAAAGCGTTACAGCGATAAAACAGGCAACGACGCCATTACCACAACCGAGCTTAAAAATACTAATAACCAAACGGTATACCGATTTGAAGAAGCGCAGCCTAGCCAATTCACTTGGAGTCCTGATAATCAATTTTTAGTCTATTTACTCAACGGCGAATTAAAGCAGTTAAACCGTAAAACTTTCGCTATAAAAACCTTAGCCTCAGGCCTTGAGGGGGCAAGCAACTTTAGCTATTACAACGATAATAGTATTCTTTTTAGCTGGTCTAAATCATCTGAAGAGACCAATAGCCTCACTAAACATCATAAAGGCTTGCAAGACCGTTGGTCTTACGCCCGTACGGTTAGCCAATTATATTTACTCGATACCCACAGTGGTTTAACCAAAGCCCTGACCGAAGGCGTATTAAGCCATCAACTTGAAGATGCTAATAGCAACCGTGGAAAACTATTAATAAGTCGTCCAGTAATGGCCATGCAAGCCTCAACCCATCCAGAGACTGAGCTGGTTGAACTTACATTAAAATCCAACAGCATAAAATCGTTAGGTAAGTTTAAAACCTTTAATCAAGCGAAATATACCGCAAACAATATTTATGTTGTTGCAGGCCCTGATTTTAAAAATGGCGCAGGCAGAGTACTACCGCAAACCATGCTGGCGAATAATTATGATGGCCAGCTGTATTTACTAACCGATAACGCTAAAAAAGTAACGGCGTTAAGTAAACAATTTGACCCTGCGATTGGCACATTGGAAGTACTAAGCAATGGCGACGCGTTAATCAAAGTGACAGAAAAAGACACCCAACCACTGTATTTATATGATCTGAGTAAACAACGCTTTAAAAAGTTAGATACAGGGTTTGATATTGTAGAACAGTTTAGTTTTTCAAATACTCGCAATACCCAGCTACTGCTCTCTGGCAGTAATGCTTCAAGCGCCCAACAACTCAAGCGCTTTGACGTAAGCAAAAATAAGGTGGAGTTAATCTGGGATTCAAACCCGATTGCATATGCCAATACCACGATTCCTAAGCTTGAAGAATTTAACTTTACCAATAAGCGTGGCGTAGAAATATCTGGTCGTGTTTATCTGCCAAGTAATATTGATAAAACTAAAAAGCACCCTGCTCTGGTCTATTACTATGGTGGCACCTCACCTGTGACTCGTGGATTTACAGGGCGTTACCCTTTTAATTTATGGGCAGCAAACGGCTATGTGGTTTATGTGGTACAGCCAACTGGTGCAACGGGCTTTGGACAAACTTTTTCAGCGCAACATGTCAATGCGTGGGGCGATTATACCGCCGATGACATTATGCAAGGCACAGAGGCATTTTTAGCTAAATATGATTTTGTAGACAGAAATAAAGTCGGTAATTTAGGGGCATCTTACGGTGGGTTTATGACGATGCTGCTTGCTACTAAAACCGACATGTTCAGCGCGTCTATTGCTCATGCGGGAATTTCAAACTTAACTTCTTACTGGGGTGAAGGATGGTGGGGATATTTATACTCAGGCGAAGCCTCTAAAAATAGTTTCCCGTGGAATAACTCTGAACTTTATAGCCAACATAGCCCAGTGTTTCATGCCGATAAAGTGACCACGCCATTACTGCTTATTCATGGTGACAGCGATACGAATGTGCCAGTAGGTGAAAGCTTAACTATGTACACCGCGCTAAAACTGCTAAATAAAGATGTTGAAATGATTGAGTACAAAGGAGCCGATCATCAAATATTTGCTCGCGATAAGCGCTTTAATTGGTGGAACACTATGTTGGCTTACTTTGATAAAAAGTTAAAAAATGAACCACAATGGTGGGATTCAATGTACGGCCAGTAGTCATTTAAATGCGCACTTAAAATCATTTATATAAAGTGCGCAATACAAAGGTAATTTCATTATTCTTTTTTGTAATATAAAGTTACCGAAAAAAATTAAACTCTGTGTTATGCATGTAACGAATAATGCTAACATGCAAGGCTACTATTAAAAAAATAACAGACTATGGCAATTAATGTTTTATTGGTTGAAGATGACGAGCTGCTAGTAAAGCGCATCCAAAATCATTTTATAAATACCGAGTTCTCTATTGACGTTGACGCAACGGGTGCCGATGCTTTAAGCATGGTCAAAAGCCGTGTAAATCAGCGCAGTGCTATTTCCTTGGCAATTATTGATATTGTGCTGCCAAAGCGCAATGGTTTACAACTTGCCAAAGAGTTAAATACGCTCACCGATATTGGTGTTATTTTGTTATCGAGTCGTGACTCACAAGCTGATCGTATTGCTGGTCTTGCTCAAGGTGCCGATGACTATATTTGCAAGCCTGTCGATTTACTCGAGCTTGAGTTGAGAATGCGCGCTTTATACAAACGTATTGCAAACAATCAACACGACGATGACAGTGAAGAGTTTATCGAATACGCTGATTTTAAACTCCATCCAGATAACCGCACACTCATTACAGCCAGTGGGATTGAATCACGGCTCACCGAAGCAGAGCATAAAGTGCTTATTTGTTTAATCGGCAATGCCGGTAAAGCCACTTCACGTGAAAAAATATCAGAAGAAATTGGCCAGCCTGATTGGAGCCCCAACGATCGTACCGTAGACGTGTTAGTGGGTCGTTTACGTAAAAAGCTTAACGATGAGAAAGATCAAAAACGCATCGTCACCGTGCGTGGTAAAGGCTATATGCTATCTATTTAGTATTGGGTTAACTGCGATAATAAACGCTCAAATGCCCGATAATTAAGCGCTTCTTTAAGCTCATTTAAACTAATTTGTGGCGCGCCTTTTAAATCACTAATGGTACGCGCTACTTTTATCACTCTATGATAAGAGCGCGGCGATAACGCCAGTTTTTCACTGGCTCTAGCTAAAAACTGTAGCTCCGCAGCGGGTAACTCGCAGTATAAGCTCATTTCTTTGTTATTTAGCCGCGCATTCACTTTACCTTGGCGTTTTAATTGTATTGCATAAGCCGCTTCTACTCGCGCTCTCACTTCAGCACTGGTTTCTTCTGCAGTCGTACTTTGTAGCTCCACGCTGCTTAGTCTAGGGAGCTCAATTTGCAAATCAATTCTATCGATAAACGGTCCCGATACCCGCGATAAATAACGCATCACTTGATCAGGGGTCGCCCGTTTATCATGATGGCACCCAGTCGGGCTGGGATTAAGTGCTGCAATAAGCTGAAACTGTGCCGGAAATTCCATTTGTCTTGCCGCGCGCGAAATCGTCACGGTTCCGGTTTCCATGGGTTCTCGTAACGAGTCCAGTACTTTGCGCTCAAATTCAGGCAGCTCATCTAAAAATAATACGCCATTGTGCGCTAACGATATTTCACCGGGTTTAGGGTTAGACGAACCGCCTACCAGCGCAACTGCTGAGCAAGTGTGATGAGGATTTCGAAATGGTCGCTGACGCCAATTGGTTAAATCGATTGAGTGGCCAATAATGGAATACAAAGCGGCAGTATCAATGGCTTCATCATCTGACATGGTTGGCATTATTGTAGACATTCGTTGCGCAAGCATTGATTTGCCGGTTCCTGGTGGCCCTAAAAATAGTAGGTTATGTCCACCTGCGGCAGCAATTTCTAGTACTCGTTTAGCACCGGGTTGGCCTTTTACATCACTTAAATCGAGTAAAAAATCTGGCGCTTGGGTACAGTCAGGGTAGGCAATATTCAATGGTAAAGGTTGTTGGTTGAGTAAGTCTCCCCACACCTCTTGTATAGAGCTTACCGCTTTTCGTTTTACACCGCTGACAAGGCTGGCCAAACTATCGTTTTCAAGAGGAAGAAAGCAACAACGGTTTTGCTCTTTAGCACCGAGCACTGAGGGTAAAATAGCATTCACTGCACGTATTTCACCATTAAGTGCAAGCTCACCATAAAACTCATACTTATGAATATCAGGGCAGACTATTTGCCCCGATGCGACCAAAATGCCTACCGCAATCGCAAGGTCAAACCGCCCGCCGTCTTTTGGTAAATCGGCAGGTGCTAAATTAACGGTGATACGTTGATCGGGAAATCCAAATTGAGAGTTTTCAAGGGCGCTGCGTACTCTATCCTTGGCCTCTTTAACCGATGCTTCGGGTAAGCCGACAATATGAAATGCAGGTAAACCATTCCCTAAATGCACTTCAACCATAACCTCGGGGGCATTAATTCCTACTTGTGCGCGAGAAAATATACGGGCTAACGACATTCCTTATCCTAGTTAACTGCTGTATTAAACCAGTTTAGTCAGGATATTTAAAAACATGTAATATAATCTTCCATTTAATGGCCGAAAAGCGCAGCAATAAGGTCATTAACATACTCAAGATCATCGCCACTTCCACCGTTAAAGATAGGTTTATAGCTAAGGTATACACAATACCACCAGCAATACAGGTAATAGCATAGAGCTCACCTTTGAGCAGCATAGGAATATCGCGGGCAAGCACATCGCGAATCAATCCACCAAAACAGGGGGTGATCACCGCCATAATAATAACCGTCATATCAGGCATACCGGCCAATTGCGCTTTTTGTGCTCCCATTACCGCAAAAAAGGCTAAACCAAATGCATCGGCTGTTTGTAAAACATAATAAGGAATCGATTTTTGTTTATTGATCAGTCGTGTTGTAACAAGCACTGCGGCTAAAATAGCATAGAAGTAGCTTTGATCGTGTAACCAAAATACGGGTTGATCGAGTATCACATCGCGAACAGTACCGCCACCAATAGCCGTAACGGTTGCAAGCACAACCACACCAAAGCCATCCATTTTCTTTTCATAGGCAACCAAGGTGCCCGATATAGCAAATACCGCTACGCCAATTAAATCAAACCAGTGATAGAGTTCAGTCATAATTTTGATTACAAAAAGTTTTAAAGAGTTTAACGCATAGCATACTAAATATTCACCAATAACACTTTCAAAAAGTAGAATTAGAAAAGAACAGCAGAAATACGTGTTAAAAATAGCGTGAGGGAATATGAATTTTAGGCATAAAAAAACACGCTTTAGGCGTGTCGATTTAATAAAACATGTTATTTCAGTGGTTGCGGGAGCCGGATTTGAACCAACGACCTTCGGGTTATGAGCCCGACGAGCTACCAGACTGCTCCATCCCGCGCCTGAAATTGCAGATTTATTTATAGTTGCTTACATTACAACTTGGCTTCCAATGAAAAATTGGTTGCGGGAGCCGGATTTGAACCGACGACCTTCGGGTTATGAGCCCGACGAGCTACCAGGCTGCTCCATCCCGCGCCTGTAATTTCTTTGTAACAGTATCGTGTTATTCACAAGCCTGTTTCGAAGAGAGCGCTATAATATAGGAATAAACCTATAATGCAAGGTTTTACTAATTAAAAACGTTTAAGTGAACAAAAACCCATCAAAAGGCGGTTATTACACTAATCGCTGATGTGGGTTTATCATTTTTTGCCATTCCCAATCGGGATGCCCCATAACAATAAAGTCTGGGTTTTCTGTGCTTTCCCTTTGGTTATAGGTCAGAGGGTTAAACTCAGCATCGGTAATACACCCCCCCGCCTCTTCAACTATTACTTGTGATGCGCCAGTATCCCACTCACCAGTGGGACCAATTCTTAAAAAGCAGTCAGCTTTACCTTCAGCAACAATACAAGCTTTAAGCGAACATGAGCCTAACGCCACCGTTGTAAATTGCGCATTTAAATACTGACTCACGGCTTCTATTTTTTGGCGGCGACTTACAGCCAAAGTTAAACTTTCGGGAGGCGCTACAAATATTTGTTTATCATGCTCGCCTTTACGCTTAAACGCCCCATTATTAGCGGTAGCAAAATAGGTCACGCCCTTTGCTGGCCAATGAATCACTCCCAATACAGGATGATTATTTTCTATCAGCGCAATATTAACGGCAAAGTCGCCGCTTTCTAATATAAATTCACCGGTGCCATCCATCGGATCAAGCAGCCAATAGCGTTGCCAGTGCTGCCTGTCTTCCAATGCTGGGATCGGCGTCTCTTCTGACATAATAGGAATATCGGGAGCTAGCGCTTTTAAGCCAGCAACAAGTACATCGTTTGCGGCTAAATCTGCTTTAGTAACTGGCGTATTGTCTGATTTTTCTTGTTGGCCAATATCATCTTTTTTATAAATAGCCATAATTGCATCACCTGCACTTTGGGCAAGTGTTATGCATGGTTCAAGTAATTTATCCATTAGTCGCTCCTGAGGCTAAGTACTTATCTAATAATAGCAGAGCGGCAACACTACGTGCTTCAGTAAAGTCAGGTTGTTCTAATAGCGACTGCCACTGCGCAAGTGGCCATTTAACAAGCACTAATGGCTCTGGCTCATCACCTAATAGGGTTTCAGGGTATAAATCTTTAGCAAAGAGAATATGCATAGTGGCATTGAAATAACTAGGCGCCATAGTGACCGTTTTAAGTGCTTCAAAGTATTCTGCACCAAAGCCAATTTCTTCTTTGAGCTCTCGGTTTGCCGCTTGCTCAGGTGTTTCACCGGGGTCAATTAATCCTTTAGGGAAACCTAACTGATAGTCATTGGTGCCGGCGCAATACTCTCGAACGAGTAGTAGTTCGTTTTCAGCTGTGATGGGTACAATCATAACGGCTCCACGGCCACCGCCGCGAATTCGTTCATACTGACGCTCTTCGTCATTTGAAAATTTTAGTTCTAAAGACTCCACAGTAAATAAGCGACTTTTAGCGACAACATTATTACTGAGAATTTGTGGTGGTGTTGGGTGCTTTTTCTGTGTCATGGGCATCAATTTGCTATCATTGCAGTTATACTAATCATATACCCAAATGAGTATAAGATGCGAGTTTCAGTTTGAATTAAAAGCAATTTAAATGCAGAATTAATCATAAAATATCTTACCCGTAGTTAAGGTTAAATATTTATCTGGCGTTATTGAATTCGCCCTTAATATTTCATCATTGGGTATATGTTTTTAAAGTTCAATTAACAGAGCCCATTATATTTCGCTTGCAAGCATTTCATCGCAACGTAGTCATTTAACGCCTCAATTTCCACAAGGATATATCATGCTCAATTGGTCAAAAATCGATACTGTATTACTCGACATGGACGGGACTTTACTTGATTTACATTACGACACTGACTTTTGGCTCAATGTTGTTCCACAACAACATGCTCTGGCTCAAAATATCAGTTTTGAGGAAGCCCGCGCAGATATCTTAAAACGCTATCAGGCTGTGAGTGGCAAAATTCAGTGGTACTGCTCTGACTATTGGGAAGCACAGCTAAACTTACCTATTCTCGAACTAAAGCGCCAGTCTGCTCACTTAATCAAAATTCGTGAAGACGTTCCGCATTTTTTAACTGAACTTCGACGTGCAGGTAAAGAGCTCATTTTACTTACCAATGCTCATCCAGAATGCGTAATGCTTAAATTTGAACATACCGCTATTGATAATTATTTAGACGGAGTGGTGTCAACGCATGAGTATGGGGTAAGTAAAGAGCAACAAAGTTTGTGGCATAAGGTTCAAGGGGATTTAGGGTTTGATAAACGCCGCACATTATTTGTAGATGACAGCTTACCGGTATTAAATGCCGCACGAGAATACGGCATTGAGCATTTACTTGCGGTTGCTAACCCTAATAGCCAGCAACCACATAACGAAATAACCGATTACTTAAGCGTCACCGATTATCGTAAGCTTATTTAGGGTCTGTTGATCTTTCAAGGTTAAATTTGCAGCAGTCTGTTTGGTATTTAGCCAAGGCAGAGCCTATGTGGTGTGGTTATTCCCCATAAATAGGCGATAACGCAGCATCAATGCCAAACAAGCGCTGCCCTTCGGGTTCTGCCTAGGGGCGATTTACTCTTTGTTGCTCGGTTTTTACTTAGCCCACTAGGTTACAAACCTCGCGTCGCGATTAAACCGCCCCTAGTTTGAACAAATTGTAATCCGCAAAGGTCAACAGACCCTGGCTTATTCGCCCTGAGGGTAACGCGCTACTAAGCCTTGATATACCTGTTTTGCAAAATCTACATGCTCAGTATCAAGGCTTTTAACTACTTCAACTAAGTGTTCGTTATCTTCTTTGCCATGCCACACTTTAATGTAGCTACCCTCTTTGTAACCATGATCCTGACGGAAGAAGTTCAGCGTATTTTTACCCACATAGCCACGATATAAATCATCAATATCCATACCGATTTGTGCCATACAACCGGCAAAAGCAGCCGCGTTAAAGGTTTTATTGGCAACCGCACTGGCCGCTAATAATTCAAGCGTTTGTTTAAAATCATCGCCTTGCTGTGGGGCGCTCATTTGAGTTTGTAGCTGCGTAGCGATTTGCTCGTAGCTGGTCTTACCGTCGATACGTAGCGATAAACCAAAATGAAAAATATCAACCAGCTCTAAAATTACTTGTTCAGTATCTGGCGTTTGTTTTTTCCACCATTTCCAACCGTAATGATCCAGCATTTCTGCACATTCAACCCAAATAGCTCTATACCACTCAAAGCCTTGACTAAACCATTGCTCATGTACTTTGGTATTCATGGCATTTTGCATTTCTAGCATAACAACTAGTTTGTTTAAATTCGCAGACATATTGGTTCCACTGTTGGATTTATAATTAGGGTAATAATACAGATAATATAACTTAACGACCAGCCGAAAACTCATGCCATGAGTTGATCAGGTCAACAAAGTCTTCAAAACCACAACCACTGCTTAAATCATTCTCTTCAAGCATGAGTTCATCATCTTGGTAGGCTAATATATCTTCGTTATCTTGATGCAGCGCATGTGCTTCGAATAATGCTTCATCTTTAGAAAGGATCAGATCAATTTCTTGGCCTTTAAGTGTTACCGGCTCAAAGCTTGAACTCACCGAGCTAATAAGTGCCTGCACCATCGCCACTTTATCTTTGCCTATTTCTTCATTTAACCAACGGCCTATAATCGCGTGCTCGCTGCTAATTTTAATTCTTAACCCACTAATAGGATCGCGAATGAATTGGTATTCCATAACTTTATTCCAGTACTGCTAATACAACAGATTATAACCTAATCAGCTATGAATAATGAAAGCCAGATACAAAAATAGCGCCGCAAGGCGCTATTTAGCATCATCAATTTAGCTAACCACCTGAGCGATAGCGTGCAGCATCAATAATTGCCCATAAATGGAACACGGCACCGATTACGGCTGGCACAACTAAAAACCATAGCGCATAACCGCCAAAAACCAAAATGGCAAACACCAGCGCCGCTAAAATGCGGCCCTGCACCAACTGCCCTAAACCGGGGAAAAAAATATTACATAATGCTGCGATTACGTTACCGCCAGAACCTTGTTGAGACATACTAACCTCTGTAGTTTAGTTAATTTTGTATTTATACTTATTATTTATACTTACACACTTTATGCCAATTTATTAAGGCTTACAAATCATACAGTTAAATTATTACGAATTTATCAGTTTAGTATTTTTTGCCAAAAATAAGTCAAATTAGCAATTTTAAATAGCTATTTTAGTTACTTGCTCAGTTTATACTGTTAACTATTCAACAACTTAAATACGTATTTTATAAATAGCTGTTTATAAAAACAGTATTTTATTTAGCCTAACAAAAACACCTGTTATACTGCTCTCATTATTGATTAAAAAGGCGTAACGATGGACGTTTCAGAATTACTCGATGGCTTAAATGATAAACAACGCGATGCCGTTGCAGCGCCATTACAAAACATGCTGGTATTAGCAGGAGCAGGTTCAGGTAAAACTCGAGTATTGGTTCATCGTATTGCCTGGTTAATGCAAGTAGAGCAAGCCTCTGCCTATAGTATTTTTGCGGTAACCTTTACTAATAAAGCCGCTAAAGAAATGCGCTCACGGGTTGAAGAAACATTAAAAGCCCCTGTAGGCGGCATGTGGATTGGTACTTTCCATGGTTTATCGCACCGAATTTTGCGTGCACATCACCGTGAAGCAAACTTACCAGAAGCCTTTCAAATTTTAGACTCTGACGATCAGCTTCGTATGATCAAGCGCTTATTAAAATCGATGAATATTGATGATAAAAAATGGCCGGCAAAGCAGTTTGGTTGGTATATAAGCGCTAAAAAAGACGAAGCTCTGCGCCCTAAAGATATTCAGGCATACGATATTAACGAGCAAATGATGTTGCGCGTTTACGCAGCCTATCAAGAAGCTTGTGATAGAGCGGGCCTCGTTGATTTTGCTGAAATATTACTACGCAGCTATGAGGTTCTTAAAAACAACCCAACCCTGCTTCGTCATTATCAGCAGCGCTTCGCGCACATGCTTGTAGACGAGTTTCAAGATACTAATACCATTCAGTATGCATGGTTAAAACTACTTGCGGGCGACACTAGTAGCATAATGATTGTAGGCGATGATGACCAAAGTATTTACGGTTGGCGTGGCGCTAAAATTGAAAATATCAAACGCTTTTTAACAGACTTTGACGCAGAGACAATTCGCCTTGAGCAAAACTATCGCTCGACTGCCACTATTCTTAAAGCGTCTAATGCACTTATACAGAATAACTCCGAGCGTATGGGTAAAAGCTTGTGGACTGACGGTAACGACGGCGAACCTATTTCTATTTATGCCGCCTTTAACGAGCTAGATGAAGCGCGCTTTGTGAGTAGCAAATTACGCAGCTGGCTAAATGCGGGGAACGCACTACAAGATGCGGCTATTTTGTATCGTAGTAATGCGCAATCGCGGGTACTTGAAGAAGCAATGCTACAAGAAGGTTTAAAATACCGAATTTATGGTGGTATGCGATTCTTCGAACGTCAAGAAATTAAAGATGCCCTCTCATACTTACGCTTAGTGGGTAACCGCCAAGATGATGCCGCATTTGAGCGTGTAATTAATACCCCAGCCCGAGGCATTGGCGACAAAACACTAAGCCATATTCGTGACTGCGCTCGCGCTGAGTCTTTGCCGCTTTGGTATGCTGCTAAAGCCATTGTAGAACAACAGCATTTATCGGGTCGTGCATCAGGAGCAGTTGCCAAGTTTGTCGAACTTATTGAGCATATTGAAGATAAAATTAGTGACTTAACGCTGCATGAGCAAGCTAAATACGCGATTCAAACCTCAGGGTTAATGGCTATGTATCAGGCTGAAAAAGGCGAAAAAGGCCGCGCTCGAGTAGAGAACTTAGAAGAATTAATTAGTGCCTGCGATCAGTATGAACTCCCTGAAGAGGAAGAGTTTAGCTCGCCACTACAAGGCTTTTTAGCCTATACCTCACTTGAGTCGGGCGAAGGCCAAGCCGATGAGCATGAAGATGCGGTACAAATGATGACGCTTCACTCAGCTAAAGGTTTGGAGTTTCCTTTAGTGTTTATGGTCGGTGTTGAAGAGGGCATGTTCCCATCACAACAAAGTAATGAAGAAACCGGCCGTTTAGAAGAAGAGCGCCGTCTTTGTTACGTGGGTATGACCCGCGCTATGGATAAGCTCTATATAAGCCATGCCGAAAGCCGCCGTTTATATGGCCAAGAGAAATATCACAGCCCATCGCGCTTTTTACGTGAAATACCCGAAGACTGCGTAGAAGAAATTCGAATTAAAACACAAGTATCTCGTCCGCCTGCAGCCGGTCGCTTTAGCGCATCGGTTAGCCATGCTGCATTTGAAGAAAGCGGATTTAACTTAGGTCAACGCGTGCTGCATGCAAAGTTTGGCATTGGCACCGTACTCAACTACGAAGGCAGTGGCGCACAATCTCGCGTACAAGTTAACTTTGACGACTTAGGCAGTAAGTGGTTAGTAACAGCTTATGCAAGATTACAAGCCGTTTAACCACGTTGTAGAGCGTGCACAGCAACAACTTGCGTATGCGAAACATCGCCAGTTACTGCTGCTTACAGGCGATAAAAATTGGTGTTATGAGCAATGTACTCAGCTGCTTGCTCATTTGCAGCACCCTTCTTTTGTACTGTCAAAAAGCACTCATTTAATTAATGCACATTGGCCAGAGCATACCCACCAAATTTTAGGGCAAGAGTGCGCCCATGCTGTTTATGACGGCTACAGTGGACTGGTGCCAGATAAACTAGCTGCGCTTAGTGGCGTTGTGCAAGCAGGTGGCTTTTTAATTGTATTACTTCCACCGCTCGAATCACTTGAACATTGGTGCGATCCTGCGCTGCCATTATTTCAATCATTTGGACAAGCGCATCAATACAGCTTTTTTAATCAACGTTTAAAGCACTTACTGAGCAGCGCCTCTTTATTACATTTTAATCAACAAGATGGCTGGGTTACTCTTGCCGACATTGATGCATCAGCAGGTACTATAGATTTTACCGAGCAACAACAATGTGTTGAATTAATAAAAAAAACCGCGCACGGACGGGCAAATAGACCATTATTGATTAATGCTGATCGGGGACGGGGTAAATCAGCGGCATTAGGGATTGCCGCAAGCGAGCTCAGCGATAAAAAAATCCTCATCAGCTCTATGCAATTTCGCGCATTGCACAGCAGCTTTAAACATTTAGCAAACGCACTTAATTTAGAGTATCAAGCAGGCAATAAATGCATTGCAAATATGCAATATGTTGCTCCTGATCAACTACTTAACGAACAGCCTGAGTGTGACTTGCTGTTAATTGATGAAGCGGCAGCAATCCCTGTTCCAATGCTCATAAAACTACTCCACCTTTATCCTCGCGTGGTATTTTCAAGCACCATGGTTGGCTATGAAGGCAATGGTCGCGGCTATATTCTAAAGTTTACTCGCTACATTAAAACGCATTTTAAAAATATGCGCAGTATGACTCTTGAGCAGCCTATTCGCTTTGCAAAGCAGGATCCATTAGAGCTGCACATTCGCACGTTATTAGCCTTAGATGCTGAACATCACAGCGTCACCTTACACTCTACCCCTTTGCAATTTAAGCAATTACAGGCACATCAACTTGCTAGTAACGAGTCACTACTTTATCAAGTGATTGGGTTGCTAACGCTGGCACATTATCAAACCAGTGTGAATGATTTACGCCACTTACTAGACGCCACTAAACAACATGTATTTGTTTGCCAACAAGGTGATAATATTCTCGGTGTCTGTTTAATTGCGATTGAAGGTGGATTTAATGCTTCCATGAGCAATGAAATAGCACAAGGAAAGCGTAGGCCTCAAGGTCACTTAATGGCACAAACGTTAGCACAATTGAGTTTTAATGCTGATGTTTTAAAACAACACTGCGCCCGCGTGGTGCGTATTGCCATTGATCCACAGCATCACAACAAAAAAATAGGCACACAGTTACTTAAATACTGTGAACAGCAATTGCAGAGCGAGTGTCATTGGTTTGGTGCCAGCTTTGGTGGCAATGCGCAATTACTCAGTTTTTGGCAAAGTAATGGCTTTGATTTAGTTAAACTCGGTTTTCAAAAAGATAAGGCAACGGGCGAGCACAGTGCATTAGTTGTTAAAAGCTTAACTAAAAGTGACCAACTAGTAGAGCAATTAGTAGCACAGTTTGAAGCCGATTTCCCTTTGCAACTACTCGATCACTATAGTCAGCTTGATTATCAACTGGTCGCGAAAATTGTCTCTCATTTTAATACTCATACTGGCAGTATCACTGAGCAATTAAGATTAAAGTCTATGTTAACAAGTGACTACCAGCTTTTTAATATAAAACCATTGCTCTGGCGACGTTTTTGGGCATTGCCGTATAGCTTGCCAACCGATGACGATAATTTCCAATATGTTTTTATTAGGCTAGTATTACAAAATTGGACACCGAAAAATATCCAAAGTCAGTTAAGTTTGAATGGCACAAAGTCATTTAATACATTATTTAAAAAGGCTGTAAATAATTGGTATGAGCGCATTTCGCATAATAGCAAACCTTAACATTGTCCTTATAGCATTAGTGCTTGGGCAAACTTTCGCGCATGCCGAGCAAACCAACAACAAAGTAATTAAGCTGGGCATGTCTACTGCACTGACTGGCCCTGCTAAAAATATTGGCCAACAGTTACATAAAGGTAGCAGCGTTTATTTTGACAAAGTTAATAACGCTGGCGGCATTAATGGCGCTAAGGTGCTACTTTTAGTTGCTGACGATCACTATGAACCCAAACAAACCGTTAATAATACTCGTGAGTTTATTTACACAAATAAAGTTGATGCCCTGTTTGGTGCCATGGGTACCCCAACCAGCCATGCAATTATACCTTTACTAGAACAATCAAAAATTCCGTTCTTAATGCCTTTTAGCGGGGCGAGCTTTCTTCGTGAAAAACCGTCAGTTAAAGCATTTAACTTAAGAGCAAGCTATAACGACGAAGCACAAGAACAAATCAAATACCTCGTTGAAGAGCATAAACATACTAAAATAGGGCTGTTTATACAGGCTGACGAATTTGGCTTATATGTAGAATCAGGACTAAGAGAAGCACTCGCTAAATATAACCTTACACCGGTAATAGTTGCTCGCTACAAACGCAATAGCCAAGATGTAGAGTCGGCACTTAATACCTTAAAATTAAGCGGAGTTACGGCAATCTGTTTAGTCGGCACTTATGAACCACTCTCTGAGTTTATTAATAGCGCCCAAAAGCAAGGGTTTAATCCTGAATATACTAGCGTTTCGTTTGTACCCAGCTTTGACTTATTTGATGAAGTAAACTCACCCTCACATATTATGGTAACGGAGATTGTTCCAAACCCACTAAATTGTAACGATAATTTTTGTACTGAGTTTTTAGCCGATATGCAAGCGAGCAACATTAAAAAACCGAGTCGTCTTCATTTTGAGGGTTATATTAACGCTATGGCATTTAGCAAAGCAGCGAAAAACTGTCAATTCCCCCTTCAGCAATCCTGCCTGATGAATGAGCTTAATTCTTTATTAGTAACCGATACACTTATCCAAAAGTTATTCATAAATACTGAAAACAACAATAAACGTAATGTTTATCGCTCTTATTATGTGAATAAATAAATACCTTGCAAATATTGTTCTATCCTTAGTATACAAACTTAGTATGTGAGGAAGCCATGGACTTAATTAATTTTAAAGTGGGTTATAAAACCATTTCACTTAAGATTCTTGATATCTTATTAACGGAACAATTTCATAATAACCTCACGGTGCTGCCTAACGATAACAAGAGCTTCCTAGGCGTTAAAGATTATATGGGGATTCCAACCCCAGTATTTGACTTAGGAATAATTTTAAATGGCGTGTCTACAGAGCACAGTAACCGAGATGCGTTAAAGCAACTTAAATCTTGGCAAAAACAACTCAATACGTGGTTTAATCAATTAGAACAAGCGTTACTAAGTTCGCAAAATTCGTTAAATACGAGTCAATGTGAGCTTGCTGACTTTGAACAATTTTATATGGAATTTAAAACCGATAACGACGAATTAAAAAGTACGATGTCACGCTTTAATGAGCCGTTTAAATCACTTTTACAAAAAGTAGAAGACGCCATTAAAGTACATAAACAAAAAAATAGTAAACAAGTCCTCATACAGCTTGAAATTGTAAAGCGCCATGAGCTGATTCAATTAGAGCGCTTATTTGAATCAGCCAAAGAGCAAATAACCTTAGACTATAAACCGATTATTGTTTTTACAACAAAAGATGGAATGACCCCGCATGTTGGCTTATTAGTTGATAAAGTAGAAGATAATATTGAATATAGACAAGAAGATATAAAACCTCTCGATAAGTTGACTGAAATAGGCTTTGATATTGATCCACAAACAAGAAATATGATGCATGGATTAATTAAGCTAGCCGATAAACACAGCGTACTTATTGATCCAAGCGCTATATTTAAACCCAAAGAACTTCAAGCTTCTAACAACACACAAGAGCAGGAAACCGAAGCCTATGGACTGTTCTAAGCTAATTATTTGTATAAACAATACTAACGAACAACAGTGCAGTTAGTGTGTTTTTGGCTCTGAATATTTTTCTTTAACCTCAGGCCTTTCATCTAATTTTGGAACGTTTAAAAAAGCCCGACTCAGTGAGTCGGGCATTTTAAATTTGGAGCCATGGTGCGCTACTTCGTAGCAACAACGAAGTAGAATATCGTGGTGTCAGCTCTGATCAACTCTCTTCCTTTAACCTAATACCTTTCACCTCGAACCTGCATTTTCACTTTCTTACAGACGTAAAAAAACCCGTTACATCGCTGTAACGGGTTTCTCTTATTTGGAGCCTGGTAATGTCCTACTTTCACATAGCAAATGCTACACTATCATCGGCGCTGTTTCGTTTCACTGCTGAGTTCGGCATGGGGTCAGGTGGGTCCAAAACGCTATTGTCACCAAGCAAATTTGGTGTAAGTTCGATTTAATCGAGCTTACTAAAATTTGGAATTCTGATAATAAAGAGTATCGTAAATCTACTTTAGTTATATTAACTTCTTCGCTTAAACTATCACATAAAACGCGTTTGGCGTTGTATGGTTAAGCCTCACGGGTAATTAGTACAAGTTAG
>NZ_FPAR01000008.1:0-131562 GCF_900116475.1 Pseudoalteromonas sp. DSM 26666 | reverse complement strand
AAATTGTTGAACTAAGCCGCTACGCGGAGATCCTATTCTGACCATTTGAGCCACACTTACCTTGGGGTTATCCCATAACTTGGAGGTAAGTCATGAATACACTCATTGAACAAGTCAAAACTGAAATAGCCTATCGTGGTTATTCGCAAAGTACATGTAAAAGCTACTGTGAACATTTACTAAAACTCAGTCATTATTTTAATAAACCGCTCGATTCGATTACTGATGAGGAACTTAACGCCTTTTTTAACGATCCTGCGATTCGTAAACTTTCTAGAGCAAGCCAAAAAATACAGATAAACAGTATTTGGTTCTTGTTTAAGAATATTTTACATCGGCCACTTAACTTAGATATTGTACTGCCAAAAGTAAAACTTCGCGCACCCACGTATTTATCGCGCGATGACATGCGACGGCTTATAGAAAGTTGCACCGATATGCGCTTAAAAACATTGATAGTGGTGTGTTATGGATGTGGTTTGCGTATTGGCGAACTGCTACGCATTAAAGTGCAAGGCATAGATGGACAGCGTAAAACCATTTTAATTGAACATGGTAAAGGAGATAAGTCACGCTATGTTGTTGTATCAGATAGCGTGCTAAATCAATTACGTCGCTATTGGAAAATGTATCACCCAACAGGCTGGATGTTTTATTCACGATGGTTAATGGATAAACCCATGTCACCCTCAAGCTTCAGAAAGGCATTGAGAAAACATGCACAAGCGTGTGGCTTAAAGCACTGTAACCCACATGCTTTACGCCATGCTTATGCAACACACCAACTTGAATCAGGTATGCCACTTCATCAACTGCAACATCAGCTTGGTCACAGTGATATTAAAACCACACAAAGTTACTTACATTGGTTACCAGAGTTAGGTCATGGCGGCATTGATTTGCTTGCGAGCTGGAGTAAACAATGAGCGCTTTACACCTCGCTGATATTTTAAACTCGAATCTAGAGAATTATCGCCAGCATCATACGATGAGCTATCAACAACAGCGTGTCTGTCAGCACCTTCAATCATGCAGAACAGGTCAGCTCGGTTACCAAGCATGGCAATGTGATAACTGTGGTGAGTCACAAAAGATTGGATGTAGCTGTCGAGACCGTCATTGTCCGCGTTGCCAAGGCATGGCTACGGCTAAGTGGGTGCAAAGGCAGCAAGAGGATTTATTACCGTGTCGGTATTTCCACCTTGTTTTTACGCTCCCCCATGAGTTGAATATCATTGCGCACTATAACCCAAACGCGTTGTACCAGTGTTTATTTAAAGCCGCATGGCAAACGCTGAACAAATTTGCGAAACGAAAGAGGCATGGTCAGTTAGGCATGACAAGCGTACTGCATACATGGGGGCAAAACTTAAGTCAGCATATCCACTTGCATTGTTTGATACCCGCAGGTGCACTTGAAAAAACGCACTGGCATGAAATAGAAAAAGGCTATTTATACCCCGTGAAAGCGTTATCAACAGTCTTTAGAGGTAAAATGCTGGCGGCGTTAAATGAATGCGATAGTTCATTCGTGAAGATAAACATGCCAACAAAATGGTGCGTGTATAGCAAAGCCTGTTTAACGTACAGTGAAAAGCTAGTTAGTTACCTTGCTCGTTATACACGAAAAGGCGTGATGTCAGAATCGCGATTAGTGTCAGCGAATGAGCAGTCAGTGAGCTTTAAATACCACGATTATGCAGATAATAACCGCGATAAGATCATGACACTGAGTTGTGACGAATTTTTACGTCGTTACTTACAACATGTATTGCCGAAAGGGTTTATGCGCATTCGTCACTATGGTTTTTTAGCTAATGCATGTCGCAAGCGAAAGTTAGCATTAATAAGGTCACAAGAATCACACATAGGTAAAGTGGAGAAGCTAAAGACAGAAAACGTAACACTGATACCGCATTGGCCTTGCCAGCATTGTAAGGCAGGTATAATGCGATTAATTGGCGTATTCCAGTTATATGAAACAAGGACCAAAGTAGGGCGAACGAGTTAGCAGCTAGGTAGCTGCTTAAAATCAATTAGTTAACCTGCTTAACTGCTCAGGCTAGCGGCCTTTGTACGTGTAAAAAATATAATTGCTTATTAAGGCAAATTTAGGTGTAATGAATACATAATAAGCGCTGAGCAATGCAGGGAAAGCTTACATAACACTAGCTAAGCTGATTAAATCAGCTAGGAAAGTGAGAGCCTCCAAAAAGCAAATTCCCATAGCATAAACAACACCAACTCTGACACACCGAGCAGGTAGCGGCTCAGTCCAACAAGCGATTATGCAACACAAACAGCGTGTCGCATAAATACTAAAATGTTAGGCTTACAAGGAAGTCATGTGCAAACTCCATTATTAATTTCTATAATTGCCGTTTTTATTTCTGCTATAAGTGCTGCGGTTACTATATTTAATATATATAGAGATCGGGCAAAGGTGATTTCATGGTCAGAAATTGTTTACGATATGTCGCAAGATCCAGATGACCCACCACCAGTTTTGTATATAAAAATTGTAAATACAGGGTTAAGACCAATAATCCTTACATCAATTAAAAAGATAGCTAAAAATTCTAGTTGGGGCAACGCTCTTAGGTATCCAGACTATGATCAACTTAATGTAAACGCTTCAGACGCAATTAGAGATCCAGAAACACGTCGTTCAGTTTTTTCTATTAAAAATACTAGTGTCGTATTAAAGGAATCTGAATATTTTGAAGTATCATATGGAATTGATGACTTTCAGCATGAGGTTCGAAGTTTTTTTAACGATGAATTACACGAAGCAAAAAGTATGCAAATCGAAGATGTTTTAGGTACTAAAATTAAAATCAAAGATATTAAAAAAAACATCGAGGCTATGTATCAATATAAGCCTAACAAGAAAATCAACAAGGACTAAAAACAGTGGGCTGTTCGCTTCGCTCCATTTTAGCCCACTATTTTTAGCCTGTTATTTAGGCGTTAGAAGCTGATCTTAAACGCGTTTTCAATTGTTAAAATATTTAAGTAATGTGTTAGAGACGCCCTATCAGCTACAGTAAATTTAGGCGACATAGACAAGGAGTAAGAATGTCATTAACAGCAGACAACTTTGAAAATTTTTATCGTGGAAATTGTGCTGAACATATTGTTACTAGCCAAATTTTCTTTCATGGTTTTGAAGCGCATAAATTCAATCCTGATTTTGGTGTAGATTTATTAGTGACCAATAAAGCAAGACAAAAGTTTCTCGGGGAAATTTCAAAAGAAATTAGCATACAAGTTAAATCTTCATTGGTTGTCAAAGAGCGAGCTTCAATTGCAATAGATAAGGAGGAGTTTGCACATTTAATGAAACAAAATAACCCTGTACTTACTTTCGTGCTTTTTGAACCAGAATTTATTGGAGAACCGAGTCGTCACTTTCATTTAGATTCGTACGCTCAAACTTTGCATTCAATGGATGAGTGGCTTGAAAAAACTTGGGCTGATCAATTGTATAATTCACAGTTCAATATTCCTAAATCTAAAGACAGAGTAGAATTCCTTAAAAACAAAAAAGCTGCGGGAAACTTAGAACTAAATGGTTATAAAAGCAGACTTTTTTGGCTAAATAAAAATCAATTAAACAAGGCGTTGAGTTTAGGGGTGCTGCAAGAAGGGAAAGGAAACGGCAAGAGTAATTACTACTTAAATCTTGCTAAGACCGATGACGGTGAATGGCATTTCAAATCGGTTGGTCAGTCAGAACATTTCCCATATATAGAAATTAGTCATTTAAGTTATCTTCTACTGAAAAATCAAAATTATGGTTTGGAAATGGAAGATTTTGCTTATAGTTTTTAGATAGTAAATGACACATTAGATGTGTAAGTAAATGCGCTTCTAACAAATGCGTTAAATCGGACAAATTTTTCGTCAATTTCTGGCATAAGGATAATGAATGAAGCTTGTATCTCTAAAAATGAATAACTTTCGCGCCATTAATGGCGAAGGGAATGTAATTGAATTCAAAGATAATAATATTGTTTTTCTTTTCGGAAAAAATAATATTGGGAAATCTAGCGTGTTACATGCCTACAAGTACTTTACATCACCTTCTCAAAAAGCCTTGATTACAGATTTTTATGAACAAGGTACAACCAAGGAAATCGTAATAGAAGCTACTTTTCTTAAAGAAGATAGTGATATTGATAATTTCAATGAAAAGGGTTTGGATAAATGGGTGGATGCTAATGGTTTAGTCAAGTTTAGAAAAGTGTGGAGCGAAGTTGATAAAGCTGCAACTAAAATGACTTATAGCATTGAGAAAAGTGATTTTGTTGCCGGTGGGTTTGGAGGATTAGAACCTATTCTGACAAACGCTACGCCGAATATCATTTTTATTGAGGCTATGCCGAGTGTCAAATCATTAACTGATTGGTTAGAAAAAGAAATAAAAAATAAGTTACTGAAAAAATTAAAAGATAATCATCAAGCTGAATATAGTAGTGCTCTTACGGCTATCAAGTCGTTGCAAGAAAAGGTTGAGAATGAAGGTTATCTTGGAGAAATAAGCCAGAAAGCTAATCGTTACTTTAGTGAAACATTTCCCGAGCTTCAGTTAAATATACAATCAACGCCTTATAAGGAAGCTGATTTAAGCAAGGCTTTTGAAAAAGATTTCAGTGTCACTATCGGCGATAAAAAAGATGAAGAAATTAAACTTGCCGAAGCTGTTGAAGCCGCTGAAGAGCTATTAGGTGGCGATGAAAACGTTTCTAAAATAGATCGTAAATTTGATCTGCATGGTCATGGGTTAATTAGACAGGCAATAATTAATATATTGTCTTTGTTTAAAGATACTAAAGATGGTGAAAAACACATTATTTTGTTTGAAGAGCCAGAGTTGTACTTGCATCCAAGTAATAAAAGGAAGTTCAGGAATACTCTATACCAAATAGCAGAACAAGATGATTATCAAATAATTTGTGTGTCTCATGACCCTCAATTAATTGATATGAGCAGAGAGCATACCTCTTTAGCTCGGTTTGTGAAGAAAGAGAATGGCGAAACAATTATTTATCAAGCAGGCGATAATGTTTTCTCAAAAGATGAGGAAACGAAAGATCGAGTTCTAATGCTTAATCGTTTTAACCCTCACATCTGTGAAACATTTTTTTCTGATGAAGTGATTTTGGTTGAAGGTGATACAGAAGCAATAGTTTTGCGTGGCTTAATATATGAGCATTACCCAAATAGTGATTTATTTGTACTAAATACAGGTACAAAGAATAACATTCCATTTTTCATAGAAGTATTAAGCCATTTTAAAATAAACCAACACGTAATACATGATTCTGATGAAAGGTATCTTTACACCGAAGGACAACGGAGGTTGAAAAAAGATGGAGATCCCAAAGCTAATAGTGCTTGGACATTAAATGCTAAGATTTGGGATGCTATGGAAGCAGCAAAATCAAATGGATCATCTGTTAAGCGCTATGTGTCAGTCAGAAATTTTGAACATAGTCATGATTATTCTCACGATCCCGATAAGGGAAAACCTTTGTCAGCATATGAGTTTGCCCAAACTCTAGATATTAGTGATGAGGAAAAAAGCATTGTGAATTTCTTAAAACAGGTTGCTGGTGATAAGCCTTATAACAATGAATATACGCAAGAGCACCTCGAAGAGATTGTTGAGGAACCGTTTTAAATAGTGCTAACAAGCCAATTCAAAGGACACAAGGAATTGATTAATGCCAACTGCAATTTTATGCTTATTCGAAGGTGAAAAAATCACCGTCGCGAAAGCTTTAAAGATTAAAGCCACGCAAAATCACTGGTCTTTCGGTTGTATTGAATGCCAGGAGCCGGTTAACCCGCATGGTGGCGAATCCGCTCATTTTGAACATTTATCACGAAACCCGGATTGTTCACTTAGTCATAAAAAACGGAAGAGGAAGTCGCTTAAACCAGATTACAACTTTGATGACAGTGAAGCCTTTGAAGGCTATAGAATCGATAAAAAATGGGCGTCGTTGTCTCGCAATAAAAAAATTATAGAGCAATGCAAAATAAGGGATAAACATACATGCCAAGCTTGTGGTTTCATATTAAAAGTTGGGAAAAAATTCGTAATCGAGTGTCATCATAAAACACCTCTTCACATTAAAGGTGAGGGTATAGTAACTTTGAAAGACTTAGTTTGTTTATGTCCAACATGTCATAGGGTTGCTCATACAAGAGAAAAACCTTTTACCCCAAAAGAGATCAAAGCTCTATTAAAAAATGGGCTATAACAAACCGCTGTAGTCGGTCGCAAGCTCCCTGGGACAATAACACGTGGGCTCAGTCGCTTCGATCCAAACTTTATTAGCCCACGTGTTATTGCCCCTCAGCGGGGCGTTGGCGTTCTCTGTATATGGGGTACTTTCAAATCAATAATACCTAGCGGCTCGGTTAGGTTTAATTACTTTTGCTAGGTTTATTGCACTCAACCCAACCAATATTCAACTAACTTAAAACCTTTAACCTTTCACCTTTAACCTTTCACCTTTAACCTTTCACCTTTAACCTTTCACCTTTAACCTTTCACCTTTAACCTTTTGCCTTTAACCTCTAAATCCAGCTGTAAACCCCCATGACATTTTGATCAAAAAAGCCACACCTCAACATGTGTTAAGGTGTGGCTTTTTACAGCAGCTATAACTAAAAATTAAGCGACATTCGCTGCTAATAGCTCGTTACGTATTAGCTCTGCGCCTTTGCTTAGGGCGTTAAGTTTGCCCTTTGCGATGTCGCGGGGCAGGGGGGCCATGCCGCAGTTGGTGCATGGGTAGAGTTTGTCGGCATCTACATATTTAAGTGCTTCGCGTAGGGTTTTGGCCACCTCTTCGGGAGTTTCTATGGTATTGGTGGCTACATCGATTGCGCCCACCATTATTTTTTTACCGCGTACCAGTTCTAGTAGCTCTATGGGTACATGTGAGTTTTGGCATTCTAGCGAAATAATATCTATATTCGATTTTTGCAGCTTAGGGAATACTTCTTCGTATTGTCGCCACTCGGTGCCAAGGGTTTTCTTCCAATCGGTGTTGGCTTTAATGCCGTAGCCGTAGCAAATATGCACGGCGGTTTCGCATTTTAACCCTTCTATAGCTCGCTCAAGGCAGGCTATGCCCCAGTCGTTTACCTCGTCAAAAAACACGTTAAAAGCGGGTTCATCAAATTGGATTATATCAACCCCTGCGGCTTCTAGCTCTTTGGCTTCTTGGTTGAGTATTTTAGCAAATTCCCATGCTAGTTTTTCACGGCTTTTATAGTGATCGTCATACAGGGTGTCGATCATGGTCATTGGCCCAGGCAGTGCCCATTTAATTGGTTGGCTGGTTTGCTGGCGTAAAAACTTGGCGTCTTCAACAAATACCGATTTAGTACGAGACACAGGGCCAACCACTGTGGGTACGCTGGCGTCGTAACGGTCGCGAATTTTAACTGTTTTACGGTTTTCAAAATCAACGCCATTTAAGTGTTCAATAAAGGTGGTTACAAAGTGCTGGCGAGTTTGTTCGCCATCGCTGACTATATCTACGCCTGCAGTTTGTTGCTCGTGCAGGGAAATACGCAGGGCGTCGTGTTTGCCATCAACCAGCTCACTGCCTTGTAATTTCCACGGTGACCATAAGGTTTCGGGCTCAGCAAGCCATGACGGTTTTGGCAAGCTGCCTGCTGATGATGTAGGTAATAGTTTTTTCATAATAAATGCTGCCTTTAATTTTGTTGTGTGATTAAGCGATACTTGCCGAGAACTCCTGCAATACTGACTGATAAGGCTTAATAAAGTGCTGCTCGGTAAATTTGCCTTGCTCAACCGCTAATTGACCTCGCTCTGCGCGGTCATACACAATTTGCGTTAACGAATGATCGTCATTTTTTAAATTCGGTTTATAACGGCTACCTGCGGCGGCGTTGGCGTTATAAATTTCTGGACGATAAATTTTTTGAAACGTTTCCATGGTGCTAATAGTGCTAATTAGTTCAAGGTTGCTGTAGTCGTTAAGTAGGTCACCAAAAAAGTAAAACGCTAATGGTGCAACGCTGTTTGGTGGCATAAAGTAGCGCACTTGTAAGCCCATTTTTTTAAAGTATTGCTCTGTTAACGACGACTCATTAGGCTGATACTCTACGCCTAAAATAGGGTGTAAGTTTTCGGTTTGCTGATAGGTTTTGTTATCTGACACGCTTAAACAAATAACCGGTGGCTTTTTAAAGTGCTGTTTATAGGTATTTGAGTTTACAAAGCATTTAAACAACTTGCCGTGTAAGTCACCAAAGTTATCGGGAATGCTAAATTGCGGTTTGCTTTTGTTATGCTCAAGCAATAACACGCTAAAGTCGTAGTCGCGCACATACGATGAAAAGTTATTACCCACCATGCCTTCTATTCGCTCGTTGGTTTGGCGGTCAATAATATTGGTTTTTAATACCTCAATTGACGGAAATGCTTGGCCACTGCCTGCAATGTCTAAATCAACCGAAATGATCTCGAGCTCAATCTCGTAACGATCCCCTTGTGGGTTATCCCAACTGGCCAGTGCATTAAAACGATTGTTGATCATTTTTAGGGTATTACGCAGGTTTTGTTGGCGGCTTTCACCCCTAGCTAAATTAGCGAAATTGGTCGTAATTCGTGTGTTATTTGACGGATGGTAGTTTTCATCCAAGTTAGTGCTTTTAATAGTAAATGTAAGATCAGTGCTCATAGCCGTATCCTTTCAATTTGAGTTGTTACTGCTTTTATCAATGGCACATTACTCGCTGTTAAAACCAAACTAACGGGATAACTGTAATGGTGCTTTGCAGAGTTAATAAATTTATACGCGCTATGTAGCATGAAGAAAAACGGTATTATTTCAGGTAAAACATGAGCCAGATTCATTCTTTAACAAAGTTGAATGGATAAATTAGGCTAGTAGACGCTCCCACTCAGAAAAAACCAACTTTAGAAGTCTAGATTTCTAGATGTTTTTACGGGTTTTGTGATTTATTCATACAAAACGTGAGTATTATTCAATGCTCATAAGTACTTAAAGTCCAATTTGCATAAACGGTTGTTGATATACTCGAATAAACTTAGGTGAGCTTAAGCGCTTTATTAAGCAGCTCGCCGTCGCAGAACTTTCCACAACATAAGAAGAGACAAAAGGAATGAGTGATTTAATAGTGTTAATTATATACTGCGCCATATTAGGTAGCGGTGTTGGTTTTTTAGCAGGCTTATTAGGAATAGGGGGCGGGCTGGTGATTGTGCCCATACTCAGCATGATATTACTGCACTTTAATGCTTTGCCACCTGAACAAGTAGTGGTGGTTGCCATTGCGACCTCACTGGCCTCTATTTTATTTACCTCGACTTCGTCGGCTATTGCGCATCATAAAAATGGCAATGTACCATGGAATATTGCACCTTGGGTTATGGCAGGCGTTGCCTTTGGTGCGCTTATTAGTGGCTTTATAGCTGCGCTGTTACCCGAGCATGTAGTGCGTTTGGTATTTGCTGTAAGCGTGGTGCTAATTGCATTAAAAATGATTTTTTCAGGTAAGAATGACTCAGCAATAGCGCGCCCGTTACCAAACAAAGGGTTGCTGAGTGTTTATACGACCATAACCGGTGGCTTGTCTGCCATGATAGGTATTGGCGGCGGGGCAGTATTAGTGCCGTTACTGACGTTTTTTTCTGTCGATATGAAAAAAGCCATTGGCTGCGCCTCGGCCTCAGGCATTGTGATAGCGCTGTTTGGTTCAATGGGTTATATCAGTTCAGGCAGCCAGTTATTTAGCCTAAAAGAAGGATTTGCAGGCTTTGTATATTTGCCCGCTTTATTGGGTATTGTATGCACCTCATGGTTTACTGCGCCACTCGGTGCTAAAGCCACCCATTATTTGCCAGTTTCAACCATAAAGAAAATATTTGCCGGCTTATTAATTGTAATGGCAATTAATATGTTTACTCGATAAGGTTAAAGTTCGCAGGCTTGCTTGTGAATATATTTTGAAATAAAAAACTTTAAGGCAAGGATGCTATGAAAATAATTAAATTAAGGGATAAAGTTGATAAAACAATCTTAAGTGTTGCTTTGTTCTTTTTGATATCACCTATTATAGGGTTAATTACAGGAACTGCCCATCAGCTTGGAACGACAGGCAGCGACTATCAACAAGCATCGTTAATTGATGACCCAGAGCAATACTGGCAAATTATTATCATGCAACTTACTATTACTTTAGCTATCGGTATCCAAGGGTTTATTACATTTCCAGCCTTAATTGCCGCACGCCAAAAAATATTAAAGTTTAGAGATAACAATAAAATAGTAGCCAATATCATATTTTATTTGCTCACTCCGGTATTCTTTATCGCTTTGTTGATATTTTTAATATATTTATTTGAACTGTAAGGTTTTAGATCCGTAACCCGCACCCCGACGCCCGTTAATCTTAAGACGATTAACTAAAATCTACGTCATTTGCGCATGCTTTATAAATTCATCATAAATACTGTCTTTAATTAGCCTGTCAGGCGTAAAAGCATAATAATGCTGATAAACATTATCAATTGTACCAATGTAATTAACGCCGTAATGGCGCTCTACTTCGGCTCTTACCAAAATAGGCGCAGGGAATATCCCAAACCCTTGCTCACCTAACGACTTCATTAATGCGCTGTCGTCAACATGGCCAGCTATTGTCATTTCAATGTCTTGCTCTTGCAGCCAATAATAAATAGCCCGCGCGACGGGGCTTTCTTTTGCGGGGAGCACTAGAGGCTTGTTATTTAAAGACTGCGGAAACTGCTTATGTAACTGCGAATGCCATGTTTCGTTACCAAAAAGAGCGATTTGGCTTTTACCTATTTCATGGCAAAACGCCTTAAATGGCAAGGTGGTATCGAGTGGTTTATCAGCTAACACTAAGTCGAGCTTATGAATCGCCATTTGCGCAAGCAGTTCATCTTGTTGGCCGTCAATACAGTGCAAGTTTGTAATACGGTCGTTATTAATTAAAGGCGCTAGCCACTTAGACACCAGTGATTTGGGTAACACATCTGAAATACCGACCTTTAACGTTCGTGAATAGTGCGTGGTATCACCTTGCGTGGTTTCTAGCCATTCGTGAGCAATAGCAAACATATCATTAGTGTACTGCTGAGTTACATGGCCAAACTCCGTTAACTGTAGGCCTCGCCCTTGACGAATAAATAGCGGTTTTCCTAGTCGTTGCTCTAAGTTAGTAATTTGCGAGCTGACCGTTTGCGGCGTTAAATTAAGTATTTTACTCGCCGCTGCAATACTGCCGTGCTTACTTACTTGCCAAAAATAATATAAGTGATTGTAGTTAATGTTGGTAATCATTCGAAAATACCTGTTTTAAAGTAAGAAATAATCAGCTTTTTCCTTTGCCACTAAGTTAGTAGATTACAGTCATGCCTGCAACATAGTTACTATTAAAAGGTGTAATTGCATGAAGCTAAAACTTACAGTTAAAAACAAGATAATTAACGCAAGTGAAAAGATGTCGCTTTTGAAGTTGATAAAAAGCCAATTGGCAAAACATGCTTTGAATATTCGTAAAGTTGAGATTCAAATAAATGATTTTTCGAGTGAGCGCCACGGCACTTTGCAGCAATGCAAAATTAATATTCTTTTGCCTGGGCTACCCAGTATTAATGTAAATACAAAGGGAAGAAGTATGCTGCAAGCGATAAAGCGGGCACTTAAAAGTTTGCAGCACATTATCGTTAATAAGTACCAACCTTCGCAACCAAGCTCTTAGTTTGTATTAATATCGCACTTGCAGTAGCATGGATGCTACTCTTTTAATGCCTCTCTAATTCCAAGCTATGTTTAATATTAGACGATTCAATTATTGACTATTGAGCAGTATTTCCTTGTTGGGTTTTGTTGGACTATACCCAACTTACCGTAACTAAAATTCTTTGACCTTGTTCCTTTAACCTTTGACCTCAATTGTAAACCACCGCACCATTTTGATTAAAAAGAGAGTGAAATTTTCAATTACCTAAATTCATAGTTTATTGTGAATTTATTAGGTTCATGCCTATTAATTTACTAATTCACAAAATACTGTGAATTTATCCTTTAGTGAGTTAACTTTCATAATAATTCACAAAATATTGTGAATCATTAGCTTTCCTGTACTATTTTTACTATTATTCACAAAACACTGTGAATTTTGGATGGGTTATGGAAGTCACGATAAAGTCAGCAAAACAATTAGGTAAATTGGCAAGTATAGTGAGGAAAAGCCAAAAGCTTGATCAAAAAACTGCGGGAGATTTCTCCGGTATTAGTATTAATACAGTGAGTGACTTTGAAAATGGCACAGGTTCGTTATCAATCGGCCGCGCGTTTGATTTAATGGAAGCTTTAGGCTTAGAAGTAAAAATAGACGTGGTTGTACCTCAACATGATGAAAAGGCTAAAAGTAAATTACTAATGCAAATCCAGAACATGGTGGCTGGCAATGAATAATAGATCACTTGATGTTTATGCTGGCAAACAGCTCATGGGCCAGTTACAAGATAGTAATGGTTTTTGGTCATTTAAATACGATCAAGATTGGCTTAACTCAGCTAATAAATTTGCAATAACTCCCAGCATTCCATTACAAGATCAAATCATTCTTGATTCTGGTACTACGCGGCCTGTGCAGCAGTTTTTTGATAATTTACTGCCAGAAGAAAATGCACGTGAGTTATTGGCAAAAGAAGTGAAAGTGGATCACGAGGATTCATTTGCTCTACTTACTGCATCCGGCATTGAGTCTGCTGGTGCTTTAACTCTTTTACCAGAGCATGTCGATTTTCCAAGCCCTAGTGCAATACCGTTACCTTTTGCCGAGCTATCTAGGCGAATTAAAAACTTACCCAGAGCACCGTTAAATATCCGCCAAAGTAGCCGTATGTCACTTGCTGGCGCGCAGCATAAAATGCTAGTTATTAAGCTCGGCGATGAATTATTTGAAGGAAATGAAGGCACACCTTCAACTCATATACTTAAACCAGATCATTCTGAGCCAGACCAATATTGGCAAACGACATGCAATGAATGGTTTATGATGAAACTAGCCAAGCGCCTAGGAATAGATGTACCCAATGTGCAGCTCATTTATACACCCGAGCCAGCCTATTTGGTTGAGCGCTTTGACCGTGCAGGAAGTTATCCTGATCAAGAGCGTAAGCATATTATAGATAGTTGCCAGCTGTTAAGTTATAGCAGACACTCCAAATATTCTGCATCAACGGTTGAAACATACCAAAAAATACTCAATAACGTACGCCCTAAAGCGGCAACGGCCATCAAGTTATATCAATGGGTGATTTATAATTTATTAGTCGGGAATGGGGATGCGCATTTAAAAAATATTAGCTTTTATTACGAAAACGGATCTGCGCAAATAACACCGTTTTATGATTTATTAAGCACCATTATTTATGTTTCAGAAGGTGGTAACCCTCTAGAAGAAGCCTTATCCGTTCCTATCAATAATAAAAAACGTTTTTGTGATGTTACTAAAGCAGATGTAATCGCTTTTGCAAAAGAGCTCGGTATTCCAAACTCTGCCGCAGTAAAGCAACTAAGTTATTTTGTAGATAATATAGAGAGTGAATTTAGCAACTTATACCAAGAAGTTGTAAATATGCCATCTGCGGATGTACGCGCAGCGGAATTAAGAATGTTAAGACAAGTGCAGTTTTTAGTAGTTAAAGAAATGGTTGGGCGGCTGAGTTAAAACAAGGAAATGAGGATTAATAAAAGTTCCTCATGAACACAACGTTTTAGCCCGTTTCGATAAAAAATTTTCATTCAGTATGGACTTCCTATAGTTAGTGTTGGGTGCTGTTGTACTTCAAACAAAACCTTTGACCCCCCCCCCGTTACATTTTGATTGAAAAAGCCGCACACTAATAAATTGAGTTCTTATCTTAGCTCCCAAGATCAGTATTTAGATTCCCATTATTAAACTCTTGCTAAATATATTGATTCTAAAACACACTAGACTAAGGGTTTTTGAATAGATATCATCTGTCTAAATAAATGTAAAAGGAAGAACATTATGACTTGGAAACATACCGGAAAAGCATCCGCTTTTAACCATATTGGGCTAGACGAGGCAACTGCTCAATCATATAACTTAACTTGTGACCCTGTAGATCTAAAAAGTACTCGAATTTTAATCACATAACAAGCCTTAGCTATGCTGGCCAATTTAAATCAATTTGACCAACAAAAAGTGATTAAAGAAATTACCTTTGTTTGCAAAAATCCAAATAGTTGTAGTTCGGTTAAGCACAGCACGCTGCCATTTAAACGCTTATTTCGCTCTAGAGACCAATTCAAGTCATATCATTATCTAATAGACTTTAAAATTACAGCAGATAACCAAGTGGTAATTCACGATATATATTTCGATGTTAGTGCCACTGGACCAAAGCCAAGAGCAAGCCTAGAACGAAACATGTTATACAATGTAAAACGCCAAGGTGGTCGATTTACTGGGGCTTGGGATAGTGATGAGTTGCAACAGAATAAAGACTCATGGGGATTATCAGGTTCTGGAGCTACTCAAGTTTCTAATCATCATGCAGCAGTGAATGGGATGCAGAATAATTTAAATAAAGCGGCTTGGTTAATGGGCGCTCACTTAGATGTAGCTTACCCTAAAGATAGTTTTGATACATACACTTTATTCCACAACCCGACTGATCGCATGCTGTATGACGTTGTTGAATGCATATTTGATAAACGCAAAGGAACTAAATCACAAAATGCACAACATTTGGCGGCCATTTTTTTTCAATCTCAGCAACAAGGAAAGAAAATAAAATGGGTAGTACACAGTCAAGGGGCTATTATTTTTACTGCGGCGCTTGAAGAATTTGCTAAAACTCATACTATTCGACTAACTTCTCAACAAGTAGCAGTTCACTCACCTGGAGCATACCTTCCGCGATTAAAATCCGCAGCAGCGCGATTGGGTATGTTAGTACATCAAGCTAATAGTAACCCCTTTGATGTAGTACCTAATATGGCAGGACAAAATAATCTATCTCCCAGCAGTTTAATTCGTAGCTTAAAGTTTATGAGTCTTACCTTTTTAGGAACAGAATTAACCAGCCCACATACATTACCTTATTTGGGGCTAGAGTCTTATCATACTCAATTGCGCTTAGCTGGTAATCATCGGAGAGCACAAGACGTACTAAATTATATAGAGAAAAATACTTAGAGTGGTTGTATTGAGAGGGATAGTTAAATGCTAATGAAAAAAATACTCCGCGGTTATCGCGGAGGCCCTGATTTTAATAATATTCAAAAAGAGCATTATTACCTAGACGAAGAGCTTAAATTGACCGTTGCTCTTCCAGTTTGTAATCCGTTGAAACAACCTAAAACAAAAATTGTAAATTATCCTTTTACAGAAGCAAATTGGTTTGAAACTAGCTATAGTCAGATTCGACATTCTAGATATATTCCAATTCATGAGTCCTATTGGTTTTATTGGCCTCTAATGCGAACGCCGATGTCAGATGAGTTGGGAAGCCTGCGGCTCAATATTACTATTGGAAAGCTCGCATCTCCAGTCACTAGCACTAAAGAACTCGGCCATGCCATTCTAAAGGAATATAACGACTATTATAATTCCTCTTCAATAGGTAAATATTTTAAAGGGCATAATACTGAGCTCATCAATGAAATAGAAGCTCATTCTGCTCGCCGAGCTACACCATTTTCAGACGAAGAAAAGCAACATCACATAGAGTCTAACTTATTAAATTCAGGTTTCCCTGAAATATCTCAATTTGATGAATGTACATTTAACAATATTGAGTGGATAAAATATACAGAGATTCGTTCTAACGAAACAAAGAAAAAATACATTTTTGCAACGCAATTGAATGAAAAATATTATCTTATGGCTAATTTTACATTCGATCTAAATATGTCTCAAAATGATAAACCTTGGTACAAAGACGCTAATGCAGCTATTACCCCTTTAATGGAAGGTATTATGCTTAAGCATATAGAAAGTCTAAAAGAGAATAGTAAATTATTAAATAGCTCTGCTGATAGCTAAATTAATACTACTTAAGAAAGCAAAAGACCAAAGTCATCTTCCAGTAAAGTTTACTCAGGTTCTTGTTATTTAGGTTTAGTATAAGGACATGAGACTTCCTTTCTCAAGGTTAACCTTTACACCCTGCTGTAAACCCCCATTACATTTTGATTAAAAAAGCCGCATACTAATAATTAGTGTGCGGCTTTAGTATTTTACTTTTAAAGCGATTACTTGGTTAGTAAGTGCTTTTCAAAAAAGTCAGCCATCATTGTATGGTAATGCAAGGTGGTGCCTTTACCTTCACGTAGGCTATGTGAGCGGTTAGGGTATGAGAAAAACTCAAACTGCTTGTTATGCTTTACAAGCTCGTCAATTAAGCGCTCAGAGCCTTGATAATGCACGTTATCATCGCCTGTGCCGTGAATAAGCAATAGCTTACCGGTTAGGTTTTTAGCAAAGGTAATAGGCGAGGTGTTATCGTAACTCTCAGGATCGGTGTTTGGGTTGCCCGCATAACGCTCTTGGTAAATGGTGTCGTACAAACGTATATCTGGCACCGGTGCTGAGGCAATGCCCACTTTAAATTTATCACCGTGGCGGAACAGTAAGTTAAGGGTTGAACTACCGCCACCTGAATGGCCCCACACGCCAACACGGTCGGTGTCGATTACATCCCAACGTTTGGCCATCGCATCTAGCGCATCAACTTGATCTTGCACGGTAATTGAGCCAATTTTTTTATAAATTGATTTACGCCAATCGCGGCCTTTTGGTGCACGTGTACCACGATTATCAACCGATGCCACAATAAAGCCTTTTTGCGTTAGTAACGATTTATATAAGTAACTGTTACCTTCCCAGCGGTCTTGCACGGTTGAACCCCATGGTTCGCCGTATACGTAAAACACAATTGGGTATTTTTTACTTTTATCCATGTTCTCTGGGAACATAATGTAGCCGTCAAGCTCGGTGCCATCTTGCGCGTTTACTTTAAAAAACTCATGCTTTGGTAAGCTTTGTTCAGCCAGTTTTTGTTTAAGCTTTGTATTTTCAACTAAGGTTTTTACATTACTATGATCTGCCACTTTAATAATCTCTTTAGTCGGTGGCTTACCAAATTTTGAGTAAGTGTGCATAGCCCATGAGGCATCTTTTGACATGTAGTAGCTGTTTGAGCCTTCAAACTCAGCAGGTGTGACCCGTACCGGTTTGCTGCTGCCATCAAGCGGTGTGCTGTATAAATAACGCTGACCAGGATCGTTTGGCGAGGCAATAAAATACATTACGTTTTTATCTTCATTGATGCTCAGCATATCAATAATGTCGTAATTGCCTGGGGTTAGGTCGATAATAGTTTTGCCATCGCGCGATACACGGTAAAGATGACGCCAACCGTCGCGTTCGCTATGCCAAATAAAAAACTCACCGTCTTTTGACCAGTTGGCTTTATAAAACCATTCGATAAACGCATCGTCTTTGTCTTCTAAAATTTTAGTCAGTTGCTGCTTTTGCCAATCAAACAACCAGACCTTATTGTGGCTTTGTGGGCGGTTTAAGTCTTGAATCATTAATTCATTACCGCTGCCTGCCCAGCTAATACGCGGAATATAACGGTCGCGGTTATCGCCTTCAAGCTCAGCCCAACGGGTTTGTTTATCAGCAAGGCTTACCACACCAACACGCACGGCAGAATTGGTTTCACCCGCTTTAGGATAAGGGAACTCTTTAAGGGTAGGGTACAGTTCGTCAGTGTTGTTGATCATAGTGAAAAATTTAACGTCACTGGTATCAAGCTGCCAATAGGCAATTGATTTGTTGTCGGGGCTCCAACGAAAACCATCGGCAATAGTAAACTCTTCTTCGTATACCCAATCAAAATTACCGTTAACAATGGTGGCACTGCCATCGGTTGTGAGCGCGGTTACATCGTTACTACCAACCGCTTGCATATAAATATTGTTGTCGCGTACGTAAGCCACTTTTGAGCTATCTGGCGAGAACTTAGCAAACATTAACTTAGTTGGCTCAACGTCTTTACCACCAAGTTGCTGTAATTGGTTAGTCTCAAGGTTAAGTAACCAAAAATCCCCTCTGCTGCGCGAACGCCAAACTTGCTCACTGTTGGTAAATACCATCAGCCATTTACCGTCTTTTGACCACTGATAGCTTTCGATTGCAAATGGCTCGTCTGCGCCCTCTGGCAACAGTTTTTCAAACTCAACCAATACTTTACGGCCTGTGCCGTCAGCATTGTAAAATACAATGTCGTTGCCTTTTACACCGTGCTCTTTGTCGTCATCGGTGTTGTTATCGTCTGCTTTTTCTTTTTCGCTTTCGCGCTCTTCAAGCACAGTGTAGCCGGTACCATCGTCTAGCCACTTAAAGTAAGTGCTTCGCTGGGTTTTAAACTCTTTATCTTTATAAATTTGCGCTAGGCTTAATGGATTATTCACGGTACTCATCGCTGCATTATTGTTGGTTGTTATGCTGGTACTTGAACATGCTTGCAAGCCTAAGCCCGCAACAATGGCGAGTGCCAAGCCCGATATTTTGATCAGATTCATTGTTATTGTTCCTTGGGTCTGCTGACCTTTATGGATTAAGGCGCTTATTACATTTACTGTAACAAAATAACCTACACAATATCAGCATGCTTAACGCACAAAGCTATGGTTTAAACCCAAACTTTTATAATTATACCATGCTGGATTTTTAAATTCTTCACTGAGCGTGTCGATTAGTGCTCTTACTGTTGCCGATAAATGCTGACGAGAAGGGTAAAGCACATATATTTTCATTGGGTTTAATGTCCATGGCGCTAATACACGCTGCAAGCGACCATCAAGTATATATTGATTTGCCAAATACGTAGGCTGTACTGAAATACCACCACCGGCTATGGCTGCATGAAGTAATGTGGTGGCCTCGTTTGCACTTAAATTGCATTTAACATCAACAGATTGAAACTCATCCCCGTTGTGTAAATGCCAAATATATCGGTCGAAGTTTTTATAGCCTAAACACTGATGAGCGCTTAACTGTTGTGGTGTCGTTATTGGCGGATAATCAGCAAGGTAGTCGGCTGAGGCCACTAATATAGATTCACACTCGGCAATAGGTTTACCTATTAACGAAGGATCAGGATTGGCTGCAATACGTATTGCCAAATCAACACGCTGCTCTATTAGATCTGTGGTTGAGTCTTCAAGATCTATGTCTATTTGCACGTTAGGGTGACGTTTCATAAAGCGTGTAAATATAGGGGCTAATTGTGCAAAGCTTAACGACATACTGGTCGCTACTCGAATTTTACCTGACAACTGTTGCTGGCTTTTAGTTTGTTCAACTAAACGGTTAGCCTGTGCTAACCATTGCTCTATTTCGGGTAAACAGGCCTCGCCAGCGGTGGTAAGTGTAACTTTGCGGGTAGTTCGGTGTAGCAAACGAGTATTGAGCCATGCTTCTGCCGACTCAATATGACGAGTAACCATAGGGCGTGACATTTCAAGCCGAGCGGCAGTGGCAGTAAAACTGCCTGAGTAGGCAACATCAACAAAAACCTGCGCTGCGGTGAGTTTATCCATAGTATTTGCACGATTTATGAAACAATGATGCTAATTATTGGTTGTTTTTCTGAACATATCAAACCTTTATTATGCTCGCATTAGCAACCAATGATGAGAATACCATGAACCTACGCACGCTTTTATTAAGCACACTATTAACCAGCAATATCGCTATTGCAGACGAAACCCCATTAACCCTTGATGTGTATAACGCTGACAGCAATAGCTTTCATGTTAATGCCACGCTGGTTTATGGCCGTACCGATGCAATTTTAATTGATACCGGATTTACCAAAGCTGATGCACTGCGCATTGCCGCCAAAGTAATTGACTCTGGTAAACAACTAAAAACTATTTTTATTAGCCAAGCCGATCCTGATTACTACTTTGGCGCTGAAGTGTTACAACAGTTTTTTCCTGAGGCAGAGGTTATTACCACACCGGCAGTGCACCAAAAAATAGCAGCAAAGCTTAAAGGTAAACTTGCTTTCTGGACCCCAATAATGGGGGAAAACGCACCAAAAAACCCCGTCGTACCTAAGGTATTTAATGGTAATAGCTTAAAAATAGAAGGCCATACCATTGAAATTCGTGGCACAGAGGGTGAGCATAATCATCGCCCATATTTATGGATACCTGATAATAAAGCTATTTTAGGGAATGTGGCTGTATACGCTAATGTTCATTTATGGATGGCCGATGCACAAACTCAGGCAGAGCAAAATGCATGGGCAAAGCAACTTAATGAAATGAAAGCACTCAACCCTGACGTGGTGATCCCTGGGCATATGAAAGCAGGCACTCAATTAGATGCTGCAAATATTGATTTTTCAATTCAGTATTTAAAGGATTTTGCACACGCTAAGCAAAGTAGTGATAGCAGTAAGCTGCTGATAGATAAAATGACCAACTCATACCCAGAGGCTGTATTACCTATGGCTCTTAGCATTGGCGCTAAAGTTCATAAAGGCGAAATGAAATGGTAATTGCTTACGCTTAACCACTGTAATAAATACAGTAGAACCAAAAAACACGCCTAGCAAAGTCTGGCGTGTTTTTTATTATTGCCACAAATACATACTGGCTCGTTTATTGGCAATATTTAATTCAAATACCTCAGTGCTTGCACACATAGCAGCGCCATAGCATACATGTAGCGGTAACAAGTGCTCTTCTCTAGGGTGATTAAAGCGTGCAGCTGGAGCTTGCTGCCATGCTAATAATTGCTGTTCACGCTGTTGCTCGGTTAATGTTTGATCTGCGATTGTGCTTACCAACCAATTTTCAAATGCCTGATTTTGCTGGTTAACATCGTTTGATTGAGTAACACCAAAAGCGCGCATATTATGGAAGGTAAAGCCTGAGCCTATAATTAATAAGTTATCGTAATCAATACGTTGCAACGCTTTACCAATTTCAACATGCAACAGCGGATCAAGGCTTGGGTGCAAGGATATTTGCACACAGGGAATATCGGCCTCTGGATACATAATTTTTAACGGTACAAACATACCGTGATCAAAACCACGCTGTGGATCGAGTTTTGAGTCAATATTATGTGTTGCGAGCGCTTGTTGTACTAAATTAGCAAGTTGCGGCTGGCCAGTACAAGGGTAAGTTAATTGGTACGCCTGCTCAGGAAAACCATAGTAATCATAAATAAGCGGCGGTGAAGAGTGCGCCGTTATACTAATTGGTTGAGCTTCCCAATGCGCGCTGACCATTAAAATAGCAGAAGGCTTTAGGATTTTAGCGGCAACTTGTTCTAAGCAGGCTCGCATTTCTGCATGGTTGGCATCACCTAGTAATGGCATTGGGCCGCCACCATGTGAAATGAAAAAAACGGTTGGGCGTTGCATGTGGTTAATCCTAAAGGACAGGTATCATTATAGTGCCTGCGCAGTTAGTAAATAACTAGCCACATAAACGCACAACCTTAGTGCGCAAATATTATATGTGGTGTTTATTCATCAAGCTCTAAGTGAGCGCGTTCAACGCTTTCTTGAGGTAACTCTTTTTGCACCGATACACCCAGCTCTTTAAATTCTGAGGCTTGTTTAATTAAGTTACCTTTACCACGGTATAACTGAGAAAATGCTTTATCGTAGGTTTCTTTGGCTTTATCGAGCTGTTTACCCACCCCTTCCATACTGGTTAAAAAGCCGTTGAGCTTACTGTAAAAACGCTCAGCACGATTAGCCAGCTCTTTTGAATATTTAGTTTGCTCTTCAAAGCGCCATAACTGCTTAACAATATTTAAACTGGTTAACAGGGTAGTAGGAGTAGCAACCAAAATGTTTTTTTCGATTGCTTGCTGGTAAATGTCGCTTTGGTATTTAAGTGCTTCTACAAACGCAGATTCAATCGGTACAAACATAATAACAACCTCAGGCGAGTTTATCCCTGGTAAACGGTCATACGATTTACTGGCCAACTCATTTATACGGGAAGTTACGGCATTTACATGCTCTTTAATCGCTTGTTGAGATTCCAGCTCTGTTTCGGCATTTACGTAGCGGGTATAGGCATTTAACGATGTTTTTGCATCAATCACTAAGTGGCGTCCTTGAGGTAAATACACCACAACATCAGGGCGCAAACGACCGTCTTCGGTATTAAAAGACACTTCTCGCTTGTAATCGGTGCCAGCTCGAAGTCCTGCGCTATCAAGCACGTTTTCAAGCATTAACTCGCCCCAATTACCTTGGGTTTTCTTTTGCCCTTGTAAGGCATTGCTTAGCTTGTCAGCCTGCTCGGTAATGGCTTGGCTTTTGGCTTGTAAATGTAATAGCTCGGTTTTAAGTGCTGCACGTTGTTTTAAATCTTCAACGTGAATAGATTCCATTTTATCTCTAAAGCCTTTTAGCTCACCTTGAACCGGCTTGAGTAACTGCTCTATGCTTTCTTGATTGAGGGTTTTAAATTTTTGCGATTTTTCTTCTAAGATTTGATTGGCTAAATTTTCGAATTCTTTTTTAAGCGTTTCTTTACTTTGCTCTATATGGGCGAGTTGCTCGCTAAAATGTTGCTGCTTTTGCTCAAGGGTAGTGCGTATATTATTAAGCTCTACATCGCGCAGATTGTATTGCTCGCGCAGGGCGGTTAGCTCGGCTTCGGCTTTACGCCAATATTGATTATAAAGTTGACTTTGTTTTTCTTGCTCAGTTAATCGCGTTTTAAAATGTTGCGCCTGATCACGTTGCTCTTGATGAGTAAGCCCTAACAAGTCGTGCTCTTCCACTAAAGAGGCATATTGATTTTGCGTATGCTCATACTGGCTTTGTAATAACAATAACTGTTGTTGCTGCTCACTCACTTGGCGCTTTATTTTTTTGCTTAACTGGACTGATACAACGCTGAAAATAGCCATACCGGCTATAGCGCCAGTACCAACACTTAACCAATCTAAATGGGATAAAAACGAAGTAAACATAGAATAAACTTTTAAAATTTAGTGACATGCCATCATAACGAATTACGCTCTTTAGCAGTAGGGTAAAACACTAAATTAAGCGCATAAAAAAAGCCAGCTAGTAAAGCTGGCTCAATATTACTAAATTAGTAATCAAACAGGGAAATCAACATGAAACTTGTAAAACAACATATCAACTACAAGCATAATAGTAGACGCGCTCTGATTAAATTAGTTCAAAATAATTTTAAAAAAGTTGAATTTGAGGCATAAAAAAAGCCAGCTAATAAAGCTGGCTCAATATTACTAAATTAGTAATCAAACAGGGAAATCAACATGAAACTTGTATAACAACACATCAACTACAAGCATAATAATAGACCCAGCCATTTGTGATTAGTTCAAAATAAATTAAATAAAAAAATAAATATTTTTAAAAGCAAAAAAAAGCCAGCGCATTACTGGCTGGCTTAATCATTACTATGTCTAGTAACTACTATATGGGATATCAACATGAAAGCTTGGAGAAACTGCAATTTAACCAAGCATATTAATAGACGCCTACAATTTAAATAAGTTCAAAAACTCGTCATGATTTTTTAAAATTATTTTAGCTTTTAATTAAAGACAGCATTTGTTGTTCGTCAAACTGGGTAAAACTCATTGATTTTTCGGTAAATAATGCATCTACAAGCGCTTGCTTATCTTGCTGCATTTGAAATACTTTTTGTTCAATAGAGTTAGCCATAATTAGTTTATAAACAAACACTGGGTTTGTTTGCCCAATTCGATAAGCACGATCGGTGGCTTGTTTTTCAACGGCTGGGTTCCACCATGGATCAAAATGAATAACGGTGTCGGCTTGGGTTAAATTAAGCCCAGTACCGCCAGCTTTTAAGCTAATTAAAAATACCGAAGTAGTGCCACTGGTGAATTCGTCTATCACTTTATCGCGATGGCGCGTTTGCCCAGTTAACATGCTAAATTTAATGTTAAGTGTATTCAAACGCTCGGCAATTAAATCAAGGGCAGAGGTAAACTGGCTAAATATAATCACTTTACGGCCAAGGCTAAGCATTAAAGGTAAGTGGCTCGATAACCATTCTAATTTAGCACTGGCTGCCTCAGTTTCAGGTTCAATGAGTTTAGGATGACAACAAATTTGGCGTAACTTTAATAAAGCTTCTAAAAAAGCGAGTTTACTTTTTTGTACGCCTTGCTCGGCAAATAAATCAATGAGTTTTTCTTCAAGCGCACGGGTTATACCTTGGTACATATCTTTTTGTTTAGGTTCAAACTCAAACTCTTTTATAAGTTCGGTTTTTTGCGGCAGCTCTTGAGCCACTTGGGCTTTAGTACGGCGCAAAATAAACGGCATAATTAACGCTTTTAGTTGCTCTGCACGTTCAATGTTGCTTTCGCGTTCAATAGGGCCTTGAAAATGCTGCTTAAAGTGCGCCTGTGAACCTAATAGCGAGGGCATTGCAAAGTCGAGCAATGACTTTAATTCAAATAAATTGTTTTCAATTGGGGTGCCACTTAAACAAAGCTTAAAGTCGGCATTTAAACGTTTTACCAACCGCGAAACTTGTGCGGTATCGTTTTTAATATACTGGGCTTCGTCAAGAATAATGTTTTCAAAATACAGCGGTGAGTAATAAGCAATGTCACGTTTTAATAGCGGATACGTGGTTAAAATACACTGCGCTTGTGCCAAATGCTGCAACGAGTCATTACGGTGCGCACCAAAAATAGTGGTCACTTTTAAGCTTTTTGCGAACTTGGTAATTTCGTTTTGCCAATTACTCACTAAACTTGTAGGGCACACAATAAGCGTAGGCCCTGCTTGCGGTGTATTGTATGAGCTTGCTAAGTAGGCAATCACTTGTAACGTTTTACCCAAGCCCATATCATCCGCTAAAATCCCACCTAACTGATTACGCTTTAAAAAGTTAAGCCAAGCCACGCCTTCTTGCTGATACTCTCTTAATACTACAGAATCGTGTAAGCCATGAATGGCAGTGTTAGGTGATAGCAGTGCATCGTTATTTAGTTCATCAAGGTAACGCTCTAGTGACGGGTCATGTAGCTCTACATTAATAGCTGTGTGCTGAACTAATTCAGGTAAGTATGAAAGCGGAATGTTAAATTCGTCACGGGTTTTAATAAATTCAAATCGCATTTTAAATTCAATTAATAAATTAAACGCTGCTTTATCAATAACCCCAAATTGACGGCCAACAGGGTAATAATAAAATAATTCACTTTGGCGGTTTAACGATTCATACAGTTTATTATTTACATTTAATAGGGTGGCTACTTTGGTATCGTTTAGCATTACTTTGCTATGCATTTGATGACCTGCAGCTCTGTTTACATGCAATGAGATTTGGCTTTTAGTGTCAGCAACATTAACTTTGCTCATTGATACTTGCCAACCGCGTTGTTTAAAGCTGGGCAGTACCTCGTGCACTAGCCAATGTAAGTGAATAGCCGATTCCTGACTAAAAATAAACTCGCTGTGTAAACCCCCTTTACAAAAATCGAAGCCTAAGTTGACTAACTCATTGGTAACGGTGTTTTCAAAGGCGCTATTAATTAACTTTGCAGGCGCGGTGCCCGCTAAATAGTTTTTATTTTTATACTTAAACGATAACGAAATAGCCATTACTGAGCCCGACATGCTGACTTTAAGTATGGCATTACTCAACGACTTAACAGGCGTGCTTGGTGTATTAGTAGGGTGGGGAATAACACCTACTCCAAAGTTATCAGCAAGCTGCTTATAAATTCGGTCAAAGTTTGTATCGTGCAGCGCCGGTATAGTTTGTAAGTGCGCAATTTCATCAGCACTGAGGGGCGTGCGAATACGGCCTAATTTATATTTATCTAAATCTAAGTAGATGGGCGGCGTTGTTTTAATTAACGCCCAATTAGGAATTTGATCCAAGTGAATTTTTAACTGGGTTACCTCTTTTTGTTTTTCCCAAACAAAGTTAAGAGGTAAACCAGGTTGCGCTTTAATAGATACTCGAGAGCGTTGTAAAAATAATCTGTCTGTGGCTAGTAATTGCTGCAGCGCATTAAAACCCCATTGACCTTTAAGCTCAATATTACCGACCGCATTTTGCGATCGGATCCAGCTATATAATCTAAAATCACTTTCGAGCAAATCGCTAGGGGTTACAAAACTATTAAGCTGTTGCTCAGTTAAATTTCGCCCAAGTGCATAATTATTATTTTTATCGTAGTTGGCAATTTTAGGGGTTAAAAATACTTTGTTGTTTTCTATGTCTAATACAAACAGTAATACTTGCGAGGGTTGAGCTTGGTCGGTGTTTTTAAGTGCGCTTAGTTCACTAAACCAATCATTAATAAAATAATCTTCACCGTACTCACCAGAATGCTCAATTTTAAGCTTTAACAAAATAGCGGCCAAATGGCGGCATTTAGTTTTAACATTACAGGTACAGTGGGTATCGACCGAATAACCAGTTGGTAATTTACTGATCTCAATACGTTGGTTGAACGCGATTCCTTTATCACCTTGCACCGTAGAGTCAACCACAGAAAAATCTGCATTATGTTCTAACCAACTGATTTGGCCGTTTTTATAGTACGATTTTCCTTTGGCTAACACCGCGGGTTTAAATAATTTTTTTATGAATCGCTCAGAAAGAGGAAACTGGGTAGCCTGCTCATTTTTAATTTCTTCAAAAATAGCCATTAAATCATTTTTTGATAAGTTAGCAGACATGTCACTCAAAGTATTAAAATTTAAAAACAATTTTTCCAGTATATGCCTTATCAGCGCTGAGCTAAAGCAATATTATTTTTAAAATAAACTGGTTGGATCTGATTGGTTAGTAAAAAATTGGTTTATAGCGAATTGGCGATCATTGTTTAATTTTGCTCACTAAAAAAGCACGTTTAAATTACAAAAGAAAAACAATTAATTAACTTTAAAAGGAGATTTAGTTAGGCTTAGATCAGGTTTTTACTAACAAGGTGAAAAATGGCATTAAAAGGAGGTGTTTAGTTAGTAAAAATATGATCCTTGATGGTTTAAGCCATGTTTTTAGCCTTTTTATGCCACTAAAGATCAGATTTTTACCAACTAAAAAAGAGGTTTAGATCATGTTTTAACTAACCCAACCCCTTTTACAGATCACGATATTACTAACTAATTAAAGGCACTTAATAACTTAGTAAGTTGCTCTAAGCGCTTGTCTGTCATCACTTTATTATTTATTTTAATTGAAACGTCACCACTTTTAAGGTTACGTTGCACACTAATAAAGTCATTTTCTAAAACCGCTTCACGTTTTGATGCTGTTTTAGGCTCTGCAGTTAGATATTTAGTAATTAGCATAGCGCGCTTGTCGTCGGCTTCTAAGGCGTTAATTTCATCATTGCTGGCAAGTGCAACAACTAACTCGTTAAATGCTTCCTCATCGCGCTCCTTTGCGTTAATCAGCTTTTTAGCAACTTCTCTACCAACATGATTAGCTGTTGGGTAAAGGGCTATAACATCTGCAGATATTTGCTCATACGCTTTTATCGCATCAGCAATCGCTGTATGCGATACCCCTTCAATAACAGCAATTTCACGGTAGGAGCCTTTTTTGCCTTGTTGAATAAGATCGTTTCTAGTTTGCTGATACGCTTGACCCAACTCCCAAAGACTAGGGGCAATGTATTGATCTGATGAAACCGCAAGTACTTTGGCATCTTGCTCGCTAAAGTCACTAGAACTCAATACGAGGTAGTCTGCGCCACCTAAAATACAGGCTTTACGACGTCTAGAGCCAGCTAATACAAGGCTCATATCACCTTGCTCCCACAATAGGGCAGGGTGCTGATTACGGCCATCTTCTTTAATAGCAGGAAGTATATCGGATACCGACTTTTCGTTTAAAAGCGCTTGTACGCGACGATTTTTACCATAAACTTGGGTCGATTTTTCAATCTCGTTGTGAGCAATCACTTTACAAACAAGCGTTATTTCCCGATTAGGATCACTAGGAGCAGGCATACGAATAACATCGCCTGCATTGGCTTGCTCTAAAAGGGCATCTAAGCTACTACTGCCAACAGCGGTTGCAAAGGGATCTAAGCGGGTGTCATTTTTACGTTTTTTAGCCATTTTTAGTCAACATCCTTACTTAGGCGTATTTAATTTAGATTGAGTGGATTGCCAATTAGAACGAATTAGCATTTCGAGTTCATCAACTACATCTTTGATATTTTCTTGTGCGCGCATTAATGACTCTCTACTTGCTAAGCTGTCAGATGCTTTTTGATCAAAAATGGTATTGAACGACGATGAACTCGCAGTAATTGCTGAACTATGATTAATAGGATAGCTCATTACTTGGCGACCAAAAGCACTACGAACATCTTTAACTATGTCACGTTGTGAGTGATTGCCTTTCACATAATTAGTAACTAAAAATTGCATGAAATCCCAACCGTCATGGCCAAGAGCGGCAACAGTATGATAAATCTCACCTAAGCGTTTTAAATATTTATTATTTGCATCAAAGTCTACCGCTTCCGGATGAACCGGTATAAGCATTGCAGTTGAAGCCATTAATGCATTGTAAAACATAAAGTTAAGCGTTGGAGCTGTATCAATTAATAGGATATCAAACTCATCTTTTACCGGCTCTATCACGCGTTCTAATAGCTTGTGGTAATGGCGTGTTTGCTCATAATTAGAGGTGTCTTTGAGTAATGTTGCTGTTTCGTGTTCAAAGTAAAAGTCATCCATACCTGATGGTAAAACACGAATATTAGGAATATGTGTAGGTAAAAAAGAATTAGACACAAATTCTGGCCATGTTTCACCTTCATCAAGGTCAATGCAATCACGCATTAAATCACCAACAGTAATCGGATCGGGCTCTGAAGATGGGAAAAAACTTGATGATGACCCTTGAGGGTCTAAATCAATAATACCGATACGGTAACGTTTAATGTTGGTTGTAGCGAGCGCAGCAGCAATGTTGACCATGCTAGTTGTTTTACCACAACCCCCTTTTAATGAATTGATAACAATAACTTGAAGTTTGTCTGTTGATGCGCGGTGATCAGGCTGTATGTCCATAATATCAGCCATAGCAAAAATATTAACTAAGGTGTAGGCATAGTGGCCGTTTGCACCGCGTTTTATATTTAAATCGTCAAAGTCACCATTGTCATGGCGTCTTTTTAAGGTACGATTATTACAGCCAAGTAAATCAGCTGCTGCTTTTTGGGTGTAAGTTCTTAATTCTTTTTCTTCAGATTTAAGATGGGCGCGGTAATGTTGGATACGTCCTTCTAGTGATTTTTCAGCAACTTCTGCGGTTGCTTTTAAAAGTCGATAAGTATCTAGCGCGTTTTTATTGATAGACATACTTTATTCCTCAAAGTTAGGCGTTTAGTATAATGTCCATTCAATTAGCTGTAAACAACTATTTAAGGCGACATGTCTTTTAAATACATGACATATAAAATAATTTTTACACCTTTAATATTGCTTAGTATAAATAAAGAAGTTTAAGTATGGTTAAATATATAAGGTATTAAAGGCTAAGGGGGTAAAATACATATATAACATTATGATTTATATAAATAATATTAAAAATAGTGGATCAGCATTGTACGTGGTTAAGATCAGATCCTTATCTACTTGCAGATCAGCTTTTTACTAAGCGAGAATTTACAACCTGAGTTACGCACAGGTTAAGCACTGAGTTACTCACAAATACACCCCTGCAGATCATATTTTTACTAAGTAAATTATAAAGTTATGCACTAGCCATTAGCGATAATGAAGGGTTTAATTAGTATAGATCTGATCTGTAGTAAGTACAGATCAGATCTATGCTAACTCGAACTAAGCTTATCCACAGGGGTTTAAAATTTTTATCTAATTTGTCGTGTAAAATATAAAAAAAAACACTTTGTAATGGACAAAATTATTATTTAGTTAGTAAAAATTTGGCTTATCAACACTCAGTTAGTAAAAATGTGATCTGAAAACCGCTGTTTTAAGTTTTCCTTAGTAAAATACTGATCTGAGCATTTTATTTGAAGTCAGATCACTTTTATACTAACTTAAACATTTAACTTTTGTGGCTTTATGTGTTGTTATTAGCTGTCACAATAAAAACGGAAATAAAAACCATGAGCCGAAAGGTCAACATCTCGGTAGATAACTTGCCCGATACACTTAGGGGCCAAATTCACGGGGTGGAAAGTGCAATCGATAACGAAAGCCTAGCACTATTTACAGATAATAAAGATGTGCGAATTTCGATAGAAAATGCAGCCCATGGGTTACGTGCTTACTCTAACACATTTAACCATTATGATCTGTGGGGACGTTTTGTTCGCTCAGGTCACAAAAAACTGCCACTTGAAGAAGCCCCTAAAAAAACCATCATTACTCGTAAGATATCTGAAAAAGTAGATGGTATTTTATATGACGGCGAAATAAAAATAACACCGGCTGTGGTCAGTACTCGTAAAGATGGCGAAGATGTAGAATATTTGGTGTGGCCATCAGATAGAGAAGAAAAAGTAGAGCGCGCACTAATTCGCCTAGCTTCGAAAGGTAAAATTGTAAAAATTAATTTTAAGTCCGGTATTCAATATGCCGTTGTGTTTTCTATGAACGAATTAGCACAAGAGCTTAAAGCGGTTGGCCAATCTATGCCATATCCGCAAATTAAAGAGTCGCTTGAAGCATTGCAAGGTTCTAAACTTTCTTTTAAATATTCTGCAACGGATACTAAAAATTCTGATATTGATGATTCGTTTTACGAGTCGAACATGAATTTTTTATCGTCTTTGCACTTTAGTGGTAAGAAAGGCCAAGGCGGAAACGTAAAATGTGTTGCGTGTTTAAATGCATTTGTACATAACATGATTGATAACCTTGAATACAAAGGTTATTACTTTAATAGTGCACAAGAATTAAAACGCGGATTATCGCGTTGGATGATGCTACGTTTATATCATTTATGGCGTTATGCAGCACCAGGAAAAACCTACCATTTTAGATTACTTTCTATTATGGAAAAATATGGCTCTATTTACTCAACGGATGATATTACCGAAAATAAATTAAAAGCACTGCGTCGTGATATGACAACCACGATGAAAGATTTAATTGAAAAAGGAGCAATATCTGAATACAGCATTACCAATGTTAAAGATGATAAAACCGGCAACATAGTCGATTACACTTATGAAATGCATCCGTCTGATCAATTTTGTGATGAGATATTGGCATTAAATAAACACAATAAGCGTATTGAAATACAAGGCGGCAAACGCATTGTTGAAAATGCGGTTTTGATTGATGAAGATAAGCTGGAAGAAATTGTAGAAAAGTAATTCTATTCATTTTTACCAACAAAGTATATTAAAGGCCGCATTATGTGGCCTTTTTAACATAATTTATTTAGCTACTTGTTCTAAATATAATCGGTCTACTAGAAAATCATATTCGCGTTTTCGTGGATGCGATAAGGGTTTTTGGTAACTTGGTAGTTCGCCAAATTTTACATCGGGCTGTGGGTTAATTAGTATAAAAGGTAAAGCAGCACTAACATGATAGCGATTTTGTGCAGTGTACCTCACATTAACTTGAGGACTAACTCGAGTAGGGCGCCTAATTCGCAATTTTTCTTTTTCACCCAAACTGGCTACTCGAACCTGTTCTTGTGCAACCAGTGACTGCCATTTTTGTTGATCAATCATCCGCGGGTTTTTATAGCCTGCCGATTTTTCTAACATTTCTAGCGCCATCTTTTTTGTAAGTGTTTTGGTTGCGTGTTTATGCATCCAAGTAAAGCGAACAGAAAAAGGGGATTCAATTTCACTATGAATTTTACGATACGCCGCAAGCGTTATTAAATTTGGCATTGCATTATGCACCGCTTCAAATCGCGCGTCGTTATTATCTATCGCTAAAATACAATTTTTAAAAGCTGCTTTTGCACTATTTACCTGTGCTATGCGATCAACAATGGCTTGTTTATTCGCTTCTTGTATTACTAGCAAACCAGGGTGTCGCTTTAATACTCTGCTGCTTAGCCCTGGCTTTTTATACATATCTGAGAAAGCATTTAAAATTGCCTTATGCGCCAATTCCCCTGTTATTTTTGAAACGTTTATAGACTCAGGGATTATATTTTCTTCAGTACTACTAATCTCAGGTAATTGAAAATACTCTGCTTTAGCAAAGCCAACCTCTTTAAGCTCATCAATTAAGCTAAGTGTTAATTCATTGAGTAAATCAAACTGACTTCTTATTTGTACTTTTGTAACCATTAGCTATTCAACTAGAACACATCATACATACCCAGTATTTTCGCAAATAACCTTTTCCTTTGACAGTCCTTTATTAAAATAATACTCATTTGCTAAGTTATTTTTAGGATTCAATTAAGTATGATGTGTTCTTTAAGTACTTCCCATCACGAACTTTAAAGGAAGTAATAGAAGGGGGTAAGTTAGATCACACAGCTTTGTGTGCAGCGCTAGCATATATATTTAAAAGCGCATAATTGAGTAGCATTATTGTTTAAAATCATCCGTAAAGTTAAGATTACATTAGGGCAAATTAAGTATGATGTGTTCTGAATGCTATGTGTATCACCATCGCTTAGCTGTTAAGCTTCTACTCAAGCCATTATAATGCACACTCTACCTACTTAGATTATTGTTTTTAAATGTTTATTTGTTTTTACTTTATAAACTTGCTCATCAAAAGTAACTCAAAATAGCCTCTTAAATCTTATTAAAATTTAACTAATAACTAAATAATTGGTAAATAGTGTATTTAGTCCTTGAACAAAGCACACTGCATACGTTAATTTCATTACATCAGGTAATAGGAATGAGGAATGAACATGCAATCGTGGAACCCAAATAGCTGGAGAGAACTGCCAATACTGCAGCAACCACAGTACCCAGATCAAGACGTATTAAAGTCGGTAGAAAGCCAACTCAAAAGTGCACCGCCTTTAGTATTTGCCGAAGAAACAAGAAGTTTATTTAAACAACTTGAAGACGTATGCGAAGGCCGTGCCTTTTTACTCCAAGGTGGAGATTGCGCAGAATCGTTTAGCGACTTTAATGCCGCTAATATTCGCGATACATTTAAAACCATCTTACAAATGGCTGTAGTACTTACCTATGGTGGAAAGTGCCCGGTTGTTAAAATTGCACGTATGGCAGGTCAATACGCTAAGCCACGTTCGGCCGACTTAGAAACAATAGACGGCGTTTCGTTGCCATCTTATCGTGGTGATATAGTAAATAACTTTGAGTTTACTGAAGAAGCGCGTATTCCAGACCCTCAACGTTTAATGACTGCATATCATCACAGTGCGGCAACGCTAAATTTGCTTCGTGCTTTTGCACAAGGTGGACTTGCCGACTTACATCAAGTTAACCGTTGGAACATGGGCTTTGTTGCTGCTAATCCGCAAAAAGCAAAATACCAACAACTTGCAGACAAAATTCAAGACGCGCTAGAATTTATGGAAGTGTGTGGTATTAATTCAACTATAGCGCCAAGCTTAAAAGAAACGGATTTATACACGTCACACGAAGCGTTATTACTAGGCTACGAAGAAGCATTAACACGTAGAGACCATTTATCAGGTGACTGGTACGATTGTTCTGCACACTTTGTTTGGATTGGTGAACGTACTCGCCAGTTAGACCATGCCCATATTGAATTTTTTAAAGGTATTAAAAACCCAATTGGCGTTAAAGTTGGCCCGGGTATGGACCCAGACGAACTTATCCGTTTAATCGATGCGCTTAACCCGGATAATATCCCAGGCCGATTAACACTTATCACGCGAATGGGTGCGGATGTATTACCAGAGAAGCTGCCTGCGCTAGTGCGTAAAGTACAGCAAGAAGGTCGCAAAGTTATTTGGAGCTCAGATCCAATGCATGGCAATACTGAAAAAGCCAGCTCAGGTTACAAAACGCGTAGCTTTGATAATATTATGCGCGAAATTAGCCAATTCTTTGCTGTTCATAAAGCAGAAGGTTCTTACGCAGGCGGTGTTCATTTAGAAATGACCGGCCAACATGTAACAGAATGTACCGGCGGTGCATACGGTTTATCTGACGATGACCTTGCTCAGCGCTACAAAACACAATGTGACCCACGCTTAAATGCTGATCAAGTATTAGAGCTTGGCTTTTTAGTAGCCGATTTGCTAAAAGATGCGCGTAAATAATACCCGCTCATAAATAACAAAAGCCGCTTTAATTTAGCGGCTTTTTTATGTATTAGCTTTAAATAAAGCGTAAGTTTGTTAGTACTTACGACGCTCAAGCCCTGTATCAGAAATGATTTTTGCTGAAATTTCTTCAACAGAATGATGAGTAGAATTTAAATGTGCAATTTTATGTTTTTTATACAGCATTTCTACTTCTCTTACTTCAATACGACACTGCCTAATTGATGCGTATTTTGAGTTAGCCATGCGTCTGTCTCTTATTGCAGCCAATCGCTCTGGATCAATGGTTAAGCCAAACAGTTTATGCTTATAAGGCACTAAGCATTTTGGTAAACCTTCGCTTTCTAAGTCGTCTTCGGTTATCGGGTAGTTGGCTGCTTTAATGCCATACTGCAACGCTAAATAAAGACTAGTGGGTGTTTTACCACTTCGACTAACGCCAACCAAAATAATGTCAGCCTCCGCAAAGTTTTTAATGTTGCCACCATCATCATTCATCAACGCATAATTAACAGCATCAATTCTAAAATCATAACTTTTTTCATGAATAGAGTGTGTTCTGTGTACTTTTGGTACTGGCGCTACATTTAATTCTTTTTCAATTTTTTCACTATAGGTACTTAAAAAGTCGTATGAAACTGCATCCGCTGAGCGAATAATCTCAGACAACTTATGGTTCACAAAAGTAAAAAACACCAAAGGCTTTTCACCTTGCTTAGATGACGTGGCGTTAATAAGCGCTTTTATTTCATGCGCTTTTTCTTCAGTTTCTACAAAAGGGATTGTTTTATGATTAAATTCGACAGGAAATAAAGATAAAGTCGCATGACCAAACACTTCAGATGTGATTGCTGTGCCATCTGAAATATAAAATGCAGTTCTCATAAAGCCTCTTTTTTATTACATTTAATTTTAAAATCAGTGTATCACGGTTTACGTGGGGACGTTTGCCAGTGTAGAATGGTGGCGACCTTTATAAAAGGTTTTCTTTCTTAACTCTCACAGTTACTACTACAATTTGTTTTTTGGAGAAAGATCCGTGCAAGAATACGTTCTCTGGTATCAAGAGCTTGGTATGCAAGATGTTCCTCGAGTTGGCGGTAAAAATGCCTCACTTGGTGAAATGATTTCAAACTTAGCTAACGCAGGTGTGCAAGTCCCAGGTGGTTTTGCTACTACCTCAGACGCTTTTAACGAGTTTTTAGAACAATCAGGACTCAACGCAAAAATTCATGACATTTTAGATACACTCGATGTTGATGATGTAAACACACTCGCCAAAGTCGGCGCCGATATCCGCCAGTGGATTATCGACACCCCATTCCAACCTAGTCTAGATAAAGCAATCCGCGACGCATACAGCCAGCTACATGGCGACACAACTGCAGATGTTTCATTCGCTGTTCGTTCATCAGCAACCGCTGAAGATATGCCAGATGCCTCTTTTGCAGGCCAACAAGAAACGTTTTTAAACGTTGTTGGTATTGATTCTGTAATGACAGCCATCAAACACGTATTTGCTTCGTTATTTAACGACCGTGCGATTTCTTATCGTGTTCACCAAGGCTACGATCACCGTGGTGTTGCGTTATCAGCGGGTATTCAACGCATGGTTCGCTCAGATAAATCATCATCAGGCGTTATGTTCAGTATTGATACTGAATCTGGTTTTGAAGATGTTGTATTTATTACATCAAGCTATGGTTTGGGTGAAATGGTTGTACAGGGCGCAGTAAACCCTGATGAATTTTATGTTCATAAACCAACGCTACTTAAAAATAAGCCAGCTGTAGTACGTCGTAACATTGGCTCTAAAGCCATTCAAATGATTTACTCTCAAGACAAAGCTCATGGCAAACAAGTAGAAATTGTTGACGTAGACTCTGCACTTTCAAACAAATTTTCGATTACAGATGAAGAAGTGCAAGATCTTGCCAAACAAGCTGTAATCATTGAAAAGCATTACGGTCGTCCAATGGACATCGAATGGGCAAAAGATGGTAACGATGGCAAACTATATATAGTTCAAGCGCGTCCAGAAACTGTTCGCTCAAACGAAGACACAAACGTAATGGAACGCTTCCAACTAAATGGCAGCAGCAATGTTGTTGTTGAAGGCCGTGCAATTGGTCATAAAATTGGTAGTGGTGTTGTACGTGTACTTGATTCAATCAAAGAGATGGACCAAGTACAAGTAGGTGACATTTTAGTTACCGACATGACAGACCCAGACTGGGAACCTATTATGAAACGCGCGGCTGCGATTGTTACAAATCGTGGTGGTCGTACATGTCATGCTGCAATCATTGCACGTGAGTTAGGTATTCCAGCCGTTGTTGGTTGTGGTAATGCAACAGACTTAATTAAAGCAGGTCAAGAAGTTACTGTATCATGTGCCGAAGGCGATACAGGTTTCATCTACGAAGGTATTTTAGACTTTGAAGTACTTACTTCACGTGTTGACGAAATGCCTGAACTTCCAATGAAAGTGATGATGAACGTAGGTAACCCAGATCGCGCATTCGATTTTGCACGTTTACCACATTCAGGTGTTGGCCTTGCGCGCGTTGAGTTTATCATCAACCGTATGATTGGCGTTCACCCTAAAGCGTTATTAAATTTTGATGCACAAACAGATGCATTAAAAGCAGAAATCACAGACATGATTGCCGGTTACGAATCACCTGTTGAATTCTACATCGGTAAACTAGTTGAAGGTATTTCTACCTTAGGTTGTGCGTTTGCACCAGAGCGTGTAATTGTTCGTATGTCTGATTTTAAATCAAACGAATATGCTAACTTAGTGGGCGGCCAGCAATACGAGCCAGAAGAAGAAAACCCAATGATTGGTTTCCGTGGCGCTGCACGTTATATCTCTGAAGACTTCCGTGATTGTTTTGCACTTGAGTGTGAAGCTATAAAACGCGTAAGAAACAGCATGGATATGACCAACATCGAAATCATGATCCCATTCGTACGTACCCTTGAAGAAGGTAAACGCGTTATTGAATTACTTGAAGAACATGGCCTTAAACGTGGCGAAAATGGTCTTAAAGTAATCATGATGTGTGAGCTTCCGTCAAATGCATTAATGGCAGAAGAATTCTTAGAATACTTCGATGGTTTCTCTATCGGTTCTAACGATTTAACACAGTTAACGCTTGGTCTTGATCGCGACTCAGGTTTAATTGCTCACCTATTTGATGAGCGTGATCCTGCAATCAAAAAGCTACTTTCTATGGCTATTAAAACAGCCAAAGAAAAAGGTAAATATGTAGGTATTTGTGGTCAAGGTCCTTCAGATCATGAAGACTTTGCAGCATGGTTAGTAGAGCAGGGCATTGACTCTGTTTCGCTAAACCCAGATACAGTACTAGAAACATGGTTATACTTAGCAGACAAACTTGCTAAGTAAGTTACCTCGTTAAAAAATGCCAGCAACTGCTGGCATTTTTTATGACTAAAAATTAATTTTTTGCTAATTTTTTATCTAAATAGGCACATGAACGAGTCAGTGCTTTTTGACACCAAGTTAAATACCCTCTTGCTTTAGGGTAATACATAGAAAAGCAGAATAAGCCTGCAATAAAAAATATTAACGATGGCCCTGGCACTACAGCAAACAATAATCCGAGTAAAATAAACAGTGTTCCGCTGATCTGCATTAGTAGTTTTTTCATATAAACCTCATAGTAGGCGTCTAACTTGATTATAATTGCAGCTGCTCATATATCGATAAAAAGAGTGTTACAAACTGTAAAATCTTCAATTTCTATTAGCCATCGCCATGATATAATTACACAAATGCATTAATAAGCGCCGCCATGATAGCAACTATTACACAACAAGATGCCGCGACCGAGCTTGTCGCAAATTATTTAAATACTATAAAAAATCAAGGGTTTACTGGAGATACAGACGCAAGTTATGCAACCAGACTTACAGCATCAACTGATAACAGTATTTACCAGCAGCTTCCGCAAGGTGTTATTTTTCCTAAAAGCGAAAAAGACATTCAAGTTGCTCTGCAAATAGCATCGCAAGACCCTTTTTTATCGTTAACTTTTGGTCCTCGCGGTGGCGGCACAGGAACAAATGGTCAATCTTTAACGCCTGGTATTGTGGTTGATTTATCACGTTATATGCGTGAAATCCTCGAGATAAATGTTGAAGAAGGTTGGGTACGAGTTCAAACCGGTGTGATAAAAGATCAACTTAACGACTTTTTAAAACCGTATGGATTTTTCTTTTCACCCGATTTATCTACTAGTAACCGCGCCACTATTGGCGGCATGATCAGTACTGATGCATCGGGGCAAGGCTCCTTAGTTTATGGCAAAACCAGCGACCATGTTTTAGGGCTAACCACCTATTTAGTTGATGGCACTGCAATGTCTACCAGTCCAATAGACATTGAAAAAGCAAAAATAATTGCCGATCAGGAATCCTTAATTGGCAAACTCTACAAAACAGTATTAGACATATCACTTAATGAACGCGACGCTATATTAGCCAAATTTCCACGGTTAAATAGATTTTTAACCGGTTATGACCTAGAGCATGTGCTAAGTGAAGACTTACAAACTTTTGATATGAGCCGCTTAATAACCGGATCAGAAGGCTCTTTAGGCATAGTTACTGAAGCAAAATTAAACCTAACACCTATCGCAGAATTTAAAACCCTCATAAATATAAAATATGACAGTTTTGATTCTGCACTTCGCCATTCACCATTTTTGGTTGATGCCCGTGCTACCTCGGTTGAAACCGTTGACAGCAAAGTATTAAATCTCGCGCGTGAAGATATTATTTGGCATTCAGTATCGGACTTAATAACCGATGTACCAAATAAAGATATGCAAGGACTCAACATGGTTGAGTTTAATGCTGTATCACCACAAGACATAAAAGACAAAGTAGACACGTTATGTAAATTATTAGATGAGTGCGTTGAAAATCAAACTAATGGGGTTATTGGCTATCAGTTAACCAGCGATAAAAGCGATATACTAAAAATTTATGCAATGCGTAAAAAGTCAGTGGGTTTATTAGGTAATGTAAAAGGAAGCCAAAAGCCCCTCGCGTTTGCCGAAGATACCGCCGTACCGCCTGAAAATTTAGCCGATTATATTGTCGAATTTAGAGCATTACTCGACAGCTATAATTTACAATATGGTATGTTTGGCCATGTTGATGCCGGTGTATTACATGTTAGACCGGCGCTTGATATGTGCGACCCAGAACAAGAAAAATTACTACGTACAATTTCAGATGAGGTAGTAAAACTCACCGCAAAATACGGTGGATTAATGTGGGGCGAGCATGGCAAAGGATACCGAAGTGAATACGGCCCTGAATTTTTTGGTGAGCATTTATTTACTCAATTACGAAAAATAAAGTCAGCTTTTGACCCTAATAATAAAATAAACCCCGGTAAAATATGTACGCCTATTGAAAGTAAAGACTCACTAGTTAGTGTTGATGGGCAGAAACGTTCTTACTTCGATAAGCAAATTTCTATTGATGTTAAAACCAGTTTTAACAATGCAATGACCTGTAATGGTAATGGCTTGTGTTTTAATTATGATGAAAACTCGCCAATGTGCCCATCTTATAAAGTGACCGGCGATCGTCGTAACTCACCTAAAGGTCGCGCGGGTTTAATGCGTGAATGGTTACGTCTTCAAGAGTCAAAAGATGTTAACTTGCTTGAAGTAGAAAAAGAGCTAAACAAAGGTGAAGTGATCACCTGGTGGGAACGCTTTGTTCATAGCCGTGAAAAAAATAAAGGCGTTTACGATTTTTCTCACGAAGTTAAAGCCTCAATGGACGAATGTTTAGCGTGTAAAGCCTGTACTACCGCTTGCCCAATTAAAGTAGATGTGCCAACTTTTCGTGCTCGTTTTTTAAATTATTACCATAGTTATTATGCGCGCCCACTGAAAGATTATTTAGTGGGTAATATCGAAAATAGCGCACCGTTAATGGCAAAGTTTGCTAGGATTATTAACCCAATTGTAAAAACATCATTGGTTAGTAGCATTATTAAAAAAACGGTCGGTTATGTTGATACCCCGCAGCTAAGTATTCCGGCACTCGGTAAACGTCTAAACAAAGCGCAAAAATTCGATTTAGATTTACTTAAAAAGTTAAGTGCCGATGAACAAAATGATTATGTACTCATTGTTCAAGACCCATTTACCAGCTTTTACGAAGCAGAATTGGTTGAGAGCTTTATTACACTGATCACGCAGCTTGGAAAAAAACCCATGTTGTTACCATTTAAACCCAATGGTAAGCCTCAACATGTGAAAGGTTTTTTACATGAGTTTAAAGTGACAGCTAAAAATGCTGCAGAATTTCTAAATCAACTTAACGAAATCAATGCGCCATTAGTAGGTTTAGATGCGTCTTTAGTGATGTGTTATCGCGATGAATATAATACAATTTTAGAAAATAACCGTGGTGATTTTCATGTGCTACTTGCCCATGAATGGCTAGAAACACAATCGTTTAAACAGTTAACGGCTAAACAAAATTTAAATACTGAATTTACATTATTGAGCCACTGCACTGAAACAACCGCTTTACCAAAAGCGGCAAGTGTTTGGAAAACTATTTTTGATGAACTTGGTTTAACATTAAACACTACAAATACGGGTTGTTGTGGAATGGCAGGTACGTATGGCCACGAAGCACAAAACCAAGATAACTCTCGATCGCTTTACGATATGAGTTGGAAACCTATTGTTGATAAATATAAACCTGAGCAACTTTTATCAACGGGATTCTCATGTCGTAGCCAAGTTAAACGTTTTGAAAAGTTTAAACCCAAGCATCCAATAGAGTTACTGGCAAATGTACTTAGTTAATAATTTAATTAAGTAAGCTGAAAATAAAAAGGCGTAACTTATTATTAAGTACGCCTTTTTATTTTGCGTATATTTATTTAGTTTTTTTAGCAAAACTATCTGCTATAGGTTTTGTACTAATACCGTGAACAAACACACTAAATAAAATTGTTGTCATGGCAATGGTCGCAATTTGAAATTTGTTTTCTATTTGTGTGTCTATTACCATTAAGGTAAAAACAATTGAGGCCAATCCTCTTGGCCCAAACCAAGCAAATGTAAAACGCTCTTTAATTGTTAGTGCTGTAAATTGCAATGACAGCATAACCGGTATTATTCTAATTAAAGTCGTACTTAATAATGCATACGTTATTATCGCTAAATTTAATTTAGGTAAAACTAAATAAGCACATACAAATCCAAACAAACACCAGATCATTAAAGAAGTAAAGTCAGCAATATGCTCTGAGTCTTCTATCAACTCTTTGCTTATTTTAGTAGTGGCGTATTTATCAAATAATAAACCCGCAACAAACACCGCAATAAATCCACTGCCATGAAAATATTGCGTAATCGAAAACACCGCCATAGCAAAACCTAATAATAAAAAAGGACTCGTGTTTTGCGCAAAGTAATGGCGCTTCATTGCAAAATTTAAACACGGAATAAAAATAGCGGTACTTGTAAAGGCAATTAATAAGGCTAAACCAAGTTCTCTGCCAAACACACTTAATGTTTGCGTTGCTGTGATTGCAGATTCAGGATTTTTTGCCAGTAATATAAATATTAAAAAAATAGGAACACATAAACCATCATTCAAACCACTTTCGGTATTTATTCCTTCACGAATTTTTTCAGGTACCTGCGTACTTGCCAATAACCCTTTACTCAACGCCGCATCGGTAGGCGTTAATATTATTGCAAGTAACGCCGCTTGAATAACAGATAAATCGGCAAACAAAAATAACCCAACGGCAATCCCAAGTAATAACGTTAAGGGGAGGGCGATAAATAACAGTAAACTTGGATACTGAAAGCTATGTCTTAAAACACTTAATTTTGACTTAGCCGCATCAGAAAATAAAAAAATACTGAGTGTCAATTCTATAAAGGGCAGTAAAAAATCTATGCCGGTTTTTATTCTGCTACTTTCGTTAGGTAAAAGTGTGGCAAGCAATATCCCACCAATTACAAAAAACATTGGCCCCGTTACTTCGGTTTTTTCTAGTTGGCGAAATGTTAAGGAATAAACTAAAAATAAAACGCCAATAAATGAGATCACTAAGTATTCCATTAAATTTTCCTTTTAATTCCAGATTTAGCCCGCTCTTTTATATTTGTTTGAATATAAATTTGATCGGTTGTAGCAATTTTTGCATGGCCTAAATCTTCAGATAAATGTTTTAAAGGGCGAGTTTGCGCGTCATGCGTTGCCCCCGTATGGCGTAGCCAATGCGCAGTGGCCGCTTCTAATTGTTCCGCGTCATCTTTAAATCCATCATCAAGTAAAGATTGTTGCGCAATATCGAAACTTTGTTGTACCAATCTGCGAATTTGTCTTACGGTCATTCCACCCTGACCACGAATTTTATGAACTAGCGGGTCTGACTCATCAACGCGGGGCAGAGCAGGCAAGCCTCGATACAAGCGATAACGTTTTAAATACTCAAGAAAATCATCACTTAATGTTACATCGCGTAATTTATTTCCTTTGCCCATTATTCGTAAAAACCAAAAGCCATCATTATCTTGCCAAAAATGAGACATAACAGGTGACCATTGTGGTCGCTCTGATAATTCTGAAATTCGAAGGTAGAGTCCTTTTAAACAGGCGAGGGTAAATAAGTTTCTTTCATACTCTGGTTTTTTTTCGCATATATCTCGGGTAACGCCAAATACATATTCCCATTGAATATCACTTAATGTATCAGGGATTTGTATTTGCGATTGCACAACCAAGTAGGGACTATTTTTTTTAACAACAGGTACAAAATTAGCAAAGGTTTTTTCTTCTAAAATAGCGAATTTATAAAATACATTAAGTGCAGTAAACATTGCGGATAATGTTTGCTGACTCGCAATAGATTCTTTTTGCATAAAAGGGCGCCAATTTTGGTTTAACCTACGTACTCCTTGCTCATCTTTATAGCGCCACTGCACCGAAGTTGATGCCCACTTTTTATCCGGCTCGACCATAAAATCAACATACGCCTCAATATCTTCACGCTTTAAATCGAATACTGATTTTTCAGCTATAAGCCATGACCACAAATAAAATCGTTCTAATTCATTGCGAAAACGACTATAAGTTGCTTCTGATTTTCGGCCATAAACATATAAAAACTGGTATAAAAAGTTAAGATCGGCCTTTGATTCAGTTACAGTCAAGCTGACTTGCTGTATAAAAGAGGCTAGTTCTGGATATTCTGATTGGAGTGTATTATCTTCAAGGTGAGCTATTTGATAACGTAATTGTTTTAATGTATCGACCAGAGCAACAAGCATAATAGTAAAATATATAAGAAAATAATAGACTTATAGATTAACCTTAAAGTCCGATACTGTCTAGTATTGGACATAACGAAATTTTGATATTTATGCTAAATGCAGATTTATTAACCATATACCTTATTAAAGGAAAAATCATGAAAAAATTACTTCTGTTGAGCATGTTAGTTATTAGCGTTTTATTAACCGGTTGCGCTACTACAGGCAGTGCTTCTCCTGGAGAAAAACGTGCTTTAGTACAAAGTATGAAATCGAATACATTAACTGCTCTATACGAAAAAAAACCAGATGTTAAAACTCAAATTGCAAACTCTGCCGGTTATGCTGTATTTGATAATGCCAACGTGAACGTTATTTTAGCCAGTTTTGGTGGTGGGTACGGTGTAGTAAAAAATAACCTAACCGGAAAATCTACCTATATGAATATGGGCGAAGCTGGTTTAGGCTTAGGTTTAGGTGTTAAAGATTTCAATATTGTGATGGTTTTTCACGATCAAGCTGCGTTAAATAGATTTATTAAACATGGTTGGGCGTTCGGTGGTAATGCCGATGCTGCTGCAAAATACCAAGATAAAGGTGGTGCTTTAGTTGCCGAAGCTATTGCTGACCAAGTTACTGTTTACTCTTTAACCGAAAGTGGCCTTGCACTGCAAGCTGTTTTAAAAGGCACTAAATTTTGGGTAGATTCTGAGCTAAACTAAGCTATCAAAACCCTCTCATAAGTGGGCTAGTTTGTATGATTACGCCCACTTTAATTTAAATTACGCAATTTAACATAACGTAATTTATGGGTGGTTAAGCTTTGCAATTATAATTTAATTATTACGTGTTACAATAAGACTGATTACTGAATTTTCAATTATAAGTCGATCTAACTAATTACTTAAATTTTTAATTACTTCTGAAATTTTAATTTTAGGAACTCTATGCATTCAAAAGATATTGTCGAAACTGCTGTTGAAGATTTATATAAAGAGCTATTAAAAAATGGCTCTGATAGTTCTTTTACAAAATCAGAATTAAATGACTTTTCATCCCAAGCTAGTCAAAACTTGTTAAAAGCAATTAATTTCTTTTTTGTTGGTGATTCTCTAGTTAACTTTAATTCTTCTCAGCTCTCTAACTTCAATAAAAAACATAAAGATATTTGGCAATTACAAATTGCTTTGCTTGAAAGGTATGTATCATTTACCTGTTGGTTGAGTGAAGTTAATGCTTCATCATTTAATCCAGAAAAAAACTATGAAAAAGAAATTGTTCTAACTACAGTCTTACTTAATCTTCACGCAAGAGCATGTTTAGTTTCAAAAGAAATCTTAGCCCTATTAAATAATGGCTTTGCTGACGCAGCGATTTCTAGGTGGAGAACTTTATACGAAGTATCTACTACATTAATGTTTATAAAAGATAATGGTGAAAAATGCGCAATTCAATTTTATGACCACAATATAGTTGATAAATTTAACTCTAGCAAAATCCTTTTAGAAATGAAAAATAAGTATCCAAATAGATTGGCTAATACCACTATAGACATGGATAACTTTAAAGAACTAGAGATAAGAGTTGACGAATTAAAACTTAAATATAGTAAAGACTTTGTTACCGATTATGGTTGGGTAGTTGGGTTTATTGATTATAAAGGCCGGCCACCTGGGTTCAGAGCAATTGAAAAGTCTGTAGGTATTGACCAATTACAGCCATATGCAAAATTAGCTAATCAAAATTTACACTCTAGTTCACAAAGTATGTTCTATAGTTTATCAGCAAAGGGAAATGATCAATTTCTCAATATTGGTAATAATCATATAGGACTTGAAACACCAATAGATTGTACTGTTCTTATTTTGGAAATGATAAATAAAACTTTATTAAATCATTTTAAAGGAATCGATAATACGATTTCAATTGCTGTCTTATCTTATTATTTTAATAAAATAAGAGAATCTCTACAGGATTATAAATAATTAACCCTTACAAGGGCTCAACTCGTTGATAAAAAGTGCTTATCGCCCTTTTTCCAATTCTTATGTACCGTAAATTTAATAACTAATATGATAATATATCATACCTAGTGTTGTTTAATTTATTATCAAACGCTTCAGCTAATTTCTCCGTTTCACTAAACACGGTATTCCAATATTTAATCCGGGTGTCTGTATCAAGATTGGTAAAGTCGTTTCTATCTGGGATTTTTCCGTAAGGTAAACCCGCGACAAATTCTTTTGATGGGGTGATCATCACAACGTTATCATAATTTTGTGGTGCGACTTTTCGTTTTAAATTTTTATCAAACCACCCTGCTTTTGGATCTGAATTAAAATGCGGATACAAAATTAAGCCTGGGTTATTAATTTTTAAATCAAAGTGGTAATCAATAATGCCGCCATCGCGGTAAATTCCTGGTGGCGAACCAGCAATATTTTTTATGCCTTGCATCACTAGTGGTATAGAGCCCGATGCAAGTAAGGCATCTTTTAAATTAGTTTGGCTAAGGACTATGTTTTGCGTTTTAAAATTGTAACTGTCGGTAATACTTAAATTACTATTGGGCGCGCCAAAAATAAAACGCTCATATTGCGAGCCTAATAATTTTCGATTAATGCGGTTAAGCATATAACTTTTTGATAAACCTAAAAGCTGTATTAATTTATGCTCACTGGCAATAAACCCGTTAGATTTTGCGACAATAAAATGCGCTTTAAATACCGGATTATTTATAATTTCAGTGACACCGTTATCACCAAACACATCTTCAAGTAATCCGCGGGCTTTAGTGGTAATTTCAGTTGGGGTGGGTTTATTACTAGAATATCGGGTTTGCGAATACGATTTTGCTAAACGTTCAATGGCTTTAACTGGATCGTTTTGTGCAAAACACGCAGAACGAAAAGCCCCTGCCGATGAGCCAATTAAATTAAGCGGTTGGGTGCGATGTTTAAAAAATTCGCCAAATATATATTTGTCTAAGCCAAATAAGGTAAACCATTTAGGGCCACCACTTGCCCCTAAAAACGAGGTAAAAAGCTCGGGTTTAAACCCTTGTTCGTTTATTATTTTTGCTGCAGTTTTACCTGCAAAAATGTCGATCATCTAAAAATACTACCTGTAGAGTCGCAGTTTAATGTTGTTAAAGCCAAACTTAAAAATGAATACTTATGCAATATAAAACTTTTAAACTTTAATCTTAATCCCAAATTCCGTCTTCACATTTGCCCTGCACTTTTACGTTTTTTACCTTAAATTCAGGCTCTATGCCTTTGTCTCTTTGTGCGTGGTAGTCGTTAGTAACAGACAAAATAGTTGGCGTTAACAGTATAATAGCGATTACGTTCACCACTGTCATTAACCCTAGGGCAATATCGGCTAAATCCCATACTTGTTTTAATGTGGCAGATGCACCCCACAACATCATTGATAAATAAAGCAAAGTATAAATACCGCGCCCTACTTTGTTATCGAGCTTAAATAAGTGGAGGTTACTTTCGGCGTAGGCGTAGTTAGCAACCACCGAGGTAAAAGCAAATAAAGTAATGGCAGCGGCTACAAAATACACGCCGCCTTGCGCTAAGTGTGAGGTCATAGCGCTTTGTGTTAAGCGTATGCCTTCCATTTCACCGCTTATATCTACATCGGCCAATAAAATAATAACCGCGGTACAACTGCACAATACGATGGTATCGAAAAACACCCCTAACATTTGTATGTAGCCTTGTGTCGCTGGGTGGTTTGGCATTGGACTGGCACTAGCCGATGCATGCGGCACACTTCCCGCGCCAGCCTCATTAGAATATAAACCGCGTTGTATACCATTTTTAATGGCTGCACCCATGGCGCCTGCACCAGCTTCTTGTAAGCCAAACGCTGATAAAAATATATCTTTAAGCATGGCAGGTACTTGGGTGAAGTTAATCAGTGTAATTACTACAGCAACAAGCACAAACACGATGCCCATAACAGGCACTACTCGCTCGGCGAATCGGGCAATGGCTTTAAAGCCACCTAAAATAATAGAGCCTGCTAAAAGTGTGATCACAACACCTGAGTAAAAAGTGGGTATTTCAAATGCGTAATTTAGTGCATCAGTAATGGTGTTGGTTTGCATGGCGCTAAAGGTAAAGCCGTAACCTAAAAATAAACAGGCGGCAAACACAATAGCAAACGCACGGCTGCCTAAGCCTTGTTGAATATAATACGCAGGGCCACCTCTAAAATCGCCATTACTATCACGAATTTTATAAATTTGCCCAAGAATACTTTCTGCAAAACCGGTCGCCATACCCAGTATGGCAATCACCCACATCCAAAATATGGCGCCACTTCCACCAAGTGATATAGCAACAGCCACTCCCGCTAAATTACCAGTACCTACACGCGCACAAAGCCCCGTACATAACGCCTGAAAGGAGCTAATGTTATTTTTATCACACTTACTGCTGCCTTTTAGCAAGCTAAACATATGTGTAAATTTAACGAGTTGAATAGCTTTTAAGCGGACAGAAAACCATATGCCAGCAAAAAGTAAAATGTAAATGAGTACTTGGCCTTCGCCCCATAAAAGGCTATTTACACTTTTGATCAGCGTGTCGAACATCAGGCTTCCTATTTATTATTATTTGCCACGGTATTAATTTAGCGACGTGAGTGTTTAAGTTTAGTAGAGACTTAGCCACTTTATAATAAAGTCAATTAGATGTGAATTATTTTTCTTTATTGGTGAATATAAATTCACTCAGCAAACTAACTTATATTACAGTGTAATTGCTGATGTAAAAAGAATGTTTTAGAAAGGAATTTGTCGCGTGCTTTAATAACCGTTAGCGCATTATTTTCGAGGTAAAAAACCGAATATTTATCACGGCTAAATGACTGCCATGAGAACACAGTAAATGCTGATTTATTATCTTGCTGCTGATAAACAAACAGCTACGCTATGTAGCTGTGTTTATAATCATCCTGATCTGGGTGATGGTTTTTTAAGTAGTTATGGCCTGCTGCTAAACCAAGTTTATAGTCAAATCGTAAGTCATCATTTGAGCTGCCTAATAACTTACTATAAAGCTTTTGATTTGCAAAAATTTGAATTATTTCTACATCTTTTGGTGGGTTAGCAATAAATGCTAACTCATCTTCGTAGGCTTGCTCATGCTGTAATAAGTAGTCTATTGTTTTTGGGCAATAGCCAGATACTTCAACAAATGATTTTAATTTACTTATCCATGCTGATTGAGCCTGAAAGGCTTCATCAACGGTGCGTATAACCACAATTTTGCGTGCGCCACGATTATAGGCTTCGCGTACAGGAAGCGGTGCGGCAAGGCCACCGTCTAAGTAAAAATCAGACTCTGACTGTATCTCGGTCTTACCTAATTCATTTGCGGCTAATGCGTTTAACCACGGCGTAAGTCTTACACCTTGCTTATATAAAAATGGCAGTGCACTTGACGCTTTTAATAGCTCTCGCCATTGTTGGCCTTCCCCTGTTGGGGATAAAAAATAAGGTTTGCGATCACGGGCATTGGTTGCCGTAATTAATAGCTCACGGTCACCTAAACTGGCTTTTGCGGTTTTAAAATCAAGCGCTCTGTTCACTTCGGTAGTTTTATCAAAGTACCAATCTAGGTCAACAATATGTTTACCCATTAAGCCGCGACCTAATTGAAAAAAACGTTTATGACGCGAAAGGCCTCTGATCAGGCGTTTAGCATAGCCCTTTTGACGCGCCAAATAGCTCGTTAAGTTTTGAGAGCCTGCAGATGTGCCAATAAATAAGTCAAACGGATCATACTCTTGCTCTAACCAGGCATCGAGTACACCCGCGGTAAATATCCCTCGTTGTCCGCCACCTTCTGCTATCAGCGCTACTTTTGGTTGCACTGAGTTATTGCATGAATGGGGTGTCGTACTATTTTGAGATTTCACGCTTTACCTTCCTATTTATTTAGCTGAATTGTGTTGCATACCCTTATAATAATCGTTCAATATCCATAATTAAAATTGATTGTTTAAATCAGTTCTATTGAAAAAATAGAACAAGCTTTTTCATTGCCACTTTTTAAAATAATACAAAATGGCCACGACTCAATTAACTTTAATCTGTTTAATACCATAACAAGCGTAGAGTGTACGCTTGCTTAACCAATTGCTTATCCATGTTTTATTTGCATTAAAATTTCAAGCGCTTTATGGCGTTTTTCATTATTAAATAAGTCGTTGGTGAATATAAGCTCATCAACCCCTAATTGATTTACGATCATCTCTAACTTGTGTTTAATACTGGCTGGCCCACCGGTAACACTTAACCCTAAAAAGCTCTCAACATGAGCGCGCTCTTGTTCGCTCCACAAACCTTCCATTGTTTCTACTGGGGGTTTTAACCACAACTCGTCGCCTCTAATTAACGACAGTACCCGCTGTTTTGAAGTGGTTGATAGATATTGTGCTTCTTCATCTGTATCGGCAGCCACTAAAGGTAATGCCAACATGACATAAGGCTTAGCTAATGCATTTGATGGTTTAAATTCTCGTTTATACAAGGCTATTGCATCATGTACAAAACGCGGTGCAAAGTGCCCCGCAAATACATAGGGTAATCCTTTTTGTGCAGCTAACTGCGCACTAAATAAACTTGAACCTAAAAGCCAAATGGGAACATTGGTGTTTTCACCAGGTATTGCTCGCACGCGCTTAGTTCCCTCATAAGGGCCCAATAATGTTTGTAACTCGCTCACTTCATTAGGAAAGTTTTCAGCACGACTGATATCGTTATTTAATGCACGACTTGTCACAGGATCGCTACCTGGGGCGCGCCCTAACCCTAAATCAATTCGACCTGGGTATAAACTTTCTAAGGTGCCAAATTGCTCAGCAACAACTAAAGGAGCATGATTAGGCAACATAATTCCACCCGATCCTACGCGTATTTTTTTAGTGTTTCCGGCTATATGCCCCACCAAAATTGAAGTAGCCGCACAAACAATCCCAGGCATATTATGATGCTCGGCTAACCAAAAACGGTTAAAACCGAGTTCCTCGGCTTTTTGTGCGTAGGCTGTACTTTTATTTAAGGTGTCACTCACAGTGGCACCTTTAGGCATAGGCGCCAGTTCTAATAACGAAAAAGGAATGGTTGATAACAAAGTAGCACCTCCAAATTAAATAGCGATTTATAGCGCTAGCCATAAATAATGAGTCTACGCTAAGAGATGGGTGTGTATGACAGTCAATTCAAGGCGCCTTGCCTTTTAAAAGCTAAATAGCGATGTGATTGAACAACAATTAAGTTAACTATTTTTAGCCGCAGCGTGTTGACGCTTTAGTTTATAAGCTTCTGAATCAAGCCCTTTTTTCCAATAGCCCGATGCAACAATTTGACTGCGCGGTATAGCTAATTCATCAGTTAATATAGTTTTTGCTTTACGGACTAAGCCAGCCTCAAGTGCCATAAATACAATAGGTTGTTGCTCACTAAGTGGTAGCGATTTTAATGCGTTTATCATATCTGTATCGGGGTTATTTGTTATTAACCAAGTTACATCACGCGAGGAGTCTAAGCTAATCACATCATCTTTTGTTGGTGCATGAATAATCGCGTCAATTTTTGCGTTTATAGGCAATTGTTGCACGTAGCCTTTAATTGCATTAACCGAAGTTAAATCGCCAAGTAATAGATAATATGAATGATCATAGTTATCCAACTTTTTAGGGCCTGGCCCTGCTATACCCACTTCCTCGCCTACTTTTGCTTCTTTAGCCCAATTAGTGGCTGGGCCTTGGTGCATATTTATCACAAAGTCGAGGGTAAGTGCACCAGTGTGCTCATCAACATGTCTTATAGTGTATGAACGCATACACGTAGTTTTAATATTAAAGTCAACGCGGCCATTTTGTGGAATAAGCACCTTAACGTAGTTACCAATGTATTGGGCACTCAGGTCGTTAAACTCATCTGAGCCGACAATAATGCGTTGTAAATGTGGGGTTATTTGCTTTGTGCTTAATACGGTTGCTTTGCGTACTTTTTTACCCATATAAATTTACCTCACTAAAATGATGAATTGCACAACGCCCCATTGGTTGATAAAATCAACTATAGCAATTTAATTGACTTTGTCAACCATTATGGATTTATTATGAACTCTTCATTGGCCAATACATTATTTGCTTTAATGCAAAATTATCGCGTTACCATACGCGAAGCCATTAATGCAGGTGAGCTTGGATTAAACGCGATGCATGTGCGTTGTCTGCATATTATTGCAGCGACACCTCAGTGCACTGCTAACGATATTGTGAATCAAACCCAACGCGACAAAGCCCAAATAGCACGATTAGTGAAAGAACTGCTCGCGCTAAACTTAATTCATAAAAATGCCAGTGAGCATGACAAGCGTTGTTTTATTCTGTCGTTTACCGCACAAGGGTGCACGCTTTACGACAAATTATTAAACGCTGAGCAGCATGTAAATGCGCAAATGTGTAAAAACTTAAACCCACAGCAAATCAATGACTTCTTAGATACAGCTCAGCAAATGATCAAAAATATGGATTGATCGCAGATCCATTACTTGGCATAACTTATATAAAACGCATATACTGTACACTTATACAGTATATGCGTTTTAGGTTGTGTTATGTTTGTTATTCCCATTTATATAGAGGCCGGTGTATGCGGATTTGAGTCACCTGCAGCACAATATACAGAGCTTGGCGTTTCACTTGATGAGTTATTAATAAAGCACCCTGATGCCACGTTTATTGGGATAGCGTCTGGGTGCTCTATGCAAGAAATTGGTATTTTTGAGGGCGACTTACTGTTGGTTGACCGCGCTGAAATACCAAAAGATGGCGATGTTATTGTGGCTAACTTAAATGGTTTATTTGTATGTAAGCTGCTTGATAAGACCAATGCACGCTTGCTATCAGCCTCTTCTGCTTATAAGCCGGTGCAATTGACTGAGTCAGATGAGTTTCAGCTTGAAGGTGTGGTAACTCGCTCTATTAGGCTGCATCGCCAAAGCCCTGAGTTACTTTCATGTATGCCTTAGTTGATGCCGTTGCTTTTTATGCCAGTGCAGAAAAAGTATTTGATCCGGCTATTCGCTCAAAACCTGTGGTGGTGCTTACCAATAACGACGGTTGTGTGTGTGCGGTCTGCCCAATTGCGCGTAAGCTTAATATTCCTAAATTTGGCCCTTACTTTAAAGTTAAGCAGTTACTAGAACAAAACAATGTGGTTGTACGCTCTAGTAACTATGAACTATACGCTAATTTAAGCGACCGGATGATGAGTGTAATTGGCCGCTTTTGTGACACCCAGCATGTTTACAGTATCGATGAATCGTTTTTACACTTTAATGGTTATCAACCTTTAATTAACGATTGGCAAGCATATGGGCAACTAATTAGGCGTACTGTATGGCGCGAAACCAAACTCCCTGTTGGGGTTGGCTTTGGGCCAACACCGACCTTAGCCAAAGCCGCTAACCATGCAGCTAAAAAACTAACTAGCTTTAATGGTGTTGCAGTGATTGACGATGAAGTAAGTCGCCGCACTATTTTGCAACGAATGCACTGCCAAGATGTTTGGGGGGTGGGCAAACGTTTAGCTAAAAAGCTGGCTCTCATGGACATTCATACCGCGTGGCAACTGGCTGAGCAAAGCCCAAAAACAATTCGCCGCCAATTTAGTGTGGTGCTTGAGCGCACAATTAACGAGCTCAACGGCATTACCTGTTTAAACTGGGATGATGTACGCCAAGATAAACAAGCTATTTTTTCAACTCGTAGTTTTGGTCAGCGACTTTGCGACCCCGATGCAGTTAAAACCGCCCTAATAAATCATGCTAGTGTAGTTGCACAAAAATTAAGAGCGCAACAGTCGCTAACTCATCGTATTTATATTTTTGCTGCCAGCTCATCACATGAACACGCCTTTTATAAAAAGTCGGTTATGCATCAATTTGATCCGCCTACTAACGATACTCGCGTTATGGCCAATGCGGTATCAAAGAGTTTTGAGCAAATATATCAACCGGGAATTCGATTTTATAAATGTGGTGTGGGCGCATTAGAGCTCAGCCCGCAGCAGTTTCAACAACATCATTTATTTGATAAGCAAACCGATAACCCGCAGTTAATGGGCTGCTTAGATGCGATAAATCATAGATACGGTAAAGGAATGCTTAGCGTGGCGAGCAGCCAATTAAATGATCATTGGCATATGAACAGGGCTTTTTTATCGCCGCAATACACGACTCGTTGGCGTGATATTCCAAAAATAAAATGCGATTTATAGACGCTTTAATTCAAACTTACATTGAACATTAGCATTTTTAATCGAATATTCTAACTGTGTGTCAGAAACAAAATTTAGCGTGCGGCTAACATCTAATGTATCGCTATTATTGTCACACCTGTCTTGGCGCAAATCCATTGTTAAACCAATATTCGTATATTTAAACTTAGTAGTCACTAGGCAAAAATCAGGGACTTTATTAGTTTGTGTTCCATTATGTAAATCAATAAAAGAAATTAAACTACCAAGTCTAAAACCCAAATCGGTATTATTTCTATCGAGCCACATTAATGAACCTGAATCACAATAGCGAGCATCGCCTGAAATTAATTCATAATCGCCAACTTTACTATTAAACAAGCTAACAAACTTAGTTTTGTTACTAGGTAAAATCGTTTTAGCAAAAGACTGATTAGCAAAAAACAAACAACCAATACACAATAGAACTTTATAATTCTTCATTAAAAAAACCTAACGAGTCACAATATAATTAGCTTAACACATTAAGCCTACTTACTTATTTTAAAATTTATGCAAAAAAAATCCCTTGATAACAATCAAGGGATTTAATAGTTATAAAGCAGACTGTTGTTATTTGTGTAACAACTGTACTCTTCTATAAACAAACAAAGCGGCTAAAAGTAATAAGAAGAAACTGAAAGAACCTCCTCCACTTTTATCACCTTCTTTAGGTGTTGCAAGTGCTTCAGGTACATTATTAATAGTAACGATAACACTTTGCTCTGTCTCCCCTTCACCATCAGAAACACTAAGTTTAAAGCCAAGTTCACTTGTTACAGATACATTTGGCGCCATAAACGACAATGTACTTGAATTAACATTTTCAATTGCGACTTCTATACCTTGTGTTTGAACCCATCTGTAAGTAAGTTCAGATGACTCTTTGTCTGTCGCAGTTGCTGTAACGCTAACTTCTTTACCCTCATCAACCGATAAAGAAGATGAGCTCAACTCAACTGCTGGTAATTGATTAACGTGCATAAAGGTCACTGTATATATCTCTGTAAATTGCTCGTAACCATCTGAGATTAATAAAGTGATATCTGTAGTGAACGTTTGCTCTATTTCACCTACAGTCAGTGTCGCTTTACTGTCTGTCTCTGAAGGCGTCAGTGATAATTGAGGATGATCAATACTCCACTCAAAACTTAGTAGGTCACCATCAGGGTCTGTTGTTCCTGACGCATCAAGCTCAATAGTTGTAAGCTCTTCAATTGTTGCTGGAATTGTTACATCTAAAACTGGCGCTTGGTTTAAGCTTTCTTCAGCTAACTTAGCAACTAATTCAATCTCACCATTAACTTGACCGTCTAAGTCAAATTCACTGCCGTCTGTTACTGCAAAAGTAAAGCAACCTGAACAAATTTGCTCGTAGACGTTACCAGTTAGCATTGAAACCGACTGCCAGCCTGTATTAGATAACAAACGAATTTGCATTTCTGAACTTAAAATAGAGTTAACGTACTCTGGTATCGCAATTTCAGACGTACCCGATGAGTTTGAAAGAGTAATGTGAATATTTACAATATCACTTTTAGCTTGAAAGTGAGGTTCTGCAATGTCTAAGCTATCAAAGTAAGTACTTAAGTCTTGCTCTGAAATAGACATATCAGCAATCATTTGCGTTACAGTAGCCTGTTTAATATCACCTACTGACAAATGATTAAACTCATCGATGCTACGAACCATATCGCCTGAATCTAAAACAGCTGAGTGCGTAATAGAAGAGCTATCTAAGTAATCAACAATGCCGTCTTTATCGCCATCACTCACACCTTCTTCAGCATCAGAAATACCATCACCATCAGTATCTAACTCAGGATCATTGAAAGTAACTGCGTCAATCACACGTAAACTAATTTGATCCGTTGCAACAGCTTCGCTATTTTGTTTTATAGTGAATGCAATGTCTAGATTGTCAGAATCTGTAAGTAATTGAGGCGTAAATGTAATATTCCACTTTGAGGGACCAATTTTATTTACAAAGTAATCACCTTGTGAAGATAGCTGGAGCTCTATTGAGTTATCACTTGCTGCACTAGGTAAATTAACTGCATGAACATCAACAATAAAGTCTGACGAATCGCGTTGAACTATCTTGCTTATTACTTTTCCATTCTGATATAAATTAGTAATGAATTCAGGTTTTGCAGTTTCATTTAGAAATACTAACTGGCTAGTATCATTTCTATCAGTAAATGAGCTGCTTCTCGTATTAATGCGAATATTCGACGCATTTTCAAAGAACTCACGTTCTAGCACTACCTTGACAAGACCATGCTGATTTGTAGATATATATTTACTAGTATTATTTCCAATCAGATCAAAGCTTACTGAACCGTAAGGGCTTTTACCACTTATGAATACATCAATAACCGCATTACCATCTTGGTAAACATAGGTAGTAGGCTGGATACTAACCTTAGGAAAAACACGAGCATTTATTTCACCTGTAGAAGTATTACCCGCTCCATCAGCGGCAGAAACAGGAATTAAAGTATCCCCCGTTCTGAACACAAAGTTACTATCAATATCGATAGTGGCCACATCCGATACACTATCGTAGATAGCATTAGAGTTAAATAATGCCGCTTTTATGTCATCAATTGAGCTGCCATAAACATTAACTGAGTAATAGTTTTGTATAACAGGTGGCGTTGTGTCAACCAAGGTTACCGTTTGAATAGCCGTAGTTTCGTTACCAACATAATCACGAGCAACCCATGTAATTTGATGTTCACCAAGGGGCAAGTAAGACCCAGAAGCAGCATAAACATAAGGTTCTAAATGTCCGTTATCAGTTGCCTCAGGAACAAAAATATTTGTAAGGTTAGTATTTTGAGAAGTTGCTTCAAGAGTAATAGGCTCTAAACTTGATACAAAAACAGGGGCTATATTTTCACCCAAACTAGAATCAGTTGGGTGGCTATCTTCACTATCTTGCACACCGTCGCCATCTGTATCTGTAGAAAGCGGATTACTCGACATCTGATACTCGTTTAAGTTAGATAAACCGTCGTAGTCTGGATCATTTGATGCATCATAAGAGTCAAGTGCATTTAGTCCATTCTGTGCTTCCCAATAGTCTGGAATACCGTCGCCATCAAAGTCACTAACTACATCCAGCTCAGCAGTCCATGAGATATTATCAACTGAAAAAGGCATATCTGCTAAGTAAGGGCTTTCGTATTTTACCTTCACAATATTAAAACCATCATTTACAGGAATTAACAAACGAGAGCGATAATGCTTAATATTGTACTGAGTACCGTTAACACTAATTTGAAATGACGAGTTACTGTTTGAAAAGTAATCTAAATTAATGAACCCCGCCTCAAATAACCCTGCAATTGCAAAGCCGCTTATACTACCTGCTGGAGAAGCATTTAGGCTTAAGCTTGATGTACCATCCGTAGACCAGTTGGTATTAAGCTGCCATTGAGTAGAGTGCTCTGCAAGCTCAGTAAACATAGCTGGCAAAAGCCCTTCTTCAAAGCTTTCATTTAGCTGAGAAAAAGACTGCACAGTTGATGTTGCGTCATTAGCAAGGCTTTGCCCATAGAACTCTTGGATATTAGTATAACCATCAGCATCAGAATCTAAACTCGCATCTGAAGGGTCAAGTGGTAGCAAGCCATTAATAACTTCATAGCCATCACTTAACTCATCAGAATCTGTGTCAGATGAATTTGGATTTGTTCCTAGGTTATACTCATCAAGGGCTGAAAGGCTGTCAGCGTCTTTGTCAGATAGTGCATCACTTGCATCAAAACGATTTAAACCATTTAGTAGTTCCCAATAGTCTGGCATTTGATCGTTATCAGTATCGGTTTGATCACCGACTGGAAGCATAGCAAAATTATCAAGCCATACTGCATCAGCATCAGTTGATACTGATCCGTCTTTGGTATATTTGAACTCAATCTTATGCACCCCTTCACTAATATTAACTAAAAATGAAGTTGGTTCAGGTGCGTCCAAATTTCCACGTTCAGCATTACCAATAACTTCTTGACCATCTATAGTCACGATAAAAAAGTCACAACACGCTTCAGAATCAATCTTATAATCGAACGCTAAAACCCCTTCTTCAAATAAACCCGTGACGGTAAACCCGCTAAACTGAGAATCAGTGATGTCTCCCGAGCGAATACTTTGTGAGCCCTGTGTGGCAAAGTCGTTTGTGATAAAAAACGGCGCACTTGAGTCTACTGACTCAGTCATCCATGTTGGAAGTGTATCGCCTTCGAATGACGTTGTGATATTTAAAACAACAGGGTAAGAAGTATCTGACTGAGGATCTGTATTTGCTTGATACTCTGTGAAGTTAGTAAATCCATCATTGTCAGCATCTTGTGACGCATCAGCGGCATCTGTAAGATTTAGACTGTTGTTATACTCCCACCCATCAGGCATTAAATCGCCATCAGTATCTGAGTTGTTAGGTAAACCGTTATTTAAAAACTCAAGAAGGTTAGATAAACCATCGTTATCTAAATCAAGCGCTGAGTCGTCAGTATTTATATCCAAACCATACGATAATTCCCACATATCTGACATACCATCACCATCAGAGTCAGGGAAACTAGGCCCAATGTATAAATTATCGATAAATACAGCATCTAAACCTTCAGACACTATAACGTCTTTAGTGTATACAAACTTAACTGTATTAAACCCAGTAGGTAATGGAAAAGAAGCCACCTTCCAATCAGTTAGGCCTGACTCATCAAGAACTAGTGTGTCGTTAATATAAACTTTAAAGAAGTCATAATTTGCTTCAGTTTCCAATAAGTAGTTAAAGTTAACAAAACGTTGTTCGTCACTTATAAATTGAAATTCAACACTCGTTTGTTGCGAATCAGTAATATCACTGTTAGTTAACACTAAGCCATCGTGGCCGTCATAATCAGTAATAAACCAAGGCGTTTGAGGGGTTGAAGAAACTAAAAATTCAGGGACAACTGCGTCATCAAAATTATAAGTAGTTTCAGGAAAAATAGAAGGTTCAGAGTTTGGATCAGTTGGGTCGCTGTTGCCATAGTACTCAATTAAGTTAGCCCAGCTATCGGAATCAAAATCAAGTTCTGCATCAGCTGCATCGAGTGGATTAAATGAAAAAGTGACTTCCCAGCCATCTGGCATACGATCGGAATCTGAATCCACGTTGTTAGGCAACGTCATGTAGACGTTTAATTCATCGTAATCAGATAAACTATCAGCATCAGTATCAACTGAGTTTGGAAGAGTATTTGCTAAGTATTCTTCCAAGTTAGAAAGACCATCTTGGTCCAAATCTAAGTTGGCATCATCGGCATCTGAAGGGTCTAGTCCGTATAACAGTTCCCAGTTATCATCCATTAAATCTGAATCAGTATCGACAAACTTAATATTATCGCAAATAACTTCTACTTCATTAAATGCTGAAATTACATCAGATGCATTATAACGTAGGTCAATTGCAGAGTTGATTGCACCACATGCACCATCGATAAAACCACTCGAGCTAACCCAGTAGTTTTGATTTGCTTTTAGCATTATTTCAAACGCTTTTTGAGGATCCCAACCATCAGTATTTGAAAGCAGGAAAAAAGCACGGTTAAAAACACCACTACTAAAGTGAACATCCATGCCCGGATAAAAATCGCTGGCTTTATCAATAGAAACACCATCTAATGAAGGCGTTTCAAAGTAACGAAGAGCTGGCTCTACTTTTGAAATATCCGCCCCTGATAACCAGTCGGTTTCACCACGTAAAAAATACTCTGCAGTTTCACCTGCCATATCAGAGAAAGACTCGTTAATTCCGCCTGATTGATTAGAGTAAATAAGATTGGAGTTTTGACTAGTAAAGCCATGGCTAACCTCATGAGATACAATATCAAGAGAAACCAGCGGATAAAACCTATCAGCGCCATCACCAAAGGTCATTGCTTGGCCATTCCAAGTGGCATTTTCCCAGTTATCACCACTGTGAACTCGCATTAACAATTGAAATGTAAGCGGTGCAGTGTTGTACCATTGTTGATACATATCAAAAACTGCAGTTCCAAATGCATGAGCGTCATTTAATGGGGAAAAAGCACCATTTATTTCCTTATGCGTATTACGATTACATGTGAATGAAAAGGCTTCACTTGGCTCAGAGCCCGATTCCATAGTGACTGTTTTTACTTTGTCATTTTCTAAAAAACAAGTATCGCCAACTTGGGTAACATTAAATGCGTCTTTATCTGTACCGTATTCATATTGGCCAATCTTTTGATTACCACCAGGTCCTTTACCGTCAACACTTTGAATATTATCCCACAGTTCAAAAATCTGATAAGTCGATTCACTTATTAAACCTATTGGCATTTTTTCAATGCCATTCTCAGTTACTTTGAGTTCAATTAAGCGAACGTAGTACGCTTTTCCATCATGAATATAAATGTAGCGCTTATTATTTATTATTTCACTCTCTAGTGAATCATCTAATTTAGACTTAGTCAGCAACGATTTAACCGCTTTTAACTCATCAAAAGTAGCGGTCGCTGTTTTATTCAAAGATGCGAAGTTAATGTTTTTAGCAAAAAAACCACTAATATGTTCAGAGTTAGACTGAACTCTAATTTGCTGACCCCACACTGGAACCCCAGAAAAGTATTGCTGCATCTTTTTAGAAGATGCATTAACTCGTTGTGAAAGGCTCAATTGAGGTTGCTCTAATTCTACAAAATAAGAACTTGCAGAAGATGTATTAGCAATAGAAGGGTTTTGATTTAAAAGTTGCTTAACTTCTTGGGTGGATGATTTGTTTATTCGCTGTGAAACAGCAGCTTGGGAACTTAGCGTGTTCAAAAAGCAAAATGCTATCAATCCTGATGAAAGTGTTTTATACATAACATTCCTATGTCGTATATTATAATTATTCAGTGTTTATTCATTTAAAAACGTTTAAATGTAACATATTTGATAATGGAGAGTCATTCAAAAAACTAAATAAACAGTTACAATTGTTAACTAATGTAAGAGGTAACTAAATAATTAATTGAAACCGTGATTTGAATTTTAAGGATGCAAAAAATAAATGATAAAAGAACAAAGAAACTGCATAGAAAAATTAAATATCCACGCAGTTTTATGTTTCAAAAAGTTGTTAAGAATTATGCAATATTAACGTCTTACTGCCAATATTTTGCAAATAATTGCGGGTAATTTTGTTTTAAAAACTTAGGTTTGTCTTTAAAGCGCTTACCTTTAGGTTGTTCAAGCCCTGAGGGGATAAAGGGTAACTCATCGTCATTACGTTCTTCATATAACAAACCTGCAATTAGGTCATACTCATCTAAATACGGGTAAGGTTGCTCGTTTAAAAAATAAAGTGGTGTGCACTGTGCAAGGCTATCGGGGTTTTCTAACGCTGCTTTAAATACCGCTTCACCCCGAGAAATTAGCCAACAACGAAATTCAGAAAAACCATATTCATCATTACAACCAGCCATTACAAACGCCGCACCAAATAAATCCCAAGTATAACTTTGGCGCATACAAATACTAAACTGTTTATCAAATTCAATAAGCTGCTCGTCGGATAAATCACTCAATGCAGCCTTAAGGGATTGGCATACAGACTCAGGCTCTGCGGTTCTGTCGTTTACAGTTACCAATCGCCAAAAATCAGTTAAGGTTAAATCGCTCATGCAATGATCTCTTTTACCCGACCTACTTGACCATCTTCTAACTGTACTTTAATACCGTGCGGATGATTAGGTGACTTGGTTAATAAACGCGACACAATACCATTGGTTAAAGTACCACTGCGTTGATCTTGTTTAAGCACAATATTAACCTCAGTGCCGGGTGTTATTTGTGAACGTGTTGGAACAGCCATATATAATCTCTTTTGCTATTTTTGGGGATTATAGCCTGCTTAATAAAATCACTCCATATTAAAGCTTTTAAAGGCCCTATAAATGCCTAATTCAAGCTAATGTGAAGAATAAACAAAACCCATCGTACACATTATGGCTGCTTAGAAAATGAAATGGCATTGGCTTTAATATGTATGTTCAAGCTGGCTAACGCATTGCAAATAAGCTGTTCAATGTAATCAAACTGATTTTTTTGTTTAGCCTGCTCTAGTGCAATATCATCAATAAAATAACAACTTACTTTAAACTTAGAAGGTAAATTGTTTAAGTCTGCTGAATGGGTAAGAAAGCTAAAGTCCTCCACAGTATCTTTTATTTGCTCACAAGCGAGCGTTAACTGCTGACGAATACGTTTATCTAGCTGCTTTTGGGTTTTGGTCATCGTTTATTGCTGCTCGCGAGCTTGTTGTTCTTTAAATTCTTTGTAACTGTCTTGCTGTTGTTTAACACACTCATGGTATTCCTTATCTGCCATGTAGCTGCATTCACCCAACCGCGCTGATTGAATTTCATGGTAGCGGCTATCGCTGCTACATCCCGCTAACACCAATAATGCGGATAACGAAAATAGATATTTTAACTTATTATTTAACATTCAAAATTCCTACTATTTTAACGGGAAAACTACTGATTTTCGTTATTTTTGCTGTATATTGCACTGGTTTTGTATTTATAACCGTTAAGGGCACGTTATGATGTTGTCGCAGTTACAAGAGCTGTTCCAGCGTATCGATAAAAGTAAACTATTTCAATCATTTGTTATTGCAGTTATTGTTGTTTCTGCATTGACCGTGGGCGCACATACCTATTCATTGCACCCAACCGCCGAACTCGTTCTACATTGGATGGATATAGGCATAACGGTGTTTTTCTTAATTGAACTGATTATTCGCTATATTGCCAGCAAAGGTATCAAGGACTTTTTCTCCAAAGGTTGGAACATTTTTGACTTCATTATCGTGATCGGAAGTTTATACCCCGCGGCAGGCTCTACTATTTTTATTGCTCGACTGCTGCGTATTTTCCGCGTGTTACGATTAGTCTCAATGATCCCAGAACTGCGCTTATTAGTAAATTCGCTAATTAAAGCAATACCGCAAATGGGCTACATTGCGCTACTCATGTTCGTTATATTTTATATTTATGCCGCCACTGGCAGTATGTTGTTTGCTGATATAAATCCGGTACTTTGGGGCGATGTGTCTATTTCTATGCTAACCCTGTTTAGAATAGCCACCTTTGAAGATTGGACTGACGTCATGTACGAAACCATGGCCGTGTACAAATTAAGTTGGATTTTTTACCTAACCTTTATCTTTTTAACTGCATTTGTGTTTTTAAATATGATGGTTGGCGCTATTTTAGAAGTGATGAGTGAAGAGCATCGCAATGCACGAGAAGAGCAAGCCGATATAGACTCACTCCCTGCCACCCAAGGCCAAGTAAACGAATTAAAAGCACAACTAGCAGAATTAAAAGAACTACTTAAAAATAAGTAGCAGGGATAAAAAGGGCATGCATTTGCTTGCCCTTACACTTTAAATTTACCCACCAACCCCGTTAAAATTGACGAAAGGCGATTCATTTCATTGCCGTTTTCACTGGTGCTAACCGCAATATCACTCACCTCATCAGCCGCATTTTTAATTTCAGTAACATTGCGGTTTATATCTTCAGCTACATGTTGTTGCTCTTCAGCAGCGGTGGCTATTTGGGTATTCAAATCACTAATATGAACGATAGATGACGTGATCTCACTAAATTGTTGCTGCGCCGAATGCGCAAGCTCGACAGTTTTATTAGTGGTTTCTATACTGCGTTGCATATCTTTAGAAACCTTAGATGACATAGTGCGCAATTTATCAAGCTGTGAAGCCACTTCTTCGGTAGACTCAGCGGTTCGTTGCGATAACGCGCGCACTTCGTCGGCCACCACAGCAAAGCCGCGTCCGTGCTCACCGGCACGTGCAGCTTCTATTGCAGCATTTAAGGCCAATAAGTTAGTTTGTTCTGAAATACCGCGAATAACACTGAGTATCGACATAATGTTTTCGCTTTCAGTATCTAGCTGAGTAATATCTGCTGAGGCATTGTTTATTACCTCACATAGCTGAACCACACTTTCCACAGTTTGTGTAATAACCGATTGCCCCAAGTCTGATGCTTGCTGTGTTTGAACAGCCAAATCCGCTGCATTTGCACAACTGCTAGACACTTCGTTTGCGGTGGCAGCCATTTCATTAATAGCCGTAGCTGCCATCTCTAAAGCTTGTTGCTGTTGGCTGGTGGAGCTTGTTAATTGTGCCGCTTGCGATGAGGTTTGTGATGAGGTTTTACTTACATTTTGCGCGCACTCATTAATTTGAGTTACCAGCTCGCTGATCAAGTTTAAAAATAAATTAAAGCTATTAGCCAGTTTAGCGGTTTCATCTTTGGTTTTTATTGTTAAGCGTTGGGTTAAATCACCGCCACCTTGCGATATTTCAGTTAAGCCATCACTCACTTCAACAATAGGGGCTGATATTAATTTAGAAATATAACTCGCTATAGCAACAAATACGGCAATTAATATCGCACTAATAACCAATATGGTATAAGCCATGGTATTCGCCGTGCTCATCACTTCGGCTTTCTCTACTACCCCAATAAACTTCCAACCTAAGGTAGCAGAGGTATGAATATTAGCCATATATTGTTTACCATCTATCTCTACATCAAACAGCCCTTGGGTATTTTTAGCTAAGTCGGCGTATTTTCCCCCCTCAAGATCTGCTAAGTTTTTAAATCGGTAATCTGGGTGTTTAACATCCACCAGCACACTGCCACTATCTTCAATCAACATTAAATAACCGGTTTCGCCTAATTTAATATCGGCAATAATATCGGTAAGCCCGCCTAATGATACATCCATTCCTTGGGCGCCAATTAATTGCCCGTTATCAATAATCGCTTTAACCGTAGATACAATAACTAAATCATCAGCGGCCCAATAATAGGCATTAGTTCGCGTTGTTTTACCATTAGCCGCTTTTGCTGCCATATACCAGGGGCGCTCGCGCGGATCATAATTGGCATTTACTTTCCCCATGGGCCATTGAATATACCCTCCTTGTTCGTTCCCCATGTAAATATAAGCAAGTCCTGGGTGTGTTTGGCCAAAATGGTCAAACAAGCTATATGCAGCTTGCTCTATTGGGCTTTGATTAGGATGGTTAAGCATCACTGAGTTGGGAGCATCCATATGGGTTTTAACATTGGTGCGTGCGTTTTTAATGGTGGTGTGGGATGCTAAATAATCAACATTTTTGGCAATTTCGGCAAAAAACATCGTAATAGCGTTGTCTACTTGGCGCGCTTCTCGCTCACTCAATTGAGAAAAATTATCGAGTGCTTGCTCCCTCGTTTGCGATATAACAATAGCAGCAATTACAAACAAAGGCAGTGCGATAGCTGATGCAAAAGACAGCTTTAATTTTTTTGATATATTCATGTAGTTACATCCCAAGAAGCTAGATAAAATATAGCCTTGGAATATGTATTGAGCAAGAAATTAGCAATTATTTAAACATCACTCATTTAGTCTTCAACCAATGTCAGCTAAGCGCCTGTTTACTGTTTGTATGGTCACCATAAATCATGAATATCATTTAATTAATAAAGATGGGAGGTTACTTTTCAAATAGTTCACTCAAGGACTGTGGTTTATGGATAGCATAACCTTGAACGTAATCGACTCCCATTTGTTTTAAAATAGACTTAATTTGCTCGGTTTCAACAAATTCAGCAATTGTCTTCATCCCCATAATTTGACCTATTTCATTAATAGCTTTAACCATAGCATGATCTATTGGGTCACTTGCGATATCTTTAACGAAAATGCCATCAATTTTTAGGTAATCAACTTTAAGATTTTTAAGGTACCCAAACGATGATAACCCACTACCAAAATCATCAAGTGCGAAACGACATCCAAACTTTTTCAGCTTATTAATAAACTTTCCTGCAAGCTCTAAATTTGAAATAGCTGCCGTCTCTGTAATTTCAAAACAAATTTTATGACTGTTTACCCCTAGCGTTTGTAGTTGCTCAATAATAAAATCAAGAAAACTCTCATCAGTCAGCGATTGCCCTGAAAGATTAATAGAAACAAAATTAATATTTTTAAGAAAAGCAGCGTTACTAACAATTAAACTAAAGGCGTTTTTAACAACCCATCTGTCCACTTTTACAATTAAATGATAACGCTCGGCTGCGGGTAAAAATGCACCAGGCGATATAACATTATCATGCTCATCAATCATTCTTAGTAACAGTTCGTAATGTTTATTTGAATCACTGGTCAGCGGTTCAATTGCTTGCGCATACAGGCGAAAGCTGTCTTCATCAATCGCGTATTGAATACGGTTTACCCACAGCATTTCACTTTGCCTTTGTACCAATTCTTTATCGTTTTCATAATGTACGTGAATACGATTTCGCCCTTTATCCTTTGCAATGTAGCAGGCAACATCGGCTACTTTTAACACTTCGATAAAGTCGAGTGCTTTTTCTGTAATTTGCATTAGCCCTATACTGGCACCAATACGAAAACTTCGCCCTTCCCATATAAATTGAAAGTCCTCAATAGCGCTTTGAATAGAGAGTGTTATGCGGTGCGCATCACTAAACGAGCAATCCTCCATTAAAATAGCAAATTCATCTCCGCCAAGGCGCGCCACTATGTCTGATTGCCGAACAGCTTTTTCCAGAATAAAACTAAGTTGGCGAAGTAATTCATCACCCGCTGAGTGACCGCAAGTATCGTTTACAACTTTAAATTGATCGAGATCCATATAACATAAAGCATGAACAGGCCTATTATGAGCAGGAACAGCAAGTAGTAGCTCTGTTCGACGTTTAAACTCTCTGCGATTTAGCAACCCCGTTAATGAGTCATGAGTAGACTGATAACTGAGTTTTTCCTCTGATTTTTTTCGTGCTGTAATATCAATATGAGTACCGACTAAACGGGTGATCTCCCCTTCTTCACTTTCAACCATGAAAGAACGAGATAAAATATTGATATAATGGCCGTCTTTATGGCGCATTCTAAATTCGACTTCATATTTTTTTATTTTCGCATCTATAAAAGATTGGATCTGCGCAAGCGTTTGTTCTAGGTCGTCAGGGTGTAATAAGCCTTCCCAGGTTGAGAAATGATCAACCAGCTCGTCCTCTGCATAACCTAACATTGATTTCCAGCGGGGTGAGTAATACATTTTATCGTTGGCTATATCCCAATCCCATAAGCCATCATTTGCGCCTTGCATAGCTAAACTCAAACGCTCTTCATTGGCTAGCGCTTTTTCTTTTTCGAGAATAAGTTCTTTATGTTGCTGCTCTAATGAAAGAGTCATTTGCGTCAATGAGTCAGATAATATATTTATTTTACTATTTGCCTGCGTTAAATCAGTAATATCGTAAAAAATCACCAAATACATTTGCTCAAAATCGGTTAAGGGCGCACAGCTGGCAAGCACGGTTCGTTGTGCACCATTTTTGCAATGTACATCTAACTTTATAGGTTCAAAGTCGGTATTTGTTTTTTTTGCTCGCTCAGTGTTTTTTTCCCATGAACTAATCACCCATTCACGGTATTTAGGGTTTGGGTAGGCTTTGGGCCACCAATCATTTAGTGTGGGAATATCGCTAAGTTTATAACCATAAAGCCTTGTAAACATGGGGTTTACATTAATAATATTTCCATATACGTCATTTAATGCAAAAGGCAAAGGCGAGGAATTAAAAATATTTAAAAAGATATGGCTTTGGGCTGAGCTTGTTTCTAGCTCAGATATTCGAGAATGTGCGATAGCTAATTCAGACTGAAGTTGCTCAATGCTATTCATTTATGCTTCCCAAGAATATAAATATCATAAAAAACCTGTAGTCAGGTTTATGCGTAAAACTGGCGAATAAATGCAACATTTAAATAGCATTTTGCGATGAAATTATTATACAGAGTCAAACGAGTGTTTAGTTGAGCATTGATAGTAGGCATTAAAACGGATTTAAGCAACTTATCATAATTATTAGGTAGTTATACGATGTTGCAACGTAAAATTATCACGCCTATTTTATAAAAATAACCATGCTATATTCAGGTATGAGAGATGGTTAAGCGCTCATCTAAATACAATAAATTTACTTGTGCTTATTACTCTATCCGAATAATCATTATGATATTGAACTATAATTGGTTTAAGGGAATTTTAAGGTAGCTTATGCCGTTATCTTCAGCGGGAGGTGGGTTGCCAGCTCTAATATTCATTTGAATAGCAGGTAAAATTAAGCGAGGCATAGGTAATTCTTCGTCACGGCTATCGCGCATTTCAACAAACTGCTCTTTGCTTATTTTAGTCTTTACATGAATATTTGTTTCTTTTTGTTCTTTTACTGTGACCGCAAAACGGTGATTTCGTTTTTCAGTCGGATAATCATGGCATACATAAATTGTTGCCTCATCGGGCATCAAGAGTAGTTTCTGGATTGAATCGTATAATGTTTCAGAGCTACCACCTGGAAAGTCACACCTTGCTGTGCCTACGTCAGGCATAAAAATCGTATCACCAACAAAAATGGCCTCTTCATTTATAATGTAAACTAAGTCGGCGGGTGTATGCCCCGGTGTGTGCATTACTCGTATTGATAACTGGCCAACATTAAAACTATCTCCATCTTTTAATAGTCGGTCAAAATCAGCCCCATTGGGTAAAAATTCTTTTTCAAGATTAAATAGCGCCTTAAAGCTTTGTTGTACCGTTTTGATATGTTCACCTATGGCGATTTTAGCACCAAAGTGTTTTTTAAAATAAGGAGCTGCAGAGATATGATCGGCATGAGCATGTGTTTCGAGAACCCACTCTAATGAAAGAGAATGGCTTTGAAGGTACTCGCCGATTTTTTTGGCGCCTGATTCACAGCTGCGACCTGATTTATAATCAAAATTTAAAACGGGATCAATCAAGATTGCTTGCTGAGAATTACTATCAGAAACAACATAACTAAAGGTTTCGCTATCGTCATCAAGAAATGCGTGAACATGAAATTTACTGTGCATAATATTCTCCAATAAGTCTGAACTCATCACTTGAATTAATAAAAATGACCGGAAGCAATAATATAAACGTTGGTAAAGGCTATGAAGATATTAGCGATTTAATTATTAAATAAAAAGGGCTAGCCAATGCTAACCCTCAAAGTAAATATTATTTATTATCAACAATAATACGTAACATACGACGCAGTGGCTCTGCTGCGCCCCATAAAAGCTGATCGCCTACGGTAAAGGCACTGATATATTTTGGCCCCATGGCGAGTTTGCGAATACGGCCAACAGGTATACTTAACGTACCGGTTACTTTAACTGGGGTTAAGTCGGTACTGGTAATGTCACGCTCATTAGGAATTACTTTAACCCACTCATTGTGCGAGGCTAAAATTTCTTCTATTTTTTCTACGCTAAGGTCTTCACGTAATTTAATGGTCATCGCTTGGCTATGACAACGCATTGCACCAATGCGTACACATAAACCATCAATAGGCACAGGTTGTTTAGATGAGCCTAAGATTTTGTTGGCTTCTACTTGCGCTTTCCACTCTTCTTTTGATTGACCGCTTGGCATAGGCACATCAATCCATGGGATTAAGCTACCCGCCAGTGGCACACCAAACTGGTCTTGTGGCAAATCGCTTGATGCCATTTTTTCGCTGACTATTTTATCAATTTCTAAAATAGCTGAACTTGGGTTATCTAGTTGCTGTGCAACACTTGCATGAATAGCCCCCATTTGAGCTATGAGTTCTTTCATATTGCGTGCACCGGCGCCCGATGCTGCTTGGTAGGTCATTGGGCTTACCCATTCGATTAGGTCTTGCTCAAATAAACCACCCAGCGCTAGTAGCATAAGTGAAACCGTGCAGTTACCACCTACAAAGGTTTTAACGCCTTGCTCTAGCCCTTGTTCAATGACATCTTTGTTAACAGGGTCAAGTACGATAATACTGTCGTCACTCATACGCAGTGCAGAGGCTGCATCTATCCAATAGCCATCCCAACCTGATTCACGTAATTTTGGATACACCGCATTGGTATAATCGCCACCCTGACAGGTAACAATAATGTCCATTTTTGCAAGCTCAGAAATATCGCTGGCATCTAAAAGCGGTTTAGCTGCACCCGCTAACTCAGGGCCAAGCTGACCTGCTTGTGAGGTGGTGAAAAAGGTGGTGTCGATATGTGCAAAATCATGTTGTTGTTCCATTCGCTCTAGTAACACTGAGCCTACCATGCCGCGCCATCCGACTAATCCTACTTTTTTCATTGTTTGTTCCACTGTTTGATTCATAAAAGGAGCCTATACATTAAAAATTAAAAATTCATTGCGTGAGATTTAATTTTTACAGTCCTAAGCTAACACCACCAGCACGCTAAAACTAGTCAATAAACTGTAACTTAAATATTTTTCATACACATAAAAAAGCCCTGTATAAAATACAGGGCTAATGAGTAGTTAGGCGTTGTTATAAATCCTATCCTTGGGCTTTTACTTAAAACTCGTAACTATAACTAATATCAAAGTTCATACCGACTTCTTTAGAGCGAACAATAATATCTGATTGCGATACTTCCTGATCTTCATTAAGTAGGTTTTTAACTTTAAACTTCACCTTAGAGTTAAAGTCAGGGTAAAAGGTATAAACTAAATCAAGTGAATGAAATGGCTGCTCATAAGCATCATCTCGACTCGCAACACCTGCTGCTAAAATACGTTCACCAAATACGTTATAAACCAAAGAACTACTGTGCATTCCGTCGAGTGAATCGTAGTTAAGTTGTAAATTAACTACGTACTCTGAGTGACCCGTCATACGTTTTTTAGGGTTAGTTAAGGTGCCCGCAAGCGCAGGATCGATAGACGCTTCTGAATCACTCAAAGTTATATTACCACTGGTAAATAACCCTTCAGATAAAAACGTAAGATCTTGCAACCATTCAGCTTCTATACCGTAGACCTCAGCGGTTTCACCATTGATAAATGAGGCTGAATAGTCTTCATCTCCAATATTTAGAACCGTTTCAATGGGTGAAGTAATATCTTTGTAAAAGGCAGCCACACTAAACGAATTACCGGCTTCACCGTAATATTCATAACGTAGGTCATAGTTTTTAATTGGGCTACTTTTAAGCCCTGTACGGCCAAATGTTCTAATATCGGTAAGTGGGTCAAAGTAAGTAACCGGTACCACTTCACGAAAATCCGGACGAACTACCGTTTCACCATAGCCTGCACGTATTTGGTAGTTATCAGCGCCTACATAGGTGACAGAAAGCGCAGGGTACCAATCGTCGGAAACAATAGAGCCTGCTTGAATTTTTTCAGGGTCGTAGAAAGTATTTAAGTCATCTTGATCAAATATTAGGCTAGATGTACCAATAGACGTTTGTTTAAATTGTTCATAGCGTACACCACCGCTAATGCGTAGCCATTGATCATAAAACATATCAAACGAGGCATAACCCGCATCTACTTTTTGTCCTGCTAGGTAATCATCCGCATCAGGAGCTGTTGGTTCGTTAAAATCAACCAGTATCGCGTTATTATTAATAAATTCATCGCTTAGATACCCGCTATTATTTAGCGCATTATCACTGCCATCATTTATAGTGATACCAGCACCACCACTGTTATTAATAGCAAAACTTGAGGTATTAAAAATACGCGCTCTATCTGAAAAGTCATACCCTACTTTAAATTCAACATCCATGCTGTCAAAGCTAAGCGGTAAGTTTAAATTACCACTGTAAGACTTAACTCGTTCTTCCATGTTGGTGTATGACATAATCACACGATTATCATCACCCGTGATTTGAGAACCTACATACGACCCGTCGGTGTTGTACTCATCGCGAAATTCAAAATCAGCATTCGTCGGAATATCCGTTGTTGCCTTCGCTTCGGTATACTGCCAATCAGCGCCAATCCCCATGTAATCTAAAAAGGTGTGCTGACCAATAAACTGGGTAATATTGAGTTGTCGCTCTTCGTAGTTAAAAGTATGGTTACGATTCGCAACGCCATCCCCTGCAATACTAAATGTTGAACTACCCGCTGGACTTTGCGAAATAGCAATTTCAGACTCATCTTCATTATCAATAATGTATAGCTGCTGCGCTGATATACTGTGAGTACCTAAGGTATAGCCTAAACTAAATGACGCATTATAACGCTCGTTTTCTGTGGTCACTTGGGAATTTTTTACAGTATTAAAACATGAATTTGCGACATCATCTGCAGTATTTAGCGCTGTCTTACAGTCAATTTTACCGTCTTCATTTTTTAAATCTTGGCTTATCACTGAGCTAAATCTGTCTTCAAAATCCCACTCATTTTTATAAGCGCCAGAAAGCATAAAGCCTAACTTGCCGCCAAAGTAAGATTCGCTAAAGCTATCACCGTAATGGGCTTTAATATTGTATTGTGGATCGAGAGAGTCTTCTTTTAACTCATAACCACGCGGTAACGACTTAAGCAATTCGTTATTAATCGCAGTCGCTTGCTCTGCACGCGTTGTGTCACCATCGACTAAGCCATCGCGTTCTACTATGTTGCCAATACCAAAATCACCTCGGTATTGTGTTATTGCAGATGATAACGCATCAGGTAGTCCGCTTTCTTTACGGTTGTAAGTAAAGCCGTCACTTGCAGCAGTGTTATAACCAACACCCACCTCTACACCCGCTGTAAACTCGCTCGGTGCAGTTTTGGTTCTAATGTCAATATTACCGCCACCAAACGCGGCGGGCATATTTGGTGAGTAAGCTTTTTGTACTGCCATGCTTGAAATTATACTAGCGGGAAAAATATCAAGCGGGATCACATTGCGAGTTAGATCGGGGCTGGGTATGTACGCGCCATTTAAACGTGCGCTCGAATAACGTTCACCTAAACCACGCACATAAATGAACTTGCCATCAACGAGGGTCAAACCGGTTACACGCCTAAGGGCAGAGGCAGCATCACTATCGCCAGTACGTGCTAATTGCTCTGAGCCTAAAATATCGGCTACAAAGGCTTGATTTTTTCGCTCTTCAACCACAGCAGCAGCACTGCCTTGTAAGCGCGTACCTACTGCCACTACTTCTTCTATTTCTTGGGCTACATCAACATCATTTTGCGCAGCAAATAGGCTTACAGATTGGGCACACAGCCCTAAACCAATCGCCCATGTAATTTGATTAAGTCTATGCTTTTTAGACATAAGATACATCCTGATCAGATTATACAAAAGAGGCGCCAAACGCTTATTATGCAAGCTCCAAGGCGCCTTCAAAAGTTTATAAATAGTGTTAAATTAGTCTGCGTTAGCCGCGGCTACTGCTGCTTCAACCCATTTATACCAATTTGACGTTGTATCCTGGTCCGATACGGCACCGATGTAATTTACCGATTCAAAGAACGAATCTGTTGTACTTAAATCAGTGGCTGTAACGCTCACATCTGTAGAAGCCGTATTAGTAGCAAAACCATTAGCTGCAAGTACAGAGACATCATCTGTTAAAATTTCACTCGCACCGCCATTTTCAAACCATGCTGTTTTAGTTTGTCCTGCAAGCGGGCCACCAGCAAAGGTATCGGTATTAGCGAAATTATTTGAACATGCCATTACTGAGCTAGTAAAAGAAATGTTATCGGCTTGCTTTTCACCATCACCCGAGAATTCGATACATTGTGTATTAACTGCGTTTTTCTTAACAATTAACGCGTTATAAATGCTTGAATTAAATTGATCATCAAACTTGTAGGCTTGTGAAGGGTCATCATCACGAACTGAATTGCCATCAGTAGTAATCACAGTCACATTAGCAACCATCGGGTTTGAAGGTGACACTTGAGCAGAAGATGAACCTTTAACGCCGTCAGACTCAAAACCATTATTACCCATATTAACCACAGAACCATCGTTAAGCGTTACCGTACCGTGTTGAACAAATAAGTACTGCGCCTTACCTTGCCAACCGGCATCAAAGTCAAACGAATCATCTTGAGTATCTGTTACTGCAATATGCTTAAGCGTGGTTGCACCACCAAAGATTTCAATACCGTCATCAAAGCCTTGGTGAATATGAATGTAATCAAACTCAGAGCCTGAACCAACAGCATTAAGTGTTAATGAATTTAAATCATCGCCTTCACCACCTACGCGAGGGCCAGAGCCTGCATACCATACTTTAGCCCATTTAATATTACCGCTTGAATCGCTATTATCGTTACCACCAAAGTAGCTTGTTATACCTTCAGAGGCTACGTTACATGTACCGCCATCACGCTCTGCATCTGTACATTGGTCAGTAATACCTTGACCATTAATGATAATGCCACCCCAGTCAGCATAACGTGCACCTTCACCAGCTGTATCAAAACGGTCAAAGGCATTAGCTGAGGTAAATACTACTGGCTTTTCTGCTGTACCCACGGCTTGAATTTTTGCACCACGTGCAATACGTAAAATCGCTTCACCTGATTGAAACGCAAGCGTTGCGCCAGGCTCTACAGTCATAGTTGGGCCATTAGTTGGAATAGAAAAGCCATCAACTGTGTTGCCATCTTCACCAATTTGCAGGGCATCAGCAAATACATGTACACCACCGCCAGGTAACTCTTTAAATGTAATGTTGTTAGTAATTGAAATAGTTTTACTTGAAAATGAATCGTTGTATAAGCAATCTATACCACTGACCACACCTGTTACAGTGCCTGCATCTGATTCATAGCTTGCACATACAGCCTCATCATCAGTTGTTGAACCGGTGTTGTTATTAGAATTATTAACACTGTTGTCTGTACTGGTGCTGTTATCATTAACGGTTGGTGTAATTTCTATATCACCACCACAACCAGCAAGTGTCATTGCTGTAGCCACTAAGCTGATTTTGAATAAGCCAGATAATTTCATTGTTCACTCCGTAAAAGTATTTAATTATTGTGTTAGCGCATTAAGTAATAACTTAAGTCACTTTAAGGCACGATACTCATGCATTAAGGTCACTTGAGTTATCGAATACGAAGTACAATACGGGAGTGATATGACAATGAAGTTACACTTTAATAAACATAAAATGACAATGTTAATTAATTAAAAATCAATTAGTTATTTTAAAAATGCAAGCAAAAAAACCACACTAACCGAATGTTAGTGTGGTTTGAGTAGTGCAATTATGAAATGGTTTTTAGTGCGTCAATTAAGAACTAATAATCGCACTATAAAAATTAAAGCAGTGCTGTTTTTAATGTTTGCGCATGCACTTTTTCTCGTTTTACATATTTGATCCATTGCTGGGCTAAACGTTGCGACTTTTTGTGCTTTTCGGCTTGTTCAAACGCAAGGATAGACGCATCAAAATTTTGTAAATTGTATTGCGCCATCCCTAAAGCAACAAACGCATTTGATTCAAAATCAAGGCCGCCTTTATCCAGTGCCATTCGCGCTGCATCGGCAGCTTCGTCATACTGCTCTGTGTTTACATACACTTCAGCCAAGCGCTGATCGTATTTACCATGCTCTGAACGCTCTGCAGCTTTGGTAAAGTAACTAATCGACTTAGCATCTTCTTTAGCTTGTACCATGGCCTCGGCTACAAAGGCATAATTTTTAGCTGTTGGTTCAGCAATGCCCTGCTCTATTGCTTTACTCATTACACTGGCTGCTTTATAAGCAAGCTGATTGTATAAATACACCTGCGCAAGCTGCCTTAGGTCAGATTTAGAGGTTAAAAATCCTTGCTGGTAAGCAGCCTCTAAAACACTAAGCTGCTGTTTTTCTTGCCCAGTTTCACCATACATACCGGCTAATTGGACCCAATACTCAGGTTTATTGTAAAGCTTTACCATACGCTCAAGTACGCTCACTACTTTATCGGTTTGGTTAAGTGAGTAATACATAGCGCGTTGCAGTACCAGCCAGTTTTCTTTGGGTACTTTGCCTTCGCTATCACTTAAGTTAATGGCTTGGGTAATGTAACTTAGGCCTTGCTCATAGTCTTTTAATTGATAGTAGGTTTGCGCCCTTAATAAATAATAGGCGTCGGTTTTAGGCTTAGTGTTTATGGCGTCCCATTTGTCTAAAAATGCAATCACCTTTTTATAGTCACTGTTAGCCATAGCAAGCTGCGCAAGGCTGAATGTTGTGCTCAGGCGTAGTGTTTCTGGAATGCCATCTTCGGCAATCACTTTTTCAAATGAAGCAATCGCTTTTACAAGGTCGTTCTCATTGTAATAAATAAACCCATAAAAGTTATGCATCATCGCAATTTCATAAGAGTTCATACTTGATGAGCGCGCTTGTATGCTGTCAAGCGCAGCCAAGCCCGCTTTACTGTCGCCATCATCCGCTAGTTTTTGGGCGCGAGCCAATTGGCTGTATACTTTTTCACGCAGTGCGGGTACTCGTGTTGTTTTTTGCTGTTCAGCGGCCTGTACTGTCGCCAAATTTACACCCGGAAATACACTCAATGCACTTGGTGTAACAATACTGGCACTGATTGCAACAGTGCACAGCATACTCAGCTTTAATAGCTTGGTTGTTAGTTTTAATTTCATAATTGCCTCACGTTCACTCTTTGCTTACTTAACAGAATTAACCATTAATTTGGAAAGAAATTTTATTTTGCACACCGGCTACTTCAACGGCTTCACCATTAACCACGCGCGGTTTATATTTAAATTTAAGGGCCGCATCCATCGCTGCTCTGTCAAATAATGACTCTGGCTCGGCTTTAATAACTTGCGGCTCTTTAACCGTGCCTTGCTTTGTCACTGTAAATTCAACAATGACATACCCTTCAATACCACGCGATAACGCACGCCTTGGGTATACCGGTGCTACTTTTACTATGGGTAAATACTCACCATCACTGGTTTCTAACGCTAATCCACCCGCTAGATTTACATCCGCATCGACATTGGCAGCAAAATCAAAGTTGTTGCTGGCTGCGTTGTTATCGCTACTTTGCATTTGTGGCGATTCCATTGGCGGTGGTGGCTCTTTAGGTGTTGGTGGCTTTTGTGGTTTACGCTCCTTTTTTTGTACCGTTTCTTCTTTTTTCAAACGGACAAAATCTAACACATTCCCTTTGGCAGGCTCCGTCATGGCGCCTTTACCACCGGTGATCAATGCCTGCATACCTAAAAACAGCATAAAGGTCACCACACCCGCTATAATTAACGCAAGTACATAACGCATCACTCGTTACCCTTCTTGAGCCGCTATTGAAACATCAAATACACCCGCTGCACGCGAGGCATCCATGACTTTTATCAAGGTTTCTGTGGTGGCTTTTTTATCGGCCTGAATAACTACACTGCCTTGTGGATTTTCAGCTTTTAAGCGCTCAATGTTGGCTTGTACAGCGCGTACATCAATTTGACGTTTATTGATCCAAATTTCGCCTTGATCTGAAATGGCCACTAATATGTTAGCCCGCTCTTTTTTAACTGCGGTTGCCGCTTCTGGACGGTTTACATCAATACCCGCTTCTTTAACAAACGAGGCTGTCACGATAAAGAAAATAAGCATAATAAATACAACATCCAGCATAGGGGTCATGTTTATTTCTTCTGCTTCGTCTTCTTGGAATAAATTACCTAATGGGGCTCTCATGTTATTTCTCCTAGAATAAGCAGTGATTATGTTCACCGCTTTTCAATAATTATTTAGTGGTCTAACACCATAGTGTCTTGCAACAATTCAACTTCACGCTTTGCTTTTCGTTGTAAATAGGTTGAGGCAAACACCCCAGATAACGCACCGACCATTCCTGCCATTGTCGGTATGGTTGCTTTTGACACACCTGATGCCATAGAGCGTGCGCTGCCTGTACCTGTAATGGCCATTACATCAAAGACTTCTATCATCCCTGTAACTGTGCCAAGCAATCCTAATAGTGGACACAGCGCCACCATTACATTAATCAGCGGTAAATTTGCGTTTAATCGCATACTAGCGCGTGACACCATGGCTTGACGTATTTGCTCTGCGTTCCAGCTGTTGCGTTCACTGCGCGTTTTCCACGTATTTTTAACGTCTTTTTTGTAGTGCCGATAGCCATTAAAAAAGTACATAAATCGCTCGAGTATCAATAACCACATCGCGAAAATTAACACGGCAATGACCAAGAGCACTTGGCCACCCGTGTCGAGAAAATCACGGATAGCATTGATTGAATCAATCAATAGCACCATGGTTTAGGCTCCTTTCTCGCTTCGCTCGGCAATAATACCTGCACTTTGTTCTTGTAAAATAAGCAGTAAACCTTTTGAGCGAGTATTCAATAAGGTGTATAAAAACACCGTTGGAATGGCAACAACAAGACCTAATACCGTAGTAACTAGGGCTTGCGAAATACCGCCCGCCATTAGTTTAGGGTCGCCAGTACCAAATAAAGTAATTGCTTGGAAGGTATTAATCATCCCAGTTACCGTACCGAGTAAGCCCAGCAATGGCGCTACCACAGAGATAATTTTAATAAGCGTTAAATTACGGGTGATTTTTGGCATTTCGCGTAAAATGGCTTCGCTTAACTTAAGTTCAAGCGTGTCGTACGCCACATTTGGGTATTGGTCTTTCACTTTCATGACGCGCCCTAACGGGTTGTCATCACGGGCTGTATCGTCTTTTAATTGACGACGGATTTTTCCACCCATCAGCATGAGCGATACAAAACGCTCTAGCGCAATTAATAACGCTAATAAACCAACGCCTAAAATAACGTAACCGACCGCACCACCTTGATGAACTTGCTCGCTGGTATCAGGGGCTTGTACTAACAAACCTAAAATTGAGCCGCCTGTTGGGTCAAGCGCAAACGGTACAACACCCGTGTTTGCTTGCTGCAAATTAGCCGCAGTCGCAGTAAAGCGGCTACTTGGTTGGCGAGTAAGCTGGCTAATGGTATTGGTGGCCGGTGTATACTCTAAGTACTGACCGTCACTAATAAGGTTAAATGCACCCACACGTACCACTTCTTTTTGTACTTTATTGCCACCGTCAACAATTACATCAGTAATGAAGCGGCTTACTTTTCCTTGTTCGGTCATTTCGCGTTGTAGCTCAAACCAAACCTTTTCTATATCTTCAATAGACGCAAGCTTTGAAGTTGAACCCATTTTTTGCGCCAATTCGTCCATAAAAGTACTACGCCCAGGTAACTGTGCCGATACCACAGAGGTAGCAAACTTGTTACTTGAATCGCCAGCGACTTGTTGTAGCACACCAAATAGCTCTTTTAATGAACCCATACGCTTTGATAAGGTATCAGTTAGATTAGCCAATTTAATTTCGTTTTCTTCAAATTGCGTCTCTAAACGCTCTGACTCGCTAAGCATTTGGTTACGTTTAGCTTGGGTGTTTTTAAGCATTTGCACTTGTTCATTTTGGCGTGCTGCAAATTCTTGTTCACGTTGTTTATTTTGCTCTGATTGCGCTGATTTACCCTGCTCTAAGGTTTTTAATAAGGCATCTAAATTCATCGGCTCAGCAGCAATGCTGGTGCCCACAAAGCTTAAGCTGGCTGCAAACACGGCCATTTTTGTCATTTTCGTTAATAATTTCATGGTAAACCTCTTATTCTGCAGCGTGAATTGGCAGTGTTAACATATCGGGGGCAAGTTGTTTGCGAGCAATGCGAAGCCCTTTATTAATTTGGCTTATGGTTGAATCTGGTAGCGCAACAAACGACTGTGACTGCTGATCCCAACTACCTGCTTGTTTACCATCGCGGGTGAGGTAAATAAGCTCTAAACGACCAATGCGTAGAAAGTCGACTTCGCGTTCTTTATTATCCACATCAAGCAATGCGGTATACGCCTCAATAGTGCGTCCGTAGTCAACCTCAACTTGGTAAGCTTCTAAAACACGACGAAATTTTTCACTTGATGAAATATCAGCACGCGCCATCATTGCATTTAATGATTCAAGGCGCTGCTTACGCTCTTGCTTTAAAAACGGCACATCTAAGGCAACAAACTGTTCAAGTCCGGTGATCATACGAAGCATTAAAGGGGTTATTTGGCGTTCAATTATCGATACTTGATCCATCGATAAATTAATCGACTCCATCTCTTCTATTTGATTATTTAACTGTTTGGTAAGCTGTGCGTTATAAACGGCTAGGCCATCTATTTCTTTATTTAGGGTTTTAAATTGCTGTAAACGCCCTTGCATTGAATCTGCAATCTTGTCTATTTTTGTTTGTGATTGCGCAGCTAAATTATTAATTTCGCTGCTTTTATCAATTACCGTGTTTAAATCATTGGCGTGGACTGCTGCACTTGCGGCTACAATACCAGCTAAAATTAATGGTTTAACGCCTTTCATCGTATACACCTTTGCTCGTTAATTAGCGGATTTGCTAGTGTTTATTAATCGCTTTAGCTCGTTTATAAAAAACAATTTAAAGCGAGATAGTTTCAATGAGCGAAAGTGTATAGATTAAAAATGACAAGCGTGTTGCGTAAAAAAGTCGCTTTTATGACAACGGTAATAAATTAGCCTTATTGGCCTATTTTACAATTCAGGGATGAAAATAGTGGGATTAAGTTTACAGGTAGGATTGTATTTCAATCAGGGTTTGTCGCCAATCTGTGTAGTTAATAGCAATAGGGTAAGCGCGATTGTTATGTATTAATACTAACGACGGAAAACCTTGAATAGGTAAACTGCGAACATAATTAAGCTCATCATCAAAGCGACGCTTAAGCTCATTAGAGTGAAGTAACTGTGCAAATAAACGGGCGTCTAAACCAATTATTTCGCTCAGTTTAATTAAAACCGCTTCATCCGATGGGTTTTGTGCCTGTAAATAATATGCCTGCTGTATTGCCGCTATCATCTGTGGTTCTTTGTTGAAGCTGCGAGCAATTAAAGCGGCCCTGCAAGAGGGATAGGTAGAACGGCGAGGTTGGCAGTCTCGCCAAAAATCAAAATTAAACTCTGTGCCTAACTGGCTGCTAATTTTTTGCCATATGGCTTGTAGTTGCAACTGCATATCCTGACTCATTGGCAAGTCAGTATCTACAGCTAAGCCACCCACTCTGTATTCAATGGGAAGTTTGTTTACCAAGGCAGCCTCAAGCTTTTGCCATGTAGGTTTATAACCCCAGCACCAGCTACACATAGGGTCGTGTACATATATTAATTTACTCTGAGGCGTGTTGATCATGTACAGATACCACCTTATTTCTACCTTGCGCCTTAGCGCTGTATAAATACTGATCCGCTTGCTTTAACGCATTATTATAATCATCTACACTGTTAGCCTGAGCAATACCCATACTACACGTTAATGATACTCGCTGATGTTTGTCGGTTAGCATCACATGGTTTTGCACACATTCTCTAAAACGGTTGGCCAAAATGCTGGCCTCAAGGGTTGTTTGTTGCGGTAAAATAACCACAAACTCTTCGCCGCCATAACGTGCTTTAAGCGCTGTTGCAGGAAACTGAGACTCTAATAACTTAGTAAATTCAATTAAAACCGTATCACCAAAATCATGTCCGTAGCTGTCGTTTAATTGTTTAAACTTATCTAAATCAATGAGTAAAATAGACAGCGGCAAATAATGTTCTGGCCTTGAAGCAGCGAGCTTTAAAAAATGTGAGGTAATAAAGCGACGATTAGGCGCTCCGGTAAGCTGATCGGTATGAGCATGCTGTTTTTGCTCTAAGGTGATATCAGCAATGGCAAGGTGGCTTCGGTGACGAAAATACTCACCGATAAAAGAAAAGACCAACACCAGCGAAAATGCAGCAACAAAACGGGTCTTTTCTACCGCGCCATAAATAACTTGCCCCATATCAGGGCCATACAACATAACAATACAGCTCAATAACATGGCACTGCTTAACCAGGCGCCAAACTTCACACCCAGTATGGCAAATACAGCAACGGGATAAAACATTAGCCAATATAAAGCAGTGTTTTCTTTACCGCCGGTGTATACCAAAGCTAAGCACATCACAAATACAATCACTAAAGTGATGAGGGCGATTGCATCAATCTGCTTTGTTTTCATAAAATAAATAATACACCCTACAATCGTTACGTTAACCACAATTAACGCAATAGTAAGGATTGGTGCATACACGTGATGATTGGCAATTACTAAATAGGTAATTAACACCAAGGCAATCGCTATCATGGTAAATAACGAAAATACTTGGCGTTGTTTATCAAAGCTATAAACGCTATCAATATTGATTAAATTGAGCCAGCTTGGCTTATTTATTTTTGTTTTACTGATCATACTTTGAATTTTTTAACCATGCGCTCTAAGTCACTAAATTGATGCTTAAGTTTGGTACACTCTTCCAAAGTAAGATTTAGGTTTAATTGGCCTTGAATCGATAAGTCGCTGATAACGTGAATATCACTATGTAATGACTTAACCACTTGGTTTTGCTCATCCGTAGCATTAGCGACACTATGATTGGCGTCGGTTATTTGCTTTATCGCGCTGATTATTTGTTTCATTACATCGCCAACCGCATCCGCTTGCTGAACACTTTTTTCACTTTCTTCTAAACTGGTTTTCATAAGTTCAACGGCAGATCTTGAACCTTTTTGTAATTCAATGACGGTGTTTTCTATTTCTTGGGTTGATTGCTGAGTACGCTGTGCTAGTTGCCTTACTTCATCGGCAACAACCGCAAATCCTCTTCCTGCTTCGCCAGCACGAGCCGCTTCTATCGCCGCATTTAAAGCCAGCAAATTGGTTTGCTCACTCACCCCTTTTATTACTGCTAATACATTTCCTATATTAGCGGTATGCGAGTCTAAACTATTTATGGTTTCTTGCGCTTGCTCTATATTTTGTGACAGTTGATGAATACTTGAAACGTTGTTTGTGAGGGTCTGTTGATTTTTAGCACAGTATTGATCTGCATCTTTGGCAAGCGTCGAGGCATTACTGGCGCTGGTTGAAATTTCTGTTGAGGTAGCTGAAAACTGATTAATTGCCGACGCCACACTGTTGGTGCGCTCACTTTGGTCATCATACATAGTTAATGTTGAGTCTGTCTGCGTAACCAATTTAGCAACTGCCGTTTCCAGTAACTGCGTTGAAGATTTAACCTGAATTATTGAATTTTGGATTTTTTCTATAAAAATATTAAACGAATTGCTCAATTGACCAAATTCGTCATCGTTTTCTACGCTTAACCGACAGGTTAAATCGCCCTCACCCTGCGCTATATCTCTAATGGCATCATTGAGACGATACATAGGGCGCATCAAATAACGCAGTAAAAATTCCAGTGACGCAACAATCACTAAAATACCAATAATTAAAAATACAATTGCCTTTTGCCCAAACGAAGAAACACTTGAATACGCTTTATCTTTATTGACTACTACACCTAAATACCAATCAACGTTTTCAATACCACGAATTTTAGTAAAGGATACCAGCGAGGTTTCACCTGCTACTTGATACTCGGTGAATTCTCTTGCTAACGGTGCATTTTTACCAATTAAGTCAGCGACTGTTTTTGAATTTAATTTACTATCAGGGTGACTTAATATTTGCCCTTTATTATCAAGCAAAAAACCATAACCGAGTCCTAAAAAATCAATATCTCCAATAATTTCAGCGATGGTTTGCATATCAATATCTGCCCCCGCTACCCCTTTAAATTGACCATTACTATTAATAGGGGCAACCGCAGAAATTGTCAGTTCGTTGGTCGTTACATCGATATAAGGCGTTGTAAAAGCCGTTGTTGTTTTATTTTCTACTAATTTATACCAAGGGCGACTTGTCGCATCAAAATCGCTGGGGAGTACAACACTTTGATCATTTAAAATAAATGTACCCGATGATTTACCTATGTAGGTATTTTTAAAATCCCCCGCAAGCTCAGCGGTATTTAATTGCGAAAGCGTTAAAGACTTGGCATCGTCATCTTGGTATGTTTTTGCGATAGAGATCACAATCGCTAATTTATTATTTAGCCAGCTTGCAATATTTTTAGAGACAGACTCAGAGTTTTGCTCTAGTACCAGCGATAACTGCTCTTGAGTTTGATGCCGCATTGAAAAATAATTATTTATGGTGAAAACACCTAACACTAAAACTAACACTAATGATGCAGCAATGGTGATTTTGGAGGTGAATTTAAGCGAGCTAAACATAAGTACCTTAAGTATTAATCATTATTATCAGTGTCTTTTTAACAAATTTTTAACTGAATGTCTTAGCAAATATGACTTCAATGAAATTAAAGAACAAAAATAATAATAAATAACTAGTTCTTTCAAGGATGACTTTGCCACAGCGCATTTAATTTTTAGACTAGCCAGAGCCTAGATAAATAAGTGTTTAAAAGCACTATGGGGATAAATTTTATCACCATAGTAACGCTTTATCTAAATTATTCATCTTGTTGGCACTGGCTTGTGATCGGTAATTGCCGAAGCACTTTCATCTGTGGATCTACAATAATATGATCAACAGGTTTAGCTTTGATAGTAATGACTCCTTCAATCGGTGTGTAAACTTGAAGCTGGCCATTGATTGAAATGGGTACTGGCATTTTAAAAGGTGTCGCATCTTTTTCACTTTTGCTCCAATATAAATTGGCCACATTATTTTGACGTTCCATGGTTAGTGTTGGCAATGCAGCTTGTTTTAAATACACATCAAATAGCCAGTTATAGTCTTTTTTTGTAATGCGATTAACAATATCAATGAACTGCTGTGTGTTGCGATATCGCGATTGAATTGGGTAACTGAGACTTTGCGTGTCGCTACTCCCGTAGATTAACTCGCGTGTTGCTTGCCAAAATAACTCATCACCAATTAACCAACGCAAAGTGTGTAATGTCCAGCCTCCTTTACCATAAATATCTGAGTTAAAAGCTTCTTTTGAGCTTAACTCCCCTTCTTTAACAATAGGTTGGCAGTTTTTTATCCCTAAATAGGCTTTATACATTGCGTGGTTATAAGCGGCCTCACCAAAGGTATATAAACTGTAAGTCGGTTGCATGTAAAAGCCAAAACCTTCATGTAACCACGCATCATTCAATTGCTCATGCGTCATTAAATTACCAAACCACTCATGCGCTAATTCATGCTGAATAAGCCAATCATAACCACTAGGGTCGCGAGTGTACCCTTTGCCATAAGCATTTATCGTTTGATGTTCCATGCCTAAATGAGGCGTTTCTACAAAGCCAAGTTTTTGTTGCCCCCATGGATATGGACCTAACACAGATTCAAAAAATGCCATTTGTTGATAAACATCGTTGGTGAGCAAATTACTGGCTTTTTGCCTATTTTCAGGTAACACCCAAAATTCCACAGGAATGTCAGTACCATTTATACTGGTATATTGCTGTTGAATGCGCTCAAATGGGCCAATATTCAGCGCAATGTTGTAATCACTCGCAGGCTCAGATAAAAACCAATCAAACTCGGTAGTCTTGTTTTGTAATACAGTTACATTTTTTAGTACCCCGTTACTGGCAACATACAATCCAGTGGGTACCGTTACCCGTATACGCATACTATCGGCTTTGTCACTAAAGTGATCTTTACAAGGCCAAAATAAATCACAGCCCTCACCTTGCACCGCTGTTGCTATCCAAGGTTTACCATCGTTTGTTTCACTAAATACAAAACCACCACTCCATGGAGGGTTAAGCGCAATATGTGGCTTGCCTGAATAGTTAATGGCAACTTCAACCACTTCTCCCGGGTATTTTTTTTCATATAAGTTAATCGTGATCACACCACGAGAATGGATAAAGTCGGCTTTCTTGTCAGCCACTGTTACTGTGTTTATACTAAAGCGACTATCGAGTTTTAGTTCAATTTGCTGAGTTTCTTTAACGACCCGAAATACTGTTTTCCCTGTGCCGGCTATCTGCTTTTCTTCTGGAAAAACGGCTAACTTAAGATCATAGAAAATAACATCGGTTGATTGAGCCACGCTAGATAATGGTTGACCAGTATTAGCAACGAGGGGATCTAATTTTGCAGGTTTGCTGGTGCAGGCACTGAGTATATATATCAATGTAACAACCAAGTAACACCTAATAACATGGTGCAAGAACAACATAAATAATAAGCTCTTATAATTATAATTTTTTAATATAATTACATAGTTTTACATTTATCGTGTTTAAAAAAGACGAATTGCTTATTTTTTAAGTTAACTAGTTACTTTATTTTACATTTAGCAAGGGATAAACCTTAAACAGCAAATATGTTTAAGGTTGTTTTTGCCATTTCATTTTATTATTGGTATCGCGTGAAGTGATAATGGTTTCATCACTACTTTGAATACCGCCAAGCTTGGCGAGCCGGTCATAAAGAACAACATTACAGGTTGCTGCTAAATTCATACAGCCTATGGTTGGAATATAAACAACTTCATCACACCACTTTAAAACGTCTTTTGGCACTGAACCATCCTCTGGGCCGAAAACATAAAATGCGTTCTCAGGGTGGGTAAACTCAGGCAAGGGAGTCGCCCCTTCTATTAGCTCTATCACCACCACTTTAGCACCTTCAGGTTTACTTGATGCTAAATCGTCGGTTGCGGTTAATGGAATACGTTGCACTACATTTTTAGTATCGGTATGAAATTTCTGTGCGTTTAAATAACGGTTGCCAGTAAAAAAAACCTGCTGTGCGTCATAACAGCCTGCGGCGCGTAATACGCCCCCCACGTTGGTCGGGCTTTTAGGATTAATTAAACCAATACTTGCTTGTAATTTACTCATTAGTTGCAATCCTTGGTTGGCCACTCAGCTATATACAAATCAAAATCTTCTAGCTTTACCTCACAGTCTTTTACGGTTTTATCTTTAACAGAAATGTTTAGCTCGTGCATTTTAGTTTTATCGCCGTTATTAAGTAACGGATGCCACGTTGCTAATCCACGTCCTTCGTGAAGTCGGCGATAGCTGCAGCTTTGCGGCATAAAGAAAATGTCTTTGAGGTTTTCTTTGGTAAGCTTAACGCAAGAAGGCACTAAGGTTTGGCGGTTTTCGTATTCACTACAACCACAGGTTGCGTTATCAAGGTATTGGCAAACAATATTGGTAAATATAAGTTGCTCACCTTCTCTTAGCTGATCAGTGGCGGTAAAGTCATCTTCGTCTTCGCTGTCAATAAAGGTGTTTAAACAACACTTTCCGCATCCGTCACAAATGGCTTCCCATTCTTGCTGGTTCATTTCATTGAGACTTTTGCTAAGCCAAAATTGGGTTTTTGCTAATTGTTGATCAAACATGGTGTTCTCGCGCCTTTTAAGAGCGCGCATTCTAACGTATTGCAGCAAAACGCGCAAAGCCAATCCCTGTTCAAATAATGACTTTGCGCGATTATGTTACTGCTGAGATTTAACCCAACGTTTAATTTTTTGCTCTAAGATAGGCATAGGCAATGCGCCATCTATTAATATTTGCGTATGAAAGTCTTTAATATCAAATTGCTCACCTAACTGCTGGTGGGCGTAATCTCTGAGCTCTTTAATTTTAAACTCACCCAATTTGTACGATAATGCTTGCCCAGGCCATGCAATATAACGCTCAACCTCAGCAATAACATCGCTTTTTGCCATTGAAGAGTTTGCTAACATGTAGTCAATGCCTTGTTGACGTGTCCACCCTTTGGCATGAAAGCCTGTATCAAGCACTAAACGCATAGCTCTTAGCTGCTCATCGTTAAGACGCCCATACCACATATACGGGTCGGTAAATAAGCCAAGCTCTTTGCCAAGACTCTCTGCGTATAATGCCCAGCCCTCAGCAAACACCGTGTAGCCGCCAAATTTACGAAAATCAGGCAGGCTTTCCACTTCTTGTTGCAGTGCAATTTGAAAGTGATGACCTGGTGCTGCCTCATGAATAGACAGCGTTTCAAGTAAAAACTTAGGCTGCGCTTTTAAGTTGTAAGCATTAATATAAAAAATACCCGGACGAGAACCATCTGGTGCAGGCCCAGCATAAGATGCCCCTGCTGCCGATTGCGCACGATACGCTTCTACTGCTTTAACAATGTAAGGGGCTTTAGGCTCAATATTAAACAAGCGCGGTAAACGCGCATCTATTTTTAGTTTAATATCTTCATAGGCAGCAATTAACTCATCGGCTGTTTTATAATAAAACTCATCTGAGTCACGTAAATGATCAAAAAACGATGCTAAATCACCTTTAAATCCCACGGTATTTTTAACCGTTTTCATTTCACTTAAAATTCGAGACACTTCACTTAAGCCAATGTCATGAATTTCATCTGCTGATAAACTCAACGTGGTGTTTTTCTTGATTTGATATTCGTACCACGCTTTACCATTAGGTAAATCAGCATAACCAACAGAATCGCGAGCATGAGGAATATAGTCGTTGAGTAAAAACTCACTCATACGCTGATAAGCGGGCACTAATTTATCTAAAATAAGCGTTTTATACTGCTCAGTGAGTTGCTGTTTTTGTGCATTAGAAAATGAGTCGGGCATGGCCTTTATTGGTGAATAAAATAATGAATCTTCTGCGTTAGTTACTACGTGCACTTTAAACTGAGGCAATAATTTTTTAGCCAATGGCATAGGCAATACCACGCCTTGTTTAACACCTTGCGCCATTGATTGTTCAACACTGGCTAACCATTTCACAAAACCATCAGCACGTTTAATAAATTGCTCATAGTCGGCAACAGTATTAAAGGGCTGTGCACTTTGCCCTGAACCAAATCCGGCAAAGGTATTATGTGCTCCCGACATTTGGTTAATCGGTAACAAATAATCTTTATATTGCATGCCCTCAAGCCTCAGGGCTAAATCTCGCGATAATACTTCAAAGTTAAGTAGCGCCTGCCCTGTTAATTGTGATTCATCGATTAGCGTTAAACGTTGTTGATATTTTTTATAAAAAGCAGTTTTTTTATCACGATTAGCCTGCGATATCACCGGCAAGAATTGATCATCGAATTCATGGCGACCGTTATAAGTGGCGCTTAAGGGATTAAAGGTTAATGACTCATCGTAGTACTGTGCAACGAGCACATCCAACTGTTGCTCGGCTGATAACTCGCTTATTACAGGCGCGACCGGCTGATTTGTGTTTAATTGTGAGCTGGTGCTCATACAACCACTTAAGGCAAACATAACGCTACTGGCAACCAGTGCTATTTTAATAACTTTCATAAAGATCCTTGTTAGTTTTTACCCGCCAATTATGCGGTTTTAAATGCCTTAAATAAAGCAATTACGGTGAGTGGGATTCGTCGCTAAATAATTTACTCAATAGCTAATGATTGCTACATTCAGGTAAATTTAAATAATTAAATAATAAAAATGATCAAAATAAAAAAACATTTACTAACTACATCAATCGCATTACTGAGCTTAACCAGCGCAAGTACACTGGCAACCACCTATATATCGGCCAAAACTTTGCTTGATGTAAAAACTGGAGAGCTAAAAGCTAATCCGTTAATCGCGATTGACGACGGTGTAATAAGCCAAATTCAATTTAATAAAAAGCCTACGCTTACCAGTAATGATGAACTGATTAACCTACCTGAACTCACCTTAATGCCGGGGTTGATGGATATGCATGTGCATTTAACCAGCGATCCAACCGTTTCGCGCAGTGAACGTATAGGCCAATCAGTACCGCGTATGGCTATTAAAGCCAGTTACTTTGCTAAAAAAACATTAGAAGCCGGCTTTACCACAGTGCGTAACCTAGGTGCAGAGGGCTTTAGTGTTATTGCGGTTCGCGACGGCATTAATGCAGGTGATATTATTGGTCCTCGCATCTGGGCTGCAGGCCCTTCTTTGGGGATTACTGGCGGACACTGTGACAATAATCGTTTGCCTCCAGAAATGAAGTATACCGCCTCGGGGGTTGCTGATGGCCCATGGGCTGTTCGCATTAAAGTACGTGAAAATATTAAATATGGCGCTAATGCAATTAAATTATGTGCAACTGGTGGGGTATTTTCTAAAGGCACAAAGGTGGGCATACAACAATACGCATTTGAAGAAATGAAAGCCATTGTGGATGAAGCGCACATGCGAGAATTACCTGTTGCAGCTCACGCACACGGCACTAACGGCATTAAAACAGCCATTAAAGCGGGTGTAGACAGCGTAGAGCATGCTAGCTTTTTAGACGATGAAGCGATTGAGCTTGCTATAAAGCACGGTACTTGGCTCTCTATGGATATTTATAATACCGAGTATACACTGAGCTTTGGTGAGCAAAATGGGGTAGATGAAGAGAACCTAAATAAAGAACGCCTTGTTTCTAAAAAGCAAAGAGACAGCTTTAAACGCGCCGTTAAAGCTGGGGTTAACATGGTATTTGGTACAGATGCGGCTATTTATCCGCATGGTGATAATGCGAAACAGTTCTCGCGAATGGTTGAATTTGGTATGAGTGAATTACAAGCTATTCAAGCCGCGACCATTAATAGTGCTAAATTATTAAAGGCAGATTCACAACTGGGGCAAATTAAAACCGGTTTTGCTGCTGATATTATAGCGGTGAGTGCTAACCCACTTAAAAATATTTCTACACTAGAGCGTATTCCTTTTGTAATGAAAGCCGGTGTCGTTTACAAGCAGTAAACCCAAAACATCTTTATAAGGTTGAGCTTAGCTCAACCTTAACAATTTTTTAGCTAATGTAGCTAAACTGCCCACTTAATCATCAATACTTTATTTAAATTCTCTCTTGGTAAAGCCAACTAGCGACTGCAATACCCCGTTAATATTTTTAAATGTGATTGTTTTTAAATCATATTGTATAACTATCAAGCAAACACACCCATTAAAGTAAAAAAGTTTGAACTTTTTATTTTATTTTAAAATGATAACCATTATCATTCACGCAAATTAACAAATGAGAATGGTTATCACTCTATGAAAAGGTTTCACTACTCACTACTCACACTCGCGTGCTTAAACGCGCACTTGGCATTGGCAAACGGGTCACAAGTTAATTCCGATATTGAACGTATTAGTGTTTACGAGCAACAAAACCGAGTGGTAATGAGCTCAGGTTTGGCCACTAAATCTGATATGTCACTAATGGAAACCCCTGCACCCGTGGTCATTGTTGATAAAGCGCTAATTGCATCGCAAGGTATTGATAGTTTACAAGATGTGATCCGTAATGTAAGTGGTTTAACGCAAGCCGGTAACAACTATGGCATTGGTGATAATTTAGTAATTCGTGGTTTAGGTGCTAATTATACCTATGATGGCATGTACGGTGGTGCAGGATTAGGCAATACCTTTAACCCTACTCGGTCTTTAACCAATGTTGAATCAATTGAAGTATTAAAAGGCCCAGCAACTGGTTTATACGGCATGGGCAGTGCTGGTGGTGTGATTAACCTGATTGAAAAAAAGCCACAGTTTAACGAACAACATACCTTAGAAATGGATATTGGTCAGTGGGATAGTTATTCACTGGCACTCGATAGCACCAATGCAATAACAGACGACTTAGCTTATCGAGTCATGGCAAAAACCGCCTCTAGCGATGGCTTTCGTGATTTAAAAGAACAACGTGATGAAATTTATTCGTCTTTAAAATATGTACTAAATGATCAACATGCGTTTGTGTTATCGGGAGCCTATATCAAGGACGCCATTGCTGTGGATTCTATCGGCCACCCTATTCGTATTTTTAACAGTGAATCGGTCAACGGTTTAACTGCAGGTGAAGTATCAGGCGCCGATTTAGTTAATGACCCTACAGCAAGTGGCTTACAATTGAGTGAAGCACAACGAAATGAACTAGCTAACTCTTTGGCAAGCAATGATGGTTTAACACCCTTTAACTTTGGCACCAATGGCATAATATCACCGATGGCAAAGGATAACGAAGGTGAAGAGCTGCGTTATAAATTAGCCCATAATTATTACATTAGTGATGATTTATTTGTTAATCAACAACTACAGTACCGTAATTACACCTCAAGTTTTGCCCGCCAAACAGGTGCTTACAACTACGTTTACTGGAAACGTAACGGCGTGATCAATCAAGACCCACGCGCACCGCTAGTTGTTGATGACGTGTTATACCCTTTTGCAGCCAGACGCCAAGAGTACCGCCAAGTAGAAGCCGATGAAAAATCATGGCAATACTTTTTAGATTTACGTTATGACTTTATGCTCGGTAACATAGAAAACGAATTACTGGTTAACGCCAACTATGAAGATCGTGATATTCGTTTTAAACAATATTCTATTTACGATGCTGATAAAGTCATTAAAAACAAAGCCGGTGAAGTTATTTACCAAGGCGCACTACCGTATATTTTTGATATGCGTCAGCCAAATTGGCCTACGGGTGAATTTAATGATTACGATCCGCTTAAAACCAGCGATTATAATAAAAAAGTACAGGCATGGGGTTTAGGCCTTCAGCATGTTGCCTACATTAACGATAAAATCACCACCCGTATTGGGATTGCTCATAATCGTATAAAACAAAGTTACGAGCATTTTGGTGTTGACCCACGTTATAGTCAAAGCCGCGCAAACCCAACGCCAGAGGCAAACACCTCAGATAGCGGTTTAACGTACAATTTAGGGGCTACTTATCAATTAAGCGCTGACATGGCTTTATTTTTAAATCACTCAAAAGGTCGTACTGCCTACAGTGTACTTGGCTCTGTTGCTGGTAATGAAGCCGATAGAGAAGACTCAGAATCTGTTAGTAACGATTTAGGATTTCGTTTTAAAGCGTTTGATGACCAATTACTGGCTTCAATTGTAGTATTTGAAAGTGCACGTACTAATTTAGAATATGCCAACCCACTTTATGAAGCAGGCGTGTCTGCACCAAACGTAGTGGAAAGTTTCTTTGATGGTGAAGAACAAACCAAAGGCGTAGAAATTGACTTAAATGCGTATTTGAACGATCAATGGAAAGTTAACATCAACGGTGTTTATCAAGATGCTAGAGATAAAACTAACCCAAACAGCACAAGCTTTGATACTCGCCAAAAAGGCGTGCCTTATGTAACTGCTAGCTCATGGGTAACTTACTCTGCTGCGTTATTTGAATTACCTCACGCAGTAGATTTAAGCGCAGGCTTAACGTTTGTTGATAAGCGCAGTACTAACTCAAGCTCGTTCGGTATTGATAACGGCTACGTCCCTGCTTATACCGTGTATGATGCTGCAGTTAGCTATAAAGCAGACAACTGGCAAATGCAATTAAACATTAAAAACCTGTTTAATAAAAAATACTATTCTAAAGCCATGTTTTTAGGCGGTATGCCAGGTGAGGAAAGAAATGCAAAGTTAAGCTTTAGTTATACGCTATAGCATACAATGCGCACAAGCCAGTTTGGTTTGTGCGCACTATATTTTGGTATAGTTAGATTGTAACAACTATACGGCCGTTAATTTCGCCTTTGAGCATGTCATCGAAAATTTCATTAATATCTTCGAGTTTTTTCTCTTCAATGATAGCTTTTACTTTACCTTGTGCGGCAAATTCAAGGCATTCTTGAAGGTCTTTACGTGTACCTACAATAGAACCTACTACTGAAACACCATTTAGCACAGTATCAAAAATTGGCAATGGCATATCTTCTGGTGGTAAGCCAACTAATACGCATTTGCCCCCACGGCGAACACTTTTATACGCTTGTTCAAACCCAGGTTTTGATACTGCGGTACAAACAACAGCGTGCGCCCCACCTACTTGCTCAAAAATAGCCTCACTTGGCACCACTTCTTTAAAATCAAGCGTAATATCAGCGCCTAACTCTTTAGCTAGGGCCATTTTTTCTTTGCCTGTATCTACAGCAATAACATTAAAGCCCATTGCTTTTGCATATTGCACCGCTAAGTGACCTAAACCGCCCACACCAACAATAGCAACCCATTGACCCGGTTTTGCATCTGATACTTTTAATGCTTTATACGTTGTTACGCCGGCACAGAATAACGGTGCAGCTTCAGCAAAGCCTAATCCTTCCGGTATTTTGATGATGTAATCACCATGTGCTAAACAATATTCTGCATAACCACCATCAATTGAGTAACCGGTATTATGTTGCGATAAACACAGGGTTTCACGTCCATCTAAACAAAATTCACAATGGCCACAGGCGCTATACAACCAAGGCACACCCACTCGGTCGCCCACTTCTAAATGTTTAATGTTACTGCCTAGTTTTTCTATTACACCCACACCTTCGTGACCTGGTACCAATGGCATTTTTGGTTTTACCGGCCAATCACCATGACACGCATGTAAATCGGTGTGACATACACCACAAGCGGCTATTTTAACCAGCACATCGTTAGGACCTACCTCTGGGATTGGTAAATCGGTGATCGCTAACTTGCCTTTATATTCTGTATTTATTGCTGCTTTCATAGTCATTCCATCGTTTATAAAAAATTTATGCTATTTAACAAAGGCGTTAAACAACAATGTCATGTTGCATACCCGCAACATAACCCACTATAAATGCTTAAATATTAATCTATATCAATCATTAGTCGTAAAACGTGGTTTTTTATCCAAGCTAAACGCTTGCCATACTTAACCAGCGTGCTAGCATAGATTTCATTTATTTTTGAAACTTGTAACAATGACATTATCAGAAAAAAACTTTGCCTTTGTAATGCATTGTGGCGAGATGGGCAGCCGCTGGGGATTTAATCGTACAATCGGCCAAATGTGCGGATTACTTATTATCACCAAAGATCCAATGACGGCAAACCAAATCGCAGATGCACTGAGTATTTCACGCGGTAACGTAAGTATGGGAATTAAAGAATTACAATCTTGGCAGCTGATCAAGGTAATGCATATCCCAGGAGATAGAAAAGAATACTATGCACCTGCAGGCGATATTTGGGATATGGCTAATCGCGTGTTTGAAGAACGTAAAAAGCGTGAAGTAGAACCTACGCTTAGCTTACTCAGAGATAACTTATTAGATGAAGCAAGTAACGACGATGAAATTTATGCACAAAAACAAATGGGCGAAATTCATAACTTACTTGAAACGGTGACTAAATGGTCGTCAGAGTTACAGCGCTTAACCCCAGAGCAGCTCAACAAACTAATGAAGCTAGGTTCAGGCATTGGCAAAGTCATTGACCTTAAAGATAAAATATTCAAAAAAGAGCAATAAACCATTAAAAAAAGCCGCAATGAGCGGCTTTTTAGTTATTCGCCTTAGCTTAAATTTTTGGGTAAGCAATTCTATCTGACAAATAACCTACGCTGGTTGCAAAGTAGTATGAACGATTCCAGTGCATAAATACTTTGTAGTTATCGTATGCTAAATACATGCGTCCATTTATATCATCCGGCATGACTAATGCTGCATCTACAGCAACCGTAGGTAAATCACTGCCATCAACACGACGAACACCTAATGCTTGCCAATCTGCTAAAGAGCGCTCTGATTTATCCCAGTACTCTAGCCATTGCTTTCGGGTTTTAGTACCGCGCTTTAATATATACTGCTTATCAAAATCAGCGGGCAATTGTACCTGGCGACCCCAGGTTAAATTATCATTCCAACCCTCTTGCTTTAAGTAATTTGCAATTGAAGCAAACGCGTCTTCTTTGGTTGTCCAAATATCTTTGCGGCCATCGTTATTGTAATCAACGGCGTAAGCATTAAATGAGGTTGGCATAAACTGGGTTTGCCCCATTGCACCCGCCCACGAGCCTTTAAATTTATCAAGCGTGATATGTCCCGACTTTAATATATCCAGTGCTGCCCACAATTGGCGTTTGTATAACGCTTCACGACGTCCATCAAATGCTAAAGTTACTAAGGATGAAATAACATTGTGGCCGCCTTGAATAGCGCCAAAATTACTTTCTAAACCCCAAATAGCCACAATAAAACGCGCTTGAACACCAAAGTCTTTTGCTACTTTTTCTAAGACTTCTTGGTTTTCTTTATACAATTTACGCGCACGATCTATTTTCCATTGCGGTACTCGTTTTGGTAAATACGTTTCCAGCGTTTCTTTTACTTCTGGCTGGTTTTTGTCTGCTGAAATGACTTTTTCTTTATAAGATGCAGTGGCAAATGCTTGCTCAATTAACTGAGTATCGTAGCCTTTTGCTATTGCCTCTTGCTTTAAATTAGTAAGATATTGTTGAAACTCAGCTTGTGTTTTTGCCATCACCGATGAGCTTAAACACACACCACACAATACAACCGCTAATTTTTTAATCACTATCTGCTCCATTTTGTTTTCTTAATTGACTTAGCAAGTTTTCCTCTGGTGGCGGAATTTGTAAATAATAGCCTTGGTCGCTAAGCGACTGTTTTAAAGTGTCTAAATCCGCTACGCCTAATTGAGTCCGCTTCGCTAAGTTAATGATCATCACGTATTGAGGTTGACCAAACATGGCCATTAAAGGTTCCGGAACTTTACTAAAATCGTCTCTTTTTTCAATAAATAAGAAAGTATCTGCTTTTTTCTTACTTTTATATACCGCAGTTAGCATTATGGCCCTATAAAATCTTGCTTAACAGTGCTACACACTATAACATGGCAATAATAATAAGTTATAAAAATTAGTGTGGAAACTGTAATAAAAGCCTTGTTCAGCCTAGGTTTATATAAAGTTACATGCTAACTAGACAATCCAGTTGAGCATCTATGTCGGACCAAATTTTTGAGCTAAAAGGCAACCTTTTTACGTTATCAGTTTTACATCTTTATAGTACTGATATTAACCTTTTAGCAGAACAACTGTATGTAAAAATTGCCCAAGCCCCAAAGTTCTTTGAGGGTGCCCCCATTGTCGTCAATTTAATTGAAGTAAAAAACAGCGCAATCGACTTTGTTCACTTAAAATCGCTTATTGAACGCATGAGCTTTAATGCTGTAGGTGTATGTAATGGTTCGGATGAACAGCATAAACAGGCAAAAGCCGCAGGGTTATCTGTTTTAAACTATTCACAAGATGTTAAGAGTGAACCCGCAAGAGTAGAGCCAAATACTTCGGTTGTAGAAAAAACCGTGTATTTACCAGCGCAAATTATTAATGGTGCGGTGCGCTCAGGCCAACAAGTTTACGCCAAAGACCGCGACTTGGTGGTGTTAGGCGCGGTAAGCCATGGCGCAGAAGTGATTGCCGATGGCAATGTACATATTTACGGAACCCTACGAGGGCGTGCAATTGCCGGCGCAAAAGGGCTAGAAAACGCATACATATTTTGTAATAAATTAGAAGCAGAACTCGTTTCAATCAATGGTAATTACTGGATCAGTGACTCACTGCAAGGTGAACACTGGGGTAACGCAGTTCAAATACAACAAAAAAATGAATCTTTAGAAATTTCAGCTTTGGTTAAAGGATAAATCTCATGGCAAAAATAATTGTCGTTACCTCGGGTAAAGGGGGTGTTGGTAAAACAACATCAAGCGCAGCAATTGGTACAGGCTTAGCATTAAAAGGCTACAAAACTGTTATCATCGATTTTGATATCGGCTTACGTAATTTAGACCTCATCATGGGTTGTGAACGTCGCGTAGTGTATGACTTTGTTAATGTGATCAATGGCGAAGCTAACCTTAATCAAGCACTCATAAAAGACAAACGTGTAGAAAAGTTATTTTTACTTCCTGCTTCACAAACTCGCGATAAAGACGCACTCACCCGTGATGGTGTTGAACGCGTATTGAACGAGTTAAAAGAAGACTTTGACTATATTGTTTGTGATTCTCCTGCAGGTATTGAAGCCGGAGCTATGATGGCGATGTACTTCGCTGATGAAGCGATAGTTACAACCAACCCTGAAGTCTCGTCAGTACGAGATTCGGATCGTATTCTAGGCATTTTACATAGTAAATCGAAACGTGCCGAAGAAGGATTAGAAAACATTAAAGAGCATTTGCTAATAACACGCTATAATCCAGATCGTGTATCAAAAGGTGAAATGCTATCTGTTGAAGATATCCAGGACATCCTAGCCATCGACTTACTAGGTGTCATTCCTGAATCTCAAGCAGTGCTTAGTGCATCAAACTCTGGACAGCCGGTAATTCTTGATAGCGAATCAGACGCAGGTCAAGCTTATGCTGATGCGATCAGTCGTTTATTAGGCGAAACGGTTGAATTTAGATTTTTAGATGTAGAGAAAAAGGGTTTATTCAAACGGATATTTGGAGGTTAATGTGTCTTTACTTGACTACTTCCGCTCAGAAAAGAAAAACAGTGCGTCATTAGCAAAAGAGCGATTGCAGATCATTGTCGCGCACGAGCGTTCTCAGCGTGGAACACCAGATTACTTGCCACAATTAAAGCAAGATATTCTTGATGTCATTCGTAAGTACGTTAATGTAGGCGCCGATGCGGTTCAAGTTCAGTTTGATCAAAATGAAGACGATTTAGCGGTACTCGAGCTCAATGTCACATTACCTGACGAAGAAAAGAAATAATAAAAAAGGGCGCTAAGCGCCTTTTTTATTTTTTACATCAAGCTATTTAATGCTCTAATTATCCCACTCTTTTAGCGCATCTTTAACAAAATCATATCGCCATGAGCTGAGTAAATCTGGTTTTATGTGTTTTTCTTTTTGCTGAGCAGTTAACTTCCAGTTCCAACTAATTAGCTGATTTATTTGCTTTTTAGAGGCCATAACGTCTTCTGGAATGTTATGCTCTTTAGCAACTTTAGTAATTTTTTGTTTGATCTCCTTCGCTACTTTTTTATAGGTAGGAAAATCAATTAACCGCTTTAATACTTGCGGGTGTTGCTCAGCTGGAATGGCTTTGGCCTGCTCAATACACTTTAAAATTTCAACCCCAGAACGATTCACTTCAATGGGTTCTACCCCAGGAATTTGTCTCAGAGCATTTAAACTTGAAGGGCCTCGTTTGGCAATTTCGGTCATATTGTGCTCTTTAAGCACAAAATTAAGCGCTAGATTTTTACGAATAGCTTTATTTCGACGCCATACTGCTAACTCTTTAAGTACCGCTAGTTCATGCGGTTTAAGTTGCCATGCATTTTTAATTTCTTTGTAAAGTAGCTCATCCGGAATTTGAAAAGCACGTTTATTGGCAACTAATTCACTTTCATTGATCACAATATCAAATAAATCAGCGGCTTTAATGCTATCTATAATTAACTCAAAACAAGGCAGCAGGTGATACGTATCAGCAGCAGCGTATTCAAGTTGCTTTTGGGTAAGGGGGCGTTGTAACCAATTAGTGCGCGATTCGCTTTTATCAATCTCAATATTCAATAATGTTTTCACCATTAAGGCAAAGCCCATACAGTTTCCCTCACCTAATAGCTGAAGTGCAAACTGGGTATCGAATAAAGGATAAGGAACAAATCCTGCGTACTTTTGAAAAACTTCAATATCTTCTGAGGGTGAATGGAGTACTTTTAGCACTTTAGGATCTTTAAGTATTTGCCAAAAATCGAACAAGGAAAGCTCGGCAAGCGGGTCAATAAGCGCTAAATGTTCGCCATCATAAACTTGAATAAGTGCAACTTCTGGATACAAAGTACGGCGGCGCATAAACTCGGTATCAATAGCAAGAATGGGTTTGTTTTTAATTTGTTCTACAAACGTATTAAGCTCATTTTGGGTTTGGATCAATTGGTAGTGCACTGAGTCTCCTACAATAAAAAAGCCGACTGATGTCGGCTTTTTTATAGTTGCTAATCTTTTAAGGCTCTTCTGAGAATTTTACCCACGTTAGTTTTGGGTAACTCATCCTTAAACTCAACGAGTTTAGGAACCTTGTAATTAGTTAAATTATCACGACAATGTTTTATTATATCTTTTTCAGTTAAAGAAGGGTCTTTTTTCACAACAAAAACTTTAACTTGTTCACCACTAATGTCATGAGGGATACCAACCGCGGCCACTTCAAGGACGCCTTCGTGCATGGCAACCACTTCTTCTATTTCATTTGGGAAAACATTAAAGCCTGAAACAATAATCATGTCTTTTTTACGATCAACAATGTAGAAAAAACCTTCGTCATCGTAAGTGGCAATATCACCAGTTGCAAACCAGCCATCTTTTAAACATTCAGCCGTTGCATCAGGGCGATTATAATAACCAAGCATCACTTGCGGACCTTTTACCCACAGTTCACCCGGCTCACCTTTAGCAGCTTCTTCACCGTTATCGAGCATTAATTTAATGTCAGTACTTGGCGCAGGTAGACCGATAGAGCCATTATAAGCTTCTAAATCATACGGGCTAATTGTGACTAAAGGAGAACATTCTGTCAGGCCATAGCCTTCCATTAGTTTGCTGTTAGTGACCTTTTGCCATTTTTCTGCAACAGGGCGTTGTACTGCCATGCCGCCGCCTAATGACATTTTAAGGTGACTAAAATCAAGCTCAGAGAAACCAGGGGTATTTAATAAGCCATTAAATAAAGTGTTCACCCCTGTAATAGCAGTAAATTTATGCTGACTAAGCTCTTTTACAAATCCAGGCATATCACGTGGATTTGTAATTAAAACGTTTAAGCCGCCGTATTTCATAAATGCTAAACAGTTCGCTGTTAATGCAAATATATGATAGAGCGGTAGCGCGGTAATAACCACTTCTCTACCACGCTCAAGCACGTTATCTAAACAACCAGATACTTGCTCAAGGTTACCCACCAAATTACCGTGGCTCAACATTGCCCCTTTAGACACACCGGTTGTACCACCGGTGTATTGTAAAAATGCTAAATCGCTTAAGTTAACCTCTGGGCGCTTATAGCCATTCAGATCAGCTTTTAATAAATCACAAAAGTTAATCGTGTTAGGCAACGTATAGCTTGGTACCATTTTTTTGAAATGCTTAACAACAAAATTGACTAAATGCTTTTTAAGACCACCCATCATGTCACCAACCTGCGTAACCACAATGTGTTTAACGTCAGTATTAGGCAGTGCTTTTTCAAGCGTGACAGCGAAGTTAGCAAGAATAAATATTGCTGATGTTTCAGAATCTTTTAATTGGTGCTCTAGCTCACGAACGGTATATAGCGGATTAACGTTAACCACCACACACCCTGCGCGTAAAATACCTAATATAGCAATTGGGGTTTGCAACAAGTTAGGCATCATAACAGCGACTTTATCGCCCTTTTTTAATCCTAAATCGTTTTGAATATAAGCCGCAACACGTTTTGTTGCCGCGTCAATTTCGTTATATGACAATGTTTTACCCATATTAGTAAATGCAGGTAAATCTTTGTAATCATTAAAACTTTTTTCAAACACTTCGAGTAACGAGTTGTAGTGCTCAGGATCGATTGTTTCAGGCATACCTTCTGGGTAGCGCTTAAGCCAGATTTTTTCCACTCTTAGCCCCTGTTTATAATTATATTTTTATTAACCTTAATCTAAGTAAGGCACTTTCACAATTGAGCAAATACTCTAATCTAGAGATAATCCCACATTTATCGGTAATATACAATTAACATGCACTACTTTGCACCATAAATGCGTGAATGTGTTCAAAACATAGTCCACTACTTTGCATATGGCAATGATGCCCACCAGGCACATCTATTACACTCAAGTTATTGTAATATTTACTATACTTGTCTAGATTTTGTTTTACAAATGGATAACCTTTATCACCTAATATTAATTGGCATGGTGCAATTAATTCTTTTATTGCACCAATACATTGCGCTTCATCAAATCGAAAACCTGAGTGATTTTTAAGCTTAGGATCGCAAGTTAGCTCAAAACCACTGTGCATTTGTTTTATGTTTCTGTCCATCAGCAATGCAATTTGTTCATTATTTAAATCAGTTGTTTTTGCACGTGCTTGATAAATTTGTTGTTTTGAAGTGTATACCCGTGATTTTTTTGTACTAAGCCTTGCTCGGTTTAGTATGGCATTTCTTAGCTGAGAACACACTTCATCGCTATCGGTAGTAACACAACCTAAACCTTCAATAAAAGAAACAGATTTTACATACTCACTAAAACAACTAGCAAATAGTCCTGCAACCATAGCCCCCATAGAATGACCAACTAAGTGTACCTTCTTTAACTTAAGCGCTGTGATTAATGCATACACATCATCCACATAATCAATAAAGTAGTAATGTGCCTGAGGGCTTCGCCAAGATGACAGTCCATGCCCTGGAAAATCAATGCAATACCATGTTTGCGAAGTTGCAGCTCGACTCAGCATAGGCACAAAGCTAGCACTATTATCTAGCCAGCCATGCAAAGCGATAACGACGTCTTCACCGTCTCCAAATTTAATACCGTGTATATCTAGGTCATTAGCTTTTACCGAAAATGGTTGCAACGCAAACCTCAACTTTTTTATTTGGTTATGGCCATAACATACAAGAGTTAATACACAAATAATAGAACTGAACTAATAGAACACACACTTAAATTTCGAGATTTCATAACATATTCATTTATTTATCTTGCTATCGGTATACAATAATAGTCGCTATTAAAATAAGTACACTTAAAGGGTACACACAATGAAAAAACAGTTCGGCTTATTAGCGCTTTTATGTACAACAGGAGCATTCGCTCAAACAGCGCCTAAAAATGTTATTTATATGATTGGTGATGGCATGGGTCCCGCTTTCACTACCGCTTATCGATATTACAAAGATGACCCTAAAACAAAAGAAATAGAAACAACCGTTTTCGACACTATGTTGAAAGGCATGGCGCACACTTATCCTGATGACCATACTTATGTAACAGACAGTGCCGCAGGTGCAACCGCACTTAGCAGCGGCCATAAAAGTTATAATGGCGCAATCGCTGTCGATACGGCCAAAAAACCGGTTAAAACCATGCTAGAAATTGCAAAAGAGCAAGGAATGACAACAGCGTTAGTGGCTACCTCACAAATTAATCATGCAACACCTGCAAGCTTTGCCGCACATAATGAATCAAGAAGAAATTATGATGATATCGCAAACGACTACATTGACAATAAAATTGCTGGTAAATTACCGGTTGATTTAATGTTAGGCGGTGGTACTCAATATTTTATTCGTGATGACAGAAACTTAGTCGACGAATTTAAAAAAGCAGGTTATCAATACGGCGACGATATTAAAAACTTAGGTCAAATCACACAAATCCCTGCCATTGGTCTATACGCACCTAAGGGATTACCTTTTGCGCTAGATGAAAACCCTACGAGATTAAAACAGTTAACCTCTAAAGCGTTTGATTTGCTTGATGGGAAAAACGATAGAGGCTTTTTTGTGATGATTGAAGGCAGCCAAATTGACTGGTGTGGTCACGCAAATGACATTGCTTGCGCAATGGCTGAAATGGACGACTTTGCAAAATCAATCGAAACGGCAAAAGCCTATGTAGATAAAAACCCAGACACTATTTTAGTGATCACGGCTGATCACTCTACAGGCGGTTTAACCATTGGCGCGCATGGCCAATACAAATGGGAAACCGACATCATCAAAGGTGTTAAAGCCACTGCGGGTACATTAACCAAATTATTAATGGGATCAGATAACCTTAAAACGGTATGGCAGGCCAATACCCGTATTGAGTTTACAACTGAAAACGAAATTAAACTTAAGCAAGCTAAAGCCATGGGTGAAAAAACCCTTAATTTAGCGGTTAAAAGCATTATCAATGATTTAAGTTTCACTGGTTGGACAACGGGCGGACATACCGCTTCTGATGTGCAAGTATTTGCCTATGGTAAAAATAGCGATGACTTTATTGGTTCACAAAACAATACTGACATAGCTAAAAAACTGATTAGTTACATAGAACAGTAATCGCTGTTATGAAAATAAAAAGCCCGAATAATTTATTCGGGCTTTTTATTTGGCTATTAATTTTATAATTAAGCGTATATATCAACACCAATTAAGCTTTGAACTTCAGCTCTTCGCTCTAAATTAGCAAACTCAGTGTAAGTAGAAATTGCCTTACTGACTTGCGCACTCGGTTGATCGTAAATAGTTTGGCTATATTGGGCCTCTTTGGTGTTCGCTTTTACAAACTCTTTTGCGAGTTCAAGCCCTTCAGGACTGCTCTTAACATAATCTGTATTGGTTTTCTGTGGTATTGGCTGCTCTGATAGTCGTTCAGGCTTTGCCGTAACAACAGCAGTAGAACGCACCTTAGCAGGGATATCACCAGTAAAAAAACCAGAGCTTATAGGCAGCGACATTACGCTTCTCCAACCAACAACATGCTTAAATTATGATTTAAAATAGCTCAATATGCAAACAATACAACTTAGCGTTACTCGCGGCCTGGTAATTTTTTCCATGTCACTGTGTCACGCACATACTTAGGCTGAGCATCACTGGCTTTTACGCCATTACCTGCAAGGTACTGTGCATCCACTAACGCTAACATGTATTGTGCATCGGGTAGCGTAATTTCAGGGTGTACACTCACATTTGTAAATGTAGTTAATGCATCGGGATAACTTTTAAATCCAGTCCCCACGCCGGTTGCTGTTTTGTTTGTGTCTATCAATGAAGCATCAAGCAGTTCAGGCTTAAAAACACGTTCTTCACCTTGAAGTGTCATCAAATTATTATTAACTTGGTATTGAGCAAAGTATATTTCCCCCATACGCGCATCAATGCTTGAATAAACCACTTCATCGCCAAATTGTTCAAACGCTTGTTGCGCCATAACCGCTAAGGTAGAAACCCCCACTAGCGGTAAATTCGTTGAATACCCAAGCCCTTGTGCTATGGCCACACTAATACGCACACCCGTAAAGCTGCCTGGACCTTGGCCAAAGCCAATAACATCTAAATCTTTTAATTTACAATTGGCTTTATTAAGCAGCTCATCAATAAGTGGCAGAATTTTTTGGCTATGCTGCTGCGGACACTCTTCAAAATGATGAAATGTTTTACCCTGATAATGCAAAACAAGCGATAAAGCCTCTGTAGAAGCGTCTAGGGCGAGAATGTTACTTTTGATCATTTTTGTACTCAATTAATATGTTTTAAAAATGTATTTGCATCTTCTAAGCTACGTGTACGGCGCATTGGCGGTAAACTCTTTAAAAATACTTGTCCATATTGGCGTGTAACTAAACGATTATCGCAAATTACTAACACACCTTTATCTTTGTTATCACGAATTAAGCGACCTACGCCCTGCTTTAAGGCAATAACCGCTTGTGGTAACTGAATATGCGCAAACGGGTCTTTTCCTTGCATTTGGCAATCTTGCATTCTAGCCTGCAAAAGCGGATCATCGGGCGCTGCAAACGGCAGTTTGTCGATAATAACACAGCTTAAAGTACTGCCTCTTACATCAACCCCTTCCCAAAAGGAGGCTGTACCGAGCAACACGGCATTACCATGACGGGTAAATTTTTCTAATATAATGCGTTTAGACATTTGCCCTTGCATGTAAACCGGATAGTCCATTTGTGTGGTTAAGCCCTCAGCCACCAAATGCATCATTCGGTAACTAGTAAATAGCACAAAACAACGCCCTTTTGCTGATTTTATGAGTTCGAGAGTTAACTTTACAATCGCATGCGGCATATTATCTGCGTGGGTTTCAGGTAAATAGCGCGGTAAGCACAATAGCGCCTGATTTTCATAATCAAACGGGCTATCTACCATCATACTTTGCTTTGGTTTTAACCCAAGGCTGGCATTAAAGTGAGTGAGTTCGTTGTCGACCGATAACGTGGCTGAGGTAAACACAAACCCTGCACCAGACTCTTTCATCATCAAAGCAAATTTAGCCGATACATTCAGTGGCGTTATATTTATGGTTAAATAGCGACGCGTGGTTTCGTACCAATAACTAAAGCCTGTTTGGGCGGTGTCGAACACACGCTCTAACTGACCTTTAAATGCCAGCACCCGCTCAAATGGGTGTTCAATTTTATCACTTCGTTCTAAGCAATGTTTTAAAACCTGATACACAAATTCTAAATCACTAATAACACGATGTAATGCAGAGCAAATAAGCTTATTACTGAGCTTTTCACGCCAATCCCCGCGGCTACCGTCCACACCAAACTGCAATCTTAAATCGGCGACACTGGTTTCCAATTTATTCAAACTTTTTCCTAATTGCAGCATGTCAGGAATTTCAGCGCGGTAAATAGCGCGTAAATCATTAATTAAATCCACCAGCTTTTTAGTACTCATGGTTTCGCCAAAATAGTCGCTGGCAATTTCACTTAACTGGTGGGCTTCATCAAAAATATAAGCATCTGCGTTGGGCATTAGCTCTGCAAAGCCAGACTCTTTAACCGCCATATCGGCAAAAAATAGATGATGGTTAATTACGACAACGTCGGCATCCCCTGCTTTTAAACGCGCTTTACGAATGTAGCACTCTTGAAAGTCAGGGCACTCTTTACCTAAACAGTTATCTGCAGTCGAGCTGACATACGGCAACACTTTGGCATCTTCTTCAATACCAATACAGTCGGCTAAATCGCCCGTATGCGTTTCACTGGCAAATTTAGCAACCATAGCGAGCTGATGCATTACATCAGGGTCGTCTGTGGGTACGTGTGCAACATGTTGGGTAAGCCGATAAGTGCATAAATAATTGGCACGCCCTTTTAACAATGCCGTTTTTTTAGCCGCGCCTAAGGCTTTTACTAACACCGGTAAATCACGATGATACAGCTGTTCTTGCAGTGCTTTAGAACCGGTTGAAATTATTGTTTTGCCTTTAGATTTAAGGGCTGGTGCTAAATAAGCAAAGGTTTTACCTGTGCCAGTACCGGCCTCAACAACAAGCTGGGAGCTTGTTTTTAATGCATCCTCAACAGCCACGGCCATATCAATTTGAGGTTGGCGTGGTGAGTATCCATCTATTGATAAAGCCAAAGGCCCGGTTGCACTAAACAGCTGTTTGATAATACCAATCACTTTATAAAAAATAATAGCGGGATTCTACGTAAGCTATTGATGAAGGGCAAGCCAAATAGCGTGAGAATTTGGCCTTTAAAGGGGCTTATGCCCCTGTTAATTATTGTGCATTTATAGTTAGCGTAATACCACTTGCATTACGATAGCCTTTAACATCTATGTGCCATACGCCTGCCTGGGGTGCAGAAATAGTGCAACTTTCTGTGTTGCCGTTTTTATATGGCCTACACACAAATTGTGTATTTGAAGATGGCGCACCGAAATTTAAATACAAATCAGCATCGCCGCTTCCGCCTGAAATAGCAACGTTCAGGGAGACATAACCCGCGGCTAAACGTTGTTCAAAACGCTGCCAATCACCTGTATTTACGGTAATGTTATCTTCTACGCGATTAATGGGCTCTAAAGCGCCTGCTGGCTCAAAACTGCCTGTCAAAGAAACATTATTAATTGCGCTGTATGCCTCAACCATGACATAGTAATTGCCTTCATTGCTGGTTGGAATGTCGCAACGCTCATTACTTGTGGCAGAGGTACTTTTACAGTCGTAATCAGTTAACGTGGGCGCCTGATTATATTTAACGTATAAATCGGCATCGCCATTATCACCTGAGGTTTCAAACGTTAAGTTTTGCGCTCCTTTTGGTACATTCAATGTATAGATAAGCTGCTCTTTAGCAGTGGCATTGATACCAGAAATTGGTTCACCATTGACTAACTCATTATTATTTGGCGGAGTAACATCACCGGCATTTTTTGCCAATTCAGCAACAAAGCTAACGGCTAAGTTAGCAAATTTAATTGCATGATCAGCGTCAAAATTACTGTCGTTTTGTGTATGTATCAGTGGGTTAATGTCATTCATTTTTGATTCGAAAGGCATAGAGGCCGCAAACCCTTGTTGATACCACGAAGCATGATCGGAGCAACCATACCCACATTGATCAAAGCCATAACTAATTTGTGGTAAGTAGGTGTCTGTCAGCTGGGCTAAAAACTGGTTTTGAGCATTGGTGGTGTAATCCGTCATCATAATAATATCTTCGATACTGCCGTTATTACCAGTCATATCAAATTGCACCATGCCCACTACATTCTTACCCAGCGAACGATAGCTACTGGCTATAGCTTTAGACCCTTTTAACCCCACCTCCTCTGCTGCAAACGCCATTATTTGAATAGTTTTTTGCGGTTTATAATTTGTATCAACAATTGCTCTTAACGCTTCCGTTAACACTGCAATACCCGATGCATTATCATCCGCGCCAGGAGAGCGCCCTTGTGCTGGATTTGCTTGATTAATTGAGTCTAAATGCCCCCCAATAATAACAATTTCATCTGCATTTTCAGCACCTGCAATGGTTACAATCACTGATGATTGCGCCCAGCTATGCTGATAACTCTCAATGGTTATATCACTTCGAACGCTGGCAATTTGTTGCCAATAACTTTGCAGCCACTGTGAAGCATCAACGCCGGTTTGCGAAGTATAATAACGATTATTAAAACTGGTGAGTGAATTTACAGTGCTTTGTAAATTAATTGGGCTTTGTGCACTAATTAAACTTTGTACTGTTTGCGCATTATCAATTGAATAATTAAAGGCTGATGTAGCTTGGCTATTTTGAACAACAGCTAATTGTTTTGCGTAATCATTCGCTTCTTCGAACGAACTATGCGCAACAAACCCACCACAACGGTTATAGTTCTGGTGCATAAACTTACTTAAATTGTTTACTGCGTCACGCGGTACACTGAGTAAATCAACGTCAGGTAAAATACTTGATTTTCTATGCGAAAATGGCATTTTTTGCAAAAATGTACCTTGTTCATGTTGATAATGCTGGGCTGCAGTTGAGTCAATGGTGACCCAAATATTGTCTGGATTTTCATTTGCTAAGCAGTTAAAACTTAAGGTTAAAGTAGTAATAACTGCTAACTGTTTAAAGTAGTTCATAAATATTCCTTATCTTGTCACTTTTATTTTAAGCATTAAAAAAGGGGCAAAGCCCCTTTTGATATGTATGCCTAATTAGCCGTTACGTTGAGTGTTACGCCGCTTGCTAAGCTGTAACCTCTTAAATCAATGTACCAAGTACCTGCTTGTGGGTTATCAAATGTACATTCTTCATTATTACCATTTTTGTAGGGTCTACATAAGTATGAAGACGTACTTGAAGGCGAGCCAAAGTTTACATAAAGATCAGCATCACCATTACCACCGGCAATGCTAATATTTAAAGTGCTATACCCTGCTGATAAATCTTGAGTAAAGCGGCTCCAGTTATTAGTAGTCACATTAATATTAGACTCAGTTCTATTAATTGGCGTCACACCACCATTCCCATCAGAGTAGCTTCCCGTTAGCGATACACCAGATATCGCACTCCATGCTTCAACCATTACATAGTAAGTTCCTGCTTGTGCATTACTTATGTTGCAGCTTTCTGTACTGGTAGATGTTGTGCTATTGCAATCATAGTTATTTAAGCTTGGTCTACTAGCAAATTTAACATATAGGTCTGCATCACCTGAGCCACCCATTGTATTAAATTGAAGATTTGTTGCACCGTCAGGGACTTCCAAAGTAAAGAATAGTTGCTCTTTTTCTGCGCCGCTAATACCCGTACGGGTTACCCCATTGGTTAACACTTCATCGTCAGTCGGTGGTGGTGGTGTAGCACAATCACTACCTGAACTAAGATTTGAATTAACACCTACCGCAGCCAAAGCGGCTTTTACATCATTAGGGTCATAATTTAAATCACACGCAGCATCCATCACACCGTTACCGGCTAAATCCCAGCCTACACCCGCACTCCAATATAGTTGGTTAGCACGTGCCATTACGATAAAGGCTTTTTGCGTATCCCAACCCGGCGTGGTTGCTAAATTATAAAATGCCTTGTTATAAACACCTGAACTATAATGCACGTCCATACCTGAATAATAGTTACTTTGGTTATCTATGGAGCGGCCATCTTGGGTAGGGTTATTCATGTAACGCAGTGCACCATTACCTTTAAAAATATCCTTTCCGACTAGCCAATCGTTGCTACCTTTCATATAAAATTCAGCGGCTTCACCAGCCATATCCGAAAATGCTTCGTTTAATCCGCCTGGTTTACCATTGTAAATCAAGCCTGAATTTTGCTCAGTAAAGCCATGGCTGACTTCATGCGCAGAAACATCTAAACTGACCAACGGGTAGAATGTATTTTGCCCATCACCAAAGGTCATTGCGCTGCCATCCCAAAACGCATTTTCATAGTTACTTGAGTAATGAACCCGCATTTGTAACTGAAAACTCAAAGGCGCAGTCCCTAACCAATCGTTATACATATTAAAAATAACGTTACCAAAAAAATGAGCATCGTTTAGCGGTGAATAAGCACCGTTTATTTCTTTGAATGTATTTTCAGGACATGTAAATGAATACGCAGAAGAGCCACTTGTTCCGCCATTTAAATTAATAGTGCGAACATTTGCGTTATTCATGCTACAAGTATTACCTGATTGGCTAACATCTAGGCTGTCAAAATCAGTTCCATATAAATACTTGCCTGTTTTTAGATTACCGCCAGGACCTGTTGCATTGGCATGTTGCAGGTTATCGTAACTAAGCAAGACCTCACCGGTATTAGCATCAATGATCAGGTATGGCCTTGATGGTGACTTGCCATAAGTAACATAAGACACTTCATAAACTAAATGCGCCTTATTTTGATCGTCAACCCAGATAGCAAGTCTGGATTGCTCATTATGTTTTTTTAAGCCTACTGATTTTGCAGCTATACCCGTTTTAGACCCTTTTAAAATCGCATCTTTTTTTGTCAATTTAGCCGATACATCAGATAAATCTTCATCAATATTATAAACAGCTGCACCATGGGCTTTTTTAAGCATCCCATTATTAAATGTTAAGCTGACCGTATCACCAATGACAGGAATGCCCTGATACGTTTGTTGATAGCGGCGGGTTACTTCTCCGTTATTGCTAGTAAATTCTTTTAATACAACTAATTCGTTCCCTACACTCAACCCAATCAACTGATTTGGACTTACTGATAACAAGGAAGCAGAGTTTGATTGCACCATATTATTAATTGTCGGTTGTTGATTTAGGTATTTCTTATTCGCAGCTACTGCATTTGTTGCTTGAACCAAAGTTAAAGCAGCAAAAGTTGCTATTGTGATTTTAGATAAATTCACGTTTACGCTCCGTTAAAGTTTAAGTTTTTAATATATTTGTATTAATCGGCACACCTTGTACCCGATTAGGGATCAGAGTAGGTCACAAACTTAAATAACGAAAATTAAACATTTAATTTACAATTAAAGTATTAGCTCGAAAATTAATCTATTATTTTACAATGATTTAAAAACTACTGTTTTAACTAATGAAGTGCAGAAACAACATTTCGTATACATATATTTACATAAAACAGCCAGCAAAAAGCATTAGATTTTAAAATCACACGCTTTATTGTTAATCACTAATCGACTGCTCAATGAGCATGTAGTTGCAAAGGAAAATACTTTACCTGTTGAGCTTTAAAAGAGGGGTAATCTATTTTAAATGGGTAGGGAGTAGTTTTAAAAACACGCAGTTCATAGCCATGCACCACTATTTGCTATGTTTAAACAAATTTGCTTTTATTGAGGGCGATTTTAACTTGAGGCAATAACGGTATCGCCAATCACTTGTACTAAGCCCATGTATCTAAATGGGGTTTGTCGTCATCTTCTTCAGCGGTTTTATTGCGCGATTTATTTTCGTCAAACGCCAGCTTATGTTGTTTTTCTACTTCTCTTTTTTTACGCTCTTCTAACTCGACTTTTTTGGCACTGGCACTTTGTTGAACCCCAGCAATATGAAAAGCCCCTTTAGATTCAAGCGTTAAACGCGTAATAGGCCCTAAATAAGGGATCATTATATCCATGCGTGCCTCCATTGAATTGAATGTAATTTAATCACTATAAAACTGTTGATAAATAAAGCAAACCTTTAGTTATTATCGACAGTTATAAGGTATTCTTTAATTTAAGAAAATTTTTCTTGCCATGCTATTGGTTTATGTGTTTTTATAAATGCGAAATTTATTAAACAAACAGCAGCTAAGCGTTAACATAATAACGAATAGCTAAACAGGATAAAAAATGCGCAACACTCTGACAGCAGTACATCACCACCATCATTCATCGGAATAACCTGTCAGGTCTTTCGCTGAGAGGTTGTTCCTAAAAGGAAACCTCTGGCGAATCAACATACCAAGATTCATTTTCGCCCTGAGGTTTCCCTCGGGGTTTTTAGTTTTTAAATTAAAGGAAAATGAGTAATGAATAATAGTAATCGTCTTCGTATCGCCATCCAAAAAGGCGGCCGCCTATCTAAAGATTGTCAAGATCTGCTTAAGCAACTGGGTGTAAAACTCAACCTTCGCGAGCAGCGCCTTATAGCACACTCAACCAACATGCCAATTGACGTTTTACGTGTACGCGATGACGATATCCCAGGTTTAGTTATGGACGGTGTATGTGACTTAGGTATTGTTGGCGAAAACGTTTTAGTTGAAGTACAAGCAGAAAGAGAGCGCCAAGGCGTTCCAAGCGAAGTAACTAAATTATCAAAATTAGATTTTGGTTACTGTCGTCTTGCACTTGCATGGCCACAAGAACTAGGTAAGCAAGACAAAAGCTGGTTTGAAGGCAAACGTATTGCAACCACCTACCCTGAAATTTTAAGCCAATATTTAAAACGTGAAGGCATCAACGCCAGCACTGTTATGCTCACAGGCTCTGTTGAAGTGGCGCCGCGTGCTGGTCTTGCTGATGCCATTTGTGATTTGGTCTCAACAGGTGCAACCCTTGAAGCCAATGGCTTAATGCAGGGTGATACGATTTTAGAGTCAAACGCCTGTTTGATTCAAAACACTCAATTGCAAGATGCTGACAAACTCGCGCTTATCAATAAATTGATGCCGCGTTTGCGTGGTGTTAAGCAAGCCAAAGAAAGCAAATACATCATGCTACACGCACCAAAAGACAAGCTGGATGAAATTTGTGAAATCCTGCCTGGTTCTGGTCAACCTACATTACTTGCACTAGCAGGATCTGACGAATATGTAGCATTGCACATGGTAAGTAGCGAAACGTTATTTTGGGAAACCATGGAGCAACTTAAAGCACTCGGCGCGAATTCTATTTTAGTTATGCCAATTGAAAAAATGATGGAGTAACAGCCATGCTTCGTTGGAATGAAGAATCATCACAGGTTCAAGCAGCGGCGCTGATGCGCCCTGCTGTATCAGCGAGTGAAAAAGTAGAAAGTATTTGCCAAACTATTTTGGCAAAAGTAAATGCACAAGGCGATGCTGCATTACTGGCGTTAGCAAAAGAGTTTGATAACCGAGCTGAGCCGCGTTTACGTGTTCCACTTGATGAAATTAATGCCGCTGAGAAAATGCTAAGCCCTGAGCTTAAGTATGCAATTGACACCGCTTATGCAAATGTAAAATGTTTTCACCAAGCGCAACTGCCTAAAGATATTAAGTTATCGACTCAACCGGGCGTTGAATGTGAACTGAAATATCAAGCCATCGAAGCGGTCGGTATTTATGTACCCGGTGGCAGTGCGCCATTGCCATCGTCAGTTATAATGCAAGGTGTATTGGCGCAGTTAAGCGGTGCAAAAACCGTGGTACTAACTACCCCCGTACAAGGCGATAAAGCAATAAATCCTGCTATTTTATATGCTGCTAAATTATGTGGTATCACCACTATTATTGAAAGCGGTGGTGCAGGCGCGATTGCTGCAATGGCCTACGGCACAGAATCAGTACCTAAAGTGAATAAAATTTTTGGCCCAGGTAATAGCTTTGTGACTATGGCAAAGCAGTTAGTTGCACAAACAATTCCAGGAATGGCGATTGATATGCCAGCAGGTCCATCTGAAGTATTAGTGATAGCAGATGAACGAGCAAATCCAGAGTTTATCGCGGCCGATTTACTCTCACAAGCAGAGCATGGCGCCGACTCGCAAGTTATTTTATTGTGTAACAGCGAAACTATTATTAAACAAACGCAAGACGCGCTTACTCGTCAATTAGCTAACTTAAGCCGAAAAGACACCGCTGAACAAGCATTGGCTAATTCGTCACTTATTTTAGTTGATTCAATAGCGCAAGCATTTGATGTATCAGCGCAATATGGGCCAGAGCACTTAATTTTACAGCTGGCAGATGCAACCCCGTACCTTGATGCGGTTAAAAATGCAGGTTCAGTATTTGTTGGCGACTACACACCAGAATCAGCTGGCGATTATGCATCGGGTACTAACCACGTATTACCTACTTACGGTTATAGCGCGACATACTCAAGCTTAAACTTGCTTGATTTTTTCCGCACATACACAGTACAAACTATTAGCAAAAGTGGCTTAACAGAGCTTTCAAAAGCTATTTTACCACTGGCAGACGCAGAAGGCCTTGATGCCCACGCTAATGCGGTTTCAATTCGTTTAGAGGCAATAAACAATGAGCAATGAGAGCGCCCAAGCAACCAGCTTATTACCCGATAATATTAAAGCGCTTGCTGCTTACAGCTCGGCTAAAAGTGAAAAGTTAACAGGCACAACGTGGCTCAATGCCAACGAAAGCCCATATGCTAAAAACCTTGAGCTGAGTATTGAAGATTTAAATCGCTACCCCGACCCTCAGCCACAATTGGTTATTGATCGCTATGCAGCTTATACCGAGCTTAAAAGCGACAATGTCCTTATGACGCGAGGTGCAGATGAAGGCATTGAGCTTTTAGTACGCACGTATTGCCAGCCAGCTAAAGATAGTATTGCGCTGTTTTTGCCTAGCTACGGTATGTATAAAGTCACTGCTGATACGCACAATGTGGCTATTAACGCGCTTACTCAAGAGTTATTATTAACAGCCAATGTTGATGATATTGTCACTGCGGTCGGTAGCTCAAAACTGGTGTTTATTTGTAATCCAAATAACCCAACAGGTAGTTTAACGCCGCTAGATAAAGTAAAAGCCATTGCCACTGCGCTTGCAGGTAAAGCATTGGTGATTGTTGATGAAGCCTATATTGAGTTTTGCCCAGAGCAAAGTGCAACACAACTTATAAACGAGTTTAGTAATATTGTAGTGCTACGTACACTGTCAAAAGCGTTTGCGTTGGCAGGCCTGCGAACCGGGTTTACCCTCGCTCAAGCCAGTGTACTTGCGCCCATTCGTAAAGTCATTGCACCGTATCCGGTATCGAGCGTGGTAGCGAGTATTGCAGCGCAAGCCATTGCCCCTGATGCCATTACCTCTATGCGTCGCCAGGTGAGCATTTTAAACAGCTTAAAATTAAAGCTAATAGAGTGGTTAAACGCCTCCCCTGCTATATTAAAAATTCTCACTGGTGAAGGCAACTTTGTTACCTTAAAATTGGCCGATAAAAACAGCTTTAAAGTTGCCCTTGAACAAGGCTTAGTCATGCGAGCATTTACCTTATACGGTGAAGACGACTGGCTACGCATTTCAATTGGTAGCGAACAAGAATTAGAACAAGTAAAAATTTGGCTCGATGGTTTAACCACCCCAACAGCCCTATCACAACAGGAAGTATCATGAGTAATCCCTATTTATTTATAGACCGTGACGGCACCATTATTGAAGAGCCAATCACCGACAAACAGGTAGATAGCCTTGAAAAGTTGGCTTTTTTACCTGGTGTTATTCCGGCATTATTACAACTACAAGCCGCTGGTTATCGCCTAGTTATGGTATCTAATCAAGATGGTTTAGGCACTGACAGTTTCCCTACTGCGGATTTTGACATAGCCCAAGACAAAATGATGGACATACTCAACAGCCAAGGGATTAACTTTGAAGATGTACTCATTTGCCCACACTTTGATGAACAAAACTGCGATTGCCGTAAGCCAAAAACAGGCTTACTGACCGAGCTTATGCGCTCTGGCAACGTAGATTTAGCGCGCTCTTTTGTAATTGGCGACCGCCAAACAGATATTGGCCTTGCGCAAAACTTATGTTGTGAAGGTATTTTATATGATGGTAGCTGGCCTGCTATTGTTACTAAGCTGACCACAGCCAACCGTGAAGGCCGTGTTACACGCAACACTAAAGAAACACAAATTGATGTAGCGGTTAATCTTGATCAAACTAAAAACGGTAGCATAGACACCGGCCTAGGCTTTTTTGATCACATGCTGGATCAAATACGCACCCACGCAAACATTGGCTTAAACATTAAAGCCAAAGGCGATTTACACATAGACGAGCATCACCTTGTTGAAGACATTGGTATTGCCTTAGGGGTTGCTCTTAAACAAGCGCTGGGCACAAAATCACAAATAGCGCGTTATGGTTTTGCATTGCCTATGGATGAATGTAAAGCCGAAGCGCAAATTGACTTATCTGGACGTGCTTCGTTTGTGTTAAACGCAAACTTTAGCCGCGAAAAAGCCGGTGATTTAGACGTACAAATGGTAGAGCATTTTTTCAAAAGCTTAAGTGATAACGCTGCAATTAGCCTTATTTTGTCGGTAAGTGACGGTAACTGTCATCACCAAGTAGAGGGCTTATTTAAAGCGTTTTCACGGGCACTGCGTATGGCAATTGCACAAGATACAAGTCAACAAACAGCCAGCTCTAAGGGGTGTTTATGATAGCGATAATTAATACCGGTTGTGCCAATATTAACTCGGTACGCTTTGCATTTGAGCGTTTAGGTAAAACCCCTACCGTTATTACCTCGCCAGAACAATTAGCGGGCTATGAGCGCGCTATTTTACCTGGTGTTGGCCATGCATCTGTGGCTATGAAGCGCCTAGTCGATAATGGTTGGCAGCAAGCGATTAACGAATATCAGCGCCCGCTAATGGGAATTTGCTTGGGGATGCAACTGCTGTGTGAAAGCACCGAAGAAGGTAACGTGCAATGCTTAGGTAAAATACCAGGCCAAGTAAAAGCACTGGATGTAGGTAGTTTAACGTCACCGCATATGGGGTGGAATAACTTATCTATCCAACAAGCACACCCACTAACTAAAGGGCTGCATAAAGACGATCAGGTTTATTATGTGCACAGCTTTGCGCACACCGTTAACGATGCCACTTTAGTCAGTAGTGAATACGGGCAAACTTTTTCAGCCATTGTCGCTAAAGATAATTATGCCGGTATGCAATTTCACCCAGAGCGAAGTGCTAAAGTAGGCACCCGTTTATTACAAAACTTTCTAGATTGGCAGTTATAAGCGACTGTTAATAAATAATAAAAGAGATACACAGTGATTATTCCAGCATTAGACGTATTACAAAATCAAATTGTACGTTTGTATCAAGGTAAATATGATACCGCACAGTTTTACCCCTTTGAACTTGGCGCTCGCCTAAAAGAATACGCTGACAGCGGCGCGGGTAAACTGCACCTAGTTGATTTAGAAGGCGCACGCGATCCAAGTAAAAAGCAGTGGCAACATATTCAAGCAGCCACAAAAGCACTGGATGTGCCCTACCAAGTGGGTGGCGGTATTCGTTCAGAGCAAGATGTTAGCGATTGGTTAAAAGCCGGTGCAAACCAAGTGGTTATTGGTTCAATGGCAGTTGAAAAGCGTGAACAGGTTAAAGCTTGGATTGAACAATTTGGCGCTGAGCACTTTGTGATTGCCCTTGATGTTAATAAAACAGAGTCCGGCTGGGCACCAGCAACCCATGGTTGGTTAAATGAATCTGAGTTTGGGCTATTTGAACTTATTGATTTTTATGTAGAGCTGGGCATTATTGATTTTTTATGCACGGACATCAGTAAGGACGGCACCATGACCGGCCCCTCTTTTGCGCTTTATGAAGATTTAATTAATCATAATGCAGATATTAAAGTACAAGCGTCGGGTGGGGTAAGTTCGTTGGATGATATTAAAAAGCTAAATGAACTTGGTGTTGGCGGCGTAATTTTAGGCAAGTCTTTATTAGATGGTGCTTTTAGCGTAGAAGACGCGCTTAAATTAAGCTAAAAATATAGCTCTAAAAAAGGCACAGGTGCGAGCGCATCTGTGCCTTTTTTGTATAAAACTATTAGTTTATTTATGCTTACCAGGTAACATAGAGCCTAATACGCCATCTTGCTTTATTAAACCATGATAAAGCGCAGCGCTTACATGCATAAAGATAAACAATAAAAATGCATAAGCAATTAAACCATGTGCTTCACGGAAAAAAGCATACGTTTCAATATCTTTACTTACTAGGCTAGGCAAAGTAAGTAAACCAAAAAAGCTCACATGACGGCCATCAGCGCTTTGCATTAACCAACCAGAAATCGGCATTAAAATCATAGATGCATATAAACCCACTTGGGTTAAATGCGCGGCTAATGCTTGAGCCTTAGGCACACTCGGTGGTAATGCAGGACTGGTGGTGACTACTTTATTGATTAATCTAATAGCAACTAACACCAACGCTAAAATACCAAATGACTTATGCAGCGCAATGGCCTCTATTTGCCAAACCGCTAAACTTTCTACCATCGACAAACCAAGAAATAACATAGAAAGTATGATTAACGCCATCGCCCAGTGAATAAGCATACTCGACGCTGAGTATTTATTAATTGTTTTCATTCGATATTTCCTGTTATTAATTATTTAAAAGTACTTCTTTAGCACGACGACGAAATGACTCAGCATAAGCCGCGCCACGGGCACGTAATATAGGATCGGCGCTTGGCTCTATCCCTGTAGGAAGTACCAAGGGATCAAAGTTCATATCAGCACACACGCCTCCTTCTTGCGCCTGAAGGCTTGAGATAACAAACGTACCGGCATTTATGGTTTTACGTGATTGAGGCCATAAAATAGTTGGGTTGTTTTCATCATCTTCAGCGGTTGCAAAGCTAAACAGCATGTCGAATTTAACAGGGGCTTGAGCAACTTGATCTTTAAGTTGTAGCTGCAATGCATCGGCTGAATCATTATTAAGTGGTTGAATGTTTTCATCGCTTAATTGTGGTTTAGCTATCCAACGTACGGCGTGCTTTTCATTATTTTCATCAACCAAATAAAAGGCATTAATACTATGGTATTGCTCAGTGGCAAAACTGCTAGTTGGTTTATAACTTGCTTTCCAGTTATTAAATGCGGCACTTTCAGGGTGTGCGGCAAAAAAGGCTTTAATTTTTTCAGGACTGCGTTTTTTAGTTACCGGATCAGGGGATAGCGCTTGTAACTGTTTAAAGAACGCATCTGGCGTCGCTACAGCCATAACTGGAGGCGTGTTCATTGCTACGCGCCATTCTTGGTTATCATCGGTAGTTATAGAAAACGCTAAACTACGCACCGGTGCTTTTAAATCAGGTGCGGTTGGATTATTGCCCGCAATAGAAAAACGGCCAATAAAAGGAGTGGCGCCTAAATCAAATACCTTGGCTTGCGAATATTTAGCAAGCTCACCGGTAGACTCAAACGACCCTGCTAAACAAATACCTTTAGCGTGAGCACGACGAAACCCCGCATGGGCTTGCTCACCTTGTTGTAAATTAACAAAACGCTGCGCAGTAACCGCATCGCTGTTAAAAGCGCCGGTAAAATATAAAATCGTCAGTGCAAATAAAGTGATTATTGCAATTAAGGTGATTTTTTTACTCATGGTAGGATTAGACCTCGTATGAATATTTTCATGATGATTATGTTTGGAATTTTTCATAGTTTTAATTACGTCTTTAAATTAATGGCTAACCATTACTGAGATATACTTTAGATCGGATAGCTTTTATTTAGTTATACCGACACGACACTCACAAGACCGACCCCAAGCAATTAATATTTCAATTCAATTAATAAAAACCGCACTTTAAGTATTTTAAATTCCAAAAATATAATCTTTATGAGCTGCGCTTTAAAAAAGCCGATTGTTAATTATACTAATGTTGATACAAAGCAAGCATTGGGGTGCTGATTTATTACGTTCTACAAAATCACACAAATTAAAACAAAACCGTACAGCAATAATAAACTGTTGAAATTAAAATATTATTTATTACTCACTCGTTATCTACTGCTTTTTTCAAGTAGTAAGTAGTTATAGCTTAATAAACAGCATTACAGGTAAATTCGAAAATAAACACATTTACGCATTTTATAATTTTGAACCACACAAAAATGCCAACGATTAACACCGCACTTTTTATTTAAGGTAAGCAAGATGATCAATAAACCATGTTTTACTAAATTTAATTTTATTAGTATTGCGCTACTGTTGTTGTTAGCCGGTTGTTCAGATAGCGAAGTCAGCACTCAAAAGCAAAACAAGCCACGCCCTGTTAAGTTAATAACCATTGATGATGGCTCTCAATCAAAAACACTCACCTATCCTGCCACTATAGATACAATAAACAGCTCAAAACTGGCCTTTCAGGTCAGTGGTAAACTTGAAAAGCTCAACGTAATTGCTGCGCAAAATGTAAAAAAAGGAGACGTAATAGCCGCATTAGAGCAACGAAACTTTGTTAATGAGGTTAAGTCGAGCAAAATACAGTTTGAAACGGCCAACAATGATTATCAACGTGGTTTAAAGCTTGCAAAAGACGGTGTTATTTCACAGCGAGATATAGAGCAACTAAAATCTAAAAAAGAAGTGGCCGAATCACAGTATGACTCAGCGCAAAAGGCATTATCTGACAGTAAAATCATAGCGCCTTACGATGCCATTGTTGCAGAAGTTCCGGTAAAGCAGCTTGAAAACATCAGTGCTGGGCAACATGTAGTTACCCTATTTGGTAAAGGTGAAATGGAAGCGGTTGTAAATATTCCCGCGTCTATTGTGGCCACGGTAGATTCTAAACAAAACAATGTAGCGACTGTTATTTTACAAGATGTATCGGCTGCGCCTATCCCTGCCACATTTAGACGTGCGAATTTAGAAGCCGACTCAGCCAGTCAAACCTATGAAGTACGCTTTTCGTTTGCTGTACCCAATAACCTTAATATATTACCTGGCATGAATGCCAGCCTAAAAATAGAACGTCAAACAAGTTCAAACGCAACACGACTGGCTGTCCCTACCTTTGCTATTTTTGAAGAAAACGGCCAGCATTTCGTATGGACTGTTGACCAACAAACAATGCAAGTATCAAAAACACTCGTTGCTATTGAGCAAGGTATTGGCGAACAACTGATTATTACTGAGGGCTTAAAAGCAGGTGATGTGATTGTAGGTGCAGGTGCAAACTATGTGACTGAGGGTATGAAAGTACGTCCTTGGACTAAAGCATAGGAGCGCAATCATGGATTTAGCAAAGTGGACAATAAATAATAAATTAATTAGCACTATACTCATCATTTTAACGCTTGGCTTTGGTTTTTCGTCATACAAAAACATGGCTCGGTTTGAAGACCCCGAATTTATAATTCGCACCGCGCAAGTATTTGTTTCTTATTCAGGCGCGAGCCCGCTTGAGGTTGCTAAAGAAGTAACCGAGCCGCTTGAGCGTGCCATTCAAGAGTTACAAGAAGTCGATACTATATCGTCGACCTCATCTACAGGGTTATCTGAAATTAAAGTAGAAATTAAATCAGAATTTTCGCCAACCAAATCTGAGCTACAAGTTATTTGGACTAAACTCAGAAACAAAATTAACGATACTCGCCCAACACTTCCTCCTGGTACAGGGACCCCCAAAGTGTTTGATGATTATGGCGATGTATATGGCTTAAGTTATTTAATTACTGCCGAAGGTTACTCCCCCGATGAACTGCATGCCTATGCTAAAACGCTACAAAGTGACATTTTACAAGTAGACGGTGTAGCGAAAGTTGCCATGACGGGCGTACAACAAGAGGGGATATTTGTAGAAATTGCTCGAGAAGAGTTAGCCTCTTTAGGTGTATCTATCAATAACATTTACGGTATTTTGGATGAACAAAACGCCGTATTGAGTGCAGGTAATACCCAAATTGGCGATCAACGTATTTTTATTGATCCCACCGGCGAATTAAACTCCGTTGATACCATTAAAAACCTACTGGTAAGTGCCAGCGCTAAAGGTAAAACAATTTACCTAAAAGATATTGCCAATGTATACCGCGGTTTTCAAAGCCCAGCAACCAAGTTAGTGCGCTACAACTCTAAGCCTGCCATATCACTGGGGGTTGCCAGTGTATTAGGCGCTAATGTGGTAAAAGTGTTTGACCGCGTTGATGATAAAGTAAAGCAAACTGAAAACCTCAGACCGCTTGGCATCAGCGTGCATGAGTTTTACCACCAAGGAAAAGTGGTACAAGACTCAGTCGATAACTTTGTGGTTAATGTATTAGTGGCGCTGGTGATTGTCATGGTCACGCTACTGCTATTTATGGGGTTACGCTCTGGGGTTATTATTGGTGCCGTGTTACTGCTAACTATTTTTGCAACCCTTGCTACCATGGACTTTAGCGGTATACCCATGCACCGTATTTCCTTAGGTGCGCTTATTATTGCCCTCGGTATGATGGTTGATAATGCGATTGTGGTGACAGAAGGAATTTTAGTAGGTACACAACAAGGGCGTAAAAAGTTAGACATTGCCAGTGAAGTTGTAAAACAAACTAAATGGCCACTACTTGGCGGTACATTAGTCGGCATTGTTGCCTTTGCACCTATTGGCCTCGCACCGGGCGATACAGCTGAATTTACCGGCCATTTATTTTGGGTTATTTTAATCTCTTTGTTATACAGCTGGTTATTTGCCATTACCCTAACTCCCCTGTTTTGTTATTGCTTGTTTAAAGAACAAGATGGCGATACCTCCGGTTCAGCAAAACCTAATAAGCTCATGGCGTTGTATCAATCGGTTGTGGTGTCGGCACTTCATCATCGCTGGTTAACGGTTACTGTTGTGGTTGCCATGTTTAGTGTGTCTATGTGGGGTTTTCAATTTGTAAAATCAGGGTTTTTCCCAGCTTCCACCACGCCGCAAATGGTGGTTGATTTTTGGTTACCACAAGGCACCGATATTGAAAAAACCAAAAAAGACATGCTCAAACTTGAAGCGTTTGTAAAACAACAAAACGGCGTTGAAGGCATACAAACTCTTATTGGCGGTGGCGGATTACGTTACATGCTTATTTATGGCAGCGAATCACCCAACAGTTCTTACGGGCAAATTTTAGCTAAAGTCGATGACTATAAAAAACTAGATCAACTCTTACCTAGGGTACAAAACTACATCGATAATAACTTTGTGGATGCGCAAGGCAAAGTATGGCGCTTTGTAATGGGCCCAGGTGGTGGCTCTAAAATAGAAGCCACATTTAAAGGCCCCGATCCGAGTGTATTAAGAGAGCTGGCAGCAAAAGCAAAAGCCATATTAATTGATGATGGCGGTGCGTTATCAATTAAAGACACCTGGCGACAACGCATTAGTGTTATTGAGCCACAGTACTCAGCCATTAATGCACAGCGCGCGGGTGTAACGCGCAAAGCTGTTGCTGAAGCACTGCAACAAAACTTTTCAGGGCAAGTGGTTGGGCAGTATCGTGAAGGCGAAGAGCTCATTCCTATTATCGTCAGAGCGCCACAAAAAGAACGCGTAGACATAAACGACATTGGTAACATTCAAGTGCAAAGCAATATCACCGGTGAAACACTGCCTCTTGCTCAAGTCACCAATGGCTTTAAAACCGTATGGCGCGACGGCATATTAAAACGTGAAGACCGTGAATGGACCATAAAAGCCCAAGCCGATCCACTGCCAGGTGAGCTTGCTTCTGAGTTATTTAATAGAGTAAAACCTAAAATAGACGCCATTGAACTACCACAAGGCTACCGCCTAGAATGGGATGGCGAATATGGTCAATCGAAAGAGTCTAACGAAATGCTGGCCTCAACTATTCCACTGGGTTTTTTAGCCATGGTACTCATTGTTATTGTGTTATTTAACGCATTAAAACAACCTATTATTATTTGGCTTGTGGTGCCATTAGCCTTAATTGGTGTTGTTTTTGGGCTGGTTACTACACAAATCCCATTAGAGTTTATGGGTATATTAGGATTACTGTCGCTCTCTGGTTTATTGATTAAAAATGCCATTGTATTAGTGGATCAGATGGATATGGAAATTCGCCAAGGAAAACCTGCTTATAATGCCATTATCGATTCGGCAAATAGTCGGGTAAGACCAGTAATGATGGGCACACTCACCACTGTACTAGGGGTTATTCCACTGTATTTTGATGCGTTTTTCCAATCGATGTCAGTGGTACTGGTGTTTGGGTTACTGTTTGCCACCCTACTGACTTTAATTGTGATCCCCGTACTCTACGCGATATTTATGAACGTAAAAACAGATGAACATATACATAGTTAATTGTTGATCACACTGAATCTTGGTCAAATGTTATGAACACTTTGATCAAGATTCACCCTACTTTAGTCAAAAATTACAGAATAAACGCACAACCATAATGGCAATAAACGCACTTTCTAATTATTATATTAATATCAAACAGCAGTATTTTTAAATTAACGATAACAATTCTACTGTCCGCCCCATATTAAATTTAGTCGCTTTTGTTATTCAATAATAATTGGCTCGGAAACTTTATATGCCATTACAACGCTTACTTATTCTTTTTATATCACTGGCGTTAAGTGAAGCCACTATTATGATGTTATTGGCATCATTTGTTACGAAATATACAGGCATCTGGTTTTCTGTAATATTAGATGCCAGCCTTATCTCATTCATTGCTATTATTACTATTCACTACTTATTTAATGATAGTGACTTTGTAAAAAACCAACAATCGAGAACCGAATTCCTAACATTTAAAATAGCTATGATCGTTTTTACGATTGAGGCTTTAGTTATGTTTGCCTTTAATTTTGACGAATTTGTTTTACAGCAATGGCAAGTCATAGCAATTGATAGCTTAATACTCAGTAGTCTGAGTGTGCCTATAATTTACTTTTCCATTATTAAACCTGCCTTCTTGCCCTTACAAGAGCAAAATTCGCAAAAGCTAAACACAACCATATTTACTAGCCTACTGACCTATTTTTGCTCTGCAATTATTTTATATATTGCCTTGTATATGTTTTACGAAAACCAAATACAAACGCGTATAGGTTCTGTTATTCAAAAAGAGAAAAATGAGTTAAAACAAGCTAAATATTCGTTTTTACAACAACTTAATCATGCATCTCGTGATCTGTTAATTCTTAAAAATAATCACCACTTTAAGGAACAGCGTTTTTTTAGTAATGAAAACAAAACACTATTAGAACATGACTATTTTAATTTTATCACCATAAAAAATTATTACACCCAAATAAGAATTCTTAGCTTAAAAGGCCAAGAGTTAATAAGGGTGCAAAGAGAAAATAACAGTACCGTTATCGTACCTCCAGACAAGCTTCAAGATAAAAGCGATCGATACTACTATAAACGCGGGATAAAGCTCAGCCCTGATGATATTTTTATATCTCCATTAGATTTAAATATTGAAAATGGTCAAATTGAAAGGCCATTAAAACCAATGATCCGTTTAGGCTCAGTGCTAGTTGACAAAAACAATGAAAAGATTGGCTTACTTATAATAAATCTCGGAGGTGTGCATTTACTTAGTCAATTAGAAAATATTTCTAAAAGCTCACTAGGTGACATTATGCTCTTTAATGAAGAAAGTTACTGGTTATTTGGTGATGTACAAAAACAATGGGCTTTTATGTTTGCCAATAAACCCCAGCAACGTTTTCAAGATATCCATCCAGATATATGGCAAGCGATGGAAACTAAAACAAATGGGATCATTGAAAAGGATAACAACATTTATATTTTTGAACACATGACCTTACTAGATCAAGTACCAACACTTGATAATCAGAGAAATAGCAACGGGAAATGGCCCAAATGGAAGTTAGTAAATAAGGTCCCTCTATCACTGATTGAAAACGAATTTAGTAGTTTAAAAAAATTGATTGTTTTGCTCTATCTAGGTGTAATGTTATTAATGATATTTGTTATTTACACCTTTGCTAATCACACTATCGCCAGACGAGAATACGAGGCCAAAGTAGAAAGTTATGCGTTTGTAGATAGCTTAACAGGACTTTATAACCGTAGGATATTTTTAGATAAGCTTGATAAAGAACTAAATAAAGCCCAGTTCAATGAGTCACCATTAGTCCTCATGTATTTAGATTTAGATTACTTCAAGCCAATAAATGATGAGTTAGGCCATGGTGCAGGCGATGAAGCACTTAAAGAAGTTGCAACGCGCATAAAAAGCTGTTTACGTAAGCACGATATTATTGCTCGAATAGGTGGAGATGAATTTGCAGCAATTTTGCCACAGTTAAATGATAAAGACGTGATCTCTGAGATAGCACAAAGAATCATTACAAATATTAGCAAACCATTTATTTTATTTGACCAAAAACGCACGCTCGGAATAAGTATAGGAATTACCATCACAAACGGACAAGCTCATACTAGCTTAGAAGTAAAAACACACGCAGACCAAGCACTTTACGAGGCTAAAAATTCTGGTCGAAACTGCTATCGGTTTTCTAAAGAAACACGCTAATTTTTAGTATTTTATGTATTTAGTCTACGGTTTCAAGATTGCGCGTTTTTCCGGAATGAATTATCACTTTTAGTTCTAGCTTTTACCATTAACATAGCGCAAGTTTTATTATATAGTGGAGCCAAGAATTCATTGCATAGTAATGCATTTAGATTCATTCATTAAATTAACTATTCATTTTTATTAAAAATATAACATATCAAGTGCAGTCTATGTGTCTTCTAATGAGTTATACCAATAACAAACGTAATAATAACCATATTACAATTCAGAATTTTAAAAACGAGGTAAGCGCATGTTATCAAAACGCATAATTCCTTGTTTAGACGTAAAAGACGGCCAAGTCGTTAAAGGCGTTAAATTTAAGGGCCATGAGGTAGTCGGCGATGTTTTAACACTTGCTAAAGCCTACAGTGAAGCCGGTGCCGACGAACTGGTATTTTACGAGATCAGTGCAAGCGTTGAAAAACGATTACTCGATGTAAATTGGGTAGAAAATATTGCCCGCCATATCGATATTCCATTTTGTGTAGCGGGTGGCATTAAATCGGTAGCCGATGCAGCGCGCGTACTTGAACGCGGCGCTGACAAAATCAGCATTAATAGCCCTGCCATTGCTCGTCCTGAGCTTATAAAAGAGTTACACGATGAGTTTGGCAAGCAGTGTGTGGTTGTCGGTATTGATAGCTTTTACGATGAAACAACCGGTGAATACTTAGTGTATCAGCTTACAGGCGATCCTAATGCCTCAAGCCGTACTCGTTATAAAACCCAAGAGTGGGTTCAGCGGGTACAAGACTTAGGCGCTGGCGAAATTGTTTTAAACTGTATGAACCAAGATGGCGTTCGTAATGGTTACGACAACGAGCAACTAAGCAAAATACGCGAGCTATGCGACATTCCTTTAATCGCCTCAGGGGGCGCAGGCACAATGCAAGATTTTGTTGATGTATTTAAACAAAGCAAAGTAGATGGTGCACTCGCAGCCAGCGTTTTTCATAAAAACGTGATTAACATTGGCGAACTAAAACAATTTTTAATAGATAACCAAGTGGCAGCCAGATTATGCTAGTAACGCAAGAAAACCTAACTCAAGTTGATTTCGCTAAAAGCGAGATGATCCCTGCCATTGTTCAAGATGCACGCTCTGGCGTTATTTTAATGCAAGGTTTTATGAATAGCGAAGCGCTTGCTGTTACGCTTGAAAGTAATAAGGTGACTTTTTATTCGCGTTCTAAATCGCGTTTATGGACCAAAGGCGAGTCATCAGAAAACTACTTAAACGTGGTCTCTGTGCATACAGATTGCGACTACGATTCAATTTTAGTATTGGCAAACCCAGAAGGGCCAACGTGCCATTTAGGCACGCAAAGCTGTTTTGGCGATGCTGCAAAACCAAGCTTAAGCTTTTTAGCGCAACTTGAAGATGTGATTGTTGCACGTAAAAACGACGATCCAGCTAAAAGCTACACCGCGTCTTTATTTGCTGAAGACTTAAGCCGCAGCTGCCAAAAAGTAGGTGAAGAAGGCGTTGAAGTGGCGCTTGCGGCAATGAAACACGACAACAATGAGCTTACTAACGAATCGGCTGACTTGTTGTATCACTTAACTGTGTTACTACAGCGTCAAGGCTTAGAGCTCACCGATGTAGTTGCTTGCCTACAAGGGCGTCATAAGTAAAACAGCCTGTTACTGTGTGCGCCATTTTGTGGCGCACACAGTATGTTAAAACCATAAATTCACTTTAAATTACACCTTGCGAATAGCATTTACTCCCTCCCTTAGGTATTCTTTAACTAGGGTCTGTTGACCTTTGCGGATTAAAATTTGTTCAAACTAGGGGCGGTTTAATCGCGGCGCGAGGTTTGCAACCTAGTGGGCTAAGTCAAAACCGAGCAACAAAGAGTAAATCGCCCCTAGGCAGAACCCGAAGGGCAGCGCCTGTTTGGCATTGATGCTGCGTTATCACCTATTTATGGGGAATAACCACACTACATAGGCTCTGCCTTGCCTAAATACCAAACAGACTGCTGCAAATTCAACCTTGAAAGGTCAATAGACCCTAATGTTCAAGGAATAGCTATTACAAAAGGATAGCGCATTATGAAAACCTATATATCGCTGGTATTAACTGGCCTAATTTTATCTGGCTGTAGCAGTTTAACCACTGAGCAAAAAGCTAAACTAGATAACCTAACCCCCTGCGAAAAAATGGATGGGCTGATTGCCGCCTATGACAATCGCTTTGCAGCGTTAAAAGACACCAAAGTAAAAACACCTTATTTAGATGTGTGGAGCGCAAAGTACAACGTATTTGGCAATAACTGCCAAGTAACCAGCTTTAACAATCAAACCGTGACCTATCGCTGTCAAGAAAACTACAAAGACCAACAACAAGCCGTTGCCATGCATAAACAAGCCGTTGAGCTCACTCGCCAATGTTTAACAAAAAATAGCAACTGGTTAGAAACACAAAAAGAGTCGGAAACCTCTCTGCGCACCACCTTTGTACTTGATGATAAATCACCGGTTATTTCTGTTTATACCAGCAAAACCTTATCAAAAATTAAAACCTGGTCGACCTCGTTAGAAGTAGGAAAGCCTGTCGCCACTAAATAATAACGAGAGAATGTATGCGCCAAACACCCAGTAAACAATCCACTCATTTAAAAACAGACTGTATCGGTGAATGTTATAGAATGAATGGCTACTGTACTGGGTGCGGGCGCACAAGTGACGAAATATTCGACTGGATTATTTTAACCGATGAGCAAAAGCAAGCTATATTGGCCTCCCCTCGTGAAGATGCCAAAAAAGACTAGCTTAAATTTATAACCATTAAGGCGCATTACGTTGTGATGGGTCGCGTTTAAAATCTTTAATTAATTGCTTAGGGTCTAACGCTTCACGTTGTTTGCTAGCACCTTCTGCCCACCAAATTAATTGATTAAAGGTGCGCGAAAAATAGCTATCCCATGATGTTTGCTCTGCCGCATTATTTGCGTCACCACTTTCAATAAACACGTCTTGCGCTTTTGGTACATGGATCATTGCTGATACCGGCAAACAGCCCAGTTCACTTAAAAAGCTGCGCATACCAACAGCAGCGCGCACGCCGCCCCACTGCCCTGCAGAATAGGTAACAATTGCGCTGGGTTTATAGCCAAATAAAGAACTACCAAAGTGGTTTAGCAAATTAGCGAGTGCCGGACTCATCGAATGATTATATTCAGGGCTCACCATAACAAAGCCATCGCTGGCTTTAATTTTTGCTGCTAAATCATCAAGTTGTTTAGGTACCTCAGCCTGCGTATAGGCAAAGTGCGGTTTAAACACAGGGTCTAAATCATAATCGAGCGGATCAATAAGCTCTATTTCGTGTTCAGAGTAGTGCTCAAGCAAACAACGCTCACATGCTTTTGCTACTCTCTCCCCTAAACGCGCAGGCTTAGGTGGGCTACTTTTTCTAACCGAACCGAGAAAAATTAAAAATTTCATGTATCTGCACTCCTTTTTGATTACAAAAATAAATACCTCAAAAAAGTTTGAGGTATTTACCGTACGATTTAGGCCTTATCAAGCGCTTGGCTTACATCGGCAATAATATCGTCAATGTTTTCAATACCCACCGATAAACGAATTAAATCGCGGCTAACGCCCGCATTGGCCAGTTCTTCATCATTTAATTGGCGGTGCGTAGTAGATGCTGGATGACACGCCAGCGATTTAGCATCGCCAATATTAACCAAACGTAAAATCATATTGAGGGCATCAATAAAGCGCGTACCGGCTTCAAGGCCACCGGCAATGCCAAAACTTAAAATACCTGACGCTTTACCATTGGTAATTTTTTGGCTCATTTCGTTATATGGGCTTGATTTTAATCCCGCGTAATTAACCCACAGCACCTTAGGGTGGCTCTCTAGGTATTCAGCAATTTTTTGCGCGTTTTCGCAGTGGCGATCCATTCTTAGCCCTAACGTTTCAAGGCCAATTAAAATATCAGAGGCGTTTTTAGGCGCAAGCGCCGCACCGGTATTTCTAAGTGGTACAACGCGACAACGACCTATAAACGCCGCCTCAGCAAACGCATCGGTATACACTACATTATGGTACGACGGATCAGGCTCATTCATCATCGCAAAACGGGTGGCATTGGCTTTCCAGTCAAACTTGCCCGAATCAACAATCATGCCGCCAATAGCGGTTCCATGGCCGTTAATGTATTTAGTGAGTGAGTGCACCACAATGTCGGCACCTAACTCAAATGGACGACACAGATACGGCGTAGCCACGGTGTTATCTACAATTAAAGGCACCCCTTTACTGTGGGCAATTTTCGCAAGGCGAGCAATATCAACAATATTCCCAGCAGGGTTACCAATTGACTCGCAAAAAACCGCACGGGTGTTTTCATCAATCGCGTTTTCAAAGCCGTCGAAATCATCGGCTTTAATCATCCGTGCTTCAATACCTTGGCGCGGCAAGCTGTGAGCAAATAAGTTATAAGTACCGCCATACACTTGGCTGGTGCTTACAATATTAGTGCCCACCTCACATAAACATTGAATTGCATAAGTAATTGCTGCCATACCCGAGGCCACAGCCAGCGCACCAATGCCGCCTTCCATCGCGGCAATACGCTGCTCAAGTACCGCATTGGTCGGGTTCATAATGCGGGTATAAATATTGCCCGGCACTTTTAAATCAAATAAATCAGCACCATGCTGAGTATTATCAAAAGTGTACGAAGAGGTGTTATAAATCGGCACCGCCGCCGACTTAGTGGTGGCTTCAGATTCATAACCATGGTGCAACGCTAAAGACTCAAGTTTCATAATTTATTCCTTCAATATAGTTACATCTAACGTAGCATTTAATGGTTACAAAGTGCACATGAAATATACTAAAGAATATTGAAAGAAATAGATTTATCGCTGTATCTAGCTAAGTGTTCAAACTACTGTCGCTCATATATTCAAGAAAATGAGCGCTGAGCGCACTTTCTTCTTTCTTATTATATTTAGTAGCAAGAAAAAATTTTAGCTGGCAATGAGTTAAGTTATTTGTTAAAAAAGTAATTAATAAATATATTAGCGTGACG
>NZ_FPAR01000007.1:0-186426 GCF_900116475.1 Pseudoalteromonas sp. DSM 26666 | reverse complement strand
AACGCTCCAGAAGAGCGCGAGCGTGGTATCACAATCTCAACTTCACACGTTGAGTACGATACTCCTACTCGTCACTACGCACACGTAGATTGTCCTGGTCACGCCGATTATGTTAAAAACATGATCACTGGTGCTGCTCAAATGGATGGCGCTATCTTAGTAGTTGCTGCGACTGATGGTCCTATGCCACAAACTCGTGAGCACATCCTACTTTCTCGCCAAGTTGGTGTTCCTTACATCGTTGTGTTCATGAACAAATGTGACATGGTTGATGATGAAGAGCTACTTGAGCTAGTAGAAATGGAAGTTCGTGAACTTCTTTCTGAATACGACTTCCCAGGTGATGACTTACCACTAATTCAAGGTTCTGCACTTAAAGCACTTGAAGGCGAAGAGCAATGGGAAGCTAAAATCGTAGAGCTTGCAGAAGCACTAGATACTTACATTCCAGAGCCAGAGCGTGACATCGATAAGCCATTCATCATGCCTATCGAAGACGTTTTCTCAATCCAAGGTCGTGGTACTGTTGTAACTGGCCGTGTTGAAGCTGGTATCATCAACGTGAACGACGAAGTTGAAATCGTTGGTATCAAAGAGACGACTAAGTCTACTTGTACTGGTGTTGAGATGTTCCGTAAGCTTCTTGACGAAGGTCGTGCTGGTGAGAACATTGGTGCACTTTTACGTGGTACTAAGCGTGAAGACGTTGAACGTGGTCAAGTACTAGCTAAGCCTGGTTCAATCAAGCCACACACTACATTCACTTCAGAAGTATACGTACTTTCGAAAGATGAAGGTGGTCGTCATACTCCATTCTTCAAAGGTTACCGTCCACAGTTCTACTTCCGTACAACTGACGTAACAGGTGACGTACAGTTACCAGAAGGCGTAGAAATGGTAATGCCTGGTGATAACGTTAAGATGACAGTAACGCTAATCGCGCCAATCGCGATGGACGAAGGTCTTCGTTTCGCTATCCGTGAAGGTGGCCGTACTGTAGGTGCTGGTGTTGTAGCAACTATCGTAGAGTAATAATTAACGTTTAAGTTAATTGTTAGAAAAAGGTCACTTAGGTGGCCTTTTTTAATGGCTGCGATTTACATCATGTGAAGGTGGCGCAGTTACCTTAGGCGTAGGTGCTTTGTAGCAACGTTCAACGAGTAATAATTAGCCTAGCTAATTAATACGAAAAAACCCGAGCTTAGCCTCGGGTTTTTTAATGCCTGCAATAAAATAAAGGTTTCAGGTGCAAGGTTTAAGATTTTAGGTAATACCAATTCGCTTAATTAAGCGGTCTATTTTGAGGCAGGAAAAACGGGATGATAGCTAGGCAAAAAATTCGCTATTTAGTTGTTCTAAATGAGAATTTTTTAACACAGGTAGCGGCACGTTTAGCCCCGCAAAATGATTGAGTATTATTGCGGATTGGTATAAAGCAGCTCGGTGTAAATTTAACACTGTCACTTGGGTTGAGTTTTATCGCACTTAGAGGGTAAAGCATGAAGGTTCTACACTTACCTTATGCATTGGTGCTTAGTAGCAACGATCGTTGAGTTCTCAATTACTGTAATGCTGCAGGTTTAAGGTTTTAATGAGTGAAGTTTAGCGTTCCTGTTGTTGTCTTCACGAAGTTTAAAGCAGCATTGATACCGCGCTTAAAAATTAACGAGGCTATTTTAAGGCTTGTTTATCGTTATTTAAGTTGGAACGTTGTTATAATAGGTAATAATTAAATAGTCAGTAGCGCAGAGAGTCCAATGGAACTTGAACAAGATAGCAATTTAACACTTCCTTTATTTATTCTAGATGAAACACTAAGTACCCGTGACTTAGCGCAGCCTGACTTGGAAATTTCAGTTATCTTAAGTGATGAGCTGCTTACTCAACTATGCCAGAACCCCAGTGCTGACAGTAGTATAGGCATTAGCATTGCAGACTATGAGTTGAATATCATCAATTCAAGCTTTGCTACCATAGCGCATAGCGAGCATGACGCTCAATTAACCATAACACAGGGCCCTCTATTAAGCGCTGTGGTGACTACTGTTGAAAACCTAACATTCGTATCACCGCAAATCGATATGATGCCTACGTTCGATTTAGGTGATGAGACTGAATAATGAAAAAAAATATTATAGGTACTTTTGTACTGATTATCTTAAGTGGTTGTGCTTACTTAGGTAATGCACATTACAATGAGTTATTCGGTCCTGAGCAAACACAAGATCGTATGGTTGCTCATAATAGCGGTGCTGGGGCTGAGTTTTTACAGCAAGTAAAGCCTGTACTCGATAACCGCTGCGTGGTTTGTCATGGCTGTTATGATGCGCCTTGCCAATTAAAACTCTCTTCTCCTGAAGGTATCGACAGAGGCCTCAGTAAAGAGTTGGTTTACGATGGTACTCGGTTGTTAGCCTCAACGCCGAGCCGATTATTATTTGATGCAACCACGACTGAGCAATGGCGTGATAAAGAATTTAGCCCGGTATTAAACGAGCGAGCACAAACTGAAGAAGCCAATTTAGCGGGTAGTGTGTTATTTAATACGCTGGTATTAAAGCAAAGTTCACCCTTGCCAGAAGATGAAGTATTAGATGAACGTTTTGATTTTTCACTTAGCCGCAACCAAAGTTGTGCGACGATGGGTGAGTTTGACCAATTAGCGGATGAGCAACCGCATGCGGGTATGCCTTATGGCTTGCCTGGAGTGACTGCTGCTGAATTTCAGCACTTACAAAACTGGATTAAAAAAGGCGGGAAAATGGCGCACATCAAGCCGCCATCAGCTGCTGAGCTTGCGCAAGTAAAAAACTGGGAAGCATTTTTAAATCAAGATGGTTTGAAGTACCAATTATCAGCGCGCTATATTTATGAGCATTGGTTTTTAGCACACATCTACTTTAGTGATGCACAATCACCTAACTTTTTTAAGTTGGTACGCTCAAGTACTCCCCCTGGTGAAGACATTAAATTAATAAGTTCTCGTCGCCCTTACGATAATCCAAACGTTGAGCGTGTTTATTATCGACTGCTTCACGACCGTTCTACTATTTTATCAAAAACGCATTTACCGCTTAAACTTAATGATGAAAAGTTGGCACGTATTTACCAGCAATTTATTGCGCCAAATTACACTGTATCTAGTTTACCAAGCTATGAGCCTACCCTTGCATCAAACCCGTTTAAAACGTTTGAAGCACTGCCTATAGATGCAAAATATCAATTTATGCTCGATGAAGCTGAGCTAATTATTATGGGCTTTATTAAAGGCCCTGTTTGTCGTGGTCAAATAGCACTCAATGTGATTAATGATCATTTTTGGGTGGCGTTTGCTGATCCTAAAAAGGTAGCGACTCCGGCGGTAGGTAAAATGCTGGTACAACATGAGGATGCATTAGAGTTGCCCGCAGCAGAGGAAAGTAATGCGTTACCGATTTCTAATTGGGTCAAATACTCGGTTCGCGAAAAACGTTACTTAAAAGCCAAGGTAGAGCTTGCTAATAATCTGTTCAAAAACGGCGAGCATTTAACCACCGACTTATTGTGGAAAGGGGATGGGCACAATCAAAATGCGGCACTGACTATTTTTCGACACTTTGATAGTGCAACTGTAGTTAAAGGCTTTATTGGCCAACAACCTAAAACTATGTGGGTGCTTGATTACGCGCTGTTTGAGCGTATTCATTACTTGTTAGTTGCGGGCTTTGATGTGTATGGCAATATTGGCCATCAATTAATAACGCGCTTATACATGGACTTTTTACGTTTAGAAGGTGAGCACAACTTTTTAGCTTTGTTACCTGAAACTCAGCGAGAGACAATTAAACAGAGTTGGTATCGAAAATCACCACCTAGTTTGTCGACCTTTTTTGAAAACAATCGTGAGTTTAGTCAACCCAGCGGTATTAACTATCAAACAGATGAACCGCAATCAGAGCTATATGGCTTAATTAAAGAGGCATTAGAGCCCGTTTTAAGTCCTCGTTATGACTATAAAAAAGTACCCGCACCATTAAGTGCGATTAATACCATGCCTGCCAAAGCAGTTAACTTACTGCCACAGCTATCTTATGTGCTAGTGAAAGAGCAGGATGGCCACACAGGCTATACAATTATTCACCATAACGCGCACTATAATATTTCGAGTCTACTAAACGAAGACGGACAGCGCGCCTATGAAGAAGATACGGTGACAATTGTTCCGGGCTTTATTGGTGATTACCCTTCTGCAATTTGGTATTTAAATAACACCCAACAGGTTTCGGCCTTTGCCGAACAGTTACCGCTAATGCAAGTGGAAGCTGATTATCGCGCTTTAAAGTCTAAGTTTGCGATTCGTCGAACTCACCCGCAATTTTGGCAATACAGCGATATTTTACATCAGGTTGCCCGCCAGTACCGAGGTGTTGAATTTGGCATGTTTGATTATAATCGACTAGAAAATCGTTAGGTACACGCTAAACGGTTACAAGAGCCCAGTTTAACTAGCTGGGTTTTTTATATTTAATAATTTAGTAATTAGTTTGCTAAGCTTAGGCTACAGTTAAAACAAAAAAAGTAACCTAGTGTATGTTCAACATTGTTAAGAGTATTCGCAAACGTTACCGTTGGGCTTTAGTTGCTATTGCCTTATTGGTCAGCGTATCTGCATTACTGATGCAATACTTCTTTTCAGTGCAAAAATACGATGCAAAAATTATCAATATAGCTGGCAAGCAACGTATGCTTTCGCAAAAAATAGCTTGGCATAGCAATGCATTAATTAATCAAACGGATAATCACGCACAACATCTTCAATCGTTAAAACACTCCCTTGAGTTATTTGAACAAGCCCATGAATATTTACTCACTAAAGATGAACAAGGTGACGCAGTTTATCTAAATACACCTTTATTTGATTTATATTATGCCCCCCCAAGCAACTTAGATGCAGAAGTGTTGGCCTTTATAACGCAAGCTAAAAATTTGGTTTCTCAAAAGGAGGTTATTAATTTGGCTTCGTTTTCCGTGAGCGAAGTTGAAGCATTACTTAAAAAATTAGACACTGCGGTGAGCTTATTTGAGCAACAAGCGGTAAAAAAGGTTGATTGGATCTCTAGTATTGAGCTGCTTTGTTGGTTTTTTACTCTGGCATTATTGTTTTTAGAACTTAGGTTTGTGTTTATGCCGATGGAAAAACGAGTTCTAGAGACCTTACAAAAGTATCAACAACAAAAAGAATTTGCAGAGCAGGTAAGTAATAACAAAGAGCACTTTATTGCACGAGCCAGTCATGAATTTAGAACCCCATTACAGGGGTTAATTACCTCGATCGATGAGCTAAAAATTCCCACTTCACAGCAGGATATACAACGCCAAGCTCGGTATTGCTCGGCGAGGTTGTTGGCGATGTTAGATGAATTACAAGATTTACAAGCGCTGAGTTTAAATCGTTGGTCGTTAAACCCGACCTCTGACAACTTACTAACCACCATAAATAAAGTGTTAGTTGTGTATGAATATGGTTGTACTGAAAAAGGGTTAAAGTTAATCAGAGAGTTAGCAGCGAGCTTAGACTGCGCGGTGATTGTAGATCATGCACGCTTACAACAAATAGTTAATGAGCTACTTAGTAATGCATTAAAGTTTACAGAGCAAGGAGAGGTGAAAGTCATCGCTACGCTCAACAATAACCAACTATCGCTGAGCGTCGAGGACACCGGCTGTGGCTTTGATCACCTTATCGAGCAATTAGAATTAGACAGCACTGAGCAAAGTAACCATTTTCAAGGACTCAGAACAGGCCTTACCCGTGTACAATATATTGTTGACGCATTAAAGGGTGAAATTCGTTTTGAAAATAATCGTCAGCAAGGGGCCTCTGTATTTTTAACATTACCATTAGAGATGGATACTACTTTAAGCAAGTCATCGTCAATTCCTGATAACTTACATTGTTTAGTCGTTGAAGATAACCCACTTAATATGCTGGTACTCACTAAGCTATTAACCGCATTGAACATACACGCTGAATGCGCTGAGAATGGCAAAATAGCGTGTGAAATGGTCGCCAAAAAATCTTATGACGTCATCTTTATGGATTTAAATATGCCGGTTATGGATGGGTTTGAAGCCACTAAAATCTTGCATGATAACGATAAAACACTGCCGATTATTGTGGTTACCGCAAACACCTCTGATAGTGATCTTGCTCGCGCTAAAGCTTGTGGAGCAATAGGTCATATTCATAAACCCATAGATCAGCAAAGCATAATCGCGGCGCTAAACGATGCTTTTCTACCTGAGGTTGATTAAATCTCACTTGCTTAATTATTCCTTATTACGTTAGTTTGAGTTTTTAAGCTCTGTTTTGGGATCTAACGTGCGCTCAATTTTACTACAGCAATTTAGTGGTTATTTATCTACCGATGACAGTGTTCGGTATTATATCGACGATTTAACTTGGCAAGTAAAGCAGGGTGAACATTGGGTCTTACTCGGGGGTAATGGTGCTGGAAAATCAGCACTCGCAGCAGCGTTAATTGGTGAAGCAAAACAACAAAGCGGGCAACGTCATAGTACCTTTAACAAGCTACAATTAGTGTCAAGTGATCTACAAAAGCAGTTACTTAACACGCATCGTAAAAGTGAAAAGCCACAAAAAGTAACAGACATGCTCTTTGCTGAGCCTGAAATAAATAGCGATTTATGCCAACAGTTAATCACCGCTTTTAATTTTGATGCCTTACTTAATCGTGATTTTACTGATTTATCTACTGGCGAAACGCGTAAATTATTATTAATTAAAGCGCTATCTGCTAACAGTGATTTAGTTGTGCTTGATGAACCATTTGATGGCTTAGACTCTGAATCGGTTGGGCAGCTAAACCGCCTATTACAGCAGTTGAGCGCACAAACCTGCTTTGTGTTTGTGCTAAACCGTGTTGATGAAATTCCAGCGTTTGTTGATCACTTTGCTTATGTGAATAATGGTCGTTTACAACATAGCTTGGCAAAACCGTGTGCAGCAAAACAAGCGGATTTATTCAAATTACTTCATTTAGAGCATACATCATTAAGTATTCCCGATGCGCCTGAGCGCTGTTTTAAATCAGCGACAAACACGCCACTCGTTAAGCTCACTAATGTTCATGTGCGTTACAGCGAACAAACAATTTTTGAAAATTTAAACTGGACGATTAACCAATATCAGCACTGGCAACTCACCGGGAAAAATGGCTCAGGTAAAACCTGTTTATTAAATTTAATTACTGGTGATAACCCTCAGTGCTATAACAATGAGATTGAAGTGTTTGGTTTTAAGCGTGGCACAGGGGAGAGTATTTGGGATATAAAACAGCACATTGGTTATATTTCAAATACGCTACATTTGCAGTATCGAGTGAGTATTTCGGCGCTTAATACTATTATTTCAGGGTTTTTCGATAGTATAGGTTTATATCAACAAGCCAGTGAGTTACAAACGCGTTTAGCTAAAGAGTGGTTGGCACTAATAGGTTTAAGTGACAAAACAAATAGCGCTTTTACCCAGCTATCGTATGGCGATCAGCGACTATTACTGATTGTGCGCGCAATGGTTAAACATCCTGCTTTGCTTATTTTAGATGAGCCATGTTTAGGGCTTGATGAGGCAAATCGTCAACGCGTTTTACTGCTGATTGAAAAGGTGTGTGCTGCAAAAACGAGTACCGTTATTTATGTAAACCATCATGCAGCAGATACCATTAAAGGGATTGAACACACCTTAAAAATGGAAGATTTTAAAACGGCTCACTATGGGCAACAAGCTGCTCATAGTGAGACGCTTATATAAGCTTGTTTATAACTGAGTAACCTTAAACCCTTGGTCGCGAAGTTGTTTAATTAAACCATGCTGCTCAACTAAGTGCAGAGCACCTACCGCAATAAACACCTTGCCTTGTTCAAGTTTAGGCTTGAGTTGAGTGACCCAATTATTATTGCGCTCAATCAGCATCACTTGCTCGCTTTGTTGACCGTATTGGCTGTCATCAAAACTGGTGTGGTAATAGCCGGTTAGGGTTTGCATATCGCCCTTTTTCCATGCATCCACTAGGGTGATAAAGTAGGTATTAATATCGCTTAGTTGCTCAAAAGTTTCTGCCATCATGGCATTGCTTAATGACTCTAAGCCATTAAACATCTGTAGTTGTTGCTCTATGGTTTCAAGCTCCGCAATGTTAATACTGTGCTTTTGCGCGTACTCGAGTATTTGCTTATCGATGCCGTTTTTATCTGAATAGCCCGCGTTTTGAAACTCAATTTGCATCATGGTTAACATCACAGCCCAAGGTTTGAAACTGTTGAACATGGCAATATCAATCGATTTTTTAGCAAAGTAGTCTTTGAGGAGTTGATAATTTTTTTCTGAAAGCTCGCTCTGTAGCGTACGCCCGTTAGTAAGCAGCATAAACGGCATAGAACGTTGTTGCATTTGTAATGGTGATAGTTTACTTATATCCACTTCAACAACAACTTGATTACTGTTATCCAGTGCGTGAGTCACTTTTTGTGGTAGCCCTTTCATGCTGGCATCACCCACATGCACGGTGCCAAATAAATACGAGCTAGCGCCTTGTTTTTCTATTTTGAATAGAGCCGGTGCTGCATAGCCATTGACGCTAAAGGCTAAAAGTAATAACACCATAAATAAATGACTAATACGTAATGACACGTTCATAAAATCCTATCCAAGTTTAAGTCGTTTTATAAATACTAACTTAGTTTACTTTATAGGTAACGTAAAAATGCCTGATTAATCAATCAGGCATTTTTCGGTGTTATTGATACCAATTATTGCTGTAGGCCATGTTGCCATAATTAGCCAGCGCACGAGCTTGCTTGATGAGTGCGCTATCGTTATGTTTGGGGTGTAATTGCTTATTTTTATAAATATAGGTGGTTGCCGGTTTATCTGGCTGCAAAATAACAACGTTATCATTTTGCATGTAAGCAAAGTTTTTATCGTACTGCATCATTGCACGCTGCTTATTTTTGGCCACAGGGCGAGTGAGATCGTGACCAATCATTGGGTGTTCACCGCTGGCGCCAATAAGCGACAGTAAGGTGGTAGGAATATCCAGCTGACTGGCTAATTGATGATCGCGTTTGGGCTTAATACCGTTTCCAAAAATAACCGCAGGAATTCTAAAGTGATCAATAGGTACAAGGCTGGAACCAGACACGCGTGAGTCGTGATCAGCAATCACTATAAACACAGTATCGTCCCAGTAAGATGACTTTTTCGCCTTTTCAATGAATGTGCCTAGGGCATAATCTGCATATTTAGCTGCGTTATTACGGCTTTGCTTTGGTTGCTCAAACAGGGCTATTTTACCGTCCGGAAATTCATAAGGGCTATGATTAGAACTACTAAAAATCAGACTAAAAAATGGCTTTTGCTGTTGTTGTAATTTATTCAGCTCTTTATCTGCTTGAGTAAATAAATCTTCGTCAGATGCGCCCCATGAACCATTAAAGTTAATGTTATCGAAGCTTTCACTATCAACAATATCACTAAAGCCGTTACCCAAAAAGAAGCTACGCATGTTGTCAAAGTGACTTTCTCCACCATAAATAAACTGAGTATGGTAGTCCTGCTTTGCTAAAAAACTAGCCAAGGTAAAAAAGTCACGTTGTGATTTATCGAGTTTTACAACCGCGCGTGAGGGAGTCGGTGTAAAACCGGTTATAACTGCTTCAATACCGCGTACAGAGCGAGTGCCGGTAGCGTATAAGTTATCAAATCCCCAGCCCTGTTGATAAAGTGCATCTATATTAGGCGTTAAGGGTAAGCCACCTAAGGTACCTACATAACGAGCGCCCAAGCTTTCTTGCAGAATAATAACCAGGTTTTTCTTTTTACCTTGGTAGCTTGCCTGATGAAAAGTGCGGGTAGGGGCATTTGGATTATTAAATATTGCTTGAGGATTTTGCATGGTACTACGTACTGTGGCGAGTAACTCCTCTTGAGGGACCTTGCCATAATATGCCTGACTTGATTGCTCATTGGAGAGCTGTTTTAACGCAAATGCTACACTATATGATGAATTAAGCGTGAGGTCATTCAGCAAGTGGTCGGTCGAAAATGCCACCATAGCGGGGTTTAATGGACGATGGCCTAATGAATTTCGAGCGCCTAACAGTGTTAGGCTACATATAATAACAGCTAATAGTGATAGTTTTATTGCCCCTAGGGACGAGCGGTTTTGCCATTGCTGAGTAAGAATTTTGTTAGCAAATTTAATGGTGAAAACGAGCGCTAAAACAGCGAAGAGGACTTCGAGTTTGTAACCTGAAAAAATCATTTTAGAGACTTCTTTAGGATAAATAAGGTATTCAATAAATAGGCGATTAGGGCGTAAGTCGTATTCGTTAATAAACGTGGGTGTAATAACCTCAAAAAACACTAACATTGCAGCCATTATTACTAAATACCACTTTACGACTCCTCGAATATAAGCAGTTAATTTGAGAGCATGTGCTGCAAGTGTTAGTAACAAAGCGGGGGTTATGATGTAGCATAATGTTGCTATATCAACACGTAAACCGCCTACAAAAACAAAGTGCCAGGCGCCTTCGGTAAATACACGGCCACTTTGCCACAAACTTAAACCTAATCGCGCAAAAGTTAGCAAGCATAGGAGTGCGAAAAAAAATACCGCTAAAACCCACAATGGCCCCAGTACTTTTTTAGTGCTACTGATTAAGTCCATAGCACAGACCACCAAACTAAAATAGCAATAAGCATGGCGATAAAGACACTGGCGGATGCAATATCTTTAGCTAGGCCTGATAGTTCATGATATTCGCTACCGATGCGATCAACCACCACTTCGACTGCGGTATTGACCAACTCAGCAAATAACACAAACAATAAGCTGGCAATCAAGATTAATTTGCTACTTAAAGTAATTTCTTGCAAGCAGGCAAATACGCCTAGCAAACTAAATAAAACCAACTCTTGCTGAAAAGCAGCCTCAAATCGGCTCATCCATTTTAGGCCGTTAAATGTATGGCTTAAGGTAAAAATTAGGCGCATTAGGCCTTGGCGTTTTATAACGGTTTTATTATTCATATTTTAGTTTCGCTATGGTTAATCGTTTGACATGACGCGAGTAAATCTTCAGAGGTTTGGTAGGTTTTACTCGCAACACCGGTTAAGCTTAAAAGGGTATGAAAAATAGCATCGTGTGATTGCGCTAAAGTGCTATTTAAGTTGTTTAGACACTTGGCTGTAATGCGCTGATTATGCTCATCAGCCCAGATGTAAAGAGGCACATGGGTTTGAGCTGTTGGTGCAAATGCATAGGGAAAGCCATGTAAGTATGCGCCATTTTCACCGAGCGACTCGCCATGGTCTGACACATACAGTAACTGCTTATCAATATTAGCTGGCAGTGCCTTTAACTGTTCAATAACTTGAGCGTTGATAAAATCACTATAAGCAATTGTATTATCGTAGGTGTTAACCAGTTCTTCAGCGCTACAGTTTTGAATATCGCTGCGGTCGCAGGTTGGACTAAACTGTTTAAATTTTTCAGGGTAGCGCTTAAAGTAAGTAGGGCCATGTGAACCCATCATATGCAGCACTATAACCGTATTAGCCTGACTCAAATTGGCAAGCTTGTGCTTTAAAGGGGCTAGTAACGCTTCATCAAAACAGTATTTACCATCACATAGTTCAGATGCTTTGGTATCAATATTAATGGTAGGTACGCGCGTGCAGACGTTTTTACAGCCACTGTTATTATCAACCCACAAGACATCTGCGCCTGCTTGTTGTATCAAATCAATTACGTTTTGCTGGTTATCACTGTCTAAACGAGAAAAATTGGCATGAGTTTGCAGTGAAAACATACATGGTACTGACACTGCTGTAGCCGTGCCACACGACGATACGTTATCGAAATAAGTGACATTATGTTTTTGCGTGTATTGGTTGGTATTACGCTCATAGCCTTGGTAGGAAAAATTTTCAGCTCGAGCGGTTTCACCTACCACGATGACAGTAACTCGTGTTGTGCTTGGCGATGCTAAAGTTGGCGTGGTATCAATATTTTTAAATTCAATATCGCTATAAAGTAACTGGTCACGGGCGTATTTGTAGCCACTAGAGAGATATTGAAATGGAATAATTTCTTTTTTAAGAATACGGTTATTACGACCCGTTGCCGCGTAATCGGCGTAAAAGTTAACGACCACTAATGCAATCAGTGCAAAGCTTGCTAAAAGCAGTTTAAGACGGCTAATAACTTCTTTGTATGGGCGAGCGCAGTTTATTTTTATTCTACTCAAAATAAAGACAGGTAATGCGGCAAAAAGCAGTAAAAAGCCAACAAGTTGCAGGTTTAAATAGCTTAACGCTTCACTAGAGTCAGTTTCGACGGTGTTTTGTATCATGGAATAATCAAACACCACACCATAGTTCAATGAGCCATATAACGCCGCACTCGAGAGCACTAGCAGCAAGTAGTTAATGGGTTTTAGTATTCCCCGAATAGAAACCACTGAAAAGAATATGATTAGCAAACAAATCAGTAGTAACGGCACAGAAAACAAAAATAGCCATGAAAATGTGTGCAACGAGGTAATAGCGCTAAACGCACCATGCATAAATGGAATATTAATAACTAAGCCGTAATAACAAGCCATAAAAATAATGAATGCATTAGCACTGCAATTAAAATAAAAGCGTTTTTTAGTATTTTCTTGCGGTTGCTTACTGAGTTTGAAAGTTGGGTTCATAACACGCCTCTTTTTCGTGAACGTTGTTATGCTAGGCTGCCAGACTTAAGAAACTCTTAAGAAATCGATTTATTTTAATTTTGTTAGATAAAAATGAGGTGGCTTACTAAAAATTAATCAAACCAGAATTCAGTGTTATAAGAATAGTGAATTTCCTGAGTTGAAATGAAGGGATAAAAAATCTATTTAACCTGGTTTAATTGAATTTTAAAACCTGAGTAAGCGTATTTTTATAATTATTTTGAATTGAATTTGGTGTTGACTTACCGCCCTGAGCGCGGTACTAATATAAAAAGACGGCGAAACAAGATGTTCGCAATGACTAAATCTTAAATGGTACTGAATTTTATGCTTAAAAATGCACTTAACCTAGTCCTGATTATTATCGTGGTGATTATTCCCGCGAGGGCTTCGTAGTGCTTTAAAAAACTAAGCATTGAAAAGCCCTCCGCACTTAACCGTCCGGGGGGCTTTTTAGTTTTAGAGTTAAATTTTTAATGGGTTGTCACACAGGAATGAGGATTTACTAATGACAGGCGCAGAACTAACAATAGATTTACTCGCCAAACACGGCGTAGATGAAGTATTTGGCTACCCAGGTGGTGCTATTATGCCCATTTACGATGCCTTGTATGGTGCGCCTGTAAAACATTATCTTACTCGTCATGAGCAAGGTGCAGGGTTTGCCGCCGTGGGCTATGCACGCAGTACTGGACGTTTAGGTGTGTGCTTGGCAACATCAGGCCCTGGAGCTACTAATTTAATTACCGCATTGGCAGATGCCATGATGGACTCAGTGCCTTTACTTGCTATTACAGGGCAAGTACCAACCGCTGCTATTGGCTCTGATGCTTTTCAGGAAATTGACGTGCTTGGCATGTCGCTTTCGTGTACTAAACACAGTTACATGGTTGAGCGAGCAGAAGATTTAGCCGAAATATTACAAGAAGCGATGCATTTAGCACAAAGCGGCCGTCCAGGCCCCGTTTTAGTTGATATCCCCAAAGACATTCAAATGGCGCAGGTGCCTTTTAAACCTTGGTTAGCGGCAGATGAATACTTACCTCAACTTGATTTAAACCAAGTTGCTATCGCCAATCAATTACTTAGTGAAGCCAAACGGCCTGTTGCCTATGTTGGTGGGGGCGTTCATGCCGCTGATGCGCAAAATGAATTAATGCAATTTTTAAATAAAACGCAAATGCCTGCGGTTTCAACCCTTAAAGCATTGGGCAGTGTATTACCTGATTACGAATATGATTTAGGCATGCTAGGTATGCATGGCGGTCAAGCGGCTAATTTAGCCGTGCAAGAATGTGATGTATTAGTGTGTATTGGCGCTCGCTTTGATGATCGTGTAACAGGCAACTTAGCTAAGTTTGCTGCAAAAGCAAACGTGATTCATTTAGACATAGATGCAGCCGAGGTCGGTAAACGTAAACCCGCAAAGGCTTCTTTAATTGCTGATTTAAAAACCTCACTTCCCGCCCTTGAGTGCGTCGTTACGCCAAAAGCGTGGTGTGATCATAATAAACAAATGATGGTTAAGCATGCATGGCGCTACGACTACCCTGGTGAAAAAGTATTTGCCCCTTATTTACTTAATCAACTAAGCCAGCGTATGCCAAGCACCAGTGTTGTTTGCTGCGATGTGGGTCAGCACCAAATGTGGGTTGCGCAGCATATGAAATTTAACCATCCATGCAACCACTTAAGCAGTGGCGGTGCAGGCACCATGGGATTTGGTTTACCTGCGGCAATCGGCGCACAAATAGCGAGAAAAGATGACTTTGTGATCACCGTATCAGGTGATGGTTCAATCATGATGAATATCCAAGAGCTTGCCACTATTCGTCGTAATAATTTACCAGTAAAAATACTGATACTTGATAACCAGCGTTTAGGCATGGTTCGCCAATGGCAGGAGTTATTTTTTGAAGGGCGCTATAGCGAAACCAACTTGTCAGATAACCCTGACTTTGTACAGCTAGCGGCTGTTTTTGGTATTGCGGGGCAAGCGATTACCCATGCCAATCAAGTGGATGATGCAATCACAGCCTTATTAAATAGCGATGGACCTTACATTGTTCATGCTTGTATTGATGATAAAGAAAACGTATGGCCACTTGTTCCACCTGGGGCTGCTAACGATGAAATGATGACGGAGAAAGCACAATGAAACACAGTTTAACTATTGCCTTAAAAAGCCAAAGTGTCGCAATCGAGCGCTTTTTACGTGTCGTGCGTCATCGTGGTTTTGATTTAACTCACTTGCAGCTCAATATGGACGATGGCCAATATAATATGGCCATGACGGTTGATAGCGATAAACCAATTTATTTGCTTACCAGTCAACTAAATAAATTGGTTGATGTGAAACATGTCACGCTGCAAAGCTTACAGCAACAAGCTGTATAACAAAAAATTTAACAGATTTTACGAGTAACTGTTCACGTGGTTACTCATCAATTTTAAGAATGAGGAATGCCCGCATTTATTGCGGCAAATACTGAGGTAACTATGGCTAAATTAAGAAGTGCAACGACTACTGAAGGACGTAAACGCGCAGGCGCAAGAGCATTATGGCGTGCAACAGGCATGACCGACACCGACTTTGGTAAACCCATTATTGCTGTGGTTAACTCATTTACACAATTTGTGCCGGGGCATGTGCATCTTAATCAGCTCAGTGAACTAATGGCTGAAACCATCACCCAAGCGGGCGGTGTTCCAAAAGAATTTAATACCATCGCCATAGATGACGGTATTGCCATGGGGCACGGCGGTATGCTTTATTCACTGCCATCGCGCGATTTAATAGCCGACTCGGTAGAGTACATGGTCAATGGCCATTGTGCTGATGCGATGATTTGTATCTCAAACTGCGACAAAATCACCCCTGGGATGATGTTAGCGGCGCTGCGTTTAAATATACCGGTTATTTTTGTATCGGGTGGCCCTATGGAAGCGGGTAAAACTAAATTAGCCAATATCGATATTAAACTCGATTTAGTAGATGCCATGGTTAAAGGTGCCGATGAATCGGTAAGTGATGCCGACTCAGAGCAAGTTGAACGCTCTGCATGCCCTACCTGTGGGTCGTGTTCAGGGATGTTTACTGCCAACTCAATGAACTGTTTATTAGAAGCAATAGGCCTTGCGCTGCCGGGTAACGGTACCACGCTTGCGACCCACAAAGACCGTAAACAATTGTATGTTGAAGCAGGTGCTCGCATCGTTGATTTATGCCGCGAGTATTACCAAAAAGATAACCAAGACGTACTGCCTCGTGCCATCGCTAATAAAACCGCATTTATGAACTCTATGGTGGTTGATATTGCCATGGGCGGCTCATCAAATACGGTATTACATTTACTCGCAGCGGCACAAGAAGCTGGCGTTGATTTTGATATGTCACACATTGATGAACTTTCACGTAAAACCCCGTTTTTATGTAAAGTTGCCCCAGCTACCGCGCAATACCATATTGAAGACGTACACCGCGCTGGTGGCATGATGGCCATAGTACGCGAGCTTGGTAAAGCCGGCTTGGTTGATTTATCGGTTAATCATGTTGCCGGCATGACCATGGGTGAGCTGGTAAAAAAATGGGATGCAACGGATCCTAATAACGAAGTGGCGCGAAAGTTTTACCGCGCGGGTCCCGCTGGTATTCGTACTACTAAAGCCATGAGCCAAGATTGCCGTTGGGACGAAGGGGATAATGACCGTGAACATGGTTGTATTCGCAGTGTTGAACATGCATTTCGTCAAGATGGCGGCCTCGCGGTACTTTCAGGTAATTTAGCGGTTGATGGCTGTATTGTTAAAAGTGCCGGCGTTGTCGATGAAATGCTGCACTTTGAAGGCACTGCTGTTGTTTATGAGTCTCAAGATGACTCTGTAGAAGGGATTTTAAATGGTGAAGTAAAAGCCGGCGATGTAGTTGTAATTCGTTACGAAGGCCCTAAAGGCGGCCCAGGCATGCAAGAAATGCTATACCCAACCAGCTACTTAAAATCAAAAGGTTTGGCAGAGAAGTGCGCATTAATTACTGATGGGCGTTTTTCAGGGGGCACATCGGGTTTATCAATTGGTCATGTGTCTCCCGAGGCTGCCAGCGGTGGAGCGATAGCTTATGTTGAAAATGGCGATAAAATTATCATCGATATTGCTACTCGAGAAATCACTTTAGCATTAAGCGATGAGGAACTCGAAGCTCGCAGGCAAAAACAATTGGCTCGTGGTAAACAAGCTTATAAGCCGCTAAACCGCGATCGTTATGTGTCATCTGCGCTTAAAGCGTATGCGCTACTAGCAACCAGTGCCGATAAAGGTGCGGTGCGTGATTTAGCCAAACTGGAGGAGCTTAGTTAGGTATGGTTTCTCAAGAACTCGATTATTTTCGCGCTATTATCCAAGCCAATATGGAGCCTTTAGCTAAGGTGACTGAGGTGAGTGAAATGGCCGAATTGAGTGCACGATTAGGTAATCATGTTTGGTTAAAGCGTGAAGATCAGCAACCGGTGTACTCGTTTAAATTACGCGGTGCTTTTAATAAATTAAATAAGCTGCCAAAGGGCTCGGTCGTGATAACCGCATCGGCAGGCAATCATGCTCAAGGGGTGGCGCTGAGTGCTTCACACCTAGGGCATAAAGCCACCATTGTTATGCCCGTAACGACGCCTGAAATTAAGGTTAATGCGGTAAGGGCATTGGGCGGGGAAGTCGTGTTACATGGTCATCAATTTGATGCCGCAAAGGCGTATGCGCTTGAATTAACTGAGCAGCGAAACGGCGTATTTGTCCCTCCATTTGATGACCCCGATGTCATTGTTGGTCAAGGCACAGTTGCCCGTGAACTAATGCAACAGCTGAACGACTTAGACGTGGTATTTATTCCTGTTGGCGGCGGCGGATTGCTGGCGGGTATGGCGGTATACATTAAATCGCTGCGCCCAGATATCAAAGTGATTGGGGTCGAGGCTAATGAAAGCGCTTGTTTAAAAGCTGCCATGGAAGCGGGAGAGCCTGTAGAGCTAGAAAGAGTAGGAAGCTTTGCCGATGGTGTTGCCGTAAAAATAATTGGTAGCGAAACATTTAGACTGGCGCAAAAGTTTTGCGATGAAGTGGTGACCGTATCAGATGATGAAATATGTGCTGCCATGCAAGATATTTTTGTATCAACCCGTGCTATTGCCGAACCTTCAGGCGCACTTGCAACTGCAGGGCTTAAAAAATGGTCTCAGCAGTCGGGTTTAAAGGGGTTAAACTTAGCGGCTATTTTGTCTGGTGCTAATTTAAATTTTGATCGCTTACGCTATGTAGCTGAACGTACTGCATTGGGTGAGAAGAACGAAGCATTATTAGCGGTAACAATTGATGAAAAACGCGGTAGCTTTAAACAGTTTTGTGCATCTTTAGGTGGGCGCGCTATTACCGAATTTAACTATCGTTATGCGGGGCCTGGCGAGGCGCAAATTTTTGTTGGTATTGCACTGCGCCAAGGATTAGCAGAACTTGAGGAGCTTAAACAAAGCCTAACCGATAATGGCTATTCGTTTTGCGACTTGTCAGATAACGAATTAGCAAAACTTCATGTACGGTATATGGTTGGTGGTAAAGCGCCAGAGCAGCTACATGAACGCTTACTGCGGTTTGAGTTTCCAGAGTACCCAGGTGCATTAGCGCGCTTTTTAGATACACTGGGTAGTAATTGGAATATCACTTTATTTCACTACCGTAATCATGGCGGTTCAACGGGTAATGTATTGGCAGGTTTTGCTATTGAGCCAAGTCAATATGAGATGTTTAATGAGCACTTAAACCGCCTAGGTTACAGTGTTCAAGACGAAACCCATAACCCGTGTTTCACCCAGTTTTTAACCACACAACCTCAAGCAGAAAAGCTTGAAAAGCTCGCCTTAGCATAATCCTATTTTAAGCAGGCATCTTCTGTGGATGCTTGCTTTATCAGCTGCTTTACATATAGTTACGTTAATCACTACGTTTTTTGGAAACTCTCTTTGTTACTTAAAGGAATGATAATTAGCGCCTGCCTTTTTTGTAGCCAGTTAATGGCGCAGGAATCAGTCACACTACAATTAAAGTGGACACATCAATTTCAATTTGCGGGTTATTATATGGCTCAGCAAAAAGGGTATTATGATGAGGCCGGTTTAGACGTCACTATTGTGCCTGCAGATCAAAAACGACCCAATAGTTTTGGCGCGGTAGAGCGTGGTGAAGCCCAGTTTGGGGTTGCGCATTCTGGTATTTTACAGCAGCGTATTGCAGGTAAACCCTTTGTAGCCATGGCTGCCATATTACAGTTTTCTCCTTATTGCTGGATGGTCAAAGAAAGCTCTGATATTTTTCATGCCCGTGATTTTGTCAATAAACGTGTAAGTGAAGTGAGTAAAGAGAGCAATTCTGAGTTGTTAACTATGCTCAAGCGCAGCGGTATAAATACCGAAAAGTTGGCTATATACAAAGGCGATAAATTACAAAAAGCATGGATGGAAAATAAAATAGATGCCATCGAAGTCTATGTTACCGACTTACCTTATTATATGGATCAGCAAGGTATTGCTCATCGACTTATATGTCCACAACGTTATGGTATGGACGTATACGCAGATATTTTATTTACCAGTGATAACATGATTAAGTACCACCCCGATACGGTAGAAAAGTTTTACCAAGCGAGTTTAAAAGGGTGGCGCTATGCGGTAATGAATATGGATGAAGCCATCGCCATTACTCAGCAGTTTTATGCCCCTGAGCGTAGTTTTCATCAATTAGCTTATGAGGCCGAAGTGCTAAAAGACTATATTGCGCCACCAAGCACCAATGTGGGTAATATGTCGATGGCCAAATGGCGTTTAATTGCTGATTTATATGAGATTGACCAAACAAAGTTTGACGAAGTAAAATCCGATTTTATTTATAAATATAAAAAACAAGAAACGTTGCAGCTTTCTTGGATGCTGATTGCAGCCATTATTATTAGTATTATTTCTATTCCCCTTTATTTACGGTTAATGTTCAAAGCACGCTAATGGCTAATTTAACCAATAGAAAAGGCGGGAAAGTTAAGTAATCCCCTTGCTCTGCGAGGTTAAAAAAATAACCGCTTAATTAGGCGCGAGTGTACTGGTATAATTTATTGCCTTTTTAATATTTTAAGCTGTTATGACCTTAACTGAGCAATTTACTGCCCTCGATTCGTTACTGATGAATACGCGCTCGTATTGGCAATGTACTGCGTTTGATTTTGACTGTTTACCGTGGCCTGAATTACACGACCCCCTAACTGCTTTAACTGATCAGGACGTTGCTGAGTTAGATACTGATCAAGCGCAACTTTATCAGTTTTTTTCACCTTACATACCAGGTATTGAGCAATTAAGCCAATTAGCTTCACTCCCTGTCATAACAAGCAGTCGAACGGATTATCCGTTTTGGATTAGTAACGGTATTAAAGGACGAAAGTTTACACAGCTACAAGACTTTGTTGGTGCGCTACCTGCCAATGATCAGCCTATTTTAGAGTGGTGTGCAGGCAAAGGCCATTTAGGACGAATGTTAGCTTTTAATGGTGCGCCGAGCGTGCACAGTATTGAGCTACAATCTCACTTATGTGAGCAAGGACAAAAAAGTGCGCAGCAACAGGGGCTTGCTATGCAATTTAGCCAAGCTGATGTACTCACAGATAACACTCAGGATTTTTTTAACCCACAAACCCATGCCGTTGCTTTACATGCCTGCGGTGCGTTACATCAAACTTTTATGCATCAAGCCAGTGCGGCCAAAGTAACACAAATTAGTTTTTCACCTTGTTGCTATCACTTGTTTACCGAGAATAATTATCAAGCAATGAGCGAACAGGCGAAGCGAAGTGCGCTTAATTTAACTCATCGAGATTTAAAACTCGCCTTGCAAGAAACCGTCACGGCTCCATCGCGAGTGGGCAAAGTACGAAAAACAGAAGTTGAGTGGCGACTCGGGTTTGATGCTTTAAGAAAGTCACTCACCGGTGAGTCGGCGTATGTTAGTGTGCCCTCAGTGAATAAAGCAATATTTTCAGATTCGTTTGAATCATTTTGTAAGTGGGCGGCAGATAAAAAAGCCTTAAAACTGCCAAAAGATATTGATTACAATAAATTTTTATTGATTGGGCAGGCGCGAAAAAAGATAACCGAGCGAGTTGAACTGGTTCGACATGTGTTTAGAAGAGCAATAGAAGTTTGGCTTGTGCTCGATCGTGCTTTATATTTGCAACAGCAAGGCTATAACGTCAGTGTTAGTACATTTTGTGAGAAGCAATTAACACCCCGTAATATTTTAATTTTAGCCAGTTTAACGCCCTCGACCTAAAAGAGATGTAATGAGAAATTTAAATAACCTACTAGAAAATAATAAACGCTGGGCATCTAGAACGAGCGAAGCTAATCCCGAATTTTTTAAAATTTTATCGATGCAACAAAATCCAGAATATTTATGGATTGGTTGTTCTGACTCACGAGTTCCTGCTAATCAAATTGTTGATTTATTACCAGGTGAATTGTTTGTGCATCGTAATGTTGCCAACGTGGTAGTGCACACAGATCATAATTGCTTATCGGTTATGCAGTATGCGGTTGAAGTATTAAAAGTTAAACATATTATGGTTGTTGGCCACTACGGTTGTGGTGGTGTACAAGCGGTATTAAACGAAGATCGCTTTGGCTTTATTGATAACTGGCTACGCCATGTTGGTGATGTAAAAGAAAAGCATTTAGAGCAACTTAATGCTCTACCAGAAAAACAGCGTCTTGATCGTTTAATTGAGCTTAATGTGATTGAGCAAGTGCGTAACGTATCGCGCACTAGCATTGTTCAAGATGCTTGGTTACGAGGTCAAGAGCTCACAGTGCATGGCTGGGTATATGGATTAGAAAACGGTCACCTGCATGATTTAGAGTCGGTAGTTAGCTGCGCTGAAGAAGAATGCACTAGCTATAAAAAGGCAGTACACCATGTACTGAACAAGTCAGCGGGTAGTCACGCTTAATATGGCTAAAACGGCGTTAATAATCGGCAGTACCGGCTTAGTGGGCAGCCAGTTATTACAACAGCTGTTAGCATCTCCTTGCTATACGAAAGTAGTGAGCTTATCGCGCCGCCAATTAGACTTTTCTCATCCTAAATTAACTAGCCATGTTATTGATTTTGAGAACCTGACACATTACGTTGAGTTATTCAAAGGTGACGTGTTTTTTTCCTGCTTAGGCACCACGTTAAAGCAAGCTGGAAGCGCAGCAGGACAGCGTAAAGTTGATTTTGAATACCAATTTATTTGTGCGCAAATGGCGGCCAATAACGGTGTTCCTCATTATTGTTTGGTGTCATCAAGTGGCGCAAATGCGCATAGCATGAGCCGTTACCTAAAAATCAAAGGGGAACTTGAGCAGCAGGTAAAGCAGCTTGGTTTTTCGCGCTTGAGTATATTGCAACCGTCTTTGTTAGTCGGCGAGCGATCAGAGCTTAGAATTGCAGAAAAGTTAGGTGAGGTGGTACTGCCACTGTTAACGCGTTTTGGCATCTTCAAACGGTATAGACCAATAACCGGTGAGCAAGTAGCTAATAAATTGCTAAGGGTGAGCATAGAGCAGCAACAAGCAACGGGTTACTATGTGCTCGACGAGCTATTTTAATAACTGAGTGATTAGCGCCATAAAGCAGGTTCGTCTATGGCGTTATATTTATTATTCTGCGTCTATTTTTGCCGATAATTGCTGTTCAAGTATCGCTACTTTTGCTTCTAATTCAGTTAGCTTTTCACGGGTGCGGATCAGCACTTGGCTTTGAATATCAAACTCTTCGCGGCTTACAAAGTCCATTTCGGCAAGCTTATTTTGTAACACTTGCTTGGTTTTACCTTCAAGTGTATCAGCCAGGTTTTTTACACCTTGTGGCATGTTATTAGTGATCTGTTTCGCAATTTCTTCAAGTTTTGCTGGGTTAATCATAGTCGTCCCTTGCCTGTTGCCTAAAATGATAATAACTAATATTACCTTATTGGCTAGGCGTATTGTAGTGATTACGTTAAAATTGCCCGTCTTTTTGCAATCAGCTGGTCGTTATGAAACTCAATCCTAAACAAGATGAAGCGGTAAAGTACATTAGTGGTCCTTGCTTAGTATTAGCTGGCGCAGGCTCGGGTAAAACACGAGTTATCACCAACAAAATTGCTTACTTAGTACAGAAGTGTGAGTATCAAGCGCGTAATATTGCGGCGGTTACCTTTACCAATAAAGCGGCTAAAGAAATGCGCGAGCGGGTTTTGCAAACCTTAGGAAAGCAAGAGTCTAAAGGTTTATGGGTCTCTACATTTCATACACTCGGGCTTGAAATCATCAAAAAAGAGTTAAAAACACTGGGTTTTAAGCCTGGTTTTTCGCTGTTTGACGACCAAGATACGAATCAACTACTCGGTGATTTAACCGAAGATGAGCTTAAAAAAGACAAAGACTTACTTAATCTACTTAAAATGCAAATTGGTAGCTGGAAGAATGAACTCATTTTACCAGAGCAAGCTATTCGCGAAGCCAGAGAGCCACAAAAAGCCTTGTTCGCTCAATTGTACGTACGCTATCAAAACCAACTTCGCGCTTATAATGCACTCGACTTTGATGATTTAATTATGATCCCCACGCTGCTTTTAAGCAGTAACGCCACTTCACGTGAACGTTGGCAGCAGCGTTTTCGGTATTTACTGGTGGATGAATACCAAGATACTAATACCAGCCAATACCAATTAGTAAAATTGCTGGTTGGTGAACGTGCACGCTTTACTGTGGTAGGAGATGACGATCAGTCAATTTACTCTTGGCGTGGTGCTCGCCCACAAAACTTGGTGTTATTAAGTAAAGACTATCCAGGATTAAGATTAATAAAACTAGAGCAAAACTACCGTAGTGCAGGGCGTATTCTTAAAGCGGCGAATATATTAATTGCGAATAACCCCCATGAGTTTGAAAAAAAGCTCTTTAGTGAACTTGGCTATGGTGAGCAAATTAAAGTCATTGGTTGTCGCGATGAAGAGCATGAGTCTGAGCGTGTGGTTGCAGAAATTATTTCGCATAAGTTTATGAAGCGCACCAGCTATAAAGATTACGCGATTTTGTACCGGGGTAATCACCAAGCGCGTGGTTTTGAAAAGTCGTTAATGAGTAACCGTATACCTTATAAAATTAGCGGCGGGATGTCGTTTTTTTCACGTTCTGAAATTAAAGATATCATGGCTTACTTACGCCTTTTAGTGAACCAAGATGATGACAATGCCTTTTTAAGAATCGTGAACACGCCACGGCGTGAAATAGGCACGGTGACGCTTGAAAAACTAGGCACCTTAGCCAATGAAAAACATCAAAGCTTGTTTGCCACCTGTTTTGATAATGACTTAGGGTACAGGCTAAAAGGACGTGGTTTTAATGCGTTAGCTGGGTTTGCCCGTTGGGTGGTTGAGCTGTCGGATAACGCAGTACGCAGCGATACCTTAGAAGCGGTCAAAGATTTAGTGCGAAATATTAATTATGAAGCCTATTTATATGAATCATCACCGAGTGCCAAAGCCGCCGAAATGCGGATGAAAAATGTGTCCGAGCTGTACCGTTGGATCACCGATATGCTGACTGGCGATGCCGATAACCCGCCAATGACGTTAGCTGAAGTGGTTAGTAAATTGACCCTGCGCGATATGCTAGAGCGTAATGAGGAAGAAGATGAAGCAGATGCAGTACAATTACTTACGCTGCATGCTTCAAAGGGACTCGAGTACCCTTATGTATTTATGGTAGGCATGGAAGAGGGGCTATTACCACACCAAGTAAGCATTGATGAGGATAATGTAGACGAAGAGCGCCGCCTTGCCTATGTAGGTATTACCCGCGCGCAGCAAGAGCTAACCTTAACGTATGCTAAAATTCGTCGTCAATTTGGTGAAACATCGCAAACGGAGCTCAGCCGGTTTGTGCAAGAGCTACCACAAGATGACTTAGCCTTTGAAAACAAAAAAGCGCCTAATACTCAAGCTGAACGCATGGAAAAAGGCCAAGCTCGGGTTGCAAATTTAAGGGCAATGCTAAAAAAACCACAATAGCATGTGTTTAGCGTTATTTTGATTCTGAGCTTATAAGTGTTGAACGTATCGCGCTTTTAAGTGGGTGCTGTTTGGCAACAAACAAGTTCAAGCCATGCTTATCTAAAAGGGCTCTGAAGTTTAATATTGACGGGCCTTTAGCAATCACTTTAATGTGTTTAAGTTTAGTGATAGCCAGCAAACCTTGTAGCTGCAAGTCATAGCATTCCTGCTGCAATATTCGTTTACTGAAAGTGGAGCTTAATAGTAAGTAATCAAATTCTATCTCGGTCACTAAATTAAGCTCGCATTTATCCTTTGCGAAATTATTTAGACCAATAGAGTAGCCCAGCGCTTTAAGCTGTTTTAAGTTTTCTAGTTGCAGCGCACTGGCGTAACGTAATTCTTGATCATCAAACAACAAACAAAGTGGATCAATGTTTAATGGCTGCTTTAGTGCAGCAGTTAATAAAGAGAACTCATGCTTTTCTAAAAGCAGACTTGAGCAAGGCAGAAGAGCAACGCTTATTTCAGCGTCTTTCGCTTGTTGATACGCTTGTAAAATCAGTTGGAGTTCTACTTTTATATGCTGTTCTTTATCACTTGCAAATTTCTTTAAAATATCAAAACTAGTAAAGCCAAGTACAGGGTGTTCACCAAACGCTTCAAATAATGAGGCATATTGATAATGCTCATCCATAGAAATAATATCTGAGCTACGAAACGTCATAGGTAATACATCAAGATGGTGCAATGTTTGTGACTCATGTTGCAGCATTGGCTCTGTGAGTAACGGGTGAAATAATTCGAAGCGATTTTTACCAGAGTTTTTAGCGTAATACATTGCGGCATCAGCATCTCTAATAATTTCATCTGTATGTTTATAGCTTTGTTTTGAATAAGTGATACCAATACTCGCGCCGCTTTGCACACAAATACCTTTTGTACAGAAAGGTTTTCGCATGATGTTGATGATTCGATTTGCAACATCTTCAGCTTGGTTTGGCTCGGTTAAATGAGTGAGTAAAATTACAAATTCATCTCCCCCTAAGCGTGCTAATAAATCATGCTCACGGATACATTGAGAGAACAACTGACCCACGCTAATTAAAAATTCGTCTCCGGCATGGTGCCCAAGCTGGTCGTTTATATCTTTAAATTTATCAAGATCAATAAACAATACCGCAAAGTGCTCATCAGGGTGACGTTGGTAAAACTGTAGCGTTTTTTCTAGCTGCGTTAAAAATAAATTACGATTAGGCAAGCTTGTTAATGAGTCATGGTGCGCATCGTGATACAGCTGCTGTTCTATTTTTTTACGCTCATCAATTTGCATCTGTAAATGCAAATTTGCTTGGCTTAATTCTTTGGTTTTTTCGTTTACTCGAGAAGCGAGCTCTTGGTGACTTTTTTTCAGCGCCTGTGAGGCTAATTTTGTTTGTAATACCGTGGCAATTTGATGCGATACAAAGGTAATGAGTTCTGCATCATCTTGTGTGAAAAGATGTTCATTATTATAAGCTTGGCAAACAATTAAACCAATAACCCCTTGCGATGTTTTTAGCGGAGCGCCAAGCCAGCTGGTGGCTCTTCTAGATTCATCAATTGGTTTTTCACGCTCTACAATGCCACTATCTAATAACTCTTGTGCTCTTTGCGGGTGAATTATTTGTGTTTCTTCGGTGCTGATCACCAGCTCACTGTACCCTTTTGCAAAGCGCCTTGGTTGGGTGCTGCCTTGAAATTCGTCAACACTGTAAGGAAAACTAATCCAGCCCGTTTCTTTATCATACAAGGCAATATAAAGATTTTTTGCGTAAGTGATGGTTTTTATTATTTCGTGTATTTGAAAATAAGCATCATCTAGGTTTTTAGCTTGAGTTGTCAGCTCTGAAATTTTAAATAATATTTGCTGGCGTTGCAGGGCGCTTTTTCGCTGTTGTATTTCAACATTTAAAGCATCATTGCTTTGCGTTAATGCACGGGTTCTTAGTTTTACTTCTGATTCGAGCAACTCTCGTTTCTTAACGCGTTCAATAGCTGTCGCTAAATAAAGTGACATTGCTTCAAGTAGGTTTATTTGTTGCGAACTATAACCCTGCTCAGTGTCGTAACTTTGCGCTGCTAATACGCCAATAATATTTTTTTCTTGATAAACTGGAACGCCTACCCAGTGTTCTGCAGGTGTACCTAATGCTTTAAATAAGCCTTGCTGTGCAGCATCATGCATTTGTTGCTTAGTGAAATAAGTGGTCTTTCCTTGCTTAAACACATAACCCGTTGCGCCTTCTTCAAAATTATTCTCCCGATTAAGTGGTACAGAAATTCCATCTTTTTCATCAGAAAAATAAGACAGTTCCAACTGTTGTGATTGCGGCTCAACAAGCACCACATAAAAGCTTTTACTCGGGACATACTTTTGTAAAATGTCATGAATAGCTGGGTAAAGTAAGGTTAATTCGGCAACAGTACTTGCTTGCTCTGATAACTGTATCAGGGCATTGTGGAGGTGGTAGGCATGTTTGTACTTTTTCAATAGTGCTTTTAGTCGTTTATTTTGGCGCACTACGCTACTCGGTACAATGAGTTTATCTTCCAATGATGTTTAACCAGTTATAATTTTTTGTATAGTTATTAATCATTATAGTTCCACTTTTAACATTTTGCGTCAAGTAGATATTTATCTTAATTATGCTGCGAAAAGTCGATAATTAGAAACAAAAAAGGCTTACTGTGAGTAAGCCTTTCATTTATAGTTTTAGCCTGACTGATTTTATTTAGCAGTCATAAAGTCGATTGCTGCGCTTATTTCATCATCAGAACAATCCATACATGTACCACGTGGCGGCATTGCATTGAAGCCATTGATTGCATGATCTAATAAGGTATCTTTTCCTTTAGCAATACGAGGAGCCCAATCGTCAGCTGATTTAGGAGCGCCTAAAGCACCTGTACCATGACAAGCAAAACAGGCCGCTTGATATACTTGCTCGCCTGAACGAGGCCCTGTTGGTGCAGCAACCGCTACTTTTTCACCTTCAAGGTAAACAGCACCAATAGGCGCTAAACGTTTTTTAATTGCATCTTCAGTCATAGAGTTATCATATGGCTGTGCGTATGCGGTGGTTGCTAGCACAAGTAATGCTGCAGCTGATAGTTTTTTCATTTTGCCTTGCCCACTTCAATTTGAACGTGATCAATCACGATTTTAAATGACGGAATTTAAACCAATTATAACTCCACTAAGTCATTTATAAAATGCTCAGAGTCGATTTTATTTAGAAATACGACTAATGATTGTCTTAACTCAATAAAATTACATGGTTTAGCGCATAGTTAAATTATAAAACGGGATCATCACGCCTTTAATGCGATCAAAGCCCTTACGACTAACTCATAGCTAATACGTTACGCACTAACTTATCGATTCCTGCATCTGCATCCATAATAGACTGTGCCAACATATAGGCCGGTGTCGTAACGAGTTTATTGCTTTTATCAATAACAATATCATCCACTTTACACTCTACGTGTTCAGCGCCTAATGTGCTAAGAGCCTCGGCTGTGTCGCTATCATTACCAATAGTAAGCTGAGGTTTATGATAAATAAAAGGCAATAGAGCCGGTGCAATACACATGTAACCCGTGGCTTTTTTTGCATCCGCAAACGCTTTACAAGCGCTAAGTACTGCCTCGTTTACTTTAGCGTTAGTGCCATTAATAGCAAAGTCAGATAGATTTTTAGCTACCCCGAAGCCCCCAGGGACAATGAGTGCATCAAATTGTGTAACGTCTAATTCAGCGAGTGACTTTATATTGCCACGGGTGATGCGAGCTGATTCAACTAATACATTTCGCGGCTGTGCTATTTCTTCACCAGTGATGTGATTAATGGTGTGGTACTGCTCTATATCAGGTGCAAAGCACTGATACTGAGCATTATTTTTTTCAATGTGTAATAAAGTCAGTACCACCTCATTAATTTCACTACCATCAAACACACCACAACCTGCTAAAATTACAGCTATATTTTTCATATCATTTCGCTCCATTAAAGTCTCTTAAATAAAGTTTAACACGATGAATCAGCCGATTTAAAAATTTATTTGCTCGTTTTTTAGGCGCAAAGCACGTTGTTATGCGCTATATGCCATTTAGTGATTAGTAGCCATGAAAAAAATTATAAAGGATCGCTATGATCTTTGATCCATTATGCTAGAATGCTCATCCAGTTATTTAAATGGACGTAAATAATTAAGGTGGGTTATAAAACCAGTGACGGTATAAATGCTTTTTCCACATTAATAAAAAAATAATAAAAAAGAACCTCGAATTATCTTTTTTTAAATAAAACAATAAATTACAAATTAATCTAGGCATTTCAAGATGCTTCGGATGAATTGCCTGTGGATGTTATCTACATAGTTATCCACAGCTTACTAAAAATGTAGCGCGATTACTCACATTAATTCACAGTCGTTTTATTTACTGCCTTATGGCATGCTTACACTCATATTACTTTTTTGTATTTAGGATCCAATTTTACCATGGCTCAGATCCCCGAAAACCCGCTTATTTTAGTTGATGGCTCTTCATATTTGTTTCGTGCTTATCATTCACCACCACATCTAACCAACTCTAAGGGTGAGGCCACCGGTGCCATTTATGGCGTGGTAAACATGCTTAAAAGTTTGATCAAACAATATGATCCCTCACATATGGTGGTGGTATTTGACGCCAAAGGTAAAACCTTCAGAAATGATATGTACAGTGAGTATAAAGCGAACCGTCCGTCAATGCCTGATGATCTGCGTACTCAAATAGCGCCGCTGCACAGTATTATCAAAGCAATGGGTTTTCCGTTAATTAGTATTGAGGGCGTGGAAGCCGATGACGTAATCGGTACTTTTGCACGGATTGCCTCTGAGCAACAACGTCATGTGCTGGTATCGACTGGTGATAAAGATATGGCGCAGTTGGTCAATGAGCATGTAACCTTGATTAATACCATGACCGACAGTATTTCAGATCCCGAAACTGTGGTTGAAAAGTTTGGTGTTGGACCTGAACTTATTATCGATTATTTAGCTTTAATGGGCGACAAAGTAGATAACATTCCTGGCGTTGAGGGCTGTGGACCTAAAACAGCGGTTAAATGGTTACAAAAGTACGGATCGCTTCAGGGCGTAATTGATAATGCTTCTGATATAAAAGGTAAAATAGGCGAGAAACTGGCAAAAGCGATTGATCATTTACCGTTAAGCTATGAGCTTGCCACTATTAAATGTGATGTTGAGGTTGAATCTGATCTTGATACTTTTAAATTACAAACACCGAATAAAGACGAATTAATTGCCTTATACGGTGAATGTGAGTTTCGTCGTTGGCTAGCTGAATTGCTAGACAACCCAAAAGATGCCGACACACATTTAGCAGTACCAACGCAAGAGAATGAGCTGCCAAAAGTTGAAGATGCGCACTATGAAACTATTTTAACTGAGGCCCAATTTGAGACATTAATAGAACAGCTTAATGAAGCTGAGCTATTTGCTTTTGATACAGAAACAACCAGTTTAGAGTATATGAAAGCGCAATTGGTCGGTATGAGCTTTGCGGTTAAAGCAGGGGAAGCGGCTTATTTACCAATAGCACACGATTACCCCGGTGCGCCCGATCAGTTAAGCCTTGAATTTGTGATGCAAAAGTTGGGGCCAATATTAGCAGACGAAAATAAAGCTAAAGTAGGTCAAAATCTAAAATACGATAAAAGCGTGCTTGCCAATGCAGGCTACGAATTAAATGGTATTAAGTTCGACACTATGCTGGAGTCTTATGTATTTAATAGCGTAGGCACCCGTCATGATATGGACTCGTTGGCGCTTAAATACTTAGGCCACAAAAATATTAGCTTTGAAGATATTGCTGGTAAAGGTAAAAAGCAGCTTACATTTAATCAAATAGAACTTGAAAAAGCAGCGCCTTATGCCGCTGAAGATGCCGATATTACTTTGCGTTTGCACCAAGTGTTATGGCCGAAACTTGAAGCGGATGAAAAACTAAAATCGGTGTTTGAAGATATAGAAATGCCACTAGTAAGTGTTATTTCTGATATTGAGCGCACCGGTGTTGCTATCGACAGCAACATGTTGGCCACGCATAGCCAACGTTTAGGTGAGCGATTACTTGAGCTTGAAAAAGAAGCGTTTGAAATCGCGGGCGAACCGTTTAACTTAAGCTCACCAAAGCAACTACAGGTGCTGTTATTTGAAAAGCTCGAATTGCCCGTTATCAAAAAAACACCTAAAGGCGCGCCCTCTACAGCAGAAGAAGTACTACAAGAGTTAGCGCATGATTACCCATTGCCTAAAGTGATTATTGAGCATCGTGGTTTATCTAAGCTCAAATCAACCTACACCGACAAGTTACCCTTGATAGTCAATGAACGCACGCAGCGAGTGCATACTTCTTATCACCAAGCGGTAACAGCAACAGGTCGATTAAGCTCAAGCGATCCTAATTTACAAAATATTCCTATTCGTTCAGAGGAAGGGCGTCGTATTCGTGAAGCGTTTATTGCCGCAGATGGGTATAAAATTGTGGCTGCCGATTACAGCCAAATAGAACTGCGTATTATGGCGCATCTCTCGCAAGATAAGGGATTACTAAGCGCATTTGCTAATGGCTTAGATGTTCACAGTGCCACGGCTGCTGAAGTATTTGGGGTTGAGCTTGAAGAGGTAACATCAGATATGCGCCGTAAAGCTAAAGCGGTAAACTTTGGCTTAATTTATGGCATGTCAGCATTTGGCTTAGCACGTCAACTTGATGTACCACGCCATGAAGCGCAGCATTATATTGATAAATATTTTGAGCGTTTTCCAGGTGTTTTAGAATACATGGAAACAACGCGTGAGAAAGCGGCCGAAAATGGCTATGTAGAAACAATTTTTGGCCGTCGCTTACATTTACCAGAAATAAATGCGCGCAATGGCGCTCGTCGCAAAGGCGCTGAGCGCGCAGCAATTAATGCGCCGATGCAAGGCACTGCGGCTGATATTATTAAAAAAGCGATGTTAAGCGTGCATGCTTGGGTTAATCAGCAAGCACCTAATACAGTTAAGCTGCTTATGCAGGTACACGATGAATTGGTATTTGAGATTAAAACTGAATGTACTGAGCAATATACCAAACAGATTTGTGAGCTGATGTCACAAGCGGCGCAGTTAGATGTACCACTTATTGTTGAAGCTGACGAAGGTGATAACTGGGAACAAGCACACTAATTTAGCGCTACTGTACTGGTTTTAATATAGGCCAAATACAGAGTCCAAAAAGAGAATCATAAAGCGCCGCTAGGCGCTTTTTCTTTATCTTGCAGGTTAAAAAAAAGTTAAATTAAACAGCAGTTTGTATTAAATCGTTAGAGGTTCGTCAATTCGCTACGATTATCAATAATATGCTTGTATTTTTACACTTGCTTTTGGTAAAGTGCCGCCCGTCCTCATCCTGTAGGACATCCTGTTGATGATGCATCGTAAGATGCAACGTATTAATAGCTTCTCCCCAGTTTGCTATATCGGCCTATCATATATTTGATGGGCCGTTTTTTTATTGCCTTGCATCCAAGCGTTAAATTTATTCTCTAATTGCACTTAGCGTTTCAAGTGATACCATCAGTCTACTTAGCATTTTCGATTTACCACACAGTAACTAATGATTTTCAGCTGGGCTGATCAAAGTATTATTTTTACCGGTATAAGTCTTTTTATTTTAGGAGTGCATTATGTTTAAAACGTTAGCTATCGCAGGTTTATCTTTATCATGTTTACTAGTTTCAGGTGCTGCATCGGCAAACTGGCAACTATTGAACGATAAAAGCCAATTAAGTTTTGTATCAATTAAAAAAAATAGTATTGCTGAAGCAAGTCACTTTACTCAGTTAGCTGGGCAGCTGAGCGATCAGGGTCAATTTAGCGTAAACGTTGATTTAACCTCAGCCGAAACCTTTATCCCAATCCGTAACGAACGTTTAAGTAAGATATTGTTTGAGTCTGACACGTTTGCAAACGCAGTATTAACCGCTGACTTATCTGATAAGTTGTCACTTATTAAGCAACCAGGGCAGTACGTATTAAAAGGTATTAGCGCTGAGCTAGACTTTCATGGTCATAAAAAGCCACTTGCTGTTGATGTACTCGTAAGCAGTGCGGCCAATGGAGATTTAAGTGTGGCATCATTCACCCCTATCATTATCAACAGTGATGACTTTAAGATCACTGAAGGGGTAATGCAGTTACAAAAATTAGCCGGATTACCTTCAATTGCTACTGCCGTGCCAGTTACTTTTGCACTGACATTTAAAAAACAGTGATTTCACTTAACGAGCTTAGCAAGCAACTCAGCGAGCCAAGCAAACCTTTTGAACAATGGCAGCCCGCTCACTGCGGGCAGTTACCATTATTGATTGATGAGCAAGGTAAATGGTTTTACGCAGGTAGTGAAATTACCCGTCAATCAATGGTGAAACTTTTTGCCAGTGTATTATGCAACGAAGATGGGCAGTTTTACTTAAAAACACCCGTAGAAAAAATCGCGATTGAGGTGAAGGATGCGCCTTTTATTATTGTAAATTGGCATAGTGAAAAGACATCAGAGGGAAGTGTTATTTGTTGTATTGATAACTTAAACCGTACATGGTTATTAAGTCGTTCTGAGTCACTTTATATCAATGACTACAAAGGCGCGGCTGTGCCTTATATGCAGTTACCCTACGGCTGCTTTGCGCGAGTTGCGCGAAATGTGTTTTATCAGTGGGCTGAAATAGCCGAAACAGATGAGCTCGGCTATTTTATTACCTCCGCACAGCAGAAATTTTACTTACAGTAATTATTCGCTATCTGGCGCTACTAAATCAGCAGGTGGAACGGCCATGATTGGGCCTAAATACCACTCATCTAGCTTTTTAGCGACTTCTGGTAAGCCGGTGCCTTTAAGTGATGAAAATGCATGAACCGTAATATCGCCATCTAATTCACTTAACTCACGACGTACGCTAAGAACTTGTGATTTACGCGGACCTTGCTTTAGCTTATCGGCTTTAGTTAATAGTGCCAATACCGGAATTTCACTGCCTACAGCCCAATTAATTAAGTCGCGGTCTAAATCTTTTAATGGATGACGAATATCCATTAATACCACAATACCTTTTAAACTTTGACGTTTTTGCAGGTATTCGCCTAGCGATTTTTGCCATTTCTTTTTCATTTCAATCGGCACTTTTGCAAACCCATAGCCAGGTAGGTCAATTAGGCGCATATTATCTACATCGGCAAGTTCAAAGGTGTTGATCAGCTGAGTACGGCCGGGTGTTTTACTGGTTCGTGCTAACTTTTGATCGGTTAGGGCATTTAGCGCACTTGATTTACCTGCATTAGAGCGACCGGCAAACGCGACTTCAATTCCCGTATCAGCAGGTAATTTAGTGATGTCTGGCGCGCTTGTAACAAAAGACGCAGTGTTATACTTGATACGAGATTTGAGCACAGGCTCTCCTAAAACTTAAAAAAATAACATTGGGTAAACCAAATTCACCCGTGGCGCGTATTTTATACTATAAAGTAGCTATTAAAAAGTGTATTTGAGCATGTAAGATCATTGCTGACAGTACATTTTAACTGGCTTAGCGTTTAATTTTACTCAAAACCCTATAATTTATAGGTTTAATGTGTGTAGAAAACGTGCCAGAGAATTTAATATCGTGTAGAATATAAAAATCACAACATCCATATTGTAGATGATACAGGGTCGGAAACAGAGAATTCACCATGAAAAAAATAGCACTATCTTTAACTATATTGCTTGGTGCGTTGTCAGCAAGCAACGCAACAGCATTTGATGGCGATGTAAACGCAGGTAAAGAAAAATCAGCAACGTGTGCGGCTTGTCACGGCCCAGACGGTAATGCGCCGGTTAACATCTACCCAAAAATTGCAGGCCAACACGCAGATTACATATACAAGCAACTTACTGAATTTAAATTAGGTATGACTTCGGGCGGTAAAGAAGGTCGTATGAATCCAGTAATGAGCGGTATGGCAATGCCATTAAGTGATCAAGATATGAAAGACTTGGCTGCTTACTTTGCTTCTTTGAACATGTCTGAAGGTGCTACACCGAAAGATGTTCAAGAAACAGGCGCAATGTTATATAAAGCAGGTGATGCTGAGCGCGGTATCCCATCATGTGCGGCTTGTCATGGTCCACGTGGTAATGGCTCTTCACTTGCTAAATTCCCAAAGATTTCTTTCCAACATCCAGAATACATCAAGTCACAACTTGAACAGTTCAGAGATGGTGTTCGTAATAACGACCTAAATGGTGTTATGCAGGACATTGCAAAGAAACTAACAGATAAAGACATTGAAACACTCTCTAAATACCTTGGTGGTCTACACTAAAGTCGTATTTATTTAGATGTTGTTAACATAATATAATGTTAATTAGTGAAAAAGGCAGCTTTAGCTGCTTTTTTTGTGCCTGCCGTGACCGATAAAGCTCCTTCTCTTGTAAGACATTGACCATACTTTGGTGTAAGAAAAATCTCATTTTATTTTTATTTTTTAATGTAACTTATTGTAATTTATATTTTTTAGTGTTTTTTGTTATATGTAGTACAAGAAAAAAGATATAAATTAGTTGTAACAAAATTATTAACGAGTAAATTAACCCCTGTCGCAAAAACAATAACAAATAGGAAAACGTTATAAGGATAGTAGCGCGGCACGACTGAATAGCACATAGAGTGTGCTACCAAAGGAAATATCAAAAAAGTGTTAGGAAGACCGAAAATAATAAAATACTCATGGAAGTTTAATAATAAAAATAAAATGGAATGCTACACGGAAGATAAATAATAAAAATACGGATAGAAAATAATAATAAAAACAATAAAGACTAAAAAGTCGAAGGGAGAAGTGCCCATATAATGGCGCTCAGATTAGTAGGCGGTAGAGATGTTTTCTCTACCGCCTTTTTATTTGTCCTGTTACAATACCCCCCGTTTAAAAAAAGCACCTTAACTGTGCTTTGGCGCGCAAAACGCCCAAACTGAATTCTCCTGGCTAGGCCAGCACCGCGATGCCCATTGAGTTGCGCCTCGCTCAAAACCTCTTAAGTGAGACGATCAAGATATGAGTAGAAAGAAAAAGTCACGTAAAATTCCATCAAATGGTCCCGTTCGTTTAAGTCAAGATAAGCTTAAAGAAATGCGCGCATTGAAAGAGCAACGTGTTAAAAAAACTAAGGGCGCTAAGCCTGGTTCACGTAATGCACCGGATGCATTGAGTAATGACACTCAAAAAGCAGGTTCGGCTGCTAAAGATAAACGCGTTGGTAGTAAAAAAGCAGTGCCATTGGTTGCACCTGCTGCTGAACCAAAAATCGAAATGAAACGTAACCTTAAACCTGTAGCAGAGCTTAAAAAGGCTGTTGAACCAGAATTAACGCCTGAACAAGAGTTAGAAGCCCTTGAAAATGATGAGCGCTTACTTAAATTAGTTGAGCGTCATGAGCAAGGTGAAATGCTAACGGGTAAAGATGCAAAATACTTCAATAGCCGTATAGCGCGTCACCAAGTGCTTTGTAAATTATTAGGCATTGAAGATGAAGAAGAGTTTGAAGATGACTTCAGCGATGAAGACAGTAATTCAGACTTTGATCAATACCTATCAAACGATCTAGCGAATGAATGGCTAGATGACGACGAAGATAAGTAATAAGGACACGCAATGAGTACAGCAGTGATCTTAGCCTTAGTTGTAGGTGCTGCTATTATAGCGGGCTTGGCATTTTATGCGGGTCAGTTACTCTACAAGCTAAATGTGCAAAAAAAGCTAATTAGCAAAAAACAGGCAGAGCAACAGCAAAAGCTAAAACAGTCGCGTTTAAAGCGTAATGCGAAGTTAGCCGATAGTATTCATTTAATTGCACGTGCTATGAATGAAAAGCAATGTGATTATTCTGAGGGGTGCTTACGTATTTGGGTGCTTATGTCGCAATATAGTTTTGATACTGAGCGCGACCTAACGAGTGCATACCCGGGTATTTATAAAATGTACGACGTGGTAAAAGAAATGCCAACCCATGATTCGCGCAAAAAGTACGCTAAAAAAGAAATTTTTAAGCAAGACACGGCGCGCTGGCGCGCAGAAGAATCACTGAGTGATGAAATAGAAGCTGACTGTAAAAAAATTATTGTTGAGTTTAAAGCAGCCCAAGGCAGCGAAAACGTGGTTTTTAACTAGCGCTTAGATTTTACGGCATATATAAAAAAAGCAGACCTTGGTCTGCTTTTTTTATGCGTGCTAGTTTTAAATTATATAACGCGTGAGAAGCGAGTGGCATTTATCTGTTTTTGTAAATGCGCATCAAAGCACATACAAATAATACGAATAAATAAATTCCCTTTTGGTGTTACGCTAATTAGGTTGTTTTCTATTGTTACCATTTCATCGGCAATTAATGGTGCGAGTGCCTCTAAAGCATCTTGAAAGTAGTCATTAAAGCTGATTTTATGTCTGTTAGCGAATACGCTCATATCAAGCTCAAACTGGCAAATAAGCTGCTTAATCGCATCGGCGCGAATAAGATCATCTTGGGTTAAATGCATGCCTTTATTAATGGCACTGCCTGCTTGCTCATCAACTGCTTGATAATAATGTTTTAACTCTTTTTTATTTTGTAATATGGCCGTGCCTATTTGTGAAATAGACGAAACACCTAAGCCCAATAAGTCGCACTCGCCATGAGTGGTGTAGCCTTGAAAATTACGATGCAGCTGACCCGTATTTTGTGCAATGGCTAGCTCATTATCAACTTTTGCAAAGTGATCCATACCTATAAATTGATAGCCCGCCTGCGTCATTTGCTCTAGGGTATTTTTAAACATGGTGAGCTTATTATGCGCACTGGGTAAATCGGCGTCTTTAATTTTACGTTGGGCGGCAAAACGTTCTGGTAAATGAGCGTAGTTAAATACTGAAACGCGGTCAGGGTTTAAGGCAATAAGTTGCTCAATCGTTTGCGTAAAGCTCTCAGGTGTTTGTAGTGGCAGGCCATAAATCATATCAGCATTAATTGATTTAAAGCCCAACTGTTTTGCTTGGGTAATTAATTGCTTTACCTCATCAACATGCTGAGGGCGATTAACAGCCAGCTGAACCTGATCATTAAAATCTTGAATACCAAATGACACACGATTAAACCCCAACTCGCTTAAATCAACCAGCATATTGTCAGCCAGTGAGCGAGGGTCGATTTCGATACCGCGCTCGCAGGTATCGCTAAAGTTAAAGTGTTGCTCTAGCAGCTTTACTAAGCGCGTCATTTGCGCTGCGGTTAAAAAAGTTGGTGTGCCGCCCCCCAAATGTAATTGCTCAACCCGATAATCTTGAAACAGCGGCGCTTGTGCTGCAATTTCTTTAGCTAAAAAGTCTAGGTAGGTATCGGCTTTAGATTGGTGGCGAGTAATGACTTTATTACAGCCACAGTAATAACAAAGCTGACTACAAAAAGGAATATGAATATATAAAGACAACGAACGGGTTTGCGATGATTCAATAGCGCTAATCAAATCTTGTTGCTGATAACCATCAGCTAACGAAAGTGCGGTCGGGTAAGACGTATAACGCGGGCCCGATACATTGTATTTGTTTATTAAAGTTTGATCCCATTGAGGAAGTTTAATCATCACGCGCACCTTATCTTTTAAGTTGCTGCGTATTGTAAAAAAGCAAAGGGGAGGAGGTTTTGATCTACAACAAAAAAAGGTGCCGCAGCACCTTTTTAATATATAACGCGGCTGCGTTACATTATGGCGTCTTTTAAGTACTGAAATAACTCTTTGTAGCTTCTCGCTGGTTTTTCAGCTTTTACTTCTTTGGCAGCATTACGCACCATTTGGCGCATTTTTTGGCGCTCAAGAGCTGGATATTGTTCAATTGTTTCGTTAATTAAGTCATCGCCTTGTTCAATTAAATCACTGCGCAGTTGCTCAATTTTTTTGATCATAACCTCAGCTTGGTTATTTTTATTAAGCATGACATCAATAATCGCTTTAATTTCTTCAATATTTTCTACCGTACGAAGGGTTTTTGCGATGTAATTTAAATGTCGGCGGTAGGCATCACTTTTATTACTTATTTTATCAGCAACCACCATTGCTTCTTTTAAGTCATCATTGAGCGGCAGGCGTTCACGCTGCTTTTTACCCATTTTGGCAATTTCAGATCCTAACTGATGAAACTCTTGCGCTTCGCGCTTAAGTTCACTTTTTGATACATATATAATTTCTTCTTCAATTTCAGCAGGCTTGCCTTTTTTCTTCGCCATGGGGTGCTCTTAAATAAAAATAACTTCATCTATTATACGCGATTCTTTTAGTGATTAATATTAGCTGATGTGGTGCAGTGAGTGTGTTAGCATTTAAATATAAAAAATGTGTGCAATATGGCCTTCAGGGCTCAGGACAGAATTTATGAAAAGCCAACACCAAGATCCAATTTATTCGCAAATCTCTCAAGTAAAAGACGCTGTATCAGAAGTACTTGAACATGCTAAAAAACTAGGTGCTACCGCTGCAGAAGCTGCTATGTCTAGCACTTCGGGGCTGTCGGTAAGTACGCGCATGGGGGAGGTAGAAACCATAGAGTTTAATCAAGACGGTGGTTTAGGTATTAGCGTGTATGTTGGCAATAACAAAGGCTCGGCATCAACGGCTGATTTAAATCCTAAAACATTACGTGCTGTGGTCGAAAAAGCCATCGATATTGCTAAATTCACTTCAGACGATCCATGTAATGGCATTGCTGATAAAGAACTGCTTGAGTTTGCCCCTAAAGATTTAGACTTGTTTCATCCTTGGGATGTAAGCCCAGAGCAAGGGATTGATTTGTGTCATGCAGCAGAGCAAGCCGCATTAAACGCCGATGAGCGAATTGTGAATTCAGATGGCGCTAGCTTTTCATCGCATCAAGGGTTGCGAGTATATGGTAACAGCCATGGTTTAATTGCAGGCTTTCCACGTACTCGCCACAGCATAAGCACTATGGTGATAGGTAAAGAGGGCGAGCATATGCAGCGCGACTCAGCCTACACGATTTCTCGCGATCAAGCAGGGTTAAAAGATGCAGCAAGTGTTGGACTTGAAGCTGCAGCAGAAACCCTAGCAAAACTAAACAGCCAAAAACTAGGCACCATGAAAGTGCCGGTTATTTTTAGAGCCGATATTGCTAATTCATTGTTTGGCCATTTGGTATCAGCAATTGGTGGTGGCGCACTGTATCGTAAATCCAGCTTTTTATTGGATAGCTTAGGCACGCAGGTATTTAGCAAAACCGTTAATATTTCAGAGCGTCCGCACTTACTTAAAGGTTTAGCATCATCGCCATTTGATAGCGAAGGGGTTAAAACTCTCGACAGAGAAATAATTCACGGTGGCGAGTTACAAACGTATTTATTAGCAAGCTATGCGGCACGTAAAATGAATATGACCCCAACAGGGCACGCTGGCGGTATTCATAATTGGTTAGTAGAACAAACGCATCAAGATTTAACTGCATTATTAAAAACCATGGGTACGGGCTTATTAGTTACAGAATTGATGGGGCAGGGCGTGAATACCGTAACCGGTGACTACTCTCGCGGTGCGGCTGGTTTTTGGGTTGAAAATGGGGAAATACAATACCCAGTAAGCGAAATTACGATTGCTGGTAATTTAAAAGATATGTTCAAAGGTATTTCCGCTATAGGTGGCGATATAGAACGTCGCGGCGGGATTCAGACTGGTTCAGTACTGATTGAACAAATGCAAGTAGCAGGTGCTTAATACCCATCCGCAATAATATTTATTTCAGTGAATTGGTATAAACCCACTTTGCTTGCTTGCTTAAATTAAGTTTAATTTAAGTAAGCCTTCTTTTGATGTTTTTAAGGTGTGATATGGCTAAAGATAGATATGCGCCAAAACCGTTAACCGATATTATGGCTGGGCTGAACAACCGCTTAGCAGCCTATGCGGGAAAAAGCCAAGCACTGGATACACAGCAACAATTGTTGCGCGATTTCTTAGGCCCTAAGTTAGGTGAAAAGTGCCGAGTAAGTAATTACCGTGACGGCACCTTAATGATAGAAGCCGTTTCTGCACCTATTGCGCTTAGGCTTAATTATTTAAAAATGGACATGCAATCGCATTTTAGAGCCGCGGGTATGGCCGAGCTTGGGCAAATAAAAATTACCGCCAATCCACAGGCAACTCAACGGTTAAGCACTCGACCTAAAGTGGCTGATGGCAAACCAACGAACTCCCTTAAAATGAGTGAACAAACGGCTGATTATTTAAATGCGATCGCCGATTCTGCTCCACCGTCATTAAAAGAAAAGCTTCAACGCTTAGCTTTACATGGTAAAAATAAACCTTAATTAAATACCATTTAACACCTTGCTCGGTTTGTTTTGCTGGCTTTAAAATACTTTGTTACATATTCGATTTTATTGTTATTTAAATCAGGTTTATGATGCCTAGTTAGTACTTCCTAAATTAGGTTGTAGCTGATGCGTATTTCATTAAGCAGATAATAGACTGCATCCTATTGTTGTTTTTTTGAGTTATCAAATCTTAATGAAATGCGTATTTATTCTAATTAATATACGGAATTCTTATGGAAAAAATAACAATGACTGCCGCCAGTATTGCATTGGCGTTAGGTTTGGTTGGTTGCGGCGAAAAGCCACAAGAAATGCAAGCAGAAGCAACAACAGTAACCGCACCGGTAGCAACCCCTGGTGCCTTAGGTGTTGATTTACAAAATATCGATAAAAGTGTTCGTGCACAGGATGATTTTTACTACCACGTAAACGGTAAATGGTTAGAAAAAACTGAAATCCCTGGCGATAAGTCAAACTATGGGTCGTTCTCACAGTTATATGATGAATCGCAAAAAGCAATGAAAACAGTACTAGAAAATGCCAGTACCAATAGCAGCGCAAAGCCAGGTTCAGATGAATATAAGATCGGCGCATTTTATACTAGCTACATGGCTGAAAATGCTCGTGAAGAGTTAGGGATGTTACCACTTGAGCCGGCTATTAAAAGCATTGATACAGTAAAAGATAAAGCCGCGTTGGTCACACTGATGGCACAGCTACAAGTTAAAGGCGGAGATCTTCCTTTTGGCTGGTATGTTAATAATGATGCTAAAAACTCAAGTGAAAATGCGCTTTATGCCTATCAAGCCGGACTTGGTTTACCTGACCGTGATTATTATTTAAAAGATGATGAAAAATTCACAAAAATTCGCGCGGCATATCAAACCTATATTACCGATATTTTAGCTAAAGCTGGCGTTAATAATGCCGCTGATGCAGCCAAAGCGATACTTGCCCTTGAAACGACACTTGCTGATGCACAGTGGAGTCGGGTACAAAGTCGTGATGCAACAAAATCATATAATAAAATGTCAGTAGCTGAAGCTAACACGTTAATGGGAGATTTTGATTTAAGTGCTTACTTTGAAGCCGTTGGTGTTGATGCCCAAGAGTTGATTGTGCGCCAACCAAGTTACTTTGAAAAATTTGCAGACATTTTCAAAAATACAGACTTATCGGTTTGGCAAAACTACTTAAAATTCCATTTCGTTAGTAATTACGCGCAGTTGCTAAATAAAGACTTAGTGGATTTGAAATTTAATTTTTACAGCACCACATTGCGCGGTGTTGAAGAGCAAGCGCCACTTTGGAAGCAAGCCGTTGATGCATCAAACAGTGTACTGGGTGAAATTTTAGGTAAAGTCTACGTTAAAGAAAACTTCCCGCCAGAAGCGAAAGCGCGCATGGAAGAATTAGTTGATAACGTGATTAAAGGCTATTCAGTGGCAATTGAAAACCTTGAGTGGATGAGCCCTGAAACAAAAGTTGCGGCGCAAGAAAAGCTGGATAAGTTTACGCCTAAAATTGGTTACCCAGATAAATGGAAAGATTATTCAGATTTAGTAATTAATCCTGATGAACTAGTAGGTAACTATATTCGCTACAGTGAGTGGGCTTATGCAGATATGGTTGCTAAATTAGGTAAGCCAGTTGATCGCTCTGAGTGGCATATGACGCCACAAACAGTGAATGCTTACTATAACCCAGTGAATAACGAAATAGTATTCCCTGCGGCGATTCTGCAGCCTCCTTTCTTTAATTTAGAAGCAGATGATGCGGTTAACTATGGTGCTATTGGTGCGGTTATTGGCCATGAGTTAGGCCATGGCTTTGATGACCAAGGTGCAAAATACGACGGTGATGGCAATTTACGTAATTGGTGGAGCGAGTCAGACCTTAAGCAGTTTGAACAGCGAAGTGCTGCCTTAGTTGCGCAGTATAATCAATATAAACCGTTTGAAGATGCCAGCGTTAATGGTGAGCTGACACTGGGTGAAAACATTGGTGATTTAGGCGGCTTAACCGTCGCTTATAAAGCGTATCAATTATCGCTGGGTGATTCTAAAGCGCCCATTATTGAAGGCTATACGGGCGACCAACGCTTCTTTATGGGCTGGTCGCAAATTTGGCGTCGTAAATACCGTGATGAAGCATTACGTAATCGTTTAATGACCGATTCACATTCACCGAGTCATTATCGCGTGATTGGTATTTTGTCGAACATGCCGGAATTTTACCAAGCGTTTGATGTTAAAGAGGGCGATAAAATGTATATCAAGCCTGAAGATCGCGTAAAAATTTGGTAATTTAAGCTGAAATTAGCTTAAGCGGTTAGCCCCACTAATCGCAAAATAAAAAGCCAGTGAGCATGATGCCCACTGGCTTTTTAGTTACTTTTATACCTGATGATAAAACTAGGGTCTGTTGACCTTTGCGGATTAAAATTTGTTCAAACTAGGGGCGGTTTAATCGCGGCGCGAGGTTTGTAACCTAGTGGGCTAAGTAAAAACCGAGCAACAAAGAGTAAATCGCCCCTAGGCAGAACCCGAAGGGCAGCGCCTGTTTAGCATTGATGCTGCGTTATCGCCTATTTATGGGGAATAACCACACCACATAGGCTCTGCCTTGCCTAAATACCAAACAGACTGCTGCAAATTTAATCTTGAAAGGTCAACAGACCCTAGCTATATTTCGTTTTTATGGCGCTGATAATCTCGACATTGGCTGCAGGAAAATCATAGTTATCAAGTTCGTCTATACTTACCCATTCGCTTGGTTGCCCTTCTGCGCCATGAGCTTGACCATTAAAGTTACTGACTACATGCACATTAAGTCGTACGCATTTATCGCCATAGTCGTGCTCTATAGTGACAAGTTCGCTTGAGCTATGAATAGTCAGTCCTACTTCTTCAAATAATTCGCGCTTCAGTGCTTGAAAAACACTTTCTCCGGCTTCAATTTTTCCGCCTGGAAATTCCCATAAGCCGCCTTGGTGCTGTTCATCTGCACGTTTACAAATAAACACATTGTTGTTTTTTTTAATTACACCCACAGCAACATTGATGATTACTTTAGTCATTATCTCTCCCTTAAATAGCATAAAAAAAGCGACGCAAGCGTCGCTTTTTATCTAACTTAACAAAGTGGTGTTATTTTAATTTACCACAACATTGTTTGTATTTTTGACCTGAACCACATGGACATGGATCGTTACGACCCACTTTTGGCTCGCTACGCGCCATAACCTGAGCGCTTTGTGGTGCTTCACCACCTACGTGCTCTGCTTCTTCATGTTGATATTCGCGAGGGGCATTTTCACTTTTACGGTGTTGCTCTTCTACTTTTTCAACATCTTCTTCAGCGCGAACTTGCACTTTACTTAAAATACCGACGACATCGACTTTTAAGTTTTCTAGCATTTCAGAGAACAATTCAAACGACTCACGTTTGTATTCTTGCTTAGGATTCTTTTGTGCATAACCACGTAAGTGAATACCTTGGCGTAAGTGATCCATTGCAGCAAGATGGTCTTTCCAATGTTGGTCAAGACTTTGAAGCATAATGGCTTTTTCAAACTGACGTAGTACAGAATCGCCAACCATTTCTTCTTTTTGCTTGTAAGCTTGTTCAACCGCTTCTTCAATACGCTCACGCAGTTTTTCTTCGTACAGTTTATTGTCATCAGCTAACCACTGAGTAATTGGTAACTCAATTAAGAAGTCTTGTTTTAAGCGTTCTTCAAGTCCTGGTATATCCCACATTTCAGCCAAGCTTTGTGGAGCAATGTATTGATCAATCACACCAGCGAGCACATCACCACGGATAGCAGTAATCGTTTCTGAAATATCACCTTCTTCAAGCAATTCATTACGTTGAGAGTAAACAACACGACGTTGGTCGTTTGCTACATCATCGTACTCAAGTAGCTGTTTACGCACATCAAAGTTACGTGCTTCTACTTTACGCTGAGCGTTTTCGATTGCGCGGTTAACCCATGGATGTTCAATCGCTTCGCCGCGTTGCATACCTAGTTTACGCATCATATTAGTCATGCGCTCACCAGCAAAAATACGCATTAACGCATCGTCCATCGATAGGTAGAAACGGCTTGAACCGGCATCACCTTGACGGCCAGAACGACCACGTAATTGGTTATCAATACGACGTGATTCATGACGCTCAGTACCAATAATGTGTAAGCCGCCAGCATCAATTACCGCATCATGGCGAATTTTCCATGCTGCTTTTATTTCAGCAATTTGTTCGTCAGTTGGGTTCTCAAGTTTTTCAACTTCGCTGTTCCAATTACCACCAAGTACAATATCGGTACCACGACCGGCCATGTTGGTGGCAATGGTGACTGTGCCCGGTAAGCCCGCATCAGAAACAATGTCTGCTTCTTGTGCGTGGAATTTAGCATTAAGTACGTTGTGCTTAATTTTTTCTTTGCGTAAAAACTGCGATAAGTACTCAGAGCTTTCAATTGAGATAGTACCTACAAGTACCGGCTGACCACGTTCTTGACAGTCTTTAATGTCTGCTAAAATCGCTTCGTACTTTTCTTCTTGCGTTAAGTAAACTAAATCAGCGCGATCATCGCGGATCATTGGTTTATTGGTTGGCATAACCACAGTGTCTAAACCGTAGATAGACTGAAACTCAAACGCTTCTGTGTCGGCTGTGCCTGTCATCCCTGCTAGCGTTTCGTACAAGCGGAAGTAATTTTGGAACGTAATCGATGCTAACGTTTGGTTCTCGTTTTGAATTTTCACACCTTCTTTTGCTTCTACAGCTTGGTGTAAACCTTCTGACCAACGACGTCCTTCCATAGAGCGACCTGTATGCTCATCAATAATGATAACTTCGTTTTCTTTAATAACGTAGTCAACATCTTTTTGGTAAAGCTTATGCGCACGAAGAGCTGCATAAACGTGACTAAGTAGCGTGATGCTCGCTGCTGAGTACAGTGAGTCACCTTCTTCAATTAGACCGCGCTCTGTAAGTAGCTCTTCAACTTTTATTTGCCCACGCTCAGTTAGATGAACTTGCTTAGATTTTTCATCGATAGTGAAATCGCCATCGCCTTCAATCCCTTCCTCATCTTCTTTTTCTTGTAGTTCAAGTAAAGGAACAATGGTATTTATTTCAGTGTATAGCTCAGAGCTATCTTCAGCGGGACCAGAAATAATCAGTGGCGTACGTGCTTCATCAATAAGGATTGAATCCACTTCATCCACTACAGCATAAAATAATGGGCGTTGTACGCGCTCATCAATACTAAATGCCATGTTGTCACGCAGGTAATCAAAACCAAATTCGTTATTGGTACCGTAAGTGATGTCAGCTGCATAAGCTTGTTTTTTCTGTTGTGGCATCATGCCCGGAACATTACAGCCTACGGTTAACCCTAAAAATTCAAATAATGGGCGATTGGTTTCAGCATCACGTTTGGCCAAGTAGTCATTCACGGTAATGACATGAACACCTTTACCTGTTAAACCATTTAAATAAGCCGGCAGTGTCGCTGTGAGTGTTTTACCTTCACCGGTACGCATTTCTGCGATACGACCTTGGTGTAAAACCATACCACCTAATAACTGCACGTCGAAATGACGCATACCGTTTACACGTTTTGATGCTTCACGTACCACTGCAAATGCTTCTGGTAGAATATCGCCTAAGCTTTGTCCGTTATCGTAACGCTCTCTAAACTCGGCTGTTTTAGCTTTTAAATCTTCATCTGAAAGCGCTTCTAGCTGCGTTTCAAGTGCATTGATCAGTGCGACCGTCTTTCTTAGGTTTTTAATAGTGCGGTCATTGCGACTACCAAAAATCTTGGTAAATAAATTAGATATCATGATAAAACCGTTACAATGTGTTTTTTTGCTAGCCGTGCATCGGCTAACCCATTTTTTACAATTGATAATTAATGTATTCTTTAAATTAACCTTTAGGACACATTAATTAGCAATTTTGTATTAAGCTGCTTAAAAAGCACTGTTTATTACCTGCGCTACTATACCAGACTCTGCTAAACATCAAACTACCTCAATAAAAAGATCTTCATTTAAAACAGAAAAATGAGATCTCGCTCATAAAAATAGCGTTATGTAACGAAACTTGATTCAAACTGCAGATAAACAGACCCTAAAGATATGGTGCTGAATAAATTAAAAACAAGAGCAAAGCGCTTAAATTTCACCCTTAAACGCCTTGTTAGCAGCCATCGTTTTTTAAAGCTTAAATTGAGCAATCGTTTTATATATTACTCTCGATAAGTCACTTAAGTCATACGCTTTATCTGCAGGTATGTAATGAATGGTTGCGGTATCATTAAAGAGATTACTAATTGCAAAAAAAGCGTGTGTTAATATCTTCTGCAACCAGCGTTTGCTAAAATTATTTTTAGTCGCATAAAGTTAATTATATTTTTTATCGCTATAAAACGCGTTGATTGAGTTTTAATAAGGGTAAATAAAGTGCAAACCAACAAAGATAATTTAGTCGTTCTTGGCGCTGGCTGGCTTGGCCAAGCCTTATGTATTGATGCACAAAAACAAGGTTGGCAAGTGCAGGGGACTCATCGAAGTGACACTCATCAATTTGATTTTGAACGTCAGTTTGTTTTACAAAACGGTGAGTTGCAGCACCAAGTGGATTTGCAAAATGCGTATTGGGTCTGTGCAATCCCGCCTCGCAGTCGAGATAGCGAAAGTGATTATCCGCAAGTGCTTGAGCAGGCGTTAAAGCTGGCAACTGAGCTTAATTGCAAAGGCTTTTTATTGTGCTCATCGACTGGGGTGTATGATCAAGAACCTGGCGTTTATAGTGAAAGCAGCGATATATCAGGCACTAACGAGCGACAAATAAAGCTGTATGACGCTGAAGAGCAAGTGCTTGAACAGCAAGGTAAAGTGCTTCGCTTAGCCGGATTGTTGGGGCCAAATAGAGAGCCTGGTCGTTTTGTGGCGGGTAAAGAACTCAATACCTCTAGTCAGCAAGTGGTGAATATGGTACATCAACAAGATGTGATCAATGCTATTTATGCGGTCCTTAATAACTGGTCGCAAGGACAGAGCATTTATAACGTGGTGAACCCAGCGCACCCGACCAAAGCAGATTATTATGCACAAAAGTGTGAGCTGTTTGGCACACAAATGCCGAGCTTTAGTAGTAATGAGGTCGCTGAGCGCAAAGTTATTGGCTCAGCGATAGAAGCACTGGGTTTTAGTTATCAGTATGGTATTTAATAAGAAGGTAAGGGGGAGTGGCTTATGAAGTCACACAACTTACCTTCACTTAGTAGCGTGTTTGCCGCTTCAATATCGGGAGCAAAATACCGGTCTTTGTCGTAATAGCTAACATGTTGGCGTAGCAGTGCTTTGGCACTTTCTACTTTATCACACGCGCGTAGTGGTGCTCTAAACTCAAGCCCTTGGGCAGCACTGAGCCATTCTATGGCCAGTACGCCTTGCGTATTATTAGCCATATCAACTAGTCGTCGTGCTGCAAACGTTGCCATAGAAACATGGTCTTCCTGATTTGCTGAAGTCGGTAAGCTATCTACCGAAGCAGGGTGTGCTAAGGATTTGTTTTCAGAGGCCAGTGCAGCCGCGGTGACTTGAGCAATCATAAATCCTGAATTTACCCCACCGTTTTTTACTAAAAATGGCGGTAATTTAGATAAATTAGAGTCAATCAATAGAGCAATACGTCGCTCAGCTAAGGCGCCAATTTCAGCAATAGCAATCGCCAGGTTATCAGCGGCCATAGCAACGGGCTCAGCATGAAAGTTTCCGCCTGAAATAATATCCCCTACATCGGCAAATACGAGAGGGTTATCGGTTACTCCGTTTGATTCACACAGTAGTACTTCGGCGGCTTGACGTATTTGGGTTAAACATGCACCAAGAACTTGCGGCTGGCAGCGCAGGCAATATGGGTCTTGTACTTTTTCACAATTAATATGTGAGTCACTAATTTGTGAGTGGCTATCGAGTAATTCTCTAAATACGTGAGCCGTATCTATTTGCCCTTGCTGACCACGAATGTCATGAATACGCGCATCAAATGGCGCGCGACTGCCCATGGCCGCTTCTATACTGATAGAGCCAATAACACAGCTTTGTGCGTACAAGTCTTCGGCTCTAAATAAGCCTTGTAGTGCAAATGCAGTGGATGCTTGGGTGCCATTCAATAAGGCTAACCCTTCTTTTGCAGCTAATGTTAGTGGCTCAAGACCTGCAATTTTTAGCCCTTGTGTAGCGCTTATCAGCTCACCTTGATAACGCATTTTACCCTCACCTAATAAAGGCAAACACATATGCGCAAGCGGTGCTAAATCGCCCGATGCACCCACTGAGCCCTTTTTAGGCACGCAAGGGTAAACTTCACTTTTAAGCAGCTGCATAAAAAACTCAAGCACAGCTAAGCGAATACCAGAATAACCGCGCGATAAAGAGTTTATTTTTAGTGTGATCATCAATCTAACGGTGCTGTCATCCATTAACTCACCAATACCTGCGGCGTGTGAAAGCACAATACTGCGTTGTAATAGTTCGAGTTCATCGTCAGCGATTTTAGTATTGGCCAATAACCCAAAGCCAGTATTAATACCATATACAGTGCGATGTTCGTTTATCACGTTTTGGACTGTTTGAGCACTGGCAGCTATTTGCGCCTGTGCATCATTGGCCAGAGTTAAGTGTATGGCTGATTTGTTAATTTTTCTTAGCGTGTTTAAGTCAAGCTGACCCGGTTTGAGTGTATATGAAATCATGACTTGTCCTCATTAAGCATTGGTAGGTCTAGCTGCTGCTGTTGCGCACAGTTTTTTGCAATTTCATAACCCGCATCAGCATGGCGCATTACACCGGTGGCGGGATCGTTCCATAATACTCGAGCAAGACGTTGCTCTGCTTCATCAGTACCATCGGCAACAATCACTACGCCTGAGTGCTGGCTAAAACCCATACCTACACCACCGCCATGATGAAGCGATACCCAAGTAGCACCGCCTGCGGTATTAAGCAGAGCATTTAATAGTGGCCAATCGGAGACCGCGTCGGAGCCATCTTTCATACTTTCAGTTTCACGGTTAGGACTGGCAACTGAGCCTGAGTCGAGATGATCTCGTCCAATAACTACCGGCGCTTTAAGCTCACCGCTTTTAACCATATCGTTAAAGGCAACAGCAAGGCGCGCTCTATCTTTTAAACCGACCCAACAAATACGTGCAGGCAAGCCTTGAAATTGAATTCGCTCACGCGCCATATCAAGCCAATTATGCAGGTGTTTATCATCTGGAATGAGCTCTTTTACTTTTGCATCGGTTTTATAAATATCTTCAGGATCGCCAGATAGCGCTACCCACCTAAATGGACCAATACCTTCACAAAATAATGGGCGAATATACGCAGGCACAAACCCAGGGAAATCAAATGCATTACTCACGCCTTCTTCTAGGGCCATTTGACGAATATTATTGCCATAGTCGGTTGTTGCTGCGCCCGCTTTTTGTAGTGCCAGCATCGCCTTTACTTGGACTGCCATTGACTGTTTAGCCGCTTTTACAACTGCTTGTGGGTTATCGATTCGCATTTTAGCTGCGTATTCCATACTCCAATCTTGTGGCAGGTAACCGTTAAGTGGATCATGAGCTGAGGTTTGATCGGTAACTATATCGGGGATCACCCCACTTTTTACTAAGGTACTAAACACATCGGCGGCGTTACCTAGTAAACCCACAGAAAGCGCTTCACCTTTTATGCAAGCATCTGTTATTAATTTTAGTGCATGCTCAAGATCTGTGGCTTTTACATCGACATATCCTGTTTTTATCCGAAAATCGATACGGCTTTCATCACATTCCACCACCAAGGCACTAAAGCCTGCCATGGTAGCCGCTAATGGTTGTGCGCCCCCCATACCTCCAAGGCCACCCGTTAATACCCACTTACCTTTAGCATTACCAGCAAAATGCTGTTTTGCCATAGCCACAAACGTTTCGTAAGTGCCTTGCACTATGCCTTGAGAGCCAATGTAAATCCAAGACCCTGCGGTCATTTGGCCATACATCATCAAGCCTTTTTTATCTAGCTCGTTAAAGTGCTCCCAGTTTGCCCAGTGCGGTACTAGGTTTGAATTGGCAATTAACACACGTGGTGCATTACTATGAGTTTTAAATACACCCACCGGTTTGCCTGATTGCACTAATAGAGTTTCGTCATCTTCTAGGCGTTCAAGCGTTTCAATTATTTTGTCATAGCTTGGCCAATCACGGGCAGCACGGCCAATCCCGCCATACACCACCAAAGCTTGAGGGTGTTCGGCAACATCAGGGTCTAAATTATTCATTAGCATGCGTTTAGCCGCTTCGGTTTGCCAGCTTTTGGTGGTTATTTGATTGCCATGTTGCGCGCGTATTGTGCGCTGTGTGTCCAGTCGATGATTCATTGTTCACTCCTGTTAAATAGTATTAAGCGTTATGCGCTTTATTATTATTTTTAAATGTTAATTGCCCGCCCAAGCGGTACTTACTGCCAGGCGATATAAGTCGTGCAAAGCTAACAATCCCGTTAACCGACCAAGTGCGGCGTATTACTTGTAAGCATGGCTCTTCGTTATACAGGTTAAGCCATTGACACATTTCATTATTTGGCGTTATAGCCTCTACGGTGTGCCTCGCTTGTGTTAAAGGGGCAACCGTTGATAGGTATTCGTGTGGGGTGAGAGCGGTAAAATTTTGTTGTAAATAATCCTTGGCAAGTAACGGGTTTACAAAACGTTCTTCAACTTGCAAGGGACTGTCATTTTCGTTATGAATAATGACACTTCTATACACCACACTATCTACCTCAACACCTAAAGCAATAGCAATTGGCGCCACGGCATTGATTGATTCCAACACCTGTACTGTGCAGCTGTAGTTTCCGTTTCGCTCTTTGACTTCATGTGCAATGTTTTTTATTTCGAGTAATGATGACTGCGACTTAAAGCTTGCGACAAAAGTACCTAGCCCTTGGCTACGGGTTAAAATGCCTGTATCAGTTAGCTCACTTAACGCTCGACGTGCGGTCATTCTGCTTACCGCAAACTGCTTTGCCAGTTCATTTTCTGAGGGCACGCGTTGGTTTTCAAGCCAAAGCCCACTGCGTATTTTGTCCACAATAAACTGTTTTATTTGTGTAAATTTAGGTGTTGGCATAAACGCTTTTGGTGTATTAAAAATAAACAATACTTAATAAGATGGCATAATTACCTTGTATATACAAGATGTGTTGTTAAACTCGTTTGAACATTATCGCGGAGAAACTTATGCAAGCCACAGAATCTACAGAACAGTTAAATGATATCGATTTATTGCTCACAGATGCCAACATTGCGACCATGGATAGCAATATTGATGCGCCTTATGGGGCGATAGAAAATGCGGCATTAGCTATTAAAAATGGCAAAATAGTGTGGCTAGGTAAGCAAGCTGACTTACCTAATTTTGATGTGTTAGCCACTCCGATATTAAGTGTAAAAGGGCAATGGTTAACCCCAGGCTTAATTGATTGCCATACTCATTTAGTGTTTGCCGGTTCTCGTGCGCAAGAGTTTGAGCAGCGTTTGCAGGGCGTGAGCTATCAGCAAATAGCAGCGCAGGGAGGGGGAATAGCAAGTACAGTTAAAGCAACCCGAGAGGCTGACCACGAACAGTTATTTGTAGCAGCAAAAGAGCGTTTAAATGCATTGTTAGCTGAAGGGGTGACGACGGTTGAAATTAAGTCAGGGTATGGGCTTGATATAGACAATGAGAAAAAAATATTGGAGGTGGCTAGGCTATTAAATCAACATCATCCTATTGAAGTGGTTAACACCTTTTTAGGGGCACATGCGCTACCTTTGGAGTTTAAAAACCGCAGTGATGATTACATAGATTTGGTATGCAATGAAATGCTCAACACCCTTGTTGAACATGACCTAGTGGATGCCGTTGACGTATTTTGTGAAGACATTGGCTTTAGCTACGCACAAACTCAACGCGTATTTGATGCAGCTAAAAAACAGGGTTTGGCAATCAAGTGTCATGCCGAGCAATTATCAAATCAACACGGTGCAGCGCTGGTAGCACAATACAATGGCCTGTCGGCTGATCATTTAGAATACCTTGATGAAGCCGGCGTTAAAGCTATGGCAAACGCAGGCACTGTGGCGGTATTACTGCCTGGGGCTTTTTATTTTTTAAAAGAAACGAAATACCCACCAATTGAGCTGTTAAAGAAATACAAAGTACCCATTGCGATCGCCAGTGACTTTAATCCCGGCACATCACCCTTGTGTTCGTTGCAATTAATGATGAATATGGCCTGTACCTTATTTAATTTCACCCCAGAGCAGGCATTAACTGGCGTAACAGCACATGCGGCTCGTGCTTTAGGTTTTACTGATAGAGGGGTATTAAAAGTTGGCGCTCGCGCAGATATAGCTCATTGGCAAATTGACCACCCTGCACAATTAAGTTATCAGTTTGGGGTAAATAAACTGTTAAATTTATGGATATTGGGTAAACTTAGTTAGTTTGTATAAAATTAACTCTTAAACCTATGTTTTATTTAATGTCAGTGAGTACGTCAGCTATGGATGGAACGTTATTGAGCTACAGCAATTTAGCTATTTTTTTAAGTGGTGCACTTTTAATGGCAATGGTTGCCACGCTATTAACCGTTAAAAGTAACGTTATGAGACTCAGCTTTTTATGTACTGGGCTCATTGGCTTAGCTATGGTCAGTAGTGCAATACCTTGGCTCGCTATTTTACTAGCGCTAGGTTTTGGTTTTAATTTATATCAAGCGAAGTTACAAAAGCAAAAAAAACCGCTTCTTATCAGTGGCTGTGCAAGCGCATTTCTTGTTTTATTATTAATAGGGTATCTCTTTTTTACGCTGCATTTAGCGTGGTTGCTCATGGCTATTTTACTGCTCTCAGTCAGTGGTTTTTTAGCTGATAATGAGCCTAAAACTACTGCGCCTTTAAAGCCGCAAACCGAGCCTGAGGTGTATGTTGAAAACTCACCCTTAGCCAGCTTCCCCGATAAACAACAGTTACGTCAAAAGTATAATGAGCTTACCAATGAAGGTTCATTCAGAGCCGCACTTATTGTATTAAGGCTAGAGGGGTTTGCGCAGGTAAATCAGCATATTGGACGAGATTTTGGTGACTTATTGTTGTCGCAGTCGGCAAATCGAATAAAAGACTTACTAGACAGTGATGAAGTGTTGTTCCTTGCTCCGCATGCTAAATTAGCGCATTTAGGCGGGTTAAATTTTGCGTTTATTTGTGATCTACAAAGCCATAATCATTTACATCAACAGCTTATCAAGCAAATTATTGGCGCTACATTAAAGCCCTTTAACGTAGCTAATTGCACTATTGAAGTAAAGGTAAGAGCCAGTTATGTTCATTGCGATCAACAAAGTACGAGCTTTGATGATTTAATTAGTTATGCGTATTTGGCACTTGATAGTCAGCCAAGTAAACAAATAGTGGCTTATCATCAACAAATGACGGTTGAGCATTTAGAACAACAAGCGCGATTAACAGAGCTTGCGAATATCAGCTTTGCTGATGAGTTTGAGCTGTTTTTTCAACCCGTTATTCGCAACGGCGATGGCCAAATTGAATTTTTAGAATTGTTATTACGTTGGCAACACCCCACGCAAGGCACCTTATCGGCAAGCCGATTTATAAATGATATTAGAATTGCAGGGCTTGGTTATTCACTGGCTACCTTTGTTATAGAGCGTGCTGGCGAATTAGCCATGGCACTTCGCATGGAAGGGATGTCGGTACCTTTGAGTGTTAATTTATTTGGCCCAGAAATGCTCAATGAAGAGTTTGTTGATTTTGTTTACGGAGTAATTGGTGAGCATCAACTAAGGCCAGGCGATTTAATTATTGAATGTCCGCTTCATGTTTTTACCAGCCTCGATGATAAAGGCAGAGCCATGATCGCAAGGCTTAATAGTTTAGGTTTAAAAGTGTGTGTTGATGGTTTAGGTGATAACCCTGTATTACTTTCTAAGTTACCAAGTTTAGCGGTGGAGTATATTAAGGTATCTCCTGCCTTAACTGCTGACTTTAGTAATCAAAATAATATACGCAGCTTAGTAAGCGGCATGGTAGAAATGCATAATCAGCAACAAACAAAAGTGATTTTTGAAGGTGTTGAAACACTGGACCAACTTAAATTTGTGAAAAGTTTGAAAGCTTATGCCTCACAAGGCTACTACTTTGGACACCCTTTAAGTAGCTTAGGGTTAATGAGTTGGTTTAAACAGTGGTTACAGGCACAAGAAGACTAGGGAAGATTAGATTTTTTGCTTTGTTTGTAGGTAGGTATTTACTAAGGCGCTGATTACTTGACCACATTGTAATTTACCTGCAGCAAGAGAGTGAGGATGTTGTGACGGTGCTGCTTCGCATAAATGTAAATAAGCACTGTGATGATTACTTGCAGCTAAATAAACATAATGCTCGCCATCGCTAACATCAAAACCGCAATAATTAAATGCGCTTGCAGGCATGTTGGTTAGGCTATCTAAATCAACTTCTATTCCTAACGGTGCGTTATCAAATGCGTTTAGTGCATTGTTAGTTGCCTCCGTTAAACTTATTTCTCGCCTAACATTAATCGCTTGATAGCTGGTGAAACTAAATTTTGCACTTTGCATCGCATTAAAAATTTGTTGATTATTTTTAAGCTCATGTAAGCCAATTACATGATAACTGTTAAGGTGCTGCTCTTGATAGGCGTAATGAAAACCATTGCCACTGTGTCTGCCTTCACACTCTCTAAAGTCGGCATGGGGGTCTAAATTAATGGCGTTAATTGCGCTGTTTTTATATTTTGCAAGCGAGCGAATAATACCTAAGCAGTTGTTATGTCCGCCACCAATAATGATGGGTTCAAGACCGGCTTTAAAAATCATGCTTAAAATTGCTTCAACCCGCACATCAATCTCAGCGCACAACTGACGTAATTGGTCTAAATCGAGAGGATTTTGGTTATCAAGCGAGTGTGCTTGTTCCATTAAGTCATCGAGGTTTACTTCGCCAAGCAGTAACACTTTTTGCATGGCAATAGCGTGATTGTGAGGTTGGTTTAAAAAGTGTTGTAAAAAAGCGGGCCAAGCATGCTGTGCTCCGCCTTTACCTAAATTGGCTCTAGGTCCAATGTCTTCGCAAACGCCCAGTAAAACAAAGCGCATACCAAATTGTGCAGCATCAGTAAGCGCTTGTTGTATATTAACGTTTGCGTCAAGTAATGCCATTGACTGCCACGCTTTTTGTTCACCTGCACGGTTAGAACAAATGCGCTTGAGCGTGCTTTCGTTATATACTTTAAGGTGTGCTGTCACGCTACAGTTCTATTATTTCTAGCTCTAATTCTTCAGCAGAAAGTACAATACCTGTACTGTCGGCATAAACAAAATCATCATCGAAAAATGATACACCCGCAAAGTTAACGCCTATGCCGCTTTCACCCGCGCCTTCACTGTCAGCTGCAACCGGAATTGATCCAATGGCTTGAATTCCTAAATCCAGTTCTTCAAGTTCATCAACATGGCGCAGTGCACCATATACAATAATACCTTGCCAATTGTTTTCAAGTGCCAGCTCAGCCAGTTCAATATCAATTAAGGCTCTACGAGTGGAGCCTCCACCATCAATAAGTAAAATCTGATCTGTACCATCTTGAGAAAGCAATTGACGGATCAGTTCATTATTTTCAAAACATTTTACCGTTTTAATGCGGCCACCAAAACTGTGTCGACCACCAAAGTTGATGAACATAGGTTCAAGCACGTCAACCACATCAGCGAAATGGTCACATAAATCAGAAGTGCTGTAATCCATTATTTTATCCTCAAAAGATACATAAGTTAGTAACTTAGTATACCCTCCTTATATTCAATAACAACGACTTAATTGCAGTAAATTTAGCCAGAAATAGAACTAAATCAATAACACGACTCATAATTTTTTAATAAAATTGTCATCTTTATAAATAAATATTTTTAAAGCTATGGACTGAGCGTTTATAAGTGCGAGAGATTTAAGTTCTGATTGGCGAGACTGTTAAAATTAAACAATACTGTGATCAGGCCGATGATTATATTGTCCATTTGTATAAAGGGAGTTTGTTAATGGTTAAATTTTACTGGTAGCCCTTTTTTATGGTTTTTAATGATAGGCATTATTGTTTATTTCATGTAACAAAATTATGTTAATACAAGAAAGCATCACGTTATACTGAACTGGCAAATTTAATATAGGTATTTACAATGAACTTTTTACAGAATCTAACGATTAAACGTCGTTTACAATTTAACGCATTAATCGTTGGCTTAGCCATGATTGTTATGCTGTGCATCATCATTTATGAAGCACGTATTATGCTTAAATTAAATGAAACTATTCAGTACGCTGAAGAGCTAGATGTGCATGAGCTTTCGATGCGTAAATACGAAAAAGACTTTTTGTTTTACAAAGATGAGTCTAGTTTAGAGCTATTTGCACAAGAATATAAAAAACTACAATTTAAACTAGAAAAGCTATCTGTTTTATCTGCAGATTTAAATATTGCTACGGCTCAGGTCAATCAATTTTCTACGTTAGCCCAACAGTACTATGACGACTTTCAAAATGTTGTAAAACTACAGCGTAAAATCGGGTTGCACCCAAAAGACGCTTTATATGGCGAGCTGCGAGAAGCAGTTCATAAAATAGAAACATTGCTTAGTGAGCAAAATAATTACCAATTACTCACCACTATGCTACAGCTACGCCGAGCTGAAAAAGATTTTATGTTACGTTTAGATACCAAGTATTTAGATCGATTTAATAAATTAGCAAGCGAGTTAAAACAACAAGTAAATGCTGCAGAGCTACCTAATAATTTACGCAATCAATTGGTCTCGTTAATGACCAACTACCAAAATAAATTTACTGCATTGGTAGAGGCGCAGGTGGAACTAGGCGTCGATTTAAATTCGGGTGCCCTAGGGAAAATGAGAATAAGTGTTAAGAAAAGTGATGAAGTGGTCACTTTGATCACTACTGCGACTAAAGAGCAAGTAACTGAAACGGCGCAGCAGGCGCAATTATTGGCAATAGTCATTTTTATAATTGCAAGTATTATCGTTATGCTGCTTGTGTACTTAACCAGTCGTTCAATTATCCAACCTATAGAAAAAGTTTATCAAGCAATAGATAAGATCAGAAAAAGCAATGACTTAAGCTTGTTTATAGAGCATAAAGGGAAAGATGAAGTAACGAGGATGACCATAGACTTTAATAGTTTAATTAGTGACTTTAAAGATCTCATCTATGAAGTAAATACGGCTCTAACAACGCTTAATATAGCAACAGGGAATCTATCTGAAACAACCTCAGCGACTAGCTCTGGTATGCAAGAGCAATTACATGAAGCGGATATGGTAGCAACCGCTGCTACAGAAATGCAGGCAACGATTCAAGATATTTCACACAATACTGAAGCCGCCGCTAAAAAAGCTGAATCGACCAATGTAAGCGCCCAGCAAGGTCAGGTTGAAGTAGAGTCAACCATTAAGCATATTAATGCCTTATCTGATTCACTTGGTAAAGCTTCCAGCGTGGTGTCTCAGCTAGAAAAAGATGGTGAAACCATAGGTTCTGTGCTTGATGTGATACGTGCGATTGCAGAGCAAACTAATTTACTTGCTTTAAATGCTGCCATTGAAGCGGCGAGAGCGGGTGAACAAGGTCGTGGCTTTGCGGTTGTTGCAGATGAAGTGCGCTCACTTGCACAGCGTACACAGGAGTCAACCAGCGAAATAGAAGGCATTATTAACACCCTACAACAGCGTACTCAAGAAGTTGTGAGTATCATGCACCAATGTCGTACTCAAGGTGGCGAAAGTGCTACACAAGCAACAAAAGCGGGTGAGCTGCTAGGATCAATTACCATTGATGTGCAAACTATTATGGAAATGAGTACACATATTGCTACTGCTATTGATGAGCAAAGTCAGGTGGCTTCTGAGGTAAATAAAAACGTGGTCCGTATTCGAGATATTGCCGAGGGGGCTGCGGCTCACTCACAAACTAATGCGCAAACCAGTGAAGAGGTCTCTGAGCAAGCAAGGGTACTTCATCAAGCAATTTCAAAATATAAGGTTTAACTACTAACAGAAAAAAGTGGCTTAATTGCCGCTTTTTTCTCATTCACAGAGTATAAGTTCAGACTAAATACTAGGGGACAAACTTTATGGGTACGCTGTCTTTGTTGTTTTCATGTTGTTTAACACGCTCTAAATACGTATCCCATAAGCTTGTTTGTTCAGCTTGTAACTTAGCAAAATATTGCCAGCTGAACAGCCCGCTGTTATGGCCATCGTCAAACTCTAAACGTAACGCGTAATGCCCTACCGGCGTAATGGTTTTAATACCCACTGCTTGTTTATTTAGTACTAACTTCATAGGCTCAGATCCATGGCCTTGAACTTCTGCTGAGGGAGAGTGTACCCGTAAAAACTCAGCGCTAAATATAACTTCAGAGTTATCATCAAAATAAACATCTAAATTTTTACTCACACTATGATAGTGCACTTTTGTAACTTGTTTCATCGTCATCTCGCTTACAAAAAAGCCTCCATATTGGAGGCTTTTAGTATAACTGTTTGTGTTTTCAATTAAAGAATAAAACGACTTAAGTCTTCATCTTCAACTAGCGCACCTAAGTGTTTTTCAACGTAGGCGGCATCGATAACAAGGCTTGAACCCGCTTTTTCAGAAGCGTCATATGAAATCTCTTCCATTAGCCTTTCCATAACTGTATGAAGGCGACGCGCACCGATATTTTCGGTTTTTTCGTTTACTTGCCATGCTGCCTTAGCAATACGCTCAATTGCGTCGTCGCTAAATTCAATAGCGACTTGCTCTGTTTTGAGTAGCTCGCGTTGTTGCTCAGTAAGTGACGCGTGTGGCTCAGTTAATATACGTTTAAAGTCATCGGCTGTGAGTGCTTCAAGTTCAACACGAATAGGTAAACGGCCTTGTAACTCAGGGATCATGTCTGATGGTTTAGACATTTGGAATGCGCCTGAGGCAATAAACAACATGTGGTCAGTTTTTACCATGCCGTGCTTGGTATTAACGGTAGAGCCTTCAATAAGCGGAAGTAAATCACGTTGTACACCTTCACGACTTACATCTGGGCCAGAGGCTTCACCACGTTTACAAATTTTGTCTATTTCATCAATAAACACAATGCCGTTTTGCTCTACTGCAAAAATGGCCTGTTCTTTTAATTCTTCAGGATTAACCAGTTTACCGGCTTCTTCTTCAGTAAGTAACTTAAACGCTTCTTTAATTTTAAGCTTACGCTTAGTGCGTTTATCACCACCCATGTTTTGAAACATTCCCTGTAACTGGTTGGTCATTTCTTCCATACCAGGAGGAGCCATAATTTCAATATTAGGTTGAGCTTGGGCTAAATCAATATCAATTTCTTTGTCATCTAATTGGCCTTCGCGTAACTTTTTACGAAACGATTGGCGTGTCGATGAATTTTCATCGCGCTGAACTTCACCGTATTGATCTTTCGCTGGAGGCAGTAATACATCTAATATACGTTCTTCAGCCGCTTCTTCAGCGCGATGTTTGAACTTTTTAGTTTGTTGCTCTCGTGTCATTTTAATTGAAACATCAACTAAATCACGGATGATAGTTTCAACTTCTTTACCGACATAACCTACTTCTGTAAATTTAGTGGCTTCAACTTTAATAAAAGGTGCATTGGCAAGCTTTGCTAAACGACGAGCAATCTCAGTTTTACCTACACCCGTAGGGCCAATCATTAAGATATTTTTTGGCGTTACTTCTGCGCGTAAGTCTTCGTTTAACTGCATACGGCGCCAGCGATTACGAAGGGCAATAGCAACCGCTTTTTTCGCTTTAGCTTGGCCAATAATATGTTGGTCTAGCTCATGAACAATTTCTCTTGGGGTCATATCAGACATAGCGAGTTCCTATTACAATTCTTCGATAGTTTGGAAGTTATTCGTAAATACACAGATGTTGCCAGCAATTGTTAGACTTTTCTCTACAATTTCACGAGCACTTAAGTCGGTATTTTCTAATAAGGCGGTTGCAGCTGATTGCGCAAAGTTACCGCCGCTGCCAATTGCGATTAGGTCGTTTTCTGGTTGCACCACGTCACCGTTGCCGGTGATAATTAGCGAAGCTGTTTCATCAGCAACAGCAAGTAAAGCTTCAAGTTTACGCAGGGCACGATCGCTACGCCAATCTTTAGCCATTTCTACAGCAGCTTTAGTGAGGTTACCTTGGTGCATTTCTAATTTGCTTTCAAAACGTTCGAAAAGAGTAAAGGCATCAGCAGTGCCGCCAGCAAACCCAGCGATAACTTTGCCATTATAAAGGCGTCGAACTTTTCGGGCATTGCCCTTCATTACTGTGTTACCAAGAGATACTTGGCCGTCACCACCAATAACAACTTTGTCATCACGGCGTACACTTACGATTGTAGTCATGTTATTCCTCATCATCGCGCTGCAAGGGGCAGCGCGTAAAAAACGATTATGAAGAGGTTATATGGGTGAATGGTTTAAATTCAAGTCCAGCCCCAAATTCCGCAGCCGACAATATTAATTCGTTTAAGTTTGTTCTTGTCACTTTCTGCATGACGCTTGGTTTCATAAGGCCCTAAACGCACTTTGTACCAAATACCATTGCTGCCTGTGGTTTTTTTGATTTCTGAAATTAATCCTGCAAAGGCTATTTTAGCTTTTAAGGTTTCAGCTTGCTGATGGGTTCTAAATGAACCACATTGCATGACATAAGGGCCTTTTTGTTCAAGTTCTTTTACTTCAACCTGAATCTCATGCTCTTTAATTTCTTTAATAAATTTAGGTGGCCGCGGTTTAGCTATTTCTACTTGTTTTTCGGGTGTTGGATTTGCTTGCTTTTCAACAAGCTCTGGATCGGCATTGTTTTTAACAAACCAGAGTCCGTATGCAAAACCACCGATTAGTAACAAGGCAATAATGATTAACAAAAACGGGAAGGGTTTTTTAGCCGGCTCTTGTTTAGTGTTTTTTCTATTTTTTGGTTTTTTATTAATATAATCGTGCTGTGCCATGGTGTTATATGTGGCCTTACCTAAATCATGTCTGTAGGGTCTACGTCTAAACTCCAGCGAACTTTTTGTGCAAGTTTGCTAGTGCTGAGATAATCAACCATTTGCGCGAGATACTGATGTAGTATGCGTCGATCTTGCGCTTGAATATGTAATTGAAAACGATACATTCCCGCAATTTTTTCTAAAGGCGCGGGGATCGGTCCGAGCAATTGTATACCAGATACCCCATTGACAGGAACCAAATCCGTTAGAAAGTCGACGACTTGCTTTATGTTATGCCCTTGTGCGCGAACAATTGCCATACTCGTAATGGGTGGCAACTGTGCATCACTTCGCTCAGTGAGTGCAAAGCGGGCAAAATCTTGATAGCCATTATTAACTAAGTCTTGTAATAGCGGGTGCTCAGGAAAGTGCGTTTGTAATAATACTTCACCGGGTTCGCCAGAACGTCCCGCGCGTCCTGCAACTTGTGTTACTAATTGTGCTAAATGCTCAGTAGCCCTAAAGTCACACGAATACAAACCACTATCGACATCTAAAATAAGTACTAAGCTAACATCAGCAAAATGGTGACCTTTTGCCAGCATTTGCGTACCAACTAAAATACGTGCGCCGCCTTGGTTTATTTCATCCAGTGCTTTTTCAAGGCTACCTTTACGCCGAGTTGAATCACGGTCGATACGGCTGATCGGGGTGTCTGCAAATTCACTACTCAAAAACTCTTCTATTTGCTCGGTGCCCTTGCCGTTAGGAAAGATTTGCGTACTACCACAGTCAGGGCATTGATGTGGTACATGATATTGATCGCCACAATGGTGGCAAATCATTTGGCCTATTGCCTTATGAAAAGTCGCACTGGTGCTGCAGCGGTTACATTCACTCAACCAACCACATTCATGACAAATCAAAGTAGGAGAAAACCCACGGCGATTTAAAAATACCATCACCTGCTTTCCTCTATTCAGGTGCTGGCGCATTATTGCAAGACTGGCATGCGCAATACCGGCTCTATCAGGCTGACCTTTCATGTCGAGCAGCTTAAACTGATTATCGGTGGCGGTTTGTGCGCGCTCACTTAATGTAAGCAACTGGTATTTGTTATTAATAGCTTTATGCAGTGTTTCTAGTGCTGGCGTAGCGCTACCCAAAATAAGTGTAATTTGATGCTGATAGGCACGATACGCAGCTAAATCACGGGCATGATAGCGTAAAGTGTCTTGTTGTTTAAATGAGGCATCATGCTCCTCATCAACCACAATCATCCCGAGCTTTAAAAATGGCAGAAAAATACTCGAACGGGTGCCTATAACAATGGCACAACTGCCTTTTTCACAAAAGCGCCATGTTTGTAGACGTTCGTTATCGGTTAATGCCGAGTGCCATAACATAATAGGGGTGTCAGGAAAGCGACGTCTAAAACGATTGACCGTTTGAGGCGTTAGCCCTATTTCAGGAACGAGCACTAACGCCTGTTCGCCACGTTTTAATACTTCTTCTAGGCATTGCAGGTAAACTTCGGTTTTTCCGCTGCCAGTGACACCTTCTAGCAAAAAGCTATTAAACCCCGTACTTTGATTAATTGCAGTGCAGGCAATGGCTTGCTCTTTATTTAAACGGGGTTTGCTGCCAACCGTTGGCGAGGTATGTTGCCATTGATTGTCGTGCTCAATGGTTTGAACTATTAGCTCTTTATCTAAAAGGGTATCAATGGTTTTTTTATTAAACCCGAGGGCTTTGAGTTCGGTTAATGATGATTTACCGGATGCTGATAATTGCTTAAGCAAATTAAGCTGTGTTTTAGCTTTTAAAGACGGTAAAAGTGCCCCCTTTTCGCTTAATGTCACCATGTTTATACTGGTTTTATCAGGGCACTCACCTTGGCGCAGTGCACTGGGCAATGCAATATGAATAGTTTCACCGAGTGGATAGCAATAATAACGCGCTGTAAATTTCAGTAGCTCTAAATGCTGCGCAGATAACACCGGTGAGTCGTCAATAACTTCAATAATAGATTTTATTTTGCCTTCGGGGACTGCTGTTTCCGCTTTTAAGCTAAGAATAACCGCTACTTTACGTTGATTGCCAAAAGGGACTAACACGCGCATACCAGGCTGTAATTGAGTCAGCGGTACTAATTGCTCATCCACTTTATAATCAAAGGTGCGAGGCAAGGGGACTTTTATTGCAACTTCAGCAAAACGCATAACAACTCAACCAATTAACGTAATGGTTTAATGTACTAAAAATAGCATTAAAAGCCTACCGACAAATCAGTAATGAATAGGTGTTTGCCGACTTTTTAGCAAAAAGGGTAATTAAAGCTTGTGTGCGTGCGGGTTGTTGGATAAAATTCGCGACCAATAAATTTGTTTTAACGACGTATGGTGCCAGACTTCGGGTTTGGAGAGCGATGCGGCCTTAACTAGAGGTTCCTATGAAAGAAGGTATTCACCCTAAGTACGAAGTAATTTCTGCAACTTGTTCATGCGGAAACAAATTCGAAACTCGTTCTACTCTGTGTAAAGACATTCACTTAGACGTATGTTCTGCGTGTCACCCGTTTTACACTGGTAAGCAAAAGATTTTAGACACTGGCGGCCGTGTTGATCGCTTCAACAAGCGCTTCGGTGCACTTAGCAGCAAAAAATAATTTTTTGTTTCTATGTAAAAAAAGCACCTTAGGGTGCTTTTTTTGTGGCCAAAATTTACTTTCCTACCTGCTTTCTTAGCAATTTTGTATTTATTTTTTTTGCATAACTATTTCCTGTTCTTATTCTGAGTATGCATAAACATTTGCAGACAAAACAGCCAATATTCTCTATATTTTTATTTGTTAAACTTTAAAGATGGTACTCAAATGCAGGTAACGTGAGGTTATTTGTGTTTAAAGTTAAATAAAATTCGGTATTTCACTATTTTAATTTAAGACTAAAAAATACGCTTTATAAAAATAGAACAAGGGCAAAAAGTACCTGTATTTTTCATTTTTATGACGAATTTATATTTTAAAAATGTCAGGATAATCTAGGGAAGTTGCTGATAAATCACTTAAAATTAACAGTTCTAGCATATAACAGGATAGACCTGATATTGCTTGGAATTTAAAAATAATAAAGGTATCGTAGATTAAAACTACCTCTCACTTTAACTTAAATTGCAGGATATAATCGCGTTATGTCAGATTTTCGTGAACAAGCACTACATTACCATGCCCATCCCGTTCCAGGTAAAATCAGTATTGAGCTGACCAAGCCCGCTGAGACGGTTAAAGACCTCGCGCTCGCATACAGCCCCGGTGTCGCAGAACCTGTTCGTGAAATTGCCGCTGATCCAGCAAATGCCTACAAATATACTGGTAAAGGAAATATGGTTGCGGTTATTACTAACGGCACCGCAATTTTAGGCTTAGGTAATTTAGGCCCACTCGCTTCAAAACCCGTTATGGAAGGTAAAGCGCTACTATTTAAGCGTTTTGCAGGGTTAGACTCTATAGATATTGAAGTTAAGCACCGTACTACCGAAGACTTTATTAACACAGTGGCTAATATTGCCGACACCTTTGGTGGAATTAATTTAGAAGATATTAAAGCGCCCGAGTGTTTTGAAATAGAAAAAGCGCTTATAGAGCGTTGTAGCATTCCTGTTTTTCATGATGATCAGCATGGTACGGCTATTGTAACGGCTGCGGGTATGCTAAACGCGCTGGAAGTACAGGGCAAAGCAATTGAAGATGCAATTATTGTATGTTTAGGTGCCGGCGCTGCAGCTGTTGCCTGTATGGAGCTTTTAATTAAATGTGGCGCGTTGCGTGAACATATTTATATGTTAGATCGCAAAGGAGTTATTCATACGCGTCGTGATGACTTGAATGAATATAAGCAATTATTTGCAAACAATACCGATAAACGTACTTTACAAGATGTAATTGAAGATGCCGATGTGTTTGTGGGTGTATCGGGCCCTAATTTATTAGCCCCTGAAGATTTAAAATTAATGGCTGATAGACCCGTGGTATTTGCTTGTTCAAACCCCGATCCTGAAATCGATCCGCAATTAGCACACGCTGCACGTAACGATTTAATTATGGCTACAGGTCGCTCTGATTATCCGAATCAAGTTAATAACGTATTGTGTTTTCCGTTTATTTTCCGTGGTGCGTTAGATGTACGTGCCAGTGAAATAAACGACGAGATGAAAATTGCTGCTGTAGAAGCAATCCGCAGTATTGCTAAAGAGCCCGTACCGGCTGAAGTGCTTACTGCCGCAGGCATCGACAAATTAGAGTTTGGTGCTAAATATATTATACCAAAACCAATGGATCCACGTTTGTTACCACGTATAGCTAAAGCGGTTGCGCAGGCGGCGGTTGATTCAGGTGTGGCACAAATTGATATGCCAGAAAACTACATGGCGTAATTGTTAAGTGTAAATTAGCGCAAAAAAAACCTCAGCATTTGCTGAGGTTTTTTTGTATAAAGACCCTTCTAGTCTTCATTTAAAATAGGCACTTCTAGTCCCATTTCTTGCATTATTTTCTTCACTTCTTCAGGTACTTTTTCTGCGTTATCTTTACGCAAATCATCATCATTAGGCAGCGGTTGCCCGGTAAACGCATGCAAAAACGCTTCGCATAAAAGCTCGCTATTTGTTGCATGACGTAAGTTGTTTATTTGACGACGAGTACGTTCATCAGTTAATACTTTTAATACATTTAGCGGGATCGAAACGGTGATCTTCTTTACTTGTTCGGATTTTTTCCCGTGTTCTGCGTATGGGTGAATATATTCACCATTCCATTTAGCCATAAGATGTATCGTTGCCTCAGATTATAAATTGCTCACACAGCATCAAAGCGTGTAAATATGCGTGAAATTCTATCGGTTTAAAAAAGATAGTCAAATACTAGTTATTTAGCTATCTAGACATTTAAATGTTTTGACATCTTAAATTGCATGCGCTACCTTTTAGACGTCTAAACATCCAAATTAGTAAAGGTAGCGAAAATGAGTGAAAAAAATAAGGCAACAATTGCTGTTCGTAGTGGAATAGAAGCCGACAAACAGCATGGTGCGGTTGTTCCACCGCTTTATTTATCAACAACTTACTCATTTGCTGACTTTGATACAAAGCGCCAATATGATTATGGCCGCAGTGGTAACCCCAATCGTGACATTTTGGCTGAGGCACTCACGGAGCTTGAAGGTGGCGCTAAAGGCATTATTACCGCAACAGGCATGGCAGCCGTTCACCTAACAACACAATTACTTAATAGTGACGATACGTTAGTGATCCCTCATGACTGTTATGGGGGCAGCTATCGCTTATTTACTTCGCTAGAAAAGCGCGGCTTATTAAAACTAGAAGTGGTCGATTTTACCAAAAGCGACAGTTTGACACGCATCCTTGCTATTAAACCTAAGCTGATTTGGATTGAAACACCTAGCAATCCTATTTTACGCTTAACAGATATTAAAGCGGTAACTGATACAGCTAAACAGTGTGGTGCACTGGTTGCCGCCGACAACACATTTTTATCGCCAGCATTACAAAACCCGATTAAGTTTGGCGCTGATATTGTGGTGCACTCAACCACAAAATATATCAATGGCCATTCAGACGTTGTTGGTGGCGCGGTTATCGCAGCGACTGCTGAGTTAGGTGAAGAGTTAGCGTGGTGGGCAAATAACATTGGCATCACCGGCGCGCCATTTGATAGCTATTTAACGCTCAGAGGCTTACGTACGTTAAACGTGCGTTTAAGGCAACACCAAGAAAATGCACTCGCCATTGCACAGTATTTAGAACGCTCCCAGTTTGTTGCCCAAGTTTACTACCCAGGTCTTGAATCACACCCTCAACATGCGCTAGCTAAGGCGCAGCAGCTTGGCTTTGGCGCTATGGTTAGCTTTGATATAAAAGGCGATATAAACGATGCTGCAGCGTTTTTAACGCGCTTAAATGAATTTAGCTTAGCGGAATCATTAGGTGGAGTAGAAAGTTTGATTTGTCACCCTGCGACTATGACCCACGCCGGCATGGACGCAACCGCGCGTGCAGAAGCCGGAGTAGGCGACACGCTTATTCGTATCTCGGTGGGTATTGAAGATGTAAATGATTTACTCGCTGACTTAGACGGGGTATTTAATTTGGTGCGCCCAGGACAAGCCGATCCCGGCCTATCGGCAAAAAGTGGTGCTAGTGAATCATTTGGTTCAGCAAAGTTAAACGCGGCGCATCCGGCGTTATGGTAGTGCATACCAATCTTCAAAATACAAAACATAAATGCGAGTCGGTATTAATATGGTAAATCAGGTTCATAAATTTGGTGGTTCGAGTTTAAGCTCAGCGGATCGCTTTAAAAGTGTCGCAAATATTATTCTAACTCATGCTCAAGCTGGGGATTGTGTGGTGGTATCGGCTGCCGGTAAAACCACCGATACCTTAGTTAAACTGTGGCAAAGCTATCAACAGCAAGACACTCAAGCTATTGCTGATATTGTATTGCTATTGAGTAACCATCAAATAGCTCTGATTGAGCAATTATTAATAGCTAACGCTAAGCACCATGCGCTTGATTTACTTGAAACTGAACTCAGTATTATTACCAAGCAGGCTAAGCAAGGAACATTAGCTGAAGCTGCGTTATTAGCACATGGTGAATTGTGGTCTGCAAGGTTACTAAGCGCTTACTTAGAACAGCTTAACGTTAGCGCTTGTGCCCATGACGCTAGGCAGTTATTTACGTTAGATGCCGGACAGCTGCAGCATGCTAATAATCAGCAGCAGTGCTTAAAAGCCATACAGACGAGTAAAATTAATGTAGTTACTGGGTTTATTGCGGCTGATTTACATGGTGAAACAGTGACCTTAGGGCGAAATGGCAGTGATTACAGTGCCACTTTATTAGCGCGGTATTGCAATGCTAAAAAAGTCTCTATTTGGACTGACACTCAAGGTGTTTTTAGTACTGATCCGCGTAAGGTTGCTAATGCGGTTAAGTATGCGCGAGTGTGCCGTGATCAAGCGAATTTATTAGCGAGGTTAGGTAATCCAGTATTACACGCTAAAACATTATCGCCATTAAAAGATACCGATATAGAATTAGTTGTTCTCAGTAGTTACGATCCTCAAGGCAGTCATACCGAAATAGTTAAACTAGGAATGAGTAAACAAAAACGCTTTTTAACCACAGTAAATAATGTGGATTTACTCATTGTTGATGATCTGAGTGAAGGCGAAGTAGCACATGTTAGCCAACTTATTCAGCATAGTTTGCATCACTTTGAACACGAAGGCGAAATCTACTTACTAGTCCCTGCGTCAGCGACACATCAGGTGGCTAATTATTTTGCTGGCCGCGCCAATATTAGTGAGTCAAACTTAAATGGGGTGGCGATTATTGCACCTGATCAAGAGGTAGCGCCGCTTGGTAAGCAAAGTGAAGCCTTATTACAAACACAATCTATCCAGCCTCGGTTTACCCATTACGGTGAGGGATATACGTTACTATTAACCGATCAAGTACTTGAAAGTGATGTGCTGAGCCTGTTACATGACAAGCTCATTAATAAAGCACAAGAAATAGCTTTAATTATTGCAGGACTTGGCAATGTAGGTGCTGAGTTTATGCGCCAATTACCTGCTCAACTAGCACGCTTATCAACTGATTTTAACGTCAAGTTAGTAGCGCTTTTACGCTCAGAGCAGATGTTGGTGAATGCTAATGGATTAGACTGTGAAAGCTGGCAACTTCAATGGGAAAACCATGCAAGCTCCTATAAACAAGCCGATTTATTGTCATACATAGATACTCTTGAATATGAACATAAAATAGTGATCGACATTACGGCAAGTGAACATTTTAGTCAGCTTTATAGTAAGTTAGTTGAATTAAACTGCCATTTAATTAGTGCTAATAAATACGCGGGAACCGCATCGCTTTCGTGGTATCAAACACTACGTGAAAGCCTTGCTCAACGTGGCTTACATTGGCGTTATAATGCAAGTGTAGGGGCCGGACTACCGATTAATTTTGCCTTGGCTGATTTACAAAATAGTGGCGATAAAATAACGCGAATAGAAGGCGTGTTTTCAGGCACGCTGTCATGGTTATGCAGTATGTATGATGGCAGTAAAGCGTTTTCAGATTTAGTTCTAGAAGCGCAAGCTTTGGGGTTCACAGAGCCTGATCCTCGAGAAGACTTATCTGGACGAGATATGCAACGTAAGTTGCTTATTTTAGCGCGTGAATTAGGTATTGAATTGGAACTTGATGACATTTCTTTATCCGCTTTGATGCCCGATGAGTTAAGTGCAGGCAGCTGGAATGACTTTATTGATAATAAGGCTCGTTTAGATGCATTTATTGAGCAGCATGCGCAAGCGGCTCAGCAACAAAATGCTGCACTGTGCTACACCGGGTTATTAGAGTTTGAAAACAACACGCTAAACGCTAAGGTAGGGATTGCCTATGTACCAAAAAGCGAAGCGGTTGCGAATTTGACCCCTGGCGATAATATTTTTGTGATTAATACCCAGTGGTATAAGCAAAACGCATTAGTGATACAAGGCCCCGGTGCGGGTAAAGAAGTGACTGCTGCTGGCGTTCACTCTGATTTATACTGGCTGGTACAAAATATTAGTTAGACCATCAAAAAGGCCGCAAATTTGCGGCCTTTTTACTGTTCGCTATATTTAAAATAGCTCTTCTTCAGTTTTAGTGTTTTCTTCAAATATATCATTTGGTTGTGATAACACATACTTGGTAGGAGCGGTGCCTTTTTCAAAGTATTCAAAACGGCTGGTGTAATCGTTTTTATGACTTAATAATCCGGTTTCTAAATCAATACGAATAGAAACTAAGCCTTCAGGTGGTTCGATGGGCGCGGCAGGTTTGCCATCCAGTGCGGCGCGCATAAAATCAACCCATGCAGGCTGAGCTGTTTTTGCGCCTGACTCAGCACCTGATATTTGACCACTTCCTAAGTTATTATTGTAGGTTGACCGTCCCAGTGTATTACCTGGGTTATCAAAGCCAACCCAAACTGATGTCATCACATCGCGGTTAAAGCCACTAAACCAAGTATCTACAGAATCATTAGTCGTGCCTGTTTTACCAGAAAGATCGCGACGTTTTAGCGCTTGTGCACGCCAGCCTGTTCCACTCCAACCGGTTTTATGTGACCAGCTACCGCCACCCCAAATAGCACTATTCATTGCGCTGGCAATTAAAAATGCATTTTGTTTAGAGATGATCTGCGGCGCACAATTTGGTGCTACTTGCTCACCTAGCATTAGCGAGCTAGGTGTTGTCGTTTCATCATCACAAATAATGGTGGGATTGGTTTTAAATAACGTATTACCCATTGCATCTTGGATTTGTGAAATAAAGTACGGCTCAATTAGGTGACCGCCATTAGCAAAAGCACTCATCCCACGAGCTAATTCAAGCGGCGTAATGGATGCACTGCCTAATGCCAGTGACTCACTACGATTTATATCTTTATCGTCAAAACCAAATTTTAATAAATGATCGGCTGTTCTTTGCAGTCCAACGCCCCTTAATAAACGTACGGAAATTACATTCTTAGATTGGGCTAAAGCACGACGAATGCGAATTGGGCCATTATAAATAGCTGGGCTGTTTTTTGGTCGCCATGCAACGCCTTGGCTCTTATCCCATTGATTTATAGGAGCATCATTTAAAATTGACGCTAGTGTGTAGCCTTTTTCAAGCGCAGCTGAATATATAAACGGCTTAATATTTGAGCCTACTTGGCGTTTAGCTTGTACAGCTCGGTTATATTGGCTTTGTTCAAAACTATATCCACCAACAATGGCTTTTATGCGCCCGTCTTGTGGGTCTAAAGAAACAATGGCGCTCGCCGCTTCAGGTATTTGACTTAAAATATAGCTATTATCGTCATTTTTGCGCAGCCATATTTGCATGCCTGGGGTTAATATATCGCTTGCTGTTTCAGGCGCAAAGCTTTGGCGATAGCGTGTAATAAACTTACGTGCCCATTTTAGGTTATCCCAAGTAAGGGTTGTGCGCTCGCCGCTTTTAAGTATAACTTCAGCGCTTTTATCGCTCACGCTTAACACCGCAGCCGTTTTTAAAGGGCCAAATTCATTAACGGCTTTTAAAGTGTTTAATAATTTCGACTGCGTTAATGGCGGCTCTGTTTGCGGATCCCACAATATGGCTTCAGGGCCTCTAAAACCATGGCGCATATCGTAGGCATGTAGGTTATTAACTAGAGCTGTTTGTGCTGCTTTTTGAACATCTGATTCAACAGAGGTGTACACTTTAAACCCTGAGTTATAGGCTTTATCTATACCGTAGCGTGACACCATTTCTGCTCGTACCATTTCTGAAATGTACGGCGCATATAAGTCAATTTCAGCTCCATGAAAATACGCGGTAATTGGTTGGTTAGTGGCTTCATTATACTGCGCTCTTGAAATATACTTCTCTTCAAGCATTCTTCCTAACACCACATTTCTTCTTGCTTTAGCACGTTCTGGATTACGAATAGGATTAAGTGCCGAAGGGGCTTTTGGTAAACCAGCAATCATTGCCATTTGCGCAAGAGTTAACTCTTTTAGTTCTTTACCATAATAAACTTGAGCCGCAGCACCAATACCAAAGGCACGATTTCCTAATTCTATTTTATTTAGGTAAAGCTCAAATATTTCATCTTTTGAGAGGAGGTTTTCGATATGAATGGCAATAAATATTTCTTTTACTTTACGAATGTAGGCTTTTTCTCGTGTTAAAAAGAAGTTACGAGCTAATTGCATGGTAATAGTACTGGCACCTTGCTTTTTCTCACCAGTAGAAATAAGTACTAGCGCTGAGCGCACAATACCAATTGGATCAATACCGATATGATCGTAAAAGCGGTTATCTTCAGTTGCCAAAAAAGCCTGCAATAAAGGCTGGGGAATTTGGTCTATAGTTACAGGGATCCGTCTTTTTTCACCAAATTGGTTGATTAAAAGCCCATCTTTAGTAAATACTTGCATAGGCGTTTGTAATTGCACGTTTTTTAAAACTTGCACGCTGGGAATATCGGATTTAACGTAGTAATAAAGGCTGAGCAATGTAATTAGTGCAAGTAATGCACAAATGATCAAAAATTGTAAAGTTCTTTTTAATAAAATCACTGATATTTCCCTAAACGGACTCCCAATTACAGGTTGAGACTGCTAGTATATATTGATTAAAAATTGAATAATATTTTTTAAGATATAAATTATAACTTGTTTATTATTAAAACAAAGGCAAAGTTGCAAACATGCTAAGTCAACTAATAAAAAAACCATCACCAATGATGGTAGGTATTGATATTGGATCGCACTCTATCAAGGCCGTACTTTTAAGTGAAACAGAAACTGGGCTTCGACTAGAAGCACTTGCAATTGAACCTATGCCAAAAGGCGCTATGAGTGAGCGTAATATTCAAGATATTGAAGCAATTGGTAATGTGATAATCAAGTTAAAACGAAAGCTACCAAAGTCGCTAAAATTCGCGTCTGTTGCCGTCTCTGGGCAAACCGTGATTACCAAAGTTATTTTCATGGATGTTTCCTTAAGCGACGCTGAATTAGAGTCGCAGATTGAAATTGAAGCCGACAGCTTAATTCCTTACCCACTAGATGAAGTGAGTCTTGATTTTGAAAAGCTCTCTACAAATAGTGCTGACCCGAGCAAAATAAATGTACTGCTCTCTGCCGCTAGAACCGAAAGCGTTGAAGCCAGAGTCGGTGCGTTAAGTGCTGCGAATTTAACCGCAAAAGTAGTGGACGTTGAAAGCTATGCGCTAAGTCGCGCTATGGATGTTTACTACCAACAGTTACCATCAGATGCATATGACAAAACGGTTGCAGTGGTTGATATTGGTGCTGTACTCACCTTGGTGAGTGTAGTGCAATCTGGTGAGACAATTTATACCCGTGACCAAGTATTTGGTGGCGACCAATACACAAATAGTATCGTTGCTTACTACAACAAAGGCTTTGATGAAGCTGAAATTGGCAAAACAACCGGTGATTTACCTCCAAACTATACATTTGAAGTGTTAGCTCCTTTTCAAACATCGTTACTCCAGCAGGTTCGTCGTGCTGTTCAAATGTTTTTAACCACCACAGGTAAAGAACAATTGGACTATATTGTATTGACGGGCGGCTCAGCGATGATTAAAGGCATTGATAGATTGCTGATTGAAGAATTAGGAATACACACAGTTGTTGTTGAACCATTTGATAAGATGGAAATATCCCCTAGAGTTGATCGTAATATAATACAGCGCCACCGCACTCAATTTGCAATTGCGACTGGCCTGGCGTTGAGGAGCTTTTCATCATGCCACATATAAATTTATTACCTTGGCGTGAGCTACAGCGTGAGCAGTCTAAAAAGAAATTTATAACACTTCTTATGGCTGTGGTTATCGTCTGTTTTGCTGGTATGTATATGCTGAGTGTGTTTTATGGTGCTCTAAAAGAAGGGCAAACGTTAAAAAATAATTATCTTAGTTCAGAAATTACAACGCTCGACAATAAAATTCGCGACATACGTGATCTAGACAAGAAAAAAGAAAACTTACAACAACGTATGCGTTTAATTGAAGAGTTACAAAGTAGTCGTAATTTAGGCACCCAAATAATGGATGAAGTGGCAAAAATAGTGCCTGCAGGGGTTTATTTAACCAAGCTGGAGCGCAAAGGTAATCAAATTCATGTGTTAGGCAAAAGTGAGTCTAATAATCGTTTATCTACTATGCTCAGACAGGTACAAAGCTCTTACTTATTAGAGCGCCCGACTATGCAAGGTATTGTTGCCGGCGATCAATCTTCACGTTTACTCAGCGATTTTAATATGGAGTTTTACGTAAAACCATTTGGCAAAATAGGTGAGGTACGTAATGAACCTTGATTTTAAATCGTTTACAGAAATCGATTGGAATGAAATCGAGCTCGATAACATCGGTGAGTGGCCCGTTATTGTAAAAGCAATATGCGGAACTTTTGTAGCTTGTTTGGTGTTGTTTTTTAGCTACAGCTTATTAGTGTCGGATGAAATAGACAGCTACCACAATGCCGTTGCTAAGGAAATTGAGTTACGCACAACCTACCGAACTAAATATGCAGTTGCCAGTAAGCTTGATATTTATCGTGAGCAAATGGTTGAGATGGAAGATAAATTCTCTCAATTATTAAAACGCCTACCTACTTCAAATGAGACGCCAGGATTATTGGACGACCTTTCTTATGTGGGTACAACCAGCGGGTTAACATTTTTAAAAATTGGTTGGTTGCCAGAAGTTGAAAAAGAGTTTTATACCGAGTTGCCAATTAAAATTGAAGTGGTAGGTACTTATCATGAGTTTGGCGAATTTGTAGGGAAAGTGGCTCAACTACCAAGAATTGTCAGTTTACATGACTTTTCTATTTTATCATCTGGCGAAAAGCAGCTAACATTCAGTGTAGTAGCAAAAACTTACCGTTATGAAGAGGGGGTGAGATGATGAAGCAGCTTCTCTTTTTAACCACTGCGATGTTTTTGCTCAGTGGCTGTAACGAGGATACATCGGAGCAAAAAGAATTTATTGATCAGGTTAAGGCAAATACCACGGCACGTATTGAAAAAATACCTGAGCTAGTTAAGTTTGAGCACTTTGAGTATAACGCCAAAGACTTACGTAGCCCTTTTGTAGCGCCAGAACCAGAAATTATTCAAAACAAGCTAACACAAGTTAAAAACTGTCTTCACCCAGATCCAGAGCGTGTTCGTCAGCCACTGGAGAAGTACCCATTAGATAATTTAGCAATGAGGGGCACAATAGGATCGAACGGCAAAACATGGGCGCTCATTACAGCTGCTGATGACACCTTGCACCGAGTAACAATAGGAAGCTATTTAGGCACCTATGACGGAAAAGTAAGCAGTGTTAATAGTGACTATATTGAATTAGTAGAATTAATCCCTGATGGGTCAGGTTGTTGGAAAGAACGTTTGACCAAATTAGAAATGTTAGAGGCGGCAACCAATGGCGCAAATTAATAAGAAAAAAGGTATACCCTATATGCACAAAGGTGAGTGTTCGCATCATCGTATTTTATCTGCTTTATTGTTTGTTTTTTTACTACTAATGACAAAAGCCGTAAGTGCAGCCCCTTTACTCTATGACGTTCGATATAATCCATTGCTTAAAGGTGAAACCGAATTACAGCTAGTTTTTGATGAAGAATTGCAGCAGCAACCAGCAGTACAAGTTTTTAATAGCCCTGCAAGAATAGAGCTACTATTTGATGGGGTAGAATTAGATGAAGGGTTGACGAATATCGCTATCAACCAAGCTGGTATCAGTAACATCACGAGTATGATGACCAGTGCGGGTTTAAAAGTGACCATTAACTTGGACCGATTAAAAATTTATGAGACTGAAGTAAACAATAATTTAGTTTCTATTAGAATTTCTGATAACCCACTCACAGAGCAAATTTTAACAACCAGCGAAGATAAGCCTGCTTACACGTCTAATTATATTAACGGTATTCAAGCAATTGACTTTCGACGTGGAGAAAAAGGTGAAGCGAAAGTACTTGTTTATCTACAAGATACTCAGGCAGCTGTAGAGGTTCATGAAAGCGGTGGAAAAATCATTGCCGAGTTTCATCATACCGATATTTTAGATGATTTATTGTATGAATTAGATGTACTTGATTTTGGCACTGTGGTGAGCAGTATTGAAACGTTTAAAGAAGATAACCTTACACGTTTAGTGATTGAACCAAACACTGCATTTGCCTATACCTATCAGCAAATTGAGAATATTTTTACCTTAACGGTTGAGAAAGATGAAACGCAAAATGCCTACTTAGATGGTGGTAAAGAGTACTTGGGTCGTCCTATGACGCTTAATTTTCAAGATATCTCTGTTCGTGCTGTGTTACAGATTATTGCCGGTTACAATGATTTTAACTTGGTAACAAGCGACTCAGTGACAGGCAATATTACTCTTCGCCTTGATGGGGTTCCGTGGGATCAGGCGTTAGATGTCGTGCTTAGAATAAAAGGCTTAGACAAACGCATGGACGGTTCTATTTTAATGGTTGCACCATCTGAAGAGCTGGCTGCCCGTGAAGCAAAAGAGTTAAAAGCTAAACAGCAAGTTGAGGATTTAGAGCCACTTTACAGTGAATACATCCGCTTAAATTATGCAAAAGCAGAAGATTTTGCCGACTTATTAAAAACAGATACTAACAGTATTATTACAGCCAGAGGGAGCGTGTCTGTTGATCAACGTACTAATACGTTATTAATGAAAGACACTGCAAAAAGTATTGAAAGTGTTCGTCGTATGGTCGAAACTTTAGATATACCGGTTAAACAAGTGGTTATTGAAGCGCGTATGGTAACCGTACGTGACAACGTAACTGAAGACTTGGGGGTTCGTTGGGGGTTTAGTGATCAGCAAGGCTCAGACGGTGTTTCTGGCACATTAGAAGGAGCTGAAACGATTTCTAATGGTAATATTCCTAGTCTTTCTGATCGACTTAACGTTAATTTACCAGTGGCGAATCCATCGGCGAGTATAGGTATGCACATTGCTAAATTGGCTAACGGAACATTAATTGATTTAGAATTAACCGCCCTTGAAGAAGAAAACAAAGGTGAAATCATTGCAAGCCCACGCATTACTGCTGCTAATCAGCAAAAAGCGCGTATTGAACAAGGTACTGAGATCCCGTATGTGGAGTCAGCTTCAAGTGGTGCAACAACCGTAAGTTTTAAAAAGGCAGTACTAAGCCTAGAAGTGACACCTCATATCACACCCGATAACAAAGTTATTTTAAATTTAATCATTACTCAAGATACCCGAGGGGATACGGTTCAAACAGGTACAGGCCCAGCGGTTGCCATCGATACGCAACAAATTGAGACTCAAGTACTCGTTGAGAATGGACAAACGGTAGTGTTGGGTGGTATTTTCCAACAGCAAATTATTAATTCGACCAAAAAAGTACCTTTATTGGGCGACCTTCCTTACGTAGGAAGACTATTTAAAAGCACAAGCGAGTTCAATGAAAAGCGCGAACTGCTGATTTTTGTCACACCTAAAATCCAAATAGACTAAATATTTAAGCTATCTAGGTTGAATACCAGCCTAGATAGTATGGGTATGTAATTTAGTTATCGTGGTGTGAACACTCCCTATAAATGTACAATAAGACAGTATATAATTTTGATCATGTACTGTACTGCGGATGTATTTAAGGCTGCGTTTATGTTGTTTGTAATTCAGGCTCTTGTAAAGTTACCATGCAAAAGCTTTCATGAAGCAACAATGTAGTAACCTTAATTGCATAAATTTTAACCCTAGAAGATAAACTTGCCTATAATAAGGTGCTTTTTTGTTAACCAGTGGGTAATTATTTAGTTTAATTGCTCGTTATATGGCTTTTTATCCTAATTGACTTGAAATACCCGACCGATTACTGAGATAATCCCTTTCTTAATTTTGGGGCCAGGTCGTTAGGCGGGGTTTTATTTCAAATTTTAGAGTTCGTTTGTACTAAAAGATATGGCTGAGAAACGTAATATATTTCTAGTTGGCCCCATGGGGGCTGGCAAAAGCACGATTGGTCGTCACATCGCTGACCAATTACACCTTGAATTTGTTGATTCTGATCAAGAAATCGAACGTCGCACGGGCGCAGATATTGCCTGGGTATTCGATCTTGAAGGTGAAGAAGGCTTTAGACTTCGTGAAGAATCTGTTATTGGTGACTTAACCGAAATGCAAGGTATTGTACTTGCAACCGGTGGTGGCTCAGTAATGAGTAAAGAAGTTCGAAACAAGCTTTCGGCTCGCGGTATTGTTGTATACTTAGAGACACCGATTGAAAAGCAAGTTGCACGTACGCAACGCGACAAGCGTCGCCCATTACTGCAAACAGAAGAAGCACCTCGTGATGTACTTGAGCGCTTAGCAGAAGAGCGTGAACCATTATATAAAGAAGTAGCTGATTTTGTTGTACGCACTGATGAGCAGAGCGCGAAAGTTGTTGCTAACCAAATCATCGAGAAATTGGATTTTTAAAAGCCAGTATTAAAAAGGACTAACCCAGCATGCTTGAATTAACTGTTAATTTAGACGAGCGAAGTTATCCTATTTATATTGGTCAATCTGCACTTCAAGATACAGGCCGTCTAATCCATCACATTGGTGATTGTCGGCCTATCATCATTACTAATGAAACGATTGCACCGCTGTACCTTCAACAGTTGCTTGACTCATTAGCACAGCTAAACCCACTGCATTTTATTATTCCAGATGGTGAGCAATATAAATCACTCACTTGGTTTGAAAAAATTTCGGCATTCCTACTTGAGAATAATTGCGGCCGTGACACCTGCTTAATTGCATTAGGTGGTGGCGTTGTAGGTGATTTAACTGGATTTGTTGCTGCTTGTTATCAGCGTGGCGTCCCTTTTATCCAAATACCAACCACTTTATTATCTCAAGTTGATTCTTCAGTTGGCGGCAAAACAGCGGTTAATCACCCGCTAGGTAAAAATATGATTGGGGCTTTTTATCAACCCCAAGCTGTATTTATTGACACGCGTTCGTTGCATACCTTACCAACACGCGAGTTTGCTGCAGGCATGGCTGAAGTTATTAAGTATGGCCTGATTTACGATACTGAACTGTTTGCTTATCTAGAGCATAACATCGCTAAATTACAACAATTAGACGAGACGTGTTTACAGCACATCATCTTCAGATGCTGTGAAATTAAAGCGCTTATTGTTGCACAAGATGAAAAAGAGCAGGGCCTTCGTGCGTTGTTAAATTTAGGGCACACGTTTGCGCATGCTATTGAAGCACAAATGGGTTACGGTGTTTGGTTACATGGAGAAGCGGTCGCGACAGGTATGGTGCTTGCTGCAAAGCTTGCTTATACTCGCCAAGATTTAACACGAGAAGATGTAGAGCGTATTGCTACATTAATAGCGCAATATAGCTTACCAATCGAGATACCTAGCGATATGACCAGTGAGCACTTTTTACTGCATATGCGAAAAGATAAAAAGAATAAAAAAGGGACTATCCGATTCATTTTACCCACCGAATTTGGTCAATGTGCATTAGTTGATGATGTGTCTGATGATCAAGTCAGAGCATTGATCGAGCAATAAATGCAGTCACAAATTTTACCGAGCCGTGCGGCTTTGGTGGATAGAATCGCATTGCAATTTGAATATGGTCAAAACCTAATTGTTTTGTTGGGCACTTCTGGTTTAGGTAAAAGCTATTTGCTTGAAACCTTCATCACTGATAAATATAACGATTTTAATAAAGCGTTTGTGCAAGTTGGCGCTCAAATGACTGATGTGCAATTGATGACTCAATTATTAGAGCAAAGCTTTAATGCCCCTTTAATTGACCACAACCTGAGCTTATCACAAAACTATTATCAATTAGCGAAGCAACAACAATGCGGCGCGTGTTTATGGGTTATCGATGGCGGCAGGCACCTATCTGAAGAACTAATTGCAGAGCTCGAGCTGTTATCAAAAAGTGCGCCCAATGTGCTTTACATTATGATTGCATCGCAATCTAAATTGCCGTTTAAAGAGGCAGTTAATATTCATTTAGAGCCATTAAACTTGGTTGAAAGTAAGCAGCTAATGGGATGGTACTTCACGGCTTTACCTTATGATGAAGACCCTGTATTTAAAACCTTTTTAGTTGAAGCCCAAGGTAACCCAAGTCTTTTATTAGCCTGGCAGCCTAGCGAACAAGTTGCTGATATTATCGTAAAAGACAAAGTATCTTGGCGCTTACAGTTGCTCACACTATTACTCATAATTATGTTATTGATTATTGGCGTTGTATACAAAGCTGATATGACCCAATGGTGGAAAAATGCTAATCGTCAAAGCGATGAGCAAGTCCTCACAACCGCTATTACAACCGAGCAAGCTATTCAAAATAAACAACAACCGGTTAAATCACCAACCCTGTTTACTTCACCACAGCCTATAACTAAAGAGCCAACTACAGATGAGCGTGCCCACAATGACGTGCCAGCAATTGTAGGTAGTTTAACTGAGCCATCGACTTTAACTGAACAAGAAAAGCCAGCACCGCCGCCGGTTGAAGAAGAAGCCATTAGCGTGCCTGAGGTGGTAAAGCAGCAAAGCCAAATAATAAAAATACCCAGTAACTGGTACCTAGAACAACCTGAAGATAATTTTGTTATTCAGCTATTAGCCGTAACTCAGCAGCAGGTAGGCAATGAGTTTATTGCTGAACATAAGCTAGAAAGTATTACCAATACATATCAAACTAAGCGAAATGGTAAAATATGGTGGGTGGTAACAACAGGCAGTTTTGCTAACTTAAATGAGGCAAAACAAGCACTGCAAGCACTCCCCGCTGGAGTAAGAAAAAATAAACCTTTCTATAAAAAAATTAGCAAAATAAAACAAGAAATTGCACGAGTTGATCAGTAAACTCAGTGACTTTAGTGTAAAATCGCGCAACACCGAATTGAAGTAAAGAGCCAATGCAGCAAAAGAGTAGAGCCTTCCTTAAATGGGCTGGCGGAAAATACAGCCTCGTTGAAGATATTAACGCGCGACTAAATCAAGCAAGTAAACATGCAGATACCTTGGTTGAACCTTTTGTTGGTGCGGGCTCAGTGTTTTTAAATAGTAATTTTAAACACTACGTACTTAACGATATAAATGCTGATTTAATCAATTTATATAAAGAGCTTAAACGTTCGCCGGATGAGTTTATTAGCGATGCAAAAAAACTATTTGTTGATTTAAATAACCATCCAGATGCGTATTACGATTATCGTGTGCAGTTTAACCAAAGCAGCGATGTGTATGAGCGAGCTATTTTATTTTTATATATGAACCGCCATGGTTATAACGGATTATGTCGATATAACTTAAAGGGCATTTTTAATGTGCCTTTTGGTAAATATAAAAAGCCTTATTTTCCTGAAAAAGAAATGTACTTTTTTGCCAACAAAGCACAAAAAGCAACATTTACCTGCTTAGGCTACGATGATGTATTTAAACTGGTCCCTAAAAATGCGGTGATATACTGCGATCCGCCCTATGTGCCATTAAGTAAAACCGCATCGTTTACCTCTTACGCTAAAGGCGGATTTAACTTAGATGATCAGGCTAATTTAGCTAACTTGGCTGAGCAAGCGGCATTTGAGAATAACACGCCAGTCCTTATTTCAAACCACGATACCGTGTGGACACGCAAAATTTACAGTCAAGCATCACTGGATAAAATTCAGGTTAAACGTACGATTAGTCCAAAGGGCGGTTCACGAAATAAAGTGGATGAGCTAATGGCTATGTATTTAGCACCGAAGTCACGGTTGCATAAATAGCCAATACAAACAATACAAACAGTACTACGGCAATAGCTATCAGCGTAATTGGAGAGTGGTACTTAAAGTCTGTTTTGCGCTTATCTTCAGATTGAACACCAAAAAATGCAGCCAGTACGCTTTGTAACGCGCTAAAAAAGTGCTGCATTTAATTAAAATAATGGCTTGATTGAAGAGGGCTTGTGTTTGTCATCAGTACCCGTTAACAACTCTAGCAAGTCTAAGTAATGAAACTGAGCGCTACGGCTATCACCTGTTAACCAAGAGGCCCAAGACGAATCCTCTTCAATTTGAATGCAACGGGTTGCGCTATTATTAATAGCGTTGGTTTGCTCTTTATGAAGACAAATGTTGGCAGAGCTTAAATCTTGCTCAGTATTTGAGCAAAGCGATGTTGCTCCAATAATAACACTTACCGACGTGATTAATAATCCAATTTTAAAAGCACGCATAATATAACCTAATAATTTAGTTCTTCGCGCAGCATAACAAAAACTGCTTAAATAATACACTTTATTTTTGTTATTGTTTATTTGTATTGTGTTTTAAATACTGAGTGGCCCCCGCTTAAAAACTGATTCTTTTTTTAATTATAAAGCCTACATCCTCAGCAGGTTATTCTTTTTCATGAATAGCCGCAATAAGGCTTTAACATTACTTATTTGGCGCTATTTTTAAAGGTGCTACTTGGGTAACTTCGCTAATTAAGTTACATTAACGGCATAAATTATTCATTAACGGATTAGCGATGCTCAACTGTGAACAAAAATACTTAATAGCGCCCTCAATATTATCTGCAGACTTTGCACGATTAGGCGAAGATGTCGACAAAGTGTTAGCCGCAGGTGCTGATGTCGTTCATTTTGATGTAATGGATAACCATTACGTACCTAACTTAACGATTGGCCCAATGGTATGTAAAGCACTTCGCGACTACGGGATTAAAGCCCCGATTGATGTGCATTTAATGGTAAAACCGGTAGATAGCTTAATTCCACAATTTGCCGAGGCGGGTGCATCAATTATTACCTTTCACCCAGAGGCGAGCGAGCATATTGACCGTACTTTGCAATTGATAAAAGATGAAGGTTGCCAAGCAGGCTTAGTGTTCAACCCTGCAACGAGTTTAAGTTACCTCGATCACGTAATGGATAAAGTAGATGTGATCTTATTAATGTCAGTAAATCCTGGGTTTGGTGGGCAAAGTTTTATTCCACAAACACTCGAGAAACTGCGAGAGGCAAAACAACGCATTGTTGAATCTGGACGTGATATTCGTTTAGAAGTAGATGGCGGTATTAAAGTAGATAACATAGCAGCGGCGGCTGAAGCGGGTGCAGATATGTTTGTTGCAGGCTCAGCTATTTTTAATCAGGCTGATTATAAAACAGTGATTGATGAGATGCGTCAGCAATTAGAAAGTGTTAAATAATGAAATATGATGCAGCGTTTTTTGACTTAGACGGCACCCTAGTTGATAGTGTGTACGACTTGTATATGGCTTTAAATTTAACACTTAGCGATTTAGCGTTTCCAATTGTCAGTCAGCGATTAGTTGAAAGTTGGGTAGGTAATGGCATTGAGGTGTTAGTTAAACGAGCCCTTTGCGGCGATATGCAAATTAGTGAGCATCTCGATGAGGCTTTAAGCGAACGAGCTATCAATCTGTTTTATCAACATTACAGTGAGCAGATCGGTGAATACAGTGTGTTATATCAGCATGTTGAAACTGGTCTTGCTGCTCTCAGTGGTATGCCTAAAGCACTTATTACTAATAAAGCACGCCGCTTTACTGAAATGCTTTTAGATAAGCTTGCTATTCGCAGTCATTTTGAAGTGATTGTTTGCGGTGACGACATGGCAAAAAAACCGTCACCTGAGCCGCTATTATTTGCTTGCGATGCATTAAATATAACGCCTGATAAAGCGATTATGATTGGTGACTCAAAGAGTGACATACTCGCAGCGCAAGCCGCTAACATTGACGTGATAGCGCTCACTTATGGGTATCACCAGGGAGAGCAGTTAGCGGATTATAATCCGCAGTACCTATGCGATAACTTCTTAGCTATAATACCGACACTAACACAGCGTTAAGCATTTTTAATTAAGTAAAAATAAAGGAAAATCATGAGTAAACCAGTAGTATTAAGTGGCATGCAGCCAACCGGTGGTATGACAATAGGCAACTATGTTGGCGCTATTAACCAGTGGGTTAAGCTACAGGAAGAATATGATAGCTACTTTATGCTTGCAGACTTGCATGCAATTACCGTACGCCAAGACCCTGAATTATTGCGTGCTCGTGTACTCGATGGCGTTGCGTTATATACGGCATGCGGTATTAACCCAGAAAAAGCGGCGTTATTTGTACAATCTCAGGTACCTGAGCATGCGCAACTTGGCTGGGTATTAAACTGTTATGCGCAAATGGGTGAGCTTAATCGCATGACCCAGTTTAAAGATAAGTCGGCAACGCATGCTAATAATATTAATGTGGGGTTATTTGCTTATCCGGCTTTGCAAGCGGCTGATATTTTACTGTACCAAGCAGACAAAGTACCTGTAGGTGAAGATCAAAAACAGCACCTTGAACTAACGCGTGATATTGCAACTCGCTTTAATAATGTTTACGGCGATATTTTTACGCTGCCAGAACCGTATATTCCAGAATTTGGTGCGCGAGTCATGAGCCTGCAAGATCCACTGAAGAAAATGTCTAAGTCAGATGAAAATCCAAATGGCTTTATTATGATGTTAGACGAGCCGAAAAAGATTGAGAAAAAGCTTAAAAAAGCAGTTACCGATTCTGACGAGCAAGCGCGTATTTACTTTGATCGCAAAGAAAAGCCAGGTGTATCTAATTTACTTACGCTACTAAGTGTGGCAACTAAGCGCTCAATTGAAGAGTTAGTCCCTGAATACGAAGACAAAATGTATGGCCATTTGAAAAAAGACACCGCAGCAGCTGTTGTCAGCATGATTGAGCCAATTCAAACACGTTTTAAAGAAATTCGTGAAGATCAAACACTTCTTAATGACATCATGAGAACAGGGGCTGAAAAAGCCAGCGCGCGTGCAGAAACTACATTAAAAGCAGTTTATGATGCGGTTGGGTTTATTCCACGCCCATAAGCGCGCTTATTTGCAGATATAAAAATGCCGCTAATTTAGCGGCATTTTTTATATTTTAATGTTTTGTAGCAGAAATACCGGCAGACTCACAGGCTCTAACTATAAATTGATAACCGTAAGGCATGCTTTGATCAGGCGTTATTTCAATAATTTCGTAATCATTGAGCTCGATTGACTTACTCTCTGTTGATTTCTTACATCGTGAATAACTGTCTGCTTCATAACTATAGGCAAACATGGCAATTAAGCGCTTACTACGTTCAAAGTAGCCTTTAGTATCTAAAAACTGCCTAACCGTTTGAGTGTTCTCATCTTCGCCTTCTAAGTGAATACCAAATGTTTTTGTCTGAGCGCCGTCATTGTCTGAAGAGGGGAGTTTTTTCTCTATTTGCTCACTCAATTTTTCTATGGCTTGCTCTTGTTCAGCGGGGGATTTATTTGCGAGCGATTGGCTATTTTCAAAGCTATTTACTATATCGTTTAATACTTTTTCAGGCGGTTTTTCATCAATAAATGCAATCAGACTTACAAACACTACCGTCGCTAAAAAAAAGCGGGTTAATGCAGTTAGAAGTGGTGAGTAGCTTTGGCTAATAAACTTTATGCGATCAGATCCAAATGGCTTGATTAGTAATAACACTATGATGTAAAAAGGCAAAATAAGTTGTAAGCCGAGCAGTGTTGCCAGAGTTATTCCTAGTGTCCAAGGCGGTAAATATAATAAAGTGGCAAAGTTATGAGTGTAATTAAAGTGATTAGCTGATACCTGAGTAACTTCATTTACAATGCCACTAGCACTTGCTAAAACAAAGTTAGCAATACTGGCATAAAATACCAAAATAAGTGCTTTACCGGCGAGTGAATTCCATAGTTGATTAAACTTAGGCCAAAATTCTATGATCAGCGCAATAATAGTAATAGTGGCACATAGCCACGTTAACTTAAAAATGGCTAGGGTTATAAACGCAAGCAGATAAAGTTTTTGCGCGGTGTTAAGGTTAAACCATATGCTTTTTATATGGCTAAGCAGTTTAACTTGGTGTGGTTGCCAGCTTTTTTGCTGTTGCTTAAACAGCTTATTAGCACGCCATTTTGCAATTTTTAAATACCTTAACACCGACTTTCCTTATCTAAAGCGTATTACCGTTATTTATTTAATAACGGTTTTAAGTAGTGCCCAGTATGAGAGCGCTGGCATTCAGCCACTTCTTCTGGTGTACCTGCAATCAGTATTTCACCGCCGCCAGCACCACCTTCAGGGCCTAAATCAACGATCCAGTCGGCTGTTTTGATTACATCTAAATTGTGCTCAATCACTACAATGGTATTGCCATGATCGCGCAGACGATGCAGTACTACTAATAACTGCTCTATATCTGCAAAGTGCAGGCCTGTTGTTGGCTCATCTAATATGTATAGCGTTTTACCGGTATCACGCTTAGAAAGCTCACGTGCTAACTTAATTCGCTGTGCTTCACCACCAGAAAGTGTTGTAGCGGCTTGGCCTAAGCGGATATAAGAAAGTCCAACATCCATTAGGGTTTTAAGTTTGCGTGCTATGGCCGGTATTTTATCAAAGTAGTCATGGGCATCTTCAACGGTCATATCGAGCACTTGGTTGATGTTTTTGCCTTTATATTGTACTTCTAAGGTTTCGCGGTTATAACGTTTACCTTTACATACATCACACGGCACATATACGTCAGGTAAAAAGTGCATTTCTACTTTAATAACGCCATCACCTTGGCATGCCTCACAACGCCCACCTTTAACATTAAAGCTAAAGCGACCTACTTTGTAACCACGTGAACGGGCTTCTTGAGTACCCGCAAACAGTTCACGAATACCGGTGAAAATACCGGTATAAGTTGCAGGATTTGAACGCGGTGTGCGGCCAATAGGACTTTGGTCAATATCAATCACTTTATCAAAGTGCTCAAGGCCTGCAATTGACTTGTAAGGGGCCGCTTCTGCGGTTGTGGCACCATTAAGCTCAGTGTGAGCGAGTTTAAATAAGGTGTCGTTAATGAGTGTAGATTTACCTGAGCCCGATACACCGGTAATACAGGTCATTAAGCCAAAGGGTATTTTTAAATCAACATTTTTTAAGTTATTACCGGTAGCGCCAAACAGCTCTAACCATTTATCGTTAGTAGCATGGCGCTCTTTAGGTACTTCAATTTTACGCACCCCCGATAAAAACTGACCGGTAACCGAGTCTTTGCTCGCTAAAATATCATCGCGTGTACCTTGAGCAATAACATGGCCGCCATGCACACCAGCACCCGGACCAATATCAATAATATGATCTGCCGCGCGGATCGCGTCTTCATCATGCTCTACAACAATAACGGTGTTACCTAAATCACGTAAATGCACTAAGGTTTTTAATAAACGGTCGTTATCACGTTGGTGTAAACCAATTGAAGGTTCATCCAGTACATACATAACACCCACTAATCCAGCGCCAATTTGACTCGCTAAACGAATACGCTGTGCTTCACCGCCAGAGAGCGTGTCGGCGCTGCGCTCAAGTGATAAGTAATTTAGGCCAACATTTATTAAGAAAGATAAACGATCGCGAATTTCTTTTAGAATTTTTTCGGCGATTTGGCCTTTTTGCCCAGTCAAATGCAAACCTTCAAAAAAGCTCATTGCCTCACCAATACTCATATGTGTGATGGTTGGTAAATTAGTTTGACCAATAAATACGTTACGTGCTTCTTGGCGAAGGCGCGAACCTTTACAACTAGGACACGCTTGACTAGTTTGATACTTAGCTAGCTCTTCACGCACAGAGTTTGATTCAGTTTCGCGGTAGCGGCGGTTCATATTATTTAACACGCCTTCAAATACATGATTACGTGTAATTAAATCACCGCGGTCATTACGGTAATTAAATGCAATTTTAGTATCACCCGAGCCATCTAGGATAATTTTCTTATGTTCTTTTGCAAGCTCTTGATAAGGAACATCTAAATCAAAGTCGTAATGTTGTGCAACTGCTTGCAACATTTGATAGTAGTAAAAGCTGCGTTTATCCCAACCTTTAATTGCACCGCCAGCTAAACTTATCTCAGGGTTATGAACCACGCGATTAGGGTCAAAGTATTGCCTTACACCTAAACCGTCACAGCTTTGACAAGCCCCGGCTGGGTTGTTGAACGAAAATAGACGCGGTTCAAGCTCTGTCATCGCATAGCCACAGGTTGGACAGGCAAAATTTGCTGAAAACAGCATTTCTTCAGCATTGCTATCGTCCATAAACGCAATGTTGGCAACGCCGCCTGACATTTCAAGTGCTGTTTCGAATGATTCCGCGAGACGTTGTTGCTGGCCGTCTTTGACTTTAAAGCGATCAACCACGACTTCAATTGTGTGCTTTTTATGTAGATCTAGTGGTGGTGGATCAGATAGGTCGCACACTTCGCCATCAATACGTGCGCGAATGTAGCCTTGGCTTGCAAGCTGCTCTAATAGCTTTACATGTTCGCCTTTACGGTCTTTAACAACAGGGGCCAAGAGCATTAGCTTTGTGCCCTCAGGCAGCGCCAGTGCGGTATCGACCATTTGGCTGATTGTTTGCGCCGCGAGCGGTAAATCATGAGTCGGACAGCGAGGTTCGCCAACGCGTGCAAACATCAAGCGTAAATAATCGTAGATTTCAGTAATAGTTCCCACGGTTGAACGTGGGTTATGCGAGGTTGATTTTTGTTCTATGGAAATAGCAGGAGAAAGGCCTTCAATATGATCTACATCGGGCTTTTCCATTAATGACAAAAACTGCCTTGCATAAGCAGAGAGTGATTCAACATACCGGCGTTGCCCTTCTGCATACAGCGTATCAAATGCAAGTGATGACTTTCCTGAACCAGATAAGCCAGTAATAACAATTAGTTTATCACGTGGGATGGTTAGGCTGATGTCTTTTAAATTGTGCGTGCGGGCGCCTCGGACTTCAATGTTTTCCATGCTATCTCGTTTATTGCCAAAATTATTTGCTCAGTATCGCATAATACGCTGCAATATTAATCCTTGATCATCGAAAAAATCCTTAGTTATAGACGATTAATTATTGCCAAGCTTGTGATAGAATCCTTGCCTAATTTTTTAACACAGTAAGATCACGCAAATAATGACCGCATCTTCACTTAATTCACGAGAAAAACGCGCCGCCGTATCGTTAGCGAGTGTGTTTGCATTTAGAATGCTCGGCTTGTTTATGCTGATGCCTGTTTTAGCTATTTATGGTCAAGAGCTTGAAGGCTTTTCACCTATCTGGATCGGTTTTGCTATTGGTGCGTATGGTTTATCTCAGGCCGTATTACAAATCCCAATGGGGAGACTTTCCGATAAAATAGGTCGTAAAAAAGTCATAGTCGGTGGTTTGGCGTTGTTTGCTTTAGGTTCGGTAATTGCCGCTTTGGCAGAGTCTATTCAAATGGTGACGGTAGGGCGCGCATTACAAGGCATGGGAGCTATCGCCAGCGCATTATTAGCGTTTGCATCAGATTTAAGCCGTGATGAACAGCGCCCCAAAGTTATGGCGGTGATTGGCATGAGCATCGGCATGAGCTTTGCGTTTGCGATGTTATTAGGGCCGATAGTGGCAGCTTCGTGGGGCATTGCAGGCGTATTTTGGCTAACGGCTATTTTGGCTGTGTGTGGTATTTTTATAGTCACTATGCTCGTTCCCAGTGCAATAAATAAAGCCCCTAAAGGCGATACGCTTGCCAGTTTTAGTGACATCAAAAAATTGATTAAACACCCACAGCTGGCACGTTTAAATGCAGGCGTATTATTGCTGCATCTAACATTAACGACTATTTTTGTAGTATTACCAAGCCAATTAATTAAAGATGGCTTAGTGGCCGAAAACCATTGGCAGCTTTATATCCCAGTTTTATTTTTGGCGTTTTTTTTAATGGTGCCAGTAATGATAGTGGCAATTAAAAAAGAGAAAGAAAAACAAGCATTTATTGGTTCTGTTATGGTTTTAATAGTCAGCATGTTAAGTATGTCTATGTGGGCAAACAGCGTTGTTGGTATTGCGGTTTGTATGCTGTTATATTTTGTTGCGTTTAACTTTTTAGAAGCCACTATGCCGGCTCTTGTGTCGCGTATTGCTCCAGCAAGCCAAAAAGGCTCAGCCATGGGGGGGTATTCATCGAGCCAGTTTTTAGGCGCTTTTTTAGGCGGCATGCTTGGCGGGTATGTAGCACAAACCACTAGTACGCAAGCTGTGTTTGCGGCGGCGGCACTTGTTGGGGTAATATGGCTTATTATTGCGTGGAAAATGCAAGTCCCACCGAAAAGTAAAGTTATTAGTTTAATGACCCAATTAGATTCTGAAGAGCAGGCACAAACACTGGCTTCTCAGTTAGTTGCTTTACCCGGCGTAATAGAAGCAACCGTAGTTCGCGATGAAAGTCGTAGCTACTTAAAGATTAATGATAAAGAATTTGACCTAGACCAAGCCCGAAGAGTGGCTGGTTTAATCTAACGTTTATAGGAGATGGTTCCATGGCACGCGGTGTGAACAAAGTAATTTTGGTTGGTAATTTAGGGCAAGATCCTGAAGTTCGTTACATGCCTAATGGTAATGGTGTAGCAAATATTACCTTAGCAACTTCAGATAGCTATAAAGATAAAAACACTGGCCAAATGGTTGATAAAACTGAGTGGCACCGTGTGGTATTTTTTGGCAAGTTAGCTGAAATTGTGGGTGAATACTGCCGCAAGGGATCACAAATTTACGTAGAAGGTAAACTTCAAACCCGTAAATGGACTGATCAACAAGGCCAAGAAAAATACACCACTGAAATCGTTGTTGATGGCTTTACGGGTCAAATGCAAATGCTAGGTGCACGCGGTGGCGATCAACAAAGTGGTGGCTATCAAGGTAACCAAGGTGGTCAACAAAGTAGTGGCTATCAAGGTAACCAAGGCGGGCAACAAAGCGGTGGTTATGGTCAAAATAACCAAGGCCAAAATAGCCAGCAAGGCAGTTATGCTCCACAGCAGCAATCTGCACCTGCTCAGCAGCCAGCACCGCAGCAAAACAACCAATACCAGCCACAGCAGCAAGGTGGTTTTGCACCACAACAAAATAGTGCACCACAACAGCAAGGCGGGTTTGCACCTAAGCCACAAAATGCACCGCAAGGTGGCGCATCAAACCCTATGGAACCAACAATCGACTTTGATGACGATATCCCGTTCTGACCTAAGACAAAAAGCAAAATGTTTAAAAGTTTTCTAGAAAGCCGCTATTAAGCGGCTTTTTTTATTAAAAAAATGACCGCATTCCATTTCTACAGTTTTTAAATCTGAATAAACACTTCCTAAAGTAAACATATGAATGTGTAAAAAGCACTGTGGTATTGGTGTTTTTATTTTTTAAGCCAAGCCCTCCTTTGTTCAAACTAATATATAAATAATGACAGCTGTTTAGTTAACTAATTGAAGGCTAAATATAATGTTTATAAACATTAAGTACTAACTTTTAAACCTCTGCTAAACTTTTATTATTGGCTTGTACAATTGCAAATAGTAGACAACACTTTAATAACTTATTTGATGTGCCGGTGGGTTATGAAAGCCAGTAAATTTCACTTTACCAATTATTCAAATGCTTTGTTTTATGCTCTGTGTATCGCCTTGCTAGTGATTATTAATAGCGGTTTAAGTTTGGTTTTACAGCATCAAAACGAGCAAGTTGGTTTAAAGCTAGCGAAGCAATTGCAACAGCCATTGGCCAATGAAAAACAACTTATTGCAAATACGCCTTTTACGCTCTCCCCTAATAAAAACTCTATTTATATAGAAAAACAAAAACATTATTTTAGCGCTAACTCAAAAGGAATTTTGCTCTACTCATGGCCAGTTTGGTATAGCTATAGCTATTTGTTTTTAATAATAAACGCGGTTCTTTTGCTCGCTATACTTTGTATTCGACGTTTTAAAAAGCCTAAAACAATAAAAAACAGCACAATAACCTCTAAACGTCAGCAGCACTTTAATAATAAGAAAGTGCGTTATGCACCCAAAGTGAGTTCTTTACAGCTCGCTCCAATAGCGACAACTAATGTGCAGGAAGCAATTAAATATAATGTATTTGCACTTATTCAGTGTGAATGTCATTTTGATGCAAACACTGACTTACAAGCGACTCTTAAAGTCTTATTGGCAAAAGACTTTATTAATACGACTGAAATATCCGTTAAGTTATTAACTGCAGGCAATTTCGCTTTTACTCTCAAAGGGATTGATGCAATTGATAAACTCAATTGCGCTAAATATTTACATCAATGCATTGTAAGTGCCGCTCATGTATTGGCGCCAAGAACTGCACAGAGGCATGTAAAAGTAGGTTTATGTACTTATTATTCCGAGGCTGATCAGGTTATGGTGTATCAGTTGGCAAAGTCAGCACTTACTCTTTCGCAGCAAAATCGAGTTAAGCATTATCACCAATTAGCGTTAAATTATGGTCATGTCCAAAAGCTCGATAGACACTCAATATCACAACGAATTAAAAAGCAAAAATTGGCTATTTTATTTCAACCAGTATACGAGCTCGATAGCGGCGCTATTATTAAGCATTACGTATCAATTAAAAGTAATGACAGGGGAAATAAACAATTACTTAATCAAGAAAGTATCAGTCAATTTTATAACGAAGGTGAGGCGCTATTGCACGATCAAGCGGTAGTTATGCAAGTAAAAAAACTATTGCTTATAGATAAATCATCGTCAGTTATTAGTATTAAGTTACATCCTAAAAACTGGTTTAATAACGAGTTTTGGAGCTGGTTAACTGCTTATATCAATGACTTAAAAAACCAACATACACTGCAATTTTCTATAAATGAATCAGAATTCTTAAATAATCAATTACGTTTGCAAGGCGCTTTTGCAGCAATAGCGGCACTAAACTGCAATATTGTAATTGATGATGTGAGAAGCAGTAAAAATATTTTTAAGTTTACGCTTAATAAACAAATATCAGGGCTTAACTTAGCTTCTGAACTTGTCCATGGGATAGAGCGCAGTAATTCACAACAAAAATACGTTAGGGGGATTGTGCATATAAGTAGATTATTGAGCTTGTCAGTATTTGCACTTGATGTAGAGACGCCTCAGGAGCTACAACTTTTAAAAGTAATAGGCATTAGCGGCGCGCAAGGAGGATATTTTTCTAAATTACTCCCCAATTATACTCAAGTCGCATTTCACTAATGCTAAGCAATTAACAAGTTAAATACACTCTACACTAATTTGCGATATTTTAGCCCTTCTAAACCTTGCAACCCACCAGTATGTATTGCAATAATTTTGCTGTTAGGGGCAAAGTAATCATTATTGATGAGCTGCCAAAGTGCGTACATCATTTTACCGCTGTAAATAGGCTCCAAGGGTAATTGATGTTGATGCTGCATGTGTTGGCAAAACTGCCATAACTCAGCTGTAAAACGACCATATCCACCACCGTGAAATTGCGTAAGTAGTTGCCAGTTATTTTGTGATTTTGCTTTAGGGCTAAGAGCGCGTATTTCGTCCCGCAGGTAGTCGGCTTGCTTTAAAACAGCAATCCCTAGTAGGTTGATTTTATTTGAGCTGCCCTCTATCAATCCAGCCAAGGTGCCGCCACTGCCAGTTGGACAGATTAAGTAGTCGTGCTCAGGTAAACTCTGGGCAAGCTCTTTACATCCATCTATAGCAAACGAATTAGTGCCTCCTTCAGGTAGAATGTATGCGTTTGGAAAGCGTGCCTGTAATGCGGCTAAATAGGCTTCATCATGTCGTTGTTTGTACTCTATACGATTGACAGCATGTAACTGCATACCACATTGCTGTGCAAATTTTAGAGTAGGATTATTTAGATCAAGCTGTGGGCCGCGCACAATTGCGTGGGTTGTTAAGTTAAACTCTTTACCAGCAGCGGCGCACGCATGAATGTGATTTGAAAAAGCACCACCAAATGTAAGTAATTCAGATTTACCCAGTTGTTGCATACGAACTAAATTGTATTTGAGCTTTCGCCATTTATTACCGCTGATAAGTGGATGCAATAAATCATCGCGCTTAATAGTTAAAGTTATTTTCTTGTCTGTTAGTAATTCACTGGTAATTGTTTGTAAATAGCTATGTTCATTAATACTGAATGGTATTGGCATTATCACTCTTTTTCATTAGTTACATGATGAATGTGCTGTGTAATAGCGTTATTTTGACTCAGTTTTTATTACTTAAGCAAACTAAAAAATATGAATACGCGGCTAAATTGGCATCTTAATAGCGTAAAATGCAGATAAATCTCGGTGTTGTTAAATAAATTAGCTATTTAGTACAAATGAAACGGTTATTTACTGGCATGAAACGGGATAATAGTTGTAAACTGAGATAATAAATGAACAAAGCTTGTGTTTTGTGCTTCAAGTACATAGCATAAGGTTTTATTATAAAAAATAATAATAACCAAATAATTGCCGCTTTTTTGGGACTGGAATATATGCGAATTGCTCCTTTATCTCTGTTAATTTCTGCTAGCTTTTTTGCAAGCACAGTATTTGCACAAGATACAACTACTGTAAACAGAATTGAATCAGAGATTAATACGAAACAAACAGAATACACTCGTTCAACGACGATGCTCGACAAATATTTAAAAGAAGAGAATCAACTTCAAACACAACTTGAATTGTTGAGAACGCGTTCCACACAGCTTGATAAAGAAAAAAACCAAGCGTTGGATGCGATGAATGATATGTATCGACGTTTAATTGATAACCCGTCGCTAGACATTACCTCTGCACAATCGCGTTATCAAAAAGCCGTTGTTGATCAAGAACAAAATAAAAATGATATTTCTATGCAATTGGCGGCAATTGCATCCCATCTAAAAGATATTGAGCAAATTCGCGCTGATAAACATGCACTTCAAAACACGATTGAAAGCTTAAAAGTGCAATATACCACGGCGCGTGTAGAGCGATTACGCAATGAATTTACCCGAGAGGGTACGCTTGAAGTTGACCATACCATTAACTGTAAGCGCACTGAAACACTGGCGGCATGTGAGCAGAGCGGTCAGCAAATAGGGCTGAAAAAGGCAACTAAACGTTTTTTAGATCAAATATTTGAAAATCTTACAGAAAAACGTCTTGTTGAACCTAAGCGAGACATGGCTGGGGCACAAGTACAAATTTTAAGTAGTCACGTGATTAAGAGCGCATTTAGCGGGCAAGGTGATTACAACGTCAATTTAAGCGTTACTATGCGCGGAGATGTAAACAGCAGTCGTTTATGTCACTTACTTAGTGTGAATAATAGTTTTTGTTTAGAGTATGGTACCCCGCTGGCAAATACTTATCAGCCAGCTTATAGCACTACTTTCTCTGATAGTCAGTTAACATTCAGCGATAATGGGGATAATAAAGCTGCTGCCGTTGTCGCTAAAACAGTTAATAAAAAGCCTAAAGTGGTCGCTGAGAACAAGAAAGATCAATTAGTTCAGTTAACCTTACGCTCTAATGTACACGGCGATGAAGTATTTATTAATGATATTCGAGTAGGTTCTACTCGTTTGGTGACGAACTTACCACGTGGTTTGCATAAGTTAGAAATACGCAAAGAGGGTTACATCCCTTATAAAGCGCGAATTGACTTAAAGAAAACGCGAACGCTTTTTGCTCAGTTGGAAAAAAAGTCAGAGTCGATTGCTGCACCGACTAAAAAGCGAGAGCAAATAATACAAGCAGATTGCCCAAAAGGGATGGAAGTTGATACACGCCCACCTATGATGGACCCATCAGCAGTGATGATCCCCGTTGGCAAATTTAAAATGGGTGATATAAACGGCAATGGGCTTGAAAATGAACGCCCCGTGGTTGAAAAAACGATTAGTGAATCTTTTGCTATGCAGAGCAAAGAAGTAACTGTTGGCGCATTTGAAGCGTTTGTAAACGAAACGCAATATAAAACCGAAGCTGAAAAAGGCAAAGGTTGCGCATATTACCTCAACGGCGAACCTGTTTGGGAAGCAAGCTTAAATTGGCGTGCTCCAGGATTTGAACAAACCAATGAGTTTCCTGCTGTGTGTTTGACAAAAAATGACGCTATTGCGTACGCCGAGTGGTTTTCTGATAAAACAGCGCAAACGTATCGTTTACCCACTGAGGTTGAGTGGGAATATGCGGCGCGTGCAGGCACTGAGACAGAGTACCCATGGGGTAACGAAATTGGTAAAAACCTAGCTAACTGTGGTTGGTGTGGTAGCGAGTGGTCTAATAAACGCACGGCTCCGGTAGGGTCTTTTTCTGCAAATGCATTTGGCTTATACGATACTGTAGGCAATGTATGGGAATGGACTAGTAGCACAGGGAATAAAAAAGATGCCGTTGTTCGCGGAGGTGCATGGAATTTTGCCCCTAGCCTTGCTCGTGCATCAACGCGTTTAATTTTAGCGCCAGATTTTAGAGCTAATTATATTGGCTTTCGCTTAATGAGCGAACGATAATATTTAATGGGGAAGCGGTGCTTCCTCTTTTTAATGATTACAAAGACGGCTGCGCTTTACATTGCTCATTGTGTTGAGAATGTTAAAGTAAGCGCAACTACAATAAGAACGAATTTCAAAGGTCATCCAGCCTCATGTTTAAAAAACTCCGTGGTATTTTTTCAAACGATCTATCGATCGATTTAGGTACAGCCAACACACTAATTTATGTAAAAGAAGAAGGTATTGTATTAAATGAACCTTCAGTTGTTGCTATTCGTCAAGAACGTGCTGGTGGACCTAAAAGTGTTGCATCTGTAGGTACAGAAGCTAAGCAAATGTTGGGCCGTACGCCAGGTAACATAAAAGCCATACGTCCAATGAAAGACGGTGTGATTGCTGATTTTTATGTTACTGAAAAAATGTTACAGCACTTCATCAAACAAGTGCACAATAATAATTTTATGCGCCCAAGCCCACGCGTGCTTATTTGTGTTCCTTGTGGAGCCACCCAAGTTGAAAAACGTGCTATTCGTGAATCAGCGATGGGTGCAGGTGCTCGCGAAGTCTACTTAATCGAAGAGCCAATGGCAGCTGCAATTGGTGCCGGTTTACCGGTGTCTGAAGCAACGGGTTCTATGGTGGTTGATATTGGTGGCGGTACAACAGAAGTCGCTATTATTTCACTTAATGGTGTTGTGTATTCATCATCAGTACGTATTGGTGGCGATAAGTTCGATGAAGCCATTATTAATTATGTGCGTCGTAACTTTGGTAGCTTAATCGGTGAAGCCACCGCTGAGAATATTAAACACCAAATTGGATCGGCATTTAAAACAGACGAACCAGTAGAGATAGAAGTGCGTGGTCGTAACCTTGCAGAAGGCGTTCCTCGTTCGTTTACGCTTAACTCGCATGAAATCTTAGAAGCATTACAAGAGCCACTAATGGGAATTGTAAGCGCTGTCATGGTGGCGCTTGAGCAGTCTCCACCTGAGCTGGCATCTGATATTTCAGCGCATGGTATGGTGTTAACTGGCGGCGGCGCATTACTTAAGGATTTAGATCGCCTGCTAATGGAAGAAACGGGCATTCCAGTGGTTGTTGCTGATGATCCACTTACGTGTGTTGCACGTGGCGGCGGCAAGGCCCTTGAAATGATTGATGTGCACGGTGGTGACGTTTTTAGTTACGATTAATGAAATCAATGTTTGAAAAAACGGTTTCTTTGCAACTGCGACTTTTTGTCGCAGTGCTTTTGAGTATCGTATTGATCCTTGGAGACAAGTACACGCAAGGTGGCGAGAACATTCGTACTAGTTTGAATACGTTGGTCAGTCCACTTATTTATGTTGCTAACCTACCTTACGAAGTATTTAGCTTTAGCGCCAAAAGTTTGCATACCCGTGAGCAGTTACTAACCGAAAACGAAGCACTCAAAAAGAAGCAAGTATTGCAAAGTGAGCAAATCCAGCAGTATGAGTTTTTAGCAAAAGAGAATCAAAAACTTCGTGCATTACTTGGCTCTTCCTCTAAACACACCAATCGTAAAATTATTGCTCAAGTACTTTCTGTTCATTCAAATCCTTATAGTCACCAAGTGGTGATAAATCGGGGAACCACCGATGGTTTAAGCGAAAGCCAAGCGGTGATTGATGATATGGGGTTAGTCGGGCAGTTGACTAAAGTTGGTTCAACAACCTCGCGGGTGCTGTTAATTACAGATACCACCCATGCAACACCGGTGCGTATATTACGAAACGATGTGCGCACAGTGGTTGAAGGTATCGGTAAAATTAACGTGCTAAAGCTATCACATGTGCCGCATAGCTTAGATGTGCGTATTGGTGATGTGCTGGTGACCTCTGGCCTAGGAGGTACCTTTCCTGAAGGTTATCCGGTAGCGGTGATCACCGAAATAACTCGTGATGAAGGCCAACCTTTTGCGCAAGTATTTGCTGAGCCGATAGCTCAATTAGATCGAATTCGGTTATTAGTGGTGTTATGGCTAAATCAGCAGGAGTTGATGGGTGATGATTAACCGTCATATGCTTTTAATCGCATTAAGTATTTTCTTTGCATTAGTAATGGCGCTAATGCCGTTACCTTTTTCACTTGAACCATTTCGTCCTGATTGGGTGCTATTGGTGCTTATGTACTGGTCTTTAGCTTTACCGCATAGACTAAATATAGGGACTGCTTGGGTTGTTGGGTTATTAATTGACTTAGCAACAGGCTCCTCATTGGGTGTTAATTCCTTAACTTATTCAGTGTGTATTTTTGTTACTGCAAGTAACTTCCAAAAAATTCGCAATTTTTCATTGTGGCAACAAAGCCTACTTATAGGCTTGTTCTTAACGCTTTACCACTTAATGCAGTTTTGGTTAAATCACTTTTTACTTGGCGTTTATTTTAGCCCACATTACTTATGGCCTGTATTAACAGGCATGTTGAGCTGGATATGGGTATTTTTATTACTTCGAAAATACCGTAGACATTTTAGGATCAGATAATGACTTGCGCAGTATATTTAGCCTCCGCGTCTCCCCGTCGTAAAGAGCTTCTAACCCAATTGGGTATTGAATTTTCACAGTTTAGTGTTGATGCCGATGAAAGTCAGCTTGCTAATGAGTGCCCGCATGACTATGTAGAGCGTTTAGCGCGTTTAAAGGCGCAAATGGGCGTAGAGCAAGGTTATACTGACCGGCCAGTGCTAGGTAGTGATACTGTGGTGGTGATGGATAACCAATCATTATGTAAGCCACGAGATAAAGACGATTTTACTCAAACCTTAAAGCGCTTATCAGGGAACACGCACCAAGTGTTAACTGCCATCGCTTTTGCTACATCAGATAAAGTACTCAGTTGTGTGGTCAGTACAGATGTCACCTTTAAAACGCTCAGTGATGAAGAAATAAATGCTTATTGGCAAACGGGCGAGCCTCAAGATAAAGCCGGTGGTTACGGTATCCAAGGGTTAGGTGGGCGCTTTGTAACGCATATTTCGGGTAGCTATTTTGCCGTTGTCGGCTTACCTTTATATGAGACAGAACAATTATTAAATACATTCTTAAGAGGGTAGCATGAGTACAGAACTACTGATCAATGTCACGCCAAGTGAAAGTCGCGTTGCCCTAATCGAAAACGGTGTATTACAAGAAATTCAGCTAGAACGTATTGGTAACTTAGGTATCGTGGGTAATATTTACTTAGGTAAAATAAGCCGCGTGTTACCAGGTATGCAAGCCGCTTTTGTTGATATAGGCCTAGAGAAAGCCGCCTTTTTACACGCTTCAGATATCGTTAATAGTGCCTCTATTGTTGAGGGCGTTGACGACGAGCCGATTAAAAAAGTCCAAGATATTCGTGAACTGGTTCGCCAAGGTCAGTACATTATGGTGCAAGTGGTTAAAGACCCTTTGGGTAGCAAAGGGGCACGTTTAACCACTGATATCACGATACCTTCACGGTATTTAGTGTTTATGCCTGATGCGACACATGTTGGGGTGAGTCAGCGTATCGAAACGGAAGAAGAGCGTGCAAGGCTGAAAAAAATTGTAGCCGAATACGGCGATGAAAACGGTAGTTTTATTGTCAGAACAGCTGCTGAAGGCGCAAGTGAAGCGGAGCTGAGACACGATGCAGCTTTTTTAAAAAAGCTCTGGGATAAAATTGTCTCTAGACGCCGAAAAACCAGCAAAGCCAGTATCTTGCATGAAGATCTTACACTTGCCTTTAGAACGTTACGTGATTACGTAGGTGAAGATATGGAGCGCATTCGTGTTGACTCTAAGCTTACCTACCAAGAGCTTAAGCTGTTCACTGAAGAGTTTGTGCCTTTGTTATCACAAGTGCTTGAGTATTACCCAGGTGAGCGCCCCATTTTTGATTTATTTGATGTAGAAAGTGAAATTCAAAAAGCACTGCATCGTAAAGTTACTTTAAAATCGGGTGGTTATTTGATCATAGATCAAACTGAAGCGATGACCACTGTTGATGTAAATACAGGCGCTTTTGTTGGTCACCGTAACCTTGAAGAAACTATTTTTAATACCAATGTTGAAGCAACCTCAGCTATTGCCCGTCAACTAAGGCTGCGCAATTTGGGCGGTATTATTATTATCGACTTTATTGATATGGTAAGCGATGAGCATAAACGCCGTGTAATGCACTCATTAGAATCTGCACTCGATAAAGATCGTGCCAAATCTAATATCAATGGTTTGTCGGCATTAGGCTTAGTTGAAATGACCCGCAAACGTACCCGCGAAAGCCTAGAGCATGTATTGTGTGATGTATGCCCAGCATGTTCAGGGCGTGGCTCACAAAAAACAGTCGAGACAGTCTGCTATGAAATTCTTCGTGAAATAGTACGTGTTAATCGCGCTTACGATGCGGATAAGTTTGTAGTGTATGCTTCGCCTGCAGTATGTGAAGCGCTATTAAATGATGAGTATCATAACCTCGCCGAATTAGAACTATTTATTGGAAAGCAGGTCAATATTCAAACCGAAAGTTTATACAGCCAAGAGCAGTTTGATGTGGTAATGATGTAATGAAATTTAAAGCGGCCTGTTTTTATTGTGTGCGAAAATTATGGCAAATAAGTGCTGTAATTTTAGTACTACTGGCCGTGATTGTTTCTATTTTAAAATACACCTTACCCTACGCAAACGATTATAAAGGAGATATAGAAAGCTACCTTGATGATAAGTTTGATATTAGTTTATCTATAGGTGCTATATCAGCAAGTTGGCAAGGCAGTGGTCCCGCTTTAGTACTCGAAGAATTATCATTTAAAGACAACCAAACAGCCCCTATCTCTTTAACCATAGCTAAAACCAGTTTAGAGCTAAACCTTTGGGAAAGTTTAAAGTCGCTGCAGCTTAAATCAAATTACTTTGTGATCAATGGCTTTCATACCAAGGTTAATGTCGCTAATTTATTTGCTGGTAATCAAGATGAAGTTTCATTTGAGCAAAAAGAACTAATAGAAGGACTGTTTTTAGGCGAAACCGGTCACTTTGCAATAGAAAACTCCAGCATCAGCTTTGTACTAGAAGATAACAAAGAACGTAAACTGTTATTAGAAAACATTGTATGGCAAAACCAAGATAAACAGCATCTTGGTAGCGGTAGCCTAGCGTTACCGGGAATTTCTGTGGGTAATTTTGATGCCCGTATTGCGCTCAAAGGTGAAACCTTAGAGCAAATGGTGGGCGATTTATATGTGCAGGCTAATCAGGTTGATGTGTCAAATTGGTTGGCCCAGTATATAAATACTCAAAAGCAGCAACTGCATAGTGATTTAAACTTACAAGCATGGCTTAGGCTAGAGCAAGGCTTAGTAAGTGACGTAAAAGTACAGTGGTTACCGAGTGCGGTAAATTGGCAACTCAATGATCAAACACAAAAGGTCAGCCTAAGTGAAGGGGGATTTCATTTATACCCTGAGCAAAATAGCTGGCGGTTAAAAAGTACCGGCTTAGCGTTTAGTACCAACGAAATAACGTGGCCTAGCCTCGAATTTGAAGCTTTATTAGGCAAGCAAAATAAAATATGGCTGCAGCAACTCGATTTAGCCCTATTAAATGATTTAGCAGAACTAACTAATTTTACTGATTTAACTCCTTTTTTAGCTCGCCAACCCAGTGGTGAAATAAAAAACGCGTATCTAGAGTTTGCCGATGCAAAGCAATGGCAGTTGTGGTTTGAAGCCGATGAAATTAGCTGGCAAGAAAAAAACGCCGTACCCGCCGCTCAATCCTTAAGGGTTGATGGATTGGTTAATCAGCAATATGGCCGGATCACTATTTTTGGTGAAAACAGCCACTTAATTACAGGTGCTAGTTTTAGTAATAATATTGACTATAACCAGCTAAACATTGAATTAGATTTAGCTAAGCGCTCAGGCGATTGGCATATTAGTAGTGATAACCTGTGGTTTGATAACAATGAAGTGACCTTAAGCGCACAGATGAAATTAAGTTTAGGTAAGACGCCTCGCTTAGATTTATATGCCGAAGCATTTGCCCCCGATGCCAGTATTGCCGGTCATTATTTTCCTTTAACGTTAATGAGCCCTGAGTTAGTTAGTTATTTAAATGGCGCAATAAAATCAGGTGAAGTAACAAATGCCCAGGTGTTATTTTCTGGTCCATTATCAGGCTTTCCATTTGACGATGGTTCTGGGCAGTTTGATGTTTTAGCGCAAATAGATAATGCTACCTATCAATTCGATCCGGCTTGGCCAGCAGTCACAAATGCCAGTGTAAAGCTGCATTTTGCAAATGAGCGAATGGATATTTATAGCCAGCAAGGCCAACTGGTAAACCTTGACGTTGGCAGTAGTGTACATGTGAGTATTGATGACTTAATGGGCGATGCGCCATTGGTGGTTAGTATTGATAAGCAAGCTGAGCTTGAAAAAATGCACGATTTTTTTGTCGCCACGCCTTTAGTAAATCCATTAGCTGATATTTTTAATGTTGTGCAAGGACAGGGGCTTGCCAGCGCAAACATTGAATTGCTAATCGGTTCACAATTTGAGGGCGGAGCGAGTGTAACTGGTAAGGTTAATTTACTCGACTCACCTCTTTATATTTCTGCTCCCGGTATTTCGCTTGAGCATTTAAAGGGTGAACTTAGCTTTAATAATCAACAAATAAACCTCACCGATGCTACGGCTACATGGCTTGGTATGCCATTAACGATTAACTACACTAGTGACGCAAACGCAGAGGATTATCGCGCTAATATAAATATAAATGCTCAGCTTGATGCGCAAACACTCATAAACCATGGTCAAGGTATTTTAGATGGTTACTTAAGCGGGCAAAGTGACGTTGATATTGCTTTAGAGCTTAATTTTACCGAGCAAGGGTTTAACTATCGTGCCGAAGTTGAATCGCCACTTATTGGCTTAAATAGTTCCTTGCCAGGAGTATATACAAAAAGCAGTGAGCAAATTTGGCCTCTGAGTGCGGTTATTCAAGGTGATGATATCTCTAATCTGATCACTGCAAATATTAATGAGTTATTTTATTTCAATGCCATTCTAGACAATACTCAATCGCAGTTTACCAACGCTCATTTTATCATCGGTGAAAAAGATTTAGGGCTTAACTCACAAAATTTAGCGGTGAGTATTAATTTAGCGCAGAGTGAGTTATTACCTTGGATTGATTTAATTGATCAAATTATTAATGTAGCTAAAGCGCAGTCTGACAGTGCCTCGCCGGGCGTGATGCCGCCTTTACATGAAGTGGTTGCGAATATTAACTCTTTTAACGTGAGTGGCATGCAGTTTAATGATTTTGATATGCGTTTATCGCCCCTAAATAATAATTTGCAATTAAAGCTCAATGCCAAAGAGTTAAGAGCCGAAGTATTTATACCTAGCGGGCAATCAAGTCAGCCGATTCGAATTAATAGCGATTATTTAAGGCTTAATTTTTTAGATAAACAATCAGAGCAACCGAGCGAAAAATCAACCCCAGAACAACTTGCATGGCTTACAAAATTACCGGCTATTGAATTTGAATGTGCCGATTGTAAAGTGAGTCATTATCAACTTGATAAAGTAAGCGCCTCATTGTTAGGCGATGGTAAAAAGCTGCTTATTTCTGAGCTAGTGGTTGATAAGGGCGACCATATATTACGGACTAAAGGGCAATGGCAGAATGGCCTAACGGCGATGAGCGGTGAACTTAAAAGTGATGATATTGGCGCCTTATTTAATGAGTTTGATATTACCACCACTATTAAAGACTCAAACGCCAATCTAAATTATCAGCTAAATTGGCAAGCGGCACCTTATGATTTAGACATTGCCAGTTTAGATGGCGAAATTAGCTGGGATTTAGGCGAAGGCCATTTAACTGAAATCAGTGATGGAGGTGCACGCGTATTCTCATTACTGAGCCTTGATTCATTAGTGCGTAAGCTAAAGCTTGATTTTAGAGATGTATTTTCTAAAGGTTTTTTTTATAACAGCATGCAAGGCACCATGCAGATAGATAAAGGCATTGCCTATACCCAAGATACTAAAATGGATGGGGTACCTGCCGATCTCTCTATAAAAGGGTATGCAAATTTAAATACTCTCGAAATTGACTACGACTTAGCGGTGGCGCCACAAGTAACCTCGAGCATTCCGGTGATTGTGGCTTGGATGGTTAATCCAGTAACGGGGCTTGCAGCTTTAGCAATTGATAAAGTGATTCATTCTGCCCGAGTGATCTCAGAGATCAACTTTAAAGTAACAGGCAAAATGAACGATCCTCAGGTACAAGAGTTAGATCGTAAGAGTCGAGAGGTGACTTTACCGCAAGCAGCACAAAACCAGCCACAAGCATCCTCAGAGTTAAAACTTAAAGATGCCGAGGTTAGCGCCACACAATGAATAAACAACACATAAACTCATCTCCTGCGATTATCGCATTGCAAATGTGCTCTGGCTTAAACCCTGATGATAACATTGCACTTTTAAAGCAAGCATTAGCTGCTCTGCCAAACACGCGACCTTTGTTAGTATGTTTACCTGAAGCGTTTTTAGTCTTTAGTAAACACGCTGGTGATACGTTGTTAGTGTCTCAACGTATTGAACAATATAAACAGCAAATCAGTGAATTGTGCCGTAAACACAACATTTGGTTAAACGCTGGCACGTTACCAGAGCCATATAACCAGCATAAGTATTACGCCGCCTCTCATTTATTTAATAATCAAGGCAATATTGTTGCAAGCTATAACAAAATACACTTGTTTGATGTTGAGGTAGATGACCAGACCGGCAGCTACCGAGAATCCGATTTTACTCAAGCCGGCGATGAGGTTGTGGTTGTTGATTCGCCCTTTGGTAAAATTGGTTTAACAGTGTGTTATGATTTGCGTTTTGCTGGTTTATTTAATGCCTTAGTTCGCAAAGGCGCCGAAATTATATTAGTACCCAGTGCGTTTACTGTTCCAACAGGTAAAGCGCATTGGCAGCCGCTACTTGCAGCGCGAGCTATAGAAACGCAATGTTATGTTATTGCTGCAGCGCAATATGGAACGCATGAAAACGGTAGGCAAACTTATGGTCACAGCCTCATGTTATCGCCTTGGGGTGAAGCATTAAGTGAAAAATCAACAGGGCTTGGTTTTATTAGTTGCACCGTAGATTTAAACCAGTTACACAAAATTAGACGAGATATGCCGCTGCAATCTCACCAACGATTTAGAGAGCCATTATTATGAATTCGGTTGAACAGCATTTATTACACGACAGCCAGCTAAATCGAGAAGAACTCGAAAAAACATTAGCTTATATTCACCAGCACAAAGTTGATTATGCCGATCTTTATTTTCAATCGAGCCATCATGAGTCTTGGGTATTAGAAGACGGCTTAGTAAAAGAAGGCTCTTATAACGTTGAGCGTGGTGTGGGTGTGCGGGCTGTAAGCGGTGAAAAAACCGGTTTTTCATATTCAGACGCAATTAATCTTGAAGCGTTAAACAAAGCAGCCACCGCTGCTCGTAGTATTGCCGATGCCGGTGAAGATAAAGCGGTTAAAGTATTTAGTGACGTGGCTGCAAAGCAGCAGTTTGCACCGCATCAACCAATTTCTAGTATGAGCGATACCGATAAAGTTAATTTGTTACGTGAGCTTGAAAATTATATTCGCGAATTAGCCCCTGATGCTGAGCAAGTTATTAGCTCAATGTCTGCGGTATACGAAGAAGTATTAATTGCAGCCAGCGATGGCACCTTTGCTACCGATATTCGCCCACTGATCCGTTTAAACTGCTCTGTATTGCTAGAGAAGAATGGTCGTCGTGAACGTGGCGGTGCTGGTGGCGGTGCGCGCCTAGATTATGGTTACTTTAAAGAGCTGGTAGATGGTAAGCCGCGTTGGATGGGTTTTGCAGAAGAAGCCGTTCGTCAAGCTAAAGTAAACTTAGAAGCTATTGATGCCCCAGCGGGTACTATGGAAGTGGTATTAGGTAATGGCTGGCCAGGCGTGTTGTTGCACGAGGCCGTAGGTCATGGCCTAGAGGGAGACTTTAACCGTAAAGGCGCGTCTGCGTTTAGCGGTAAAGTAGGTCAAAAAGTTGCTTCAGAGCTATGTACTGTGGTTGATGATGGCACTATGGCCGATCGCCGTGGTTCACTTAATGTAGATGACGAAGGTACGCCTGCAGCCTATAACGTACTTATCGAAAACGGTATTTTAAAAGGCTATATGCAAGATAAAATGAACGCGCGTTTAATGGGGGTAAACCCAACAGGTAATGCTCGTCGTGAATCATACGCGCATTTACCAATGCCACGTATGACCAACACTTACATGTTAGGCGGCGAGCACAGCCAAGCTGATATTATTAGCACGGTTAAAAAAGGCGTGTTTGCTCCCAATTTTGGTGGCGGCCAAGTGGATATCACCTCGGGTAAGTTTGTATTTAGTGCCTCAGAAGCGTATTTAATTGAAAATGGTAAAATCACCCAGCCAATTAAAGGTGCTACCTTAATTGGTAATGGCCCTGAGGTTATGCAACAAATTTCTATGGTAGGTAATGATTTAGCGCTTGATAAAGGTGTAGGTGTTTGTGGTAAAGACGGTCAAAGTGTACCAGTAGGCGTTGGCCAACCAAGCCTGAAAATAGATAACCTAACAGTAGGTGGCACGGCTTAATTTTTATAACTGCCAAACGTTATAAATAAAACCTTGGAAGTGCAAACTCTCAAGGTTTTATTTTGTTGGCTGTTTATTGTTAAATTTGCTGCTGAAAAAAATCCATAAATGCGGCAACTTGTCGTGGCTGAAATTGCCTTGATGGGTAAAGAAACTGTAAGCCAACTTGCTGTTTATCTTTATTACTAAAACCGAGAATATAGTCATCAAGTAGCGTCACTAAATTACCCTTAGTCAGATCATCACTAATATCTACCATTGATTTTAGAGCAATACCTGCACCGTTAATTGCCCACTGTCTGATAACTGCACCATCACTGCTACTCATAGCTACAGGTACGCGAATTACCTCGTCTTTAAAATGCCAATCATGCATCGATTGACCAAGTCTCTCCATTACTAAGCAGCGATGATTTAATAAATCGCTTGGTTGTAAAGGTTGGCCATGTATTTTTAAATATTCAGCTGAAGCACATAACACACGTTTATTGGCTTTGATCATTCGGCTAATCAAATTACTATCGGGTAAGTTTCCAAAGCGAATAGCAATATCAATGCCTTCTTCAACTAGATTAACTAAGCCATCGGTTAAATGTAGGTGTGGTTTTACTTGTGGATTCAGTGCTACAAATTTAGCTATTGCAGGGGCAACAAACTGTTTACCAAAGTCAGAGGGTGCGGTTACTTTGAGACTACCCGAAAGAGTGTTTTTACTAAGCTGAATACTTTGCTCTGCGGCATCAATTTCAGCAATCACTCTTAAACAGCCTTGAAAAAAGTGCTCTCCAGCCTCGGTTAATTTAATACTTCGAGTATTACGTATTAAGAGTCGGGTTTGATAGTGATTTTCAAGCTGGTTGATACGTACCGTCATACTCGCAGGCGATAAACCAATTTTTCGCCCAGCTGCAGCAAGCCCGCCAGAGCGCACCACATGAACAAAAAGCTGCATATCATCAATCTTAGCCATCGTTCCTCACTCTTTATAATTCAGTATTAATGAATAGTGTTTTTGATATTAACTCAATTATCAAATTTAAGTAAATAGTTAAACTGGTTGTACTCATTATCAACAGAGAAAGTTTATGCGTTTAGATCATGTATTAATTTCTAGTTGTGATTACCAGGCGATGCGACAGTTCTTTATAAATTCAGTTGGGCTAGTTGAAGGGTATCGTCCGCCTTTCCCTTTCGAGGGGGCATGGTTATACGGCAGTGATAATGTTGCTTTGATTCATTTGGTTAATGCCACGGGTAATAAAGCGCAACAGGGTTACTTATCAGCATTAAACAGCAAAACCCAAGGCCGAGGAGTGGTAGATCACATTGCCATTCGTAGCATAGGTTATCAAGGATTGAAAAGTCGCTTAGCGCAAACAGGTATAAGCTACTTTGAGCGAACCGTGCCAGAGCTATTAGAGCAGCAAGTATTTATACCGGGACCAGAAGAGATAAAGGTCGAAATGCTATTTAGTAGTGATGAAATTTAATTTAAATCCAGATAAACATTATTTATAAGAGAGTTAGTTATGTCTATAGAATCCTTATTTGAAGTTAAAACCCTCGGTGGCATGGTCACTCAAAATAGAATTGTGATGGCACCTATGACCCGTTCGCGAACTGCGCAACCGGGTGATATTCCCACTGAACTGATGGCCACTTATTATGCGCAGCGTGCTACTGCAGGGCTGATTATTTCTGAAGCAACACAAATTTCTGCTCAGGGCAAAGGTTACTCATTTACGCCAGGTATTTACACGCAAGAACAAATCGAAGGTTGGAAGCAAGTAACACAAGCTGTGCATAAAGAAGGTGGTAAAATATTTTTACAACTTTGGCACGTTGGTCGAATGTCGCACTCTTCATTTCACCATGATGGAACGCCAGTTGCCCCATCTGCACTTGCTTCAGATGCACAAGTTTGGGTGGTGGGCGATGATGGAGAAGGACGGATGCTTGACTGCCCAGCCCCACGAGCACTAAGTGTTAAAGAAATTAAAGAAATAGTAAATGATTATAAGCAAGCGGCAATTAACGCGATTGAGGCTGGTTTCGATGGCGTTGAAATACATGGAGGTAACGGGTATTTAATTGATCAGTTTTTAAGACGTTCAGCGAATAAACGCACAGATGAATATGGCGGTAGCCAAGAAAACCGTATTCGTTTTGCCTGTGAAATTATTGGCGCAATTAGTAATGCCATTGGAGCTCATAAAGTGGGTATTAGATTAGCGCCTTTTATCACTCAGCGTGGTATGGGTGATAGTGAAGCAATTGACACTATTTTATTGGCAGCAAAGCAATTTGAGCAAATTGGTATTGCGTATATTCATCTTGCCGAAGCGGACTGGGACGATGCACCTACCGTAACACCAGAGTTTAGAGTCGCACTTCGTCAGTATTTTAGTGGCGCGATTATTGTTGCCGGTAATTATACCGAGCATTCAGGTGCGCAGCTTATTGAACAAGGTCTTGCCGATTACATTGCATTCGGTCGTCGTTTTATTGCCAACCCAGACTTACCGTATCGTATTCAAGAGCAACTGCCACTAAACACGATTACCGATGGGAGTACATTGTTTGGCGGTACAGCCAAAGGTTATACCGATTACCCAGCATATCAAAAGTAACTTTTTAACTGAAAATATAAGGGCTAAAAATGGTTAATTTTTCAAACTCAGTCGTTACTTTACTGATCAGCGGGCTGTTTAGTAGTGCCAGTTTTGCGGCTGAATTTAGTTTATCGAGCCCTGATTTACAGCCAGGGCAGGCAATAAAGAGTGAGCAATACTGGAATAGCTTTGGTTGTCAGGGGAGTAATGTTAGGCCACAACTTAAATGGCAAAATGCGCCTAAGAAAGCCAAAAGCTTTGCCGTGACAGTGTATGACAATGACGCACCAACTGGCAGTGGTTTTTGGCACTGGGTAGTACATGATATTCCTCTTACTAGTAACTCACTATCTTCAACGACTTTGCCCAAAGGAGCCATTGAAGGTAATACGGATATGGGGAAGCCCGGATACCTTGGGCCATGTCCACCAGAAGGACGCAAGCATAGCTACACCTATAAAGTGTATGCATTGGATGTAGAAAAATTAGCTGTTCCACAAGGGGCAACAAGTGCACTTACAGGGTTTTTCTTACACCAACATTCTTTGCAAACAGCCGAGATCACAGTAACGGCAGGGCCGCGTTAATTAGCTTAGGAGATAAAAATGAAGGTTTTACCTTTACTCATTCTTTTAATGGCACTGTGCAGCAGTAAGCTATTAAATGCAGCCCCACTACCTGAGAAATCAGGTTATTGGCCTGATGATGCACAATTAGTGATTTCTATTTCAATGCAATTTGAAGCAACAGCACAAGATAGCTCTGATGCAGGGCCGTTTCCTCAAATAGAGCAGGGTTATCACGATACTATTTCGCCTACTTGGTATCAGTATGGGATGAATGAAGGGATCCCAAGATTACTTGATCTATGGGATAAACATAATATTAAAGTTACTTCTCATATGGTGGGTAGGGCTGTGGAATTAAATCCAGCACTTGCTAAAGAAGTGGTTTCACGAGGGCATGAAGCATCGGGTCACGGCCAAACATGGACACCACAATATTCTATGAGTGTTGAACAAGAGCGCGCTTCATATATTAAAAGTGCAGATATTATCGAAAAAGTGACAGGCATGCGGCCGGGTGGCTTTAATGCATTTTGGATGAGACATTCAAAAAATACACTTACGCTTTTGCAAGAGCTGGGGTTTATTTATCATATTGATGATCTATCGCGTGATGAGCCTTCTTTTACACCAGTAAATAATAAGCCTTTTGTGGTTGTACCTTATACTTTTCGTAATAACGACATTGTGCGCTATTCAGGAAGCACTGCAATGACGGCCCAAGCCTACTTACAAGAGTTAAAAGATGAGTTTGACGTGTTATACGCTGAAGGAAAACACAGAAGACGAATGATGTCGATTAGTGCTCATGACCGTATTGCAGGAACGCCTGCACGAGTAAAAGCGCTTGATGATTTTATCCAGTATGCAAAACAGCATACTGGTGTTAAGTTCATGCGAAAAGATAACATAGCCCGTTGGATAATGAAGCAAAATAATGTGCCCACTAATCCGGCTCAGACGGCTAGATAAAGGAAACATCTATGAGGCAGCTTTTTAATACCATAAGTATGCCTCATGTGATTTTTAGAGGTGAAGGAGTTAAGTTGTTGTCGTAAATTTTAAACTTCAACGGAATTAGAATAGCTTGTTACATTTTTATTATTCACTTTAAACGAATATCTCTTAAAATAGGTACTTGAATAGTCTATAACACTTTAGGAAATAGCATGTTTAGCCGATGTATATTCATTTTATTTGTACTATCTCTATCAGGATGCTCTTCTTTGTCTCAGGATGAATGTATACAGGCCAATTGGACAAACCTAGGCTTTAGTCATGGCGAGCAAGGGTATACATTTGAACATGGCAGAGAAATTATATCCGCTTGTAGTGAGTTTGGTATCACTGCAAAATTAGATGATTATAAGGTTGGTTACAAGCAGGGGCTCGCAGCCTTTTGTGAGCCTGAAAATGGCTTTACCCTGGGCTTACGAGGGGATGCGTATAACGGGGTTTGTAATGACACACAGTTTAGAAAAGCATGGCAAGAGGGTAATGAGCGTTATCAGTTTGAAGCAAGGAAAGCTGAGATAGATGATCGACTTAATAATATTAATTGGCGGTTGCAATCTATTAGTAATGAATTAGCGAGTGATAAACCGTCAAGTAGCCAAAGTAAAGAGTTACGCCGAGAAAGAGAACAGTTAGAGAGAGAGCGTCGTGATTTAAGAAAAGAAAAAGCACTTTTACCATTACTCAACAAGTTTCCTTCATGGCATTTTGAGTATGAACTATAATTTATAACATATCCTTTTACGGTGATTAATATGAAAGTAATATCAATTTTAATAACATTTCTGATCCTTAGTGGGTGTGCGTCAAAAGAAATGCCAGACGGTTATGGAAATGAAGTATTTGCGGAGCATGAGTGCTTAGGTGGTGAAGTTGAAACAGACTATAGCTACACAATTTTTAGCTCTGACGAAGATGAAAGCAATAAGAGTACGGTGAAGTCGACTTGTCATCCAGTGAAAACTCAGTCTGAACTTGAGCGAGATATAAGAGCGGGTGGTTGATAGAACAAAATAAAAACCCACTATAGAGTGGGCTTTGTATTTTAAGAATTAAAGCTCAAAAGGAGCAACACCGACAGCTTGCATTGTGTAACCTACTTGGGCGATTTCGCCAGACCAAGTTTGCGTTTTAATAATACCCGTTACAACAATCGCATCGTATAAGCTATCGATAGGGACACCGCCTTTAATGGTCACATGAACCAGCTGATTTGGCGGCGGGGGTGGCACATGAATACAGGCACCAAAGTAAGGGACTAATAAAAACTCGGTGATAAGTTCGCTATCGCCTTCAAGAGGTACAACAAAACCAGGTAAGCTAACAGACTGCCCATCAAGTGCTTTAACAACTGGCGCGTCTAAATCAGGTTGCACCCAGTTTTGTTCACTGCCTTCGTGATTAGCTTGTGCTTGAGTATCTATTTGTACATGGCCCTCGGGTATGAGGTCTTCCCAAAAAATTTCCTTGGGTGGATTTGCAATGCTAGCAAAGCTAATTAGCACTGCGCTTAATAGCATTAAAGAGTGTGTAGTTACTTTAAACAACGTCATGTTCATCCTAAAGTTTATATTTTTATACTCATACCATCACTGAGAGAATAAAAGTAAGCGCGTGTAGCGGGGATCAAGCCAATAATAAATCCCGCAGCCATAATAACGCCAATCAAAGTGAGTTCATAGTCAGAGAGCATGCTGATATTAATACTCACTCCAGCTTGGCTTTGTAAGTAACCCGCGGTCGTACCCATAAGCGCATAAAATAAAATACAGCCTACCAAGCAGCCTAAAAAGGTGGTAAGCAGTGATTCCATACTGATCAGCGAAAATAATTGCCAAGGGCGGGCACCCACAGAACGCAGTATTGCCAGTTCTCTGCGGCGTTGATTAAGGTTAGCAAGTAATGTGGTTAACATACCGAGCAAGCTAATAATGACCACCACAAATGAAAATAACAGCAGTATTTTTTCTATTATTGCCAGCATTTCCCAAAGCTCTTTTAAAGTGACTGTGGGCATAATCGCTAATAGAGGCTCTTGTTTATATTGGTTAATGTTGCGCCTAATTTGTAGCGTATAAAGCGGTGAGTCGAAGCCCATTAAAAAGGCGGTAATTTGTTTTGGGTGCCCAATTAATGCATGGCTCGAGTGATCATGATGATCGTCATGATCATGATGGCCGCCACCATGGATCAGCTCAATTGCCGCCAGTGGCACATGCAAGGTTTTATCCACCGGGGTACCGGTAGGCTTTAAGATACCAACCACTTTAAAAGGGTTATCATCATGATGATGAAAGCTAGTATTGCCCATGCCATGAGAAATCACAATTTCATCACCAATTTTATAGGCCAGTTTACTTGCAACCTCACTACCTATAACAACTTCATTGATGCTAGAAAAAGCCTGTCCTTGTTCAAATGCTAAGGGCTGTTTTTTAGCAAATCGGTAGTGCTTAAAATAATCGAGTGTGGTGCCTAAGACAGCTTGACCTTTATGGCTATCTCCAAGGCTGATAGGAATGCTCCACTTAACCCCGCGCTGTTTTGTTATGTATTGATAGCTTTGCCAACTCACCCCATTGTTGGTATGGCCAATTCTAAACACCGAGGAGAGGAGTAATTGAATATCGCCAGTGCGTGCGCCAACAATTAAATCGGTACCCGAAATGGTATTACTAAAACTACTTTTAGAATCTACGCGAACTCGCTCAATACTGAGTAATAACATGACGCTAATCGCAATAGTGAGCAATGTCAGTAATACGCTGGCACGTCTATTGAGCAAACTTTTATAGGCAAGTTTAAATAAAATCATACATCACCTTGTAAACTTACTAAGTCGATTGTGCGGCTAAAGAGTGGCTTTAATGTTTCATCGTGACTGACAAAAACAAGCGTGCTGTTACTTTTTTTTGCTTGTTCAAATAGCAGCTTAATAAAGCTTTCACGATTTTGGGTATCAAGTGCTGAAGTGGGCTCATCGGCAATAATAAGTTCAGGGCTGCCTATAAATGCGCGTGCTGCAGCAACACGCTGTTGTTGCCCAATACTTAAAGTGGCAACATTTTGATTATGAAAGTGCGCCTCTAACCCCAGTGCATTGAGTAATCTGGCTGCTTCACTCTCTAAATTATCGGCTTGGCTGAGCATGTGTTGCTGACGCTTTTTCGAAAATTGGCACCCTAAACACACGTTTTCTAATGGGGTTAAATAAGGTAGTAAATTAAAGTTTTGGAAAATATAGCCAATATGATCCGCTCTAAATGCATCGCGCTGTGCGTTGGTGAGCGCACTTAGGTTTTGGTTTAAAACACAAAGTTGGCCGCTAGTGGTTACATTAATGCCTGCCAGTAGCGCTAGTAAGGTAGATTTACCACTGCCGCTTGGACCATGTAAAAAAACATGTTCCCCAGCATTAATCGTAAGCTGCTTAATAGCGAGAGTCGGGGTGACTGCGCTTTTTTGCCATTTGAAAGAGACATTCTCAAGGTTGATCATAACGGCTTACCAACTCCAATAGTTAAGTCTTTTGCGCATTTTAAATTGTCTAATAAAATTAAGCGGTTTTGCTTTGAGCTTTTCATCACTATGCAACAGTTCATTGGTTGCGCAAAGTACTCGTTGGCTTGATTTACCATCTGTGTATGGGTGTAACTCTTGGCAAAAAGCTTCAATATTATCTACAAGTTCTTTTGGGTAAGTTAGTGCGTAGTCTATTGCGGCTTCAACGTTATTTTTATCCGTAATATCAAGTAAGTGTTTTTCAGGTGCTTTATTGCAAAACGTTACAACTGGTTTTCGTTGTACCAAAAACATCAGTAATATGGATGAAGTGTCGCACAGCATTACATCAGCAGATTGTAATAAAGGAATAACATTGTCTGTTTCAACAAAGGTTAGATTGTCATTACTTAACGCTTTGTATTTATCAACCCACTCTTGTGCCATTTTAGGATGAAACTGAACTAAGAGTCGCCATTTACCGCTTTCACTAAAGTGTTTTATTTGTTCATAAAGTTTAGGTGCAAGAGATAAGCGTTTTGAGAATGTAGAGCAGATCAATACTGTTGGGCGAGAGTCTGTTTCATCAATGTGGCTAGGCTTTGAGTTACCGTTAAAAAATTGATCTAGGGGAGGCCAACCTGTTTCTACTACCTTAAAATAACCCAATTTTTTTTGTAACGCCGTAAATGGAGCCGTTGTATTTGGGCCTTGTGTACAATATAAATCAAAGCAGCCCCGCACTTTAAAGTGATCGTTTTGGCCTTTTTTATTTAGCTTTCCAGCATCAAAGCCGTGAAAAACAGCCACTTTCTTTCCGGGAAAAAATGTAGGGATAGAGTTCGCTGGTGCAAAGGTTGCGTCAGGCGCCCATTGATTTATTTCATGAATAGAATTTAGTGTTTTTTCATCACTTTTCAAAAAGTCAGGATTAACATTATCACCTTCTAAAAACCATTTAACTTCCCCTCCTTGAGCTAATATTTCTGCTTGCAAAGGCCTTAAAATAGCATAGGAATAATTTTGAGAAATATACATTAAATATTTCTTATTCTTAGTGGCAGTTAAATAGTTCAAGCTAGCTCCTTAGGGCAAGTAATCATGCAAGTTTACCCCAATGCGCCAGCTAGATAAATATACTGAGATGATTTGTTTTTAGCCTAAGATTGAGCTTTGTGGTTGGCTAGATTATTATAGAGCGCCTAACCCCAATTCCATACTTTGCTCTTTGAGCATGCCAAACCCCGGAGATAGCATGACTAGCTATAAAGTTTTAGACGTAAACGATGACTTACCCATTCGTACCAAAGGTAAAGTACATAGTGGCAAAGTGCGTTCAGTTTATTGGTTAACCGATGCAGATAGCAAACGCTTAATAAATGAAAAAGGCTATAACGTTCCTGCAGATACTGAATTAGCCATTATGGTTATTTCAGACAGAATTTCTGCTTTTGATTGCATATGGCAAGGTGAAAATGGCCTAAATGGCGTACCTGGTAAAGGGATTGCATTAAACTCAGTGGCTGCTCATTGGTTTAACATGTTTAATGAAGCCGGTTTGGCGGGTAATCATATTGTTGATATTCCTCATCCATACGTATGGATTGTTCGTAAAGCCAGTACAGTTAAAGTTGAAGCGATTGCTCGTCAATATATTACCGGCAGTATGTGGCGCGACTACGCCAAAGGCGAAAGACACTTTTGTGGTTTGCAGCTTCCCGAAGGCTTAAAAGCGAATCAAAAGCTTGAGCAAGTACTTATAACTCCCTCTACTAAGGGTATTATAGAAGGGGTTGCTGATATTCCTGCCGTTGATGATGTAAACATCACTCGTGAAAATATTACAAACAACTTAGATGTTTTTAATTTTAAATCGGCTGACGATGTCACCAAATACGAAAAATTATTGGTAGAAGGGTTCGAGCTAATTAGTAATGAGTTAGCTAAGCTCGGGCAAATTTTTGTTGATACTAAATTTGAATTTGGTTACGTAGAAGATTTAAATGGTGCGCAGCAACTTATTTATATTGATGAAGTAGGGACACCCGATTCATCGCGTATTTGGGATGAAGCATCTTATAAAAATGGCAAGATTGTTGAAAACTCAAAGGAAGGTTTCCGTCAGCTGCTAATTAATAACGTGCCAGAGAGTGATGTGTTATTAAATAAAGACCGCATGGCTGAGCGTGAGCAGTTAGCAAAAGATTATATTTTACCTGAGTCAGTAATGCTGGAGGTGTCTAACACTTATGTGGGCATCGCTAGCAAAATTATTGGTAAAGAGATTATTATACCTAATGATCCGCGCCAAGAAGTGATTGCTATTTTAGATGCTGATTACGGTTTAATCGTTAAATAACGTAGTAAGTAGACAGATATAGCAAAGCTCATTTTAACTAATGAAAAAGTATTTATTTTAAGTAACTGAGCTATAATTCTTGCAATTAGTGCTCGTCTCTAATTAACTTAACCTATGGTGAATTTTTGGGTGTGGTTATGTTAGAGCGAGCATGGCAAGTTATTGCAAAACGTCGTTATTTATTAGTACTGGGTGTATTGTTTAGTGTATCGGCTTTTGGTAATACCATTAATTTGGTTATTAAAGATCAGCATGGCCAAGTATTGCCTAATGCTGTCGTAGAAATAAATCATTTACCTTCTTCAAAAACTTCGGGCAATTTACCCACAGCGGTAATGGATCAAGTTGATAAACAGTTTTCTCCAGAGTTGCTTATTGTGCACCAAGGTCAGTACGTCGACTTTCCAAATAGCGATAATATTCGCCACCATGTTTATTCTTTTTCAAAAGCTAAACCTTTTCAATTAAAGCTCTATTCTGGCCAGCCAGAAGAACCTATTAAGTTTGATAATCAAGGTGTTGTTGTTCTAGGCTGCAATATTCATGACTCCATGGTGGGCTATATATATGTCGCTAACAGTAGTCATGTGTATACCAGTAACGAGCAAGGCCAGATAAAGCTGCAAGTAGACACTTTTCCTGTGCAAGCCAGTGTTTGGCATTCACTGCAAACAGCTCCCTTGGATAATAAAAAACAGTTTAATATAGAATCAACCAGCCCGTTATCAATAATTATAAATACATCTACCCCTGCACCACGTAATACCTTTGGCAGTCAATTTAGGGAAGGCAATGGCCAATAATTTACGCAGTCGTATTACAACGCTTTGCGTTGGCTTGGTATTACTCACTACCTTGGTTAGTTTACTGAGCTTTTGGTGGTCTACCAGTAAATTTCAGGCAGAAAAAGTGCAACAAAATATAACGGTTGCGCAAAGCGTTTATAAACAATATTTAAAATCAAAAGAGAGCTTATTATTAACAGCCGCAAAGGTGTTAACCGCTGATTTTGGTTTTAAGCAAGCGGTTGCAACTCGTGATGCCGCAACTATTAGCAGTGTGTTATACAACCACAGTCAACGGATCAATGCGGATCTTATGCTGTTGCTCGATTTATCAGGGCGGTTAGTATCAGCTAATGTTAATGCACAAAATTTTGCCGATAATCTACAACCCTTGATGGATGAGTTATTAAATAACTCTGAGCAATCGAGCTTTGTGGTGTTAAATAACCAGCTGTACCAAGTGATTTTATTGCCAGTTAAAACTCCCAGAACCATAGCTTACAGTTTGGTCGGATTTAAAATAACATCTGCAGTGGCTACTGAGCTAAAAAGCTTAACCGGAATGGAGGTTAGTTTTGTTGCGCAATTAGATGATTTTGCAACAAGCTCGCTAGTATCCCAACCAGATAACTTTCAACCAATAGCGTACTTTACCAATAAAACTACGGCTCGTTTTTTTGCCGAATATTTGGCCTATGAAAACGAACAAATAGCTTTACCCTCTTTACAATCGCATCCGATAACCTTACTGCTTAGCGCAGATTTAACCTCGAGTTATCGCGATATTGAGCAATTATTATTAACACTGATCACACTCGCTGTTTTAACTATGTTATTTGGTGTGATCACCAGTAGTTTGTTAGCAAATAATTTAACGACAGGACTTTCACAGTTAGCGGTTATTGCCAGACAGTTTGCGAAAGGCGACTACCGTTTTAAATTTGAAGGTAAAAAGCAAAGCAGTGAAATAGAAACCCTCGTGAGCGCTTTTAATAACATGGGTAATGATATTAATAAGCGTGAGCAGCAAATAAGTTTTCAAGCACATCATGATACCTTAACGGGGTTTTATAACCGTTCTGCTATGTTAGATTTATTAGCAAAGCGGCTCACTAACGATGCGCGGTACACGCTTGTTGCTATTGATATAAAAGGCTTAAGGCATATAAACGATAAACTTGGCCCACAAGTAGGGGATGGATGTTTAATTGCAGTGGCAAACCGTATTCGTCAATTTTCTGATGAGCTAGGTGGTTTTCATGCTCGAATTGGTGGCGATGAATTCTTAACGGTTTACCCTTGTGCAGAGGTTGAGCAGGTAAAATGTGCAGTGGCTGATTTACTCAAGCAATTACAGCTAGCTTACAAGGTTAAAAATTTAAAAATAAGCTTACGTTTTAATGCTGGTATTGTGCAATACCCAGAGCAAGGGACTAAAGCAGACGATTTAATGCGACGTGTACTCATTGCTGTAGATGCAGCTACAACGAGTCAGCAAAGCTTACATTATTATCAAGACGGTGAAGATGAGGCGCATTTAGACCGTTTAATTATGCTTGATGAACTCAAACAAGCAATTGATGATGATAATGGGCAATTATTCATGACCTATCAGCCTAAGTTGAACATTAAAAGTCAGAAAATTGATAAGGTAGAGTCTCTTATTCGTTGGCAACGAAAAGATGGGAGCTGGGTGTCGCCTGAGGTCTTTATTGATTTAGCCGAGCAGTCAGGGTTAATAGTGGAGCTGACCGCTTGGGTCGTCGATACTGTGATTGCACAAATAGCCGATTGGTCAAAAAAAGATATTCATTTACAAGCCGCTATTAATGTTTCTGCCCAAGATATTGCTCATTCAGGTTTTCACGCTTCGTTGGTAGCCACCTTAAATAAATACCAAGTTAACCCAAGCTCTGTGACTATTGAATTGACAGAGCGAGATATGATTGAAAATGAGGCCCAAGGTATTAAAGCGTTAGAAGATTTAAAAAGCATTGGCGTTAAAATTTCATTGGACGATTATGGCGTAGGACAAACATCATTGGGGCGGTTAAAAATGTTACCTATTGATGAGCTTAAGCTAGATAAATGCTTTATTTTAACTCTGCACGAATCACAAAAAGATCAATACATAGTGCGCTCCTCAATCACATTGGGTCACCAATTAGGGTTTTCTGTTGTGGCTGAGGGTGTGGAAACCGCTGAATCTTTATCAATGCTTCACGAAATGCAATGCGATCATGCGCAAGGTTACTATTTAAGTCGCCCTTTAAAAGCGCAGCAATTAGAACAATGGTTAGAGGAATATCAGCGTGTACATTAAATTTTTACTGAGCATGACACTCTTACTTTGCAGTACGTTAACTGTAGCTGCAACGGGGAAGTTATTGGCAACACCTGGGGTGTCTCAAATTGAAGGCAGTGCAGGGGGAGGATTAGTTCCTTGGGCACAATTGGCAGGATATGCCAGTGAAGACGAATGGGCTGTTAATGGTTTTTGTAGTCGTGCTGATGTTACTGACTACCGTCTTGATGCCTGCGGCATGCAGCTTAACCTATTCAATCGTGTTGAGCTCAGTTATGCGGAGCAGCAGTTTGATGTACCGGCGCTCAATACCGAAATAGAGCAGTCAATTACTGGAGCAAAAGTACGTTTATACGGTGATATTGTTTATAGTCAGTGGCCACAGTTAAGTGTGGGCGTACAGCATAAGTCATTGGATGATGGCACAGTTGCAAAGTTAGTTGGCGCTAAAAAAACCAGCGGTACAGATGTGTATATTGCAGCCAGTAAATTACATTTAGGTGCACTTGCTGGATATAACTGGTTTTGGAATGTGACTACTCGCTACAGTAAAGCCAATCAGCTAGGGCTGTTGGGATATGGTGGTGCTAATGAGGGCAGCCATATTTTGTTAGAAGCAAGTAGTGCGGTGTTTTTAAGCCGCGAATTAGCCGTTGGCATTGAGTATCGGCAAAAAGCCAATAACTTGGGACTAGGCGAGCAAGACTGGCGCGATTTATTTATAGCGTGGATACCTAATAAGCATATGAGTGTGACTGCGGCCTATTTAGATTTAGGGCGGATTGCTGGTGTTGATAATCAAACTGGCTGGTATTTATCGGTTACGGGGTATTGGTAATGAAACTGAGTGTATTTATTTTTTGTTGTTTAAACTTACTTGCAGGGTGTACAACACAACCCAACACTTCTTTGTATCAGCAGCTTGGCGAACAAGCTGGGCTTGAGAGACTAACTGATAGTTTTATTATACAAATAGGTAATGACCAACAAGTGTTTCATTACTTTGAGCACAGTAATATCAGTCATTTTCGACAAGGGTTTATTAGCCATTTATGTTCGCTGGTGGAGGGCCCTTGTGAATATAAAGGTGACTCTATGGTTGCTATTCATACAGGCATGAACATAAACGAAAAAGACTTCAATCACGTTGTCGATTTATTAATAAATGCAATGAACGAGCAAAATATCCCACATACAGTGCAAAATAAAATTTTAGCTAAAATGGCGCCATTGCGTGGCGAAATTATTAAGATTTAATTTTATAATCAAATGCATACATTTAAAAATATGCTTGGTATTACTCACTTGTAATTTTGACAAGATCCGCAGTTTTATATCGTCTTTGCATATGAATACTCGATCTATGAATTAAATTTCTGATAAATGTACTGCGGTTTGAGTGCGAACCTGCATTAGCGCTTGTTATTTCACTAATAAAGCTTCGATCTTCGGCAACAGGGTAGGGTTTTATGCCAATCATATTTAGCCCTACTTCTGTGTGAAACTGCATATCGACATCTACGGGTCTAAAAAATGGTTTTCTTTGCAGTAGTTTTTTCGCACCGCTTAGTGAAATGATGTAGCCTTGAGTGCCATTTGGTGCTTTTTTATAATTACCGACTGTTAGATTATTTTCTAATGGGGCACTGTCAATAAATGGAAAATTTCTGTTGTCAGATAATTTTATTAAATCCCAGTTTTTCAATTTAATTGCCGCATCAACAACATCTTTAAGCGAAGCCTCAATGAAAAGGTCATCCTCTAATACAACACAAAAAGGCATGTTTTCATTAACCATTTTTTGCCAAAGGCGCATATGACTTACATAGCAACCAATTTCACCTGCAGATAGATTGCGATTGTAACGTTTTTTATTTTTTTTCGGGCAATACCACTTGAGGGTTTCTTCTTCACTAAGGTTTTTGCCAATGGTCGCTTCAAAACGTTCAGCATTTAAGTGTAGACTGGTAAGTCGCTTTAGGGTTGTTTCCCAACGGTCTTCGCAGCCTTGCATATTGATAATGTAAAAAGGGATTGGCATAATTTTATTTTATTTAGAAACCTCAAAGCAGCTATTTTAGCATTATTATAATTTGTAACCAGTCTAAATTCTGTTTATAAACAGGCTGTAATAATATATAGCTATTTCATTTCCTCAAATTTGGAAAGACGATGAAAAACATGGTCAGTGCACAATGGTTACATGCTCGCTTAGAGCAAGCTAACCTGGTTATTTTTGATGCGGGTATGTTACGTCCCTCAGCTGCGGGGGAGTACTCACCCGTTGCCATGCTTCCTAAAGCACAACGGTTTGATATCAAAAAAGAACTCGCAGATACCTCAAACCCATTGCCTAATACCTTGTGTAGTGCAGAACAATTTACTCAAGTGATGCAAAAAGCGGGAGTGAATCACGATTCACTTGTGGTGATTTATGAAGATGCAGGGTTATTCAGTGCAGCTAGAGCTTGGTGGATGTTTAAAGCCATGGGGTTTGATAACGTAAAAGTCCTCAGTGGCGGTTTAGCCAAGTGGCTTGAACTCGGGCTTCCGGTTGAATCAAACTATACACAAGCATCATTAAAAGGCGATTTTATTGCTCAATACCGGCCTGATTACTTTATTGATAAAAAACAGGTGCTAAGTGCTACTGAGGATGCCAATACAGTTATTTTAGATGCACGCGCTTATGAGCGCTTTACCGGCAAAAGTAGTGAGCCAAGAGCCGGAATACGCAGCGGCCATATTATTAATAGCTATTCGCTACCTTTAACTAGTCTATTAGAAAATGGTGAAGCAAAATCACTCGACTTTATACAGGCAAAGTTTAGTGAATTAGTCGGTAATGCAACCCACTTACAATTTAGCTGTGGCTCTGGTGTTACTGCCTGTGCGCTTGCGCTGTTTGCCGATGAATGCGGCTATAGTAATTTAAGTGTGTACGATGGCTCGTGGAGTGAATGGGGCGCTGATAACTCACTGCCTATTGCTGTGGGTGGCTAATTTAACTATAAGGGCAATTTTTACAACCATTTTTGCAGCAAGTACCACGCTTTAAAAAATACCACTTACTAAACACCATGTAATTGTTCTGCATGGTGTAATCTAACCCTTCAATTAAATTATCATTACTTCTAAATTGTTTAGCGAAAGCTATTTGGGTTTTAATTGGCTGGGTATATATAGTTTCTAAATAGTAATTAATTTTAGCAAGAGTACATGATCGGCATAAGCAGCTAGTTGCTGTATCATCGAGTGGTAAAATAGCGGGTAACTGATAACACCAACATGCGGTTATATCATTAACATTACAGTTAAGCGTTGTATTACATTGGCTGCAGTTTATCTGGGTCATTTTAGGTCTTATTAACAGTAGAGCAGCAAGAATAACAAACATTATGAATATACAAAAAGCATTGGCTGAATTTATTACTTTTGGTGAGCAAAGAGACGAAGCAATTTCAGTAATAGTGTCAAGCTCTGCGCACAATGCTAAGCCACTTTATAAGTTAACGACACCCGTATTGATTGATGTGCTTAAGCGCTGTGTAAGTAATGAAATAGATCTCGATGATCTCGCGCTTTGGGCCAACGTCATTGAATCAAGAGCAGATATAGATAGCGCTGAGCATGAAGGGGTTATTTATGCGCTGAGCAATAGCGAACAAATGGGCGAGTTTAGCCATACAAAGCTTGAACAATTATTAGCATTATTAAAGGACTAGATTTAGGCTAACTCAACTCTTTTAGATGCGAGCTTACTGCGGTTTTATGTAACGGATAAATAATACTAAGCCGCATTTAAGTTAAATCCGGCTTAGTATTTTCTGACAACTGACAACTGACAACTGACAACTGACAACTGACAACTGACAACTGACAACTTGTTTACTTATGATAGCTCAAGCAAGTTTCTACTTCGTCTTTAGAGCCTAAAATAACCGCAACACGCTGATGGATGGCATCAGGCTGAATATCCATAATACGCTCAGTGCCTGTTGAAGCAATACCACCTGCTTGCTCTACTAGCATTGCCATTGGGTTTGCTTCATAAAGTAAACGCAGTTTATTAGGCTTATTAGGATCTTTAGTATCAGTTGGGTAAGTAAATAAGCCACCACGGCTAAGTACACGGTGCACATCGCCAACCATTGCAGCAATCCAACGCATATTGAAGTTTTGAGCACGAGGGCCTGTATCTCCCGCAAGTAAGTCGTTAATGTAGTTTTGCATCGCCGGTTCCCAGTGGCGCTGGTTTGAGGCATTAATTGCAAATTCATTGGTTTTAGCAGGAATAGCGGCAAAATCTTGGGTAAGTAAAAAGCTACCTTGGGTTTTATCTAAGGTAAACATGCGTGTACCTTTACCCGTTGTTAGCGCAAGCATGGTCGATGGCCCATACAGTACGTAACCTGCAGCTACTTGTTGATGCCCAGGTTGCATAAAAATCTTTTCATCAGCAGCATCTGAGCCCACCGGCGCTTTCATAATAGAAAATATAGTGCCTACTAGCGAGTTAATATCGGTGTTTGACGAGCCATCAAGTGGGTCAAATGCAACAATGTACTCAGCATCTGGGTTACCGGCAACGGTATAATCTTCTTCTTCAGAGGCGATCGCTTTAACTGTGCCTGACTCCAGCAATATATCTTTTAATAACTGATTAGACAGTACATCGAGTTTCTTTTGTGTTTCGCCTTGAATGTTTTCATCGAGGGTTGAGCCTAATACGCCCGATAATTCACCTTGACCGACGCGAAATGAAATTTCTTTACATGCCGCTAAAATAGTACGAATTAACGACAAAAGTTCTCTTGAACAGCCATCTTCTAGTAATACTGGTGGGAGTCTACGCATTCTTTTTTCCTGATAACGTGTTAAAACTAATCATAATGTGAGAGAGATTAGTTTAGAGCGCTGAAATTCGTCTTAAATAACTGTATTGTATAAATAACCCCCTATAATGGGGTACCTACATCGCATTTAAAACGCTAATAACAAAGATAAGATTATGCAAAAAATATCACGATTAAGTTACATACTCTTTACTGTGCTGCTCTGTATGATAACCCAAGCGCACGCAGCAATTAAGTCTATTGACGAATTTACTGAAAAAATGAACCATTTCCCGGGTTATTTTTCTTTCTTTTACGATACGCAAAACGGCAATGTGTATTTAAAGGTCGATAAACTTGAACAACAATTTTTATTACAACACAGCTTACCTTATGGAGTAGGGTCTAACGATATTGGTTTAGATAGAGGCCAATTAGGCGGTACTTATTTGGTACAGTTTGAGCGCTTCGGCAATAAGGTGATGTTGCGCGCTGTAAATACTTACTACCGTGCTAACACAAGTAATCTAGCAGAGCAGCAAAGCGTTAAAGAAGCGTTTGCATCCAGTATTTTGGCGGGTTTTAAAGTTGTCGCGCAAGATGACAATGCTGCATTAATTGATTACACCCCCTATTTACTAAGCGATGTACATGGCGTAAGCCGTACTTTAGCTGCGCGCAAGCAAGGGCAGTTTAGCCTTGATGAGTCACGCAGTGCGGTATTTATGAATCGCTCAAAAGCATTTGTAAAAAATACTGAACTTGAAGCCATTCTCACCTTTAAAGGGTCTAAACCAGGTGAATATGTGCGCCAAGTGAGTGCTGATCCATACGCGCTAACCGTGCATATGCACCATTCATTAATCAAATTGCCTGATGACAATTACACGCCACGTCAATTTAGCCCGCAATCGGGTTATTGGAGTGTGGAGCATAAAAATTATGCAGCAGGGCTCGATGAGTCTATGTATGTGCGTTACATTCCACGCCATCGGTTAATAAAAAAAGATCCGAGTCTGGCTGTAAGTGAACCGGTCGAACCCATTGTGTATTACTTAGACCCTGGCGTACCTGAACCAGTAAAAACGGCTTTATTAGAAGGCGGGCAATGGTGGAATGACGCCTTTAATGCAGCAGGATATAAAAATGCATTTGAAGTTAAAGTGCTACCAGATAATGCTGATCCTATGGATGTGCGCTACAACGTTATTCAATGGGTGCATCGCGCAACTCGTGGTTGGTCTTATGGCAGTTCAATTATAGACCCACGTACAGGCGAAATTATTAAAGGCCATGTCACACTAGGATCGCTACGAGTACGTCAAGATATCCTTATTGCTGAATCACTGGCAGCGCCTTATTTAAAAGGCAATGAAGTAGCAAGTACCTTACAGGCAATGGCACTTGATCGTATTCGTCAACTCAGTGCTCACGAAATTGGTCATACACTGGGTATTGCGCACAACTTTGCTGCGTCAGTAAATAATCGAGCTTCGGTGATGGATTATCCACATCCGTTATTGAGCTTTGCAGATAATGGTCAGTTAGACGTATCTCAAGGTTATGCTAAAGGTATGGGCGCATGGGATACGCAAGTGATCAAATATGGCTACAGTGATTTTACCGGCCAAGATGAAAGCGCAGCACTCGCTGCTATTTTACAGCAAAATAAAGCGCTAGGTTTGGCGTTTATTTCTGACAGTGATGCCCGTGCCAAAGGTGGGGCGCACCCTACAGCGCACCTTTGGGATAACGGCAGTAATCCAAGTGAAGAATTACTTAGAGTGCTTGATGTGCGAAAGCAGGCGCTCGGGCAGTTTGGTATTAATAATATAAAAACTGGGGTTGCACTGTCGCAGTTAGAAGAAAAGCTAGTGCCACTTTACTTGTTCCACCGTTATCAAGTTGAAGCGGTTGCAAAGCTTATTGCGGGCGTTGATTATGACTATGAAATTCGTAGTGACGCACCCGTCAAAGGCGCCCAAGTTGTAGCTAAAGAGGCTCAACAACAAGCGGTTAATGCCATTTTAGCGACCCTAAAAGCAAGCAACTTAACGCTTCCAGAGTCGACACTTTCCTTAATCGTACCTAAAGCGTATGGCGAGTCTAAATCACGAGAAAGTATAGTGGGTCGTACCGGCTTAACTATGGATGCACTTGCATTACCTGAAGTCGCCGCGCAGCATAGCTTATCGCTATTACTTAATGCTCAACGATTAAATCGTTTAGCACAGCAACAAGCACGTGATAACCGCTTTTATGGCTTAGATGAGCTGCTTAAACAATTAAATAAGCAGGTGTTTAATGTATCAGCGCCTGCCACCATGACAGGAAAAGTAACGCAACGAGTACAGTACTTAACGGCAAAAACTATGGCTGATCTTGTCGCTAGCCAAACACTAAGTCCAGAGGTGCAAGCGCAACTGCATTTTTACTTAAATAAACTAGCGGATGAGTTTAATCAACACTCTTTACTGAGCCATCCTGAAGTAGGTGACAGCGCATTTAAAGACTATTTAGCGGCGCAAATTAATCAGTTTTTAACAACAGGCCAGTGGCCTGATAACTTTAAAGCGTTACCCATACCACCAGGCTCACCTATTTAATAGTACAAGCCAGAGGATAAAGGCGCTGTATAAACGTTACGTTTCATGGTGCCTTGTTTTTAGGGTGTTACTTTTGCTTGCATAAAGTTGGTTTTTTGTTAATCTAGCCACCCCCTATTTTAGTCTTTTTGAGGTGTTTATGGCGTTTTTATCTCGTTCGATATTGGCGTTATCAATGGCACTTTTAAGCTGCAATGCAATCGCACAAAAGCAATGTGATGTTGAACTTCGTCATGGTTTAATTATTACCGATGATGTGATCCGTATTGTTGATAAAGGCCAAACTAGGGTGCAAATTAACAATAATAATCAACTGTTTATTCGAGGCTACTGGGTCGATTTAAGTACCGACGAAAGTAAAGTGCTAGAACAATTTAGCAATGGTATTCGTCAAACGGTTCCTGAGCTAGTCGATTTAGCGACTGACGGTGTAAACCTTGGGCTTAGTGCTATTGAGCATGTTGTTGAGGGCATGTCAGATAAAGAACCCGAAGTGCTAAAAACGCAATTACAATATGTAGAGCGTGCACTTATGGATAAGTTTAAGCGTGGCGACGACTTCTTTTTTATAGCCCCTCAATCGCTTTCTCAAATTGATGATTTTTTTACTAAAGAAATTAGCCAAAAAATACACTCTGCAGTACATGGCTCTTTGGGTGCTATTTTAATGTCGCTCGGGGATGCGTTTAAATCTCGAGAAGGCAATATAGAAGACCGCATGAACGACATGGGGCAACGCATGGATATCATCACCAAAGAAATCGATAAGTCGTTGCAGAAAAAAGCCCACCAATTAGAACTTAAAGCCTCTGAATATTGTGAATGCTTAAATTCTCTAGATATTACAGAGTCTCGCCTACAAGCCATTGTACCCGGAATGACAGACTTTGATTTAGTACAAATTAAATCGTAAGAGCAGGTTTTAGACGCCAGGTTTCAGAAAGGGCTGCGGTCAGTTTGAAGCTGTTTTCCTAATACCCAAACAACCTTACAGCTTTATCTCTGCGGCGGTTAGTGGGCGGTATTCACCTGCAGCCAGATCTTCACCTAGCTTTATACCCGCAATTTGTTCACGATGTAATTCAACTACCTTGTTATCTACCGCTGCTAGCATACGTTTTACTTGGTGATACTTACCCTCAGAAATAGACAAGCGTAAACCATAATTCCCTAAGCGCTCAGCAATAGCAGGGCGAGTTAAATCTTTTTCATTGTGAAGCTGCACACCGTCGCGTAATTGCTGCAGTGCATCATCGGTAATCGGCTCTTGAGTTTCAACCAAGTAGGTTTTAAATTTATTCTTTTTAGGCGAGGTAATTTTGTGTGACCAGTCGCCATCGTTAGTAATAAGCACTAGGCCAGTGGTGTCTATGTCTAAACGCCCAGCAATGTGAAAATCGGCCATGTTTGGCTCATCAAGCAAATCAAATACGGTTTTGTGTAACTCATCCGAATTAGCGCACACATAACCTACCGGCTTATTGAGCATAAAGTAGCGTTTACCTAAAAAAACTAATGGCTCGTCATAAAACAGCACGTCATCTTGTTGAGTAACTTGAAAGTCGAATGCCGTGATCACCTCGCCATTAACGCTAGCCGCTTGGCTTTTTATTGCCGCACGGGCTTTTGAGCGTGGTAACTCTGCTAAATGGCTAATAAATTTATCTAAACGGCAAGGAAATTTCATGTTGTTCACATTTTTAGTCGGCTACAATGGTCGCGAGTATAGCGGATAGTGAAATACCATGACAGAGCCCAGCACAGAAATTTTAAGCCTATACCACCGCAAAGTTTCATCAGGAGAGCTTGTTTTTGATGCGGCGCAGCACCAAGCCGTGAGTGCGTTACAGTCTTTGAGTGAGCAATTAAATCAGCCAACAAGCTGGTGGCAAAAAGCACGGTTAATCAAAGGGGTATATTTATACGGTCCTGTTGGCCGAGGTAAATCTATGCTGATGGATTTATTTTATAAAAACTTACCCACAGAAAAAAAGCAGCGCCTGCATTTTCATCACTTTATTGAAAAAATTCATGCTCAATTGGCCAAGTTACAAGGGGATAAAAATCCGCTACAAATAATAGCTAAACAGTGGGCCAAAGAGATAAAGGTACTGTGCTTTGATGAGTTTTTTGTTAGTGATATTGGTGATGCCATGATCATGGCTCGGTTATTTAACGCTTTGTTTGAACAAGGCGTGGTACTAGTCGCAACCTCTAACGCAAAACCCGAGCAACTTTATTACAACGGTTTGCAACGCGCGCGATTTTTACCAACTATCGATTTAATAAATGCGCATTGTCATGTAATTAACGTAGCGGGGGAGGAAGACCACCGCTTCAGGTACGGTAGAAGCAGTCGTCATTATTTTATTAACTTGCCTGATGCTGAATTTGAGGCTGGGTTTTTATCCGCATACCCTCAAGCAACGCGTGATAATACAATGACTGTGCATGGCCGAGCACTTCCCTATTTATTAAAAACTAACGATGCACTACTGATTGATTTTATGGCACTGTGCGCAGGTCCTCGCAGCGCCAATGACTATATGTTTTTAGCAGAACAGTTTTCGGTAGTATATATCGCGAATGTGCCAATAATGGGCAAAGAAGCAACCGGTAAGGTTATTGTGCATGGTATAGAAGATAGCTATCAGCGAGAAAAGCAGCAATTGGGTGAGCATACGCTCGATGATGAAGCACGGCGTTTTATTGCCTTAGTCGATGAGTTTTACGATTGCCACAAATTACTAGTAATTAATGCCCAGGCCGACATAAACGAGTTATACCAAGGTAAAAAGTTATGTTTTGAATATGCGCGAACCCAGTCACGGATTGTAGAAATGCAAAATTGGTAAGTACAACATTAAAACACCGCATTTAATTTAAATGCGGTGTTTTAATTTTAAGCTGATAACTTAAAGAAGCCTTTATGACTTATATCCATTTGGATTATTTGATTGCCAGCGCCAAGTATCTTGCATCATGACATCAATACCACGCTCAGCTTGCCAACCTAGTTCACTAAGGGCTTTTTCTGGCGCAGCATAACAGGCTGCAATATCACCTGGGCGACGAGGTGACACCGCATAAGGGATTGCTTGGTCGCTAGCCTTAATAAACGCATTGACCATTTGTAATACTGAATAGCCGTTACCTGTACCAAGGTTATAAACAAGCGCACCGGTTTCTGCGGCTATTTTATCAAGTGCTTTTAAATGCCCTAGGGCTAAATCTACAACGTGAATGTAATCACGAACGCCAGTACCATCAACCGTATCATAATCGTCGCCAAATACAGCAAGTTGCTTTAATTTGCCAACTGCAACTTGTGAAATGAAAGGCAATAAATTATTAGGAATACCATTAGGGTCTTCACCAATCAAACCTGACTCATGTGCACCGACAGGATTAAAGTAGCGCAAAATAGCAAACGCGAAGCGCTCATCTGATTTAGCGATATCTTGTAACATCATTTCAACCATTAGTTTAGACGTACCATATGGATTGGTTGTACCGCCAACGGGGAAGTCTTCGCGTATTGGTAAGCTTGCTGGGTCGCCGTATACAGTGGCGGATGAGCTAAATACCAGTTTGAATACACCTGCATCACGCATAGCATCAACCAGTGTTAGTGTACCTTGTACATTATTTTGATAATACTCAATGGGTTTTACGACTGATTCGCCCACGGCTTTTAGGCCAGCAAAATGAATCACACTTTCGATGGTATGCTTGGCAAATACCGAGTCTAAAAAGGGTTTATCTAAAATATCACCTTGATAAAAAGTAATTGCTTTGTCAGTTATTTTTTTCACTCTTTCAAGTGACTCTTCAGAGGAGTTACTTAAGTTATCAATCACGATAACGTCGCTGCCTTGCTGTAAAAGTTCTAAAACGGTGTGTGAGCCAATATAGCCTGCGCCACCGGTTACTAAAATTGCCATGAATGCTCCTTGGAAACCTCTGTTCAATTAAGTTAATTTCACCATAAATACTGAGCTTTTACATGTATTATTTTGTTTGTTTTGCAATCGTAACATCGCAAGCTATACTTTTGATTACATTTTGTGCAATTTTAATAACACCGCAGTAGAAAGATTAAGTTATAGTTCATATGTAATTGCTAAAGTAAGGTATAGCAATTTGTAAAATATTTAGTTGATTATAATGATCAGCATACTCGTTGGAGAAACGTATGAACTCAGTTAAAAAAATAGCAATGTTGATATTTATTGCACTACCGAGTGTTGTTTGCGCGGGTGAGGCACAAGTTAAATGGCATGACTTTAATGATTATCGCGATGTACGCCCATCAAACCAAACTAAAGGCTCATACCATAAGCAAATTGCCAAAAATATTGATGAGCACTTTGCAAAGCTCAGTGAGCAGCTTCCTAAAAATTATAGTTTAAAAATTGAAGTAACCGATTTAGATTTAGCTGGTGACGTGCGCTATGGCGGTGTTAACGAAATTCGGGTGGTTAAACCCATTCACTTTCCACGGATTGAATTTAACTATGTGCTCAGTAATGAAAGTGGTGTTGTCGCACAAGAAGACAACGTGAGCTTAAAAGATATGGGCTTTATGGATAAAATTAAAATGGGTCGAGACGAAGCATTTTACTATGAAAAACGCTTATTAACAGAGTGGTTTGGTGAGCAAATTTTACCGCGTATCTAGCTAATAATGCAAAGCATCTACTTTGGTAGATGCTTTGCAAGTAAGTCGCTAATTTTTATTTAAAGGTCGCTAACAGCGTTAGTAAATTTTGTAGTTTAATAACCGCTTGTTTTAGTTTTTCTTCATCCAAACCGTCGCTCGATAAGCTTTCTACATCAGCGGCAACGTCTAACACATAAGGCTTAAAACGTTTAGCTTCGAAACTAAATCCAGCGTCCTCGGCAAATAAGGCTTTAAATTTTCCGTGACCTTGCTGTTGTAACTCATCGAGTTTTTTGTCAGCGTCAAGTGCCTGACGGTAAACAATTTTTAAGTTGGCGTTGAGTTGTTCAATTATAGAATCCATGGTTTTCCTAAAGCTTAGTGCAATGTTGCCGATAAATACTTAAGTGGGTTGGTAAAGTAATTTACCAATTCAGCGACTATAATACGTGTATTACAGTTAAAAGTCAGGTGTGAGTTATGAATATATCAGGTGGAAATCTACCTACAATGCCTGGTGCAGGCCAAGGCGCAGAAGTATTAACTGCTGCTTTATCTAAAAAGCAACAGCAAGCTGATGGTGCCGCTGCACTGGCACTTATTGAAGGTGCTACACAATCTTCAAGTGCGCAAACACCGGCTAAGTCGGTCACTGCAACACTTGGGAATAATGTAAACGTTTATGTTTAAACTAATTTGAGGTCGATAGGGGTTTTACTTTTTTGACCTCCTATTTCCCGAACTAGTTTAGGCACCAAAAATCCAGGCAGGGCTTTTAGTAGCTCGGCCTGAATTTTTATTGCTTGTTGTTCGTCAATATCAAAATGACTTGCGCCTTCTACCTTATCCAGTAAGTGTAAATAATAAGGCAGTACGTCCGCATCAAATAGTGCTTCACTTAAGTTTATTTGCGCATCAACTGTATCGTTCACATCTTTTAAAATAACCGCCTGGTTTAACAGTAGCACATCTGCTTTTTTGAGCATGTTCATGGCATTTTTAAAGTCATTATCTATTTCGTTTGCATGGTTAATATGATTAACGAATATAATTTTTAATGGTGACTTTGCTAATCTTTCACATAATTGTTCAGTAATACGTGCAGGAATAACCACGGGCAAGCGGCTGTGTATGCGCATGCGTTTAATTTGTGGTATTTGCTCAAGCTCATCTAAAAACCAGCTAATAGCATCGTCTTTGGCCATTAGTGGATCGCCACCACTTAAAATCACTTCGTTAATATTTTTATCCGATTTTATATAGCTCAATGCATCAATAAGACTACGTTTATTCAGTTGGTTTTCTTGATAAGGAAAATGGCGTCTAAAGCAGTAGCGGCAATTTACAGCACAACCGGTTTTAAACATGACTAAAACACGCGATTTATATTTATGTAACAGACCCGGTTGATTGTTATCTTGCTCAAGTAACGGGTCTTTATTAAACCCCGATTTAGTTAAAAACTCTTGATGGCGGGGCATAACTTGCAGCAATAAAGGGTCATTTGCATCGCCGTGACGAATTTTTTTTATAAAAGGCAATGGCACACGAACAGGGAACAAGCTACGAGCTTTTATGTCGTTTTCATGGACTTGGCTCGATAAACCAACCATTTCTAGCAACACTTTTGGGCAGGTAACTACATTTGCTAATTCTTTTTGCCAGTTTTTATGCAAATTTGCTTCATTTCTTTGTATCATTGGCACGTAGATTACTCGAAAAATATAAATAGAGGAAACGATGGCGAATTATAGCACCAACGAGTTCAAGGGCGGCCTAAAAATTATGATGGACGGCGAGCCTTGCAGTATCTTAGAAAATGAAATGGTAAAACCGGGTAAAGGCCAAGCGTTTAACCGTGTTCGTATCCGTAAGCTTATCTCTGGCAAGGTACTTGAAAAAACCTTTAAATCGGGTGAATCGGTTGAAGGTGCTGATGTAATGGATACCGATTTAGCGTATCTATACACAGACGGTGAATTTTGGCATTTCATGAACAACGAAACATTTGAACAAATCGCTGCTGATGAAAAAGCACTGGGCGATGCTGGCAAATGGTTAGTTGAAAACGATGTATGTACTATTACATTATGGAACGGCAGCCCAATTGCTGTAACTCCACCAAACTTTGTTGAGCTTGAGATCACTGAAACCGACCCTGGCCTTAAAGGTGATACAGCAGGCACGGGTGGTAAACCAGCAACGCTTAGCACAGGTGCTGTAGTACGTGTTCCATTATTCGTACAAATTGGCGAAGTAATTAAAGTAGACACTCGCAATGGTGAATACGTAAGTCGTGTTAAGTAAGCTGTAACACGCCTTATTAATTAAATCCCGGCTTAAGCTGGGATTTTTTTTGGAGAAAATATGTCAGCAGATCTTTGGGCGCCGAGTGCCAGCATAGATACACTCAAGCAACGAGCAGCGATTATGCGCAGCATTCGTGAATTCTTTTATGCTCGTAATGTAATGGAAGTCGAAACACCAAGTTTAAGTGCTGCCAGTGTAACCGATGTGCATTTAGCCAGCTTTGATACTACATTTGTCGGCCCAGGTCATGCTGGTGGGCTTCCCCTGTTTTTGCAAACATCTCCAGAGTTTGCGATGAAACGCTTGTTAGCGGCCGGCTCAGGCGCTATTTTCCAGCTTTGTAAGGCATTTAGAAATGAAGAAGCGGGCAGTCATCACAACCCTGAATTTACAATGCTCGAATGGTATCGTCCTGGGTTTGACGAATTTGCTTTAATGGATGAAATAGATGAGTTGATGCAGCTTATTCTTGAGGTTGCGCCTGCAGAGCGGATTACCTACCAACACGCATTTGAACGCACGCTAGGGGTCGATCCATTAACTGCCTCTATCACGCAGTTACAACAACTCGCATGCGAACATGGCTTTGCTGATATTGCTAAAAACGAGACTCATAAAGATACCTTACTGCAATTATTATTTTGTATGAAAGTAGAGCCGACTATTGGTCAAGACATCCCCTGTTTTGTGTATCACTTTCCCGCATCGCAAGCGGCGCTTGCACAAATCTGTGGGCACGATCAGCGAGTTGCAGGGCGCTTTGAGCTTTATTATAAAAATATGGAGTTAGCCAACGGCTTTAATGAACTCACCAATGCCAAAGAGCAAGCAAAAAGGTTTAACCAAGATAACGCCTACCGCGCTGCTAGTGGCTTAAAACAAGTACCTATGGATACGCGTTTAATTGCCGCATTAGAGCATGGTTTAGAGCAATGTGCGGGGGTTGCATTGGGAATTGATAGATTAGTGATGCTAGCAACCAATAAGCAAAAAATAAAAGAGGTGATTGCGTTTGATGTGGCAAGAGCTTAAAGCAGCTAATAGCTTAAAGCGGTCAGCTATCAGATAAAAAACACCGCGTTTGCATTAAACGCGGTGTTTTTTTATTCTCGAACTGACAACTGGTCGCAGTATTACAAATTAAGCGTAAACGTAACACCGGCTACGCGAGGCTCGCCTAATTGTGTGTAAGTTTGGGTTGCGTAACCATCTAACGGGTTGTTGCCAAATTCAAAACCGCGAGTTGGAACGGTTTCATCAAACACATTACGTGCCCATGCGCGTACAGCCCACATATCGGCTTCGTAACCAAGGCTTACATTCACTAAGTTTGTGTTTGGAGCTTGTGCATTATGGCTATCGGAGAAGTAATAATCATCTTTACCTTCAACACCTAACATAGCATATAACTCATCAGTAACATTGTAGCGTGCACTAAATGCATATTGATATTTAGGCGCTTGTGCTTGCTCACGACCGTCTTGATTTAAACCAGATTTAGTAACAAAGTCATTAATTTTAGTGTCTAAGTATCCGGCACTTCCGGTAATAAATAAGTTTGGTGTTAGTTGATAGCTGCCTTCAATTTCAAGGCCATAGTTACTGCCAGAGCTGGCATTGGCGACATAACCGGTAAATTGTTGGTCTGATACTTGCCACGACTTTAATTGAATATTGTCACGGTGCATATAAAATGCAGCTAAACGCAGGGTAAACTTATCATCCAATGAGCTGCCTTTAACACCAAACTCACCACTCCATAAGTACTCTGGATCAAAGCTAGTATGCTGTTTGAAAAAATCAGCATCTAAACTTAACCCTTCATCTTTTGCTTTTGCTAGCGCTTCTGAATTAATCCCACCGGCTTTGTAACCGCGCGTGATACTGGTATAAATCATGGTGCGGTCAATAACTTGGTATTCAAGTGCAACCTTGCCACCGAGCATAATATCGTCAGTTTCTTCAATAAAACCGTTACTATCTGTGTAATCACCTTGATATTGCTCAACACGTAAACCGGTAATAAGCGTAGTTTTTGGGCCTATTGCTGTGGCTAATTGGCCATAAGCTGCCATGTTATTGGTTTCATAGGTTGAGGCAAATGGATTGGCTAACCATGTATATTGACGCTCAAGGTCAACATCGCGGTTTTGATAGTAAATACCCGCCACCCAATTACCTGTTTTGCCATTAAACTGCAGATCGAGCGCTTGATCATCACGATCGCGGCTATAAATATCTGTTGAGCTATAACCATCTGGGTGCAGACCGGCAGCACATAATTGCGGCTTACTTGTATCGTTACATACCCAGTCTTCATCAAAACTATAAAAAAGCTCAGTATCAATGGCTGAAAGGTTTAAGCTCATATCAAAGGCGTCAAAACCGGTGTAAGTATTATTAAGGCCAACAGCATAGCTTTGTTGGTTATCTTCGCCCGGTTGATCAGCAAGACTGTTGCGAGAATTATCAAGGGTAAATGCATCGTAACCGTTATTGACATCGATATAGTGCAGGTTTAGCTCTGAATTTAAATGAGCTGTGAGTTGGCTATTTAATTTAAAGCGGGCAACTTGTTCATCTTGATTTTGTGTTTCATCATTTAAATAGAGGTTGTTTACGTAACCGTCAGATTTTCTGCGAAAGTAGCTAACGCGTGTACTGGTATCATCGGTTAAACCTGTGCTAGCAGCAACGCCTGCTTCATGGCTGTTATAAGTGCCAGCACCTAAATGTAATTTTAAACTAGGATCGTTGGTAGCATTAGCTGATTGCATTTGAATCATACCCGCCATGCCATCGGCGCCAAAACGTGTACCTTGTGGACCACGGTAAATTTCTACTTGGTCAATATCAAATAATAATGAGCTGCCACCAAGGCCAGAATAATTTATACCGTCAATCACTAAACCGACAGATGGGTTAATTGGGTCGACGAATTGTGAACGAAGTCCCACCCCTCTAATTTGAATATAACGTCCGCGCGAGGCGCCTGAAGCAAAATTCACATTTGCAGCGCTTGCTAGCATTTCATCTAAATAAGTAGCCCCTCTGAGATTTACTTCATCTTCAGAAAATAAACTTGCGCTGGCACTTAACGTTTGAATGCTTTCTTTTTGAAAGTCACCAGTAACAATGATTTTCTCTAGGTCGGTGTCATCTGCATTGGCGTAGATTGGGGCACCGAATAGTGGTAATAACGTGGCTGTAATTAAAGACAAACGTAAATTCATTAGGTTACTTAACTCCATTTTAGGGACTTGTATGGTAGCAATTATTTCAACACTTGTGCTATAAACGCGGCAATTATACGTTAAATAATTTGGATTACTAATATGACCTTTAAAGTAGACTTTAAAGTGCGTGACTACGAGTGTGACCTACAAGGTATTGTAAATAATAGTGTTTATTTTAATTATCTGGAGCACGCTCGTCATGAGTTTTTATACGCACAGGGTGTTGATTTTGCACAACTTGCCAAAGATAAAATTAACTTAGTGGTACTTCGCAGTGAAATGGATTACAAGCAGTCTTTAAAGCCAGCGGATGAATTTTATGTAGCAGTAGAGCCTGTACGCATTAGTCGCCTTAAATTTGCGTTTAAACAAACGGTAGTTCGCAAATTAGACGAAAAAGTGATGCTCAATGCCTTAGTAATAGGTACGTCGGTTAACGAGAAAGGTCGTCCATTTTTACCACCACAGATAGATAACTTATTCCAAGCAATTGCATAATTCCAAATAGCACTGCTTTTAAACTAGCTTAGAACAAAAATTTACATTTAAAACATGCATTTTTAACGGATAAACCTGACAAATATTGATACTATTACACTAATTAGACAATAAGTTAGTAGTAACATGAAATTAGCAGCAATACCGATGCTTGTAATCGGTTTATGTGTTGGTTGCGCATCAACAGGGACAGTTACCACTGAGCAGCTAAAATATACACAATGGCAATTATCAAAGGTTGATGGTTTGGCCATTCCCGCATCTTTTAAAGCATCAATGAGCTTTATAGAAGCGCTACAAATAAATGGCTTTGCCGGATGCAATAAGTTTTTTGGTGAAGGTTCGCTTGAAGATAGCAGCTTGAGCGTAAGTAAATTAGGTATGACACGCAAATCATGCGGCCCTGAACTGGATGAGTTTGAACAGCAGTTTTTACAAGCGCTTAAGCAAGGTGCCGAGCTTAACCTGCAAGACCAAAAATTGGTGATGCAAGGCGAGCAAAAATTTGTGTTTATCCCTAAGTAAATTTTACACATTTTGAAAAACAGCCCCTTGCGGGGAATTTTCAACTGGCGTACACTCATAGCAGATTTGATTAAAACATTATCAAATCAACGAACAATTTAACTACTTGTCGGAGTGCCTAAGTTTTATTTAGGCTGAGATCGCGAAAGCGGGATCCGTGAACCTGATCAGGTTAATACCTGCGTAGGGAACAAGCTGCCTAAACGGGACGCTTGTGCGTCTTTTTTTATGCGTACAACAACATCAAACCCGTCAATTTAGGCTGCAAAGTGGCATAAAGCTACTTTACGATCTTTCTCTATTCCATCGGAATATCTGGCAAGACAACCCTTAAGCAATGAGGTAAGTCATGTCAAACACTACAAAAAAATCGTCGCGCCGAGAAACTCGTGCTGCTGCATCTGACTATATTTATAACCTAACGGGTCAACCATTTCCAAGCTCTCATAAAGTGTATGTTGAAGGAAGCCTGCAAGGCGTGCGTGTGGGTATGCGCGAAATAACATTAAGCGATACATTCATAGGTGGCACAGATGAAAACCCCGTGTATGAGTCAAATGAGCCGCTGCGTGTTTACGATACATCTGGCCCGTATACCGATCCTAATTTTGAATTAGATGTACGTAAAGGGCTTGATAAATACCGTGAGCAGTGGATTGAAAGCCGTGGTGATACTGAAGTACTTGAGTCAGTTACCTCACAGTTTGCGCAGCAGCGTATGGCTGACGATGGGCTTGATCATATTCGCTTTGAGCATTTACCAAAAATTCGCCGTGCAAAAGCGGGTAAAAACGTAACGCAAATGCACTATGCCCGCCAAGGGATAGTTACCCCAGAAATGGAATATGTAGCGATACGTGAAAACATGGGGCGTGCGCAAATACGTGAAGAGCTTCTCGCGGCACAACATAAAGGGGAATCGTTTGGCGCGAGTATTCCTGAGTTTATTACTCCTGAATTTGTGCGTGCTGAAATAGCGCGTGGTCGCGCTATTTTACCTAACAATATTAATCACCCAGAAACCGAACCTATGATTGTTGGTCGCAACTTTTTAGTTAAAGTAAATGCCAATATTGGTAATTCATCAGTTGGTTCATCCATTGAGGAAGAAGTTGAAAAAATGGTGTGGTCAACCCGTTGGGGTGCCGACACCGTAATGGATTTATCAACTGGGCGCTACATTCACGAAACCCGCGAATGGCTAGTGCGTAATTCGCCAGTCCCTATTGGTACTGTACCCATTTATCAGGCCCTTGAAAAAGTAAATGGCGTAGCAGAAGACCTCACCTGGGAAATATTTCGCGATACCCTGATTGAGCAAGCCGAGCAAGGTGTTGATTACTTTACTATTCATGCTGGTGTACTGCTGCGCTATGTGCCTATGACAGCAAAACGCGTAACAGGCATTGTATCGCGCGGTGGCTCTATTATGGCTAAATGGTGCCTAGCGCATCACAAAGAAAACTTTTTATACACGCATTTTGAAGATATTTGTGAAATTTTAAAACAATACGATGTGTGTTTTTCATTAGGCGATGGCCTTCGCCCAGGCTCTATTGCTGATGCTAACGATGAAGCGCAATTTAGTGAGCTTCGTACCTTAGGCGAACTGACTAAAATAGCTTGGAAGCATGATGTACAAGTGTTCATAGAAGGCCCAGGGCATGTGCCTATGCATATGATCAAAGCCAATATGGAAGAGCAACTTAAACATTGTGATGAAGCGCCCTTTTATACCTTAGGCCCACTCACCACTGATATTGCACCGGGGTACGACCATATAACCTCAGGGATTGGGGCTGCGCAAATAGCTTGGTATGGCTGTGCCATGCTGTGTTATGTAACACCGAAAGAACATTTAGGTTTGCCAAATAAAGAAGACGTTAAAGAAGGCCTTATCACCTACAAAATTGCCGCTCATGCCGCCGATTTAGCCAAAGGTCACCCCGGTGCACAAGAGCGAGACAACGCCCTATCAAAAGCACGCTTTGAATTTAGATGGCACGACCAATTCAACATTGGTTTAGACCCTGTTCGCGCTCGTGAATACCATGATGAAACACTGCCACAAGAATCAGGTAAAGTAGCCCACTTTTGCTCCATGTGTGGCCCTAAATTTTGTTCGATGAAAATAACCCAAGAAGTACGTGACTACGCCAAAGATCTAGAAGCGCGCGGTATTGATCCTAATAACGTGGGTGATGCCATTGAAATCAAAATGGTTGATGTAGAGGCCGAGATGAAAGCTAAATCTGAAGAGTTTAAGCAAACAGGCTCAGAGATTTACCATAAAGCAATATAAAATAGGTTGCGAGTTGCGAGCATCGAGTAGCGAAATGTTTATCTTAACATCTTGTTGCTCGAAGCCAGAGACCCGCAGCTAAATGTAGGAGTGTTTATGTTTTATGACATTGCTGTGGTGGGATTTGGTTTAGCGGGGCGGTTGGCGGCGCTTGAGTTAAGTAAGCAGCACCGTATTACTGTATTTGAAGCTGATGATGAGCATACCCAAAATAGTGCGGGTAAAGTGGCGGCGGCTATGCTGGCACCGCTAGCTGAATCGGTTATGTGTGAACATGATTTAGCGCTATTGGGAGTAGATTCTATTGCTCGCTGGCCTGCTATTTTAGATGAGTTAAACAGTGAGGTGTTCTTTCAACAGCAGGGCACCTTAGTGGTTGCTCACCCGCAGGATAAAGGTGACTTACAAAGTTTTGCACAGCGAATAAAGCCGTTACTAAATTTTAGTGCCAAAGCGGTGAATACGCAGCAAATAGCGGATTTAGAACCTGAGCTTACAGGGCGTTTTAATCAAGGGCTATTTTTACCCGGTGAAGCGCAAATAGATAACCAAGCCTTTTATAAAGCCAGCTTTAGGTTGCTAAATAAGCGCAAAGTAAAGTTTGTGTTTAATCAACGCGTCAGTATTTTTGATGACAAAGTCAATAATCGAGAGTTTGATTACATTATTGATTGCAGAGGGCTTGGAGCCAAACAAGATCAGCCACTTCGAGGTGTGCGCGGGGAAGTGGCAAGGTTATACGCCCCTGAGGTTAACTTAACGCGGCCTGTGCGATTAATGCATCCGCGTTACCCTATTTATATTGCACCTAAACCTAATCATGAATATGTCATAGGGGCAACGGAGATCGAATCGCAAGATACAGGTCCTGCAACTGTGCGCTCAACCCTTGAACTATTATCGGCGGCCTACACTGTTCATAGTGGCTTTGCCGAAGCGCGATTATTAAATATTCAAACAGGCTTACGCCCAGCGTTTAGCGATAATCGCCCACAGGTAAAAAAAACGAGCAAGGTTATCAGTATCAATGGCTTGTATCGCCACGGCTATATGTTGGCACCCGCGCTTGTGGCACAAGCATTATCGCAAATAGAGTGAGTATTAAATGAACATTACAATTAATGGTGAGCCTTTAAATGTGACTAGCCATGCGCTGCTGGAAATAGTAAAAAACGTGGGTGCAATGGCGCCTTATGCCGTGGCTGTAAATGGAGAGTTTATTCCTCAGAGTCGCCATAGCCACGTTGTTATAAATGAAGGTGACAGTATTGAGTTATTGTCACCTATCCAAGGTGGATAGTGCTATGCAAAGCAAAGACTGTTTAACAATTTATGGTGAGCCAATCAATAGTCGCTTGTTAATTGGATCTGCGTTATATCCGTCACCAGATATAATGACGCAATCAATTAAAGCCTCAGGTGCTGAGATAGTCACCGTGTCACTTAGGCGACAACAAAACGCGGCGGCAGGGAATGATTTTTGGCAATTAATTAAAAACACCGGTTTAAAAATACTGCCTAATACTGCCGGATGCCACAGCGTCAAAGAGGCTATTAACCTAGCTAAAATGTGCCGAGAAGTATTTGCTACCGATTGGATAAAACTTGAATTAATAGGCGATGACTATAATTTACAGCCCGATCCCTTTGCATTACTTGAAGCCACAAAAATATTGATTGATGATGGGTTTAAAGTACTGCCTTATTGCACTGATGATTTAGTGCTGTGTCAGCGCTTGAATGGATTAGGCTGTGAGGTGCTAATGCCGTGGGGCGCGCCTATTGGCACCGGTAAAGGATTGTTAAATAGTTATAATTTAAAAACCATTAGAGAACGCCTGCCTAATACAACATTAATTGTTGATGCCGGGTTAGGTTTACCATCGCATGCCTGCCAAGCACTTGAATTAGGGTATGATGCGGTATTATTAAATTCAGCCATTGCAGGGGCGGGTTGCCCAGTGACTATGAGCCGTGCATTTAAAGCTGCGGTAGAGGCAGGGCGCTTTGCATACAATGCCAAAGCAATGCCCGAAAAAGACGTTGCAACCCCCTCAACCCCAACAATGGGTATGCCATTTTGGCATCAGCAGTAAGGAAATAAAAATATGATAAACGTAGTGTGGACAATTGCTGGCTCTGATTCTGGCGGCGGCGCGGGTATTCAAGCCGATATTAAGGCAATGCAAAGTTTTGGTGTGCATGGTTGTACAGCAATCACCGCGCTTACCGCTCAAAATAGCTTAGGTGTAGAGGCCATTAATGCAGTGTCTACCGATATTATTGAGTCCCAGTTGCTTGCACTTGAAAAAGACATGAAAGCCAAAGTGATAAAAATTGGCATGCTTGCCAATGTGCAGCAAATTCAGTTAATTAGTGAGCACATAAGCCATTACAAAGCCAAATGGCCAACCCCGCCGGTTATTGTGTATGACCCTGTGGCTATTGCCTCAAGCGGTGACTTACTAACAGAAGAAGACACCGTAAGCGCGATAAAAGAATGTTTATTACCGCTGGTGGATGTAATTACCCCAAATACCCACGAAACACAGTTATTAACGGGTGTGTATTTAATTGGCCCTGCAGCGATTAAAGAAGCGGCGAGTAAGCTGATGGCGTGGGGCGCAAAAGCGGTGGTGATTAAAGGCGGACATTGGGATTACCCAAGCGGGTATTGCATTGATTACTGCACACAAAACGGTGAAGACTATTGGCTAGGTAATGAAAAAATTCAAGTTCCTCATAGCCATGGTACAGGGTGCAGTATGGCGTCGGTAATTGCTGCGTGTCTTGCAAAAGACTACCCGTTAAAAGATGCGTTTATTTTAGCTAAAGCCTATATAAACCAAGGTTTAAAGCAATCAGTTCGCTATGGCGAGGGCATAGGGCCGGTCGCACAAACGCAGTTTCCTACCGATTTAGCGCATTACCCTCAGGTGATTGAACCGGGTAGCTGGTTAGGTGATGAGTTGGATTTTGATGTGCCGCTTGATTTTAATATGGCTGCTGATTTTGCAGCCTGTGAAAGTAAAAAGCTTGGCCTCTATGGTGTGGTTGATAGCATTGAATGGCTAGAAAAGTGCTTACAGCAAGGAATTAAAACAGCTCAGCTTCGTGTTAAAAATAAAACGCAGAATGAGCTAGATGAACTGATTGCCAAAGCGGTCACCTTGGGTGAGCAGTATAATGCGCAGGTATTTATAAATGATTACTGGCAACTTGCCATCAAACATGGCGCCTATGGGGTGCATTTAGGGCAAGAAGACTTAGAGAGTGCAAACTTAGTTGCTATAAAAGAAGCAGGCCTGCGACTTGGTCTCTCTACCCATGGGTTTTATGAAATGCTACGCGCGCATAATTATCGCCCAAGCTACATGGCGTTTGGTGCTATTTACCCAACGACGACCAAAGACATGACAGGGCAAATACAAGGGCTTGAAAAGCTCAATAAATTTGTACCGCTTATGCAGAGTTACCCTACAGTCGCTATTGGCGGTATTGATTTAAGCCGCGCAACTGAAGTAGCAAATACGGGGGTTGGTAGCGTAGCTGTGGTACGTGCCATTAGTGAAGCGCCTGATCATGTTTCAGCAATTAGATCACTGCAAACCGCGATTAATACGAAACATGACTGATACGTTGCAAACGTTAAATGACAAAGAAATCTTGCGTTATAGCCGCCACATATTACTTGATGAAGTGGGGCTTGACGGGCAGTTAATGCTGAAACGTTCAACGGTTGCCGTAGTTGGTGCAGGTGGCTTAGGTAGTCCTGCGCTGCTGTATTTAGCGGCAGCTGGCATTGGGTCGCTTATTTTAATTGATGACGATGTAGTTGAGCTGTCTAACTTGCAACGCCAAGTGCTCTATAAAGTAAATCATTTGGGGCAAAACAAAGTTCGCGCGGCTGGAAAGGTGCTTGCGAGCCTTAACAATCAAATAAATATAATAACCCACACTCAAAAGCTGGATGATACCAACAGTGCGTTGCTCTTAAAAAACGCCGACATAGTACTTGATTGCTCTGACAACTTTGCGACTCGATACACGGTAAATCGCTATTGCATTGCTAATAACACTCGCTTAATTACAGGGGCTGCGCTGGCAACTCAAGGGCAATTAATGGGGTTTGATTTTAGACAAAGTGACAGCCCATGTTACGGCTGTGTTTTCCCTCAAAGTAGCGATGCACCGGTTATAAATTGTAGTAATGCCGGGGTAATTAGCCCTTTACTTGGGATTGTTGGGTCAATGCAGGCACAATTAACCCTCAATATGTTGTTAGGTCATTTTAAAGGGAATGTGTTTATAACGTTTGACGCATTAAGCTTAAAGCAACAGCATTTTAAGATGACTAAGGATTTAGCGTGTAAAGAGTGTGGCGGGTATGAGTAATGAAAAGCTTGGCTTTTAACGTGAGTAAGCTCTCCGTCTACAAGAAAAGAACACCGCGGTTATTGAAAATAAACGCGGTGTTTTTTAAGCTCGAACTGACACTACCTATTAATCATCAATTTTTGCAAAGGCAGTGCCTAAACGAGTAACTACCTCTGGGAGTTGATCGTCTAATATTTCTGCTTTGTTCGCACCCCATGCAAGTACAACTGTTGAGCCTAATTTAAAGCGACCCATTTCTTCCCCTTTCTTAAGGGTGATCGCGTTTTCGCCTTTAGTTGGGTAGTTCCAGCTAAACACATCACTGCCAGCTGGTGGAGTCACTGTGCCAGCCCAAATAGTTTCTATGCTGGCAACAATGGTTGCGCCTACTAAAACCATAGCTAGCGGGCCAATTTCAGTTTCAAAAATAGCCACTACACGCTCGTTACGGGCAAATAAATTTGGTACGTTTTGAGCGGTAAGTGGGTTTACTGAAAATAAATCGCCCGGTACATAAATCATTTTGCTTAGCGTGCCATCAATTGGCATATGAATACGGTGGTAATCTTTTGGGGCTAAGTAAATAGTTGCAAATTTACCGCCTAAAAATGGGGTTGTGTCGTCTTGTGAGCCACCTAACAATGCTTGTAAGCTGTAATCGTGGCCTTTAGCTTGAATAAGTTGACCATCAACAATGTCGCCTAGTTGGCTAATTGCGCCGTCTACTGGGTGAATAATAATATCGTCATCTTCAACCATAGGACGCACACCGTCTTTCAATGGACGGGTAAAAAATTCATTAAAGCTTTTGTAATGAGCCGGATCTGAATATTTAGCTTCGCTCATATCTATTTTATATTGTTTAATAAATAATTTAATTAATGTGGTTGTTAACGCACCGGCTTTTGCTGCAGCAAGTTTACCTACCACACGAGAAATAAAGTGTTTTGGCATGGCATACTGCATGGCGATTTTAAATTTATCTAAACTCACAGGTTATTCCCTTATTATACGCGGGGCGCACGAGCGCCTGCACGGCCATCGGCCATGGTTTCTAAAATACGGTGGTAGCTTTCAAAGCGTAATTTTGAAATATCGCCATCGGCTACCGCTTGTTTAATTATACAGCCCGGATCGTTTAAATGTTTACAATCTCTAAACCGGCATCCGCCTATAAATTCTCTAAATTCTTTAAAGCACCAAGTGACGCGTTCAACATCTAAATGCCATAGGCCAAATTCACGAATTCCCGGTGAGTCAATTAAATTACCCCCACTCGGTAAATGATGAAGGCGCGATACCGTGGTGGTGTGCTGGCCAAGCCCGCTGTTTTCAGACACTTCTTTAGTCAAAATTTCAGCATCTGGCAGTACAGTGTTAACTAAGGTAGATTTACCCACGCCACTTTGACCAACAAAAATATTATTTTTGCCCGCAAGTACTTCTTTTAACTCATTAATGCCTTCGCCAGTTATATTACTAACTAGCAGCACCTGATAATTAAGCTTACGGTAAATGTCGAGGATTTGTTGTATTTCGTTTAAACCAGCTTCATCAATTAAATCAATTTTATTAAGTACTAAAATGGGTTCGATACCCATGTCTTCACAGGCAATTAAATAGCGGTCAATAATGCTCGGGGTAAACTCTGGCAGTACCGCTGAAACCATTAAAATTTGATCAATGTTAGCGGCAATCACTTTAACCCCATCATAAAAATCGGGGCGCGTGAGTTGTGAACGGCGCTCTTGAGTTGCTTCAATAACACCCGCTAAATCACCTTCACTTACTTTTGCACGGCGAAACAATACTTCATCGCCGCAAACCAAGTTCGATACGGTACGACGAATATTACAACGTAATACATCACCGTTTTGTGTTTCTACATCGGCATGTTGTCCAAAGCGGCTAATAACAATCGCATTTTCCACTTGACCTAAATTATCTGTTTGCCATTCTTGCGCGCCGACTTTTGCCGGTTTTGTATCGGCATTTGATAAGCGCTTTTGATGATTAGCCTTGATCCTACGGGATTGGCCTTTACTTAATTTTTTCTGTTTTGCCACTTGAGGCCTATAACCTGAGTTAAATGCCGAGTTTGCCAAAAAAAGCTTTAGCTCGACGGTTGATGCTAATATGATATATCGAAATGCGTTGGATCTAAAGAAAAGCACCGTTTAAGGTAATTATGACTATTAATAAATCAAATTTAATTTGGCTCGATCTGGAAATGACCGGACTTGAACCAGAGACTGACAAAATACTTGAAATTGCAACTGTTGTCACTGACGCTGATCTGAATATATTAGCCGAAGGCCCAACCATTGCCATTCATCAAAGTGATGAACTACTTGATGGTATGGATGAGTGGTGTACAACTCAGCATGGCAAATCAGGGCTTACAGCGCGTTGTAAGGCAAGTACTTTCGATGAAGCTTATGCCGTTGATCAAACCCTCGCGTTTTTAAAGCAATGGGTACCAGCGGGTGCTTCACCTATGTGTGGTAACTCGATTGGCCAAGACCGTCGTTTTATGAATAAGTATATGCGTGAGCTTGAAGACTTTTTTCATTACCGTAATTTAGATGTAAGTACCATTAAAGAACTTGCTCGTCGTTGGAAACCAGATGTATTGGCTCAAGTGAATAAAAAAGGGTCACATTTAGCGTTAGACGACATTAAAGATTCGATTATGGAATTAAAGGTTTACCGAGAAAAGTTTTTTAATTTATAAAAAATACTTGCAAAGCACCCTAATTATTGTAGAATCCTGCCCCGCTCAAGACGATAACCCCCGCGGGGTTAGTGTGTTTGAGCTTTGACTTTTGAATGCGGCACTAGCTCAGTTGCCAGAATGTTGAACGCGCCCTGTCGCGCACCAACGGACGAATTACTGACTATTTTGAATGCGGCACTAGCTCAGTTGGTAGAGCGCGACCTTGCCAAGGTCGAGGTCACGAGTTCGAGCCTCGTGTGCCGCTCCAATTTCTCACCAAAGAAATTGTAGTTCAAGATGAAAAGTTAAAATTGATATAATGCGGCACTAGCTCAGTTGCCAGAATGTAGGACGCGCCCTGTCGCGCACCAACGGACAAATTACTGACTATTTTGAATGCGGCACTAGCTCAGTTGGTAGAGCGCGACCTTGCCAAGGTCGAGGTCACGAGTTCGAGCCTCGTGTGCCGCTCCAATTTCTCACCAAAAGAAATTGTAGTAGAAATAAAGATTCAAGATGAAAGGCGAAAGGAACAAGGTTTAATTTTGACAGAACCTAGGACCTAGAATCTTCATATAATGCGGTACTAGCTCAGTTGGTAGAGCGCGACCTTGCCAAGGTCGAGGTCACGAGTTCGAGCCTCGTGTACCGCTCCAATCTTATTTACTTTCCAGATATTCATTTTTAAATAGCAAACAATAATCCACACGTTAATCATTATAAATTTAATTTATATAATTTTTATTAGATTTGAAGTGCTCAATGGGTGCGAACGATCTGTGTTGTAATACCAATCCGCAATAATACTCAATCATTTTGCGGGGCTAAACGTGTCGCTATCTGTGTTAAAAAATTCTCATTTAGAACAACTAAATAGCGAATTTTTTGCCTAGCTATCAACCTGTTTTTCCTGCCTCAAAATAGACCGCTTAATTAAGCGAATTGGTATAAAACCTAAAACCTAGCTCTAAAACGTTTCGCCTTGCAAAGTGGCAATAATACGCCTAGCCCCGCCATGGTCGCGATGTTCGCCTAAGTATATTCCTTGCCAAGTCCCCAGCGCTAATTGACCATCATTAATAGGTATCGTTAACTCGCAACCTAAAGTGCTGGTTTTAATATGAGCAGGCATATCATCATCGCCCTCATAGTCATGACGATAATAAGGCTGGCGCTCAGGTACAAACTGATTGAAGTGGCTTTCCATATCCATACGCACGGTCGGATCGGCATTTTCATTAATGGTTAAGCTGGCAGAGGTGTGTTGAATAAATAAGTGTAATAAACCTATTTTTAGTTGGCTCAGCTGTGGGAGTTTAGTCAGTATGTCGTTATCAATTAAGTGAAAGCCCCGCGAGCGAGGCTTTAATGTAATCGTGGTTTGCGACCAGCTCATAGCTTATCGAAGCTCACTTCAATGTTTGCATTACCTGCATCACTGGTAAATGGCATAATAATTTTTTTGCCGTCACTTTTATGCGTAATAGTATGGTTTTTACCAGACACAACAATGGGGGTTGCCATGGCAAAGTCATAGCCTTTTTCACCTAATAGGTTTTTAGCACCACCGGTGACCATATTGGTTATTTCGCCGACCATGTCAGTGACTTCTTCATTTACGCTGTCAGGTCGCTCACCTAACATACGTTCCATTATAGTTAGCGCTAAACTTTCGTCGAAGGTTATTGAAAATGAACCGCGAGTTTGGGGGCCGACCATACCAATTAATCCCGATACATCACCACAGGCTACTTCATCGGTTTTAATGCGAGGTTTACCTGGTTTTAACTGAGTTTGAGCCATGGTGCTCAATACATTCATCAAAGAAGATAAAAAGGGATTAATGAACTCTACATTCATATTATATATCCTTAAATTGGTACTGATAGAGGGTATACGTAAAGTATAGCTATAGTCGCTCAGCTATGCTCGACAAGCGTCACATTTACCGTGTGCTTCTATGGTTTGCCCAGAAACTACAAAGCCACTTTCGGCTGCTAAGTTATTGAGCTCATGTGAAATTACTGTTGAATGCAGCTCTTTAACAAACCCACATGTATCGCAAATTAGTAATTGAACAGGATGAATATGATCAAAGTGATGACACAACATGAATGCGTTAGTGCTTTCAATTTTATGAATAAAACCGAGTTCTGCTAAAAAGTCTAAAGCACGATAAATTGTCGCAGGTTTTGCGCCTGTTTCAGTGACTTTTAATTGCTCTAGCAAATCGTATGCACCCACACCACCTTGAGCGCTTGCTAATAAACGAAATACCTTTTCGCGAATAGGTGTGAATCGCGCACCACGGTTGTCGCATACTTGTTTTGCTTTACTTACGAGTGATTCTATATTCATCTTCTCTCATCCTTACTTTGCCGTGATATACTAACATACTGTATTGTAGTTGCAGCGTTTTATTAACCGCTTTTGTGAAAAGGTATTCATTAATGCATGAACTATTAGCCATATTTATTTTCTTTTTTGCAGTTATCGATCCAATCGGCACAATTCCGGTTTTTATCGCCGTAACTCGGGGTGATGACGACAAGTTTAAGCGTAAAGTGATTTTTAAAGCAGTGGGTGTATCTGCTTTAGTACTGTTGTTTTTTGTGGTTGCCGGTGAGCAATTACTCAATGTGATTGAGATTCCACTATCGGCATTTCAAATAGCCGGTGGGTTGATCTTATTAATTTTTGCACTCTCCATGACGTTTGGTGAAAGTAAACCCGAAGCTGAAATTAAAAGTGTTCGCGATAGCACTGAAACCGCTATTTTTCCGCTGGCTATACCCTCAATTGCAAGCCCAGGCGCTATGTTAGGTGCTGTATTAATGACGCGTAATGAAGAATATACCTGGGTTGAACAAATGATTACCTCATCAATGATGCTGGCCGTTTTAGTGGTGGTACTTATTTTGTTATTACTTGCTACGCATGTACATAAAATAATAGGTGATAGTGGGGCAAGTATTATTAGTCGAATTATGGGGTTAATTTTAAGCTCAGTCGCAGTAACGAATATTTTAAACGGTATCGCACAATACTTTGGCTTGCAGGTGTTTGCTTAATATTGCTGCGCATGGGGCTTTTGTGTAAAATGCAGCGCCTTTTAAGCTGTGCTTAAATTATAAATTTTTGAGGACTACATTTTGGATAAACGTACTTTAAATCGACGCTTTTCTGTTGCCCCCATGCTCGATTGGACTGATCGCCATTGTCGTACGTTTCATCGTAAAATGACAAAGCACACCGTGCTCTACACTGAAATGATCACCACAGGTGCTATTTTGTTTGGCCGTGGTGACTATTTGCACTTTAATCAACATGAAGGCCCAGTAGCGCTGCAGCTGGGGGGCTCAGATCCGCAAGCGCTAGCACAGTGTGCCAAGCTTGCAGGTGAGCGCGGTTATGATGAAATAAACCTTAACGTAGGTTGTCCGTCTGATCGTGTGCAAAATGGGCGTTTTGGTGCCTGTTTAATGGCAGAGCCCGAGCTTGTGGCAGAGTGTGTTGCTGCAATGAAAAGTGAAGTCAGTATTCCTGTTACGGTAAAAACGCGCATTGGTATTGATGAGCAAGATTCCTATGAATTTTTATGTGCGCTTATTGAAGCATCGCATAAAGTAGGCTGTGATGATTTTATTATTCATGCCCGTAAGGCATGGCTAAAAGGATTGAGTCCAAAAGAAAATCGCGAAGTTCCTGAGCTTAACTACCCCCGCGTTTACCAGCTTAAAAAAGATTATCCACAACTTGATTTAAGTATTAATGGCGGTGTTAAAACCATTGAGCAAAGCCTTGAGCATTTACAGTACATAGATGGAGTGATGGTTGGGCGAGAGGCTTACAGCAATCCATTTATGCTAAATGAAGTGGATGAAAAAATATATGGTGACGCTGCTAATACTCAGACACGTCATGATGTTGTGCGCTCTATGTATGATTACATTGAAGAAGAGATGCGTTTAGGCGCTAACTTTTGGCATGTTGCTCGCCATATGTTAGGTATTTTTCAGGGACAACCCGGTGCGCGTGGTTTTAGACGCCATTTATCTGAAAATGGCCATGGCAAGCAAGCTGATTTGAGTGTTATGGATAAAGCACTAAGTTACGTACCCGAATAACAGATCCTCTTTATAGAAAAAAGCCACCTCAGGTGGCTTTTTTTGATCCCAAATTTTGGTCAAAAGTTTAATTTATTAGCCAATTCGACTTAATTTCATTCAGTGGTGAGTCATTAATTTACCTACTTAAAATAACTTAACCACATGATATTTAATGAAAATAAAACCATTTTAAGTTGTTGGCATAACTCTTGGAATCCTGTTGATGTATAAATAAAAATCATCAGGAGAATAACATGGGCATATTTAACCGCGTAAACGACGTCATTCAAGCAAATATCGTAGCTATGCTTGATAAAGCAGAAGACTCAGAAAAGTTACTCAATTTGATGCTTACTGAAATGCAAGAAGCGCTTAATGAGTGTCGTAGTACGGCAGCTGCACTTTTATGTGAAGAAAAGAGCATTAAACGTCAAATAAGTAACAAACAGCAAGCGCTCGCAAATTGGCAATTAAAAGCTGAGCATGCTGTGGCAAAAAATCGTGACGATTTAGCTAAATCAGTATTAGCCGAAAAACACACAGTTGAACAAAGCATAGGGTGCTTGCAAACGCAGCTTGAAACATTGCAGCAATCAATTGTAAAAATCACAGAAGACTGCGAGCGCTTACAACAAAAAATGATGCAGGCAAAAGCAAAACAAGCACAACTTACAAAGCGTGAAAACGTAGTTGAAGCAAGGGCAAAAATAAATACGCAACTACAAAGCGATAAAGTGGCTTTTGCCTTATCACGATTTGAGCAAATAGAGCGCCGCGTTGAAAGTGTAGAGTCGCAAGTTGAAGCGTATGAGCTCACAGATACTGCGAGCAATACAGCTATGCAAATTGAGTCACTGGTTAAAAATGAAAAAATTGATGCAGAACTGGCTAGTTTAAAAGCAAGTTTAAATACTGCTAATAAACAAACAGCTTAAGGAGATTGTTATGAATAGTTTTAATACACACCGTCGTTGGTACAAAAATACGCTTAACAAAAAAATATCAGGCGTCTGTAGTGGGTTAGCTTACCGACTAGACTTTCCGGTATGGTCTACTCGCTTAGTGACTGTTTTATTATTTTTAAGTTTTCCGTTTGCAGTGGCGCTAGGTTATTTAATTGCTCACTGTTGCCTTGAAGAAAAAGCAGTGTAAGGAGAGTAGCATGAAAACATTCGCCGTGTGCCTAGTTATTGTTGCGTTGTTTTTAATTAATAGCGGTTCAATTATTCACTTTGATGTGTGGCAGTTTCCGCTATGGATCTCAGATATTAGCTGGACAGGTATAGAGCTCATTGGTGCATTAGTTGCTATTATCGTTGTTATTGCGATTGTTGCTTTAGTGACGATGGGGTTAGTTGGCGCGGCGATGGTGGCACTGGCTGGTACTATTTTAGCTTTTTTATTCGGATCATTGATGATTGCTTGGCCGTTATTGTTTGTAGCAGGGCTGTGTTGGTTAATCGCAGATAACAAAAAAGTCGTCTCTTGAGCTTAAATTAGCTGCCTAACATAGGGGAATTATGATAAATTTGAACTATATTTTTTTGTTTTAACAAGGATTTTACTGATGATTAAACAATGTATTTCGATAGCAAGTGCATTAATGGTGGGTGTTTTTTCGTCTTCGTTAATGGCGCACGAAGGACATGAACACGATAGTGTTGTTGCGCAGCTACAAGTAACACATGCGCAAGTAAGAGAGTTTTTGCCGGCAACCAAAGCCAGTGTGGCTTACTTTAGTATTAAAAACCACAGCAATGTACCAGCAACCTTGACTAAAGCGACAATTGATGGCCTAGGGCGTGTTGAAATTCATGAGCACGTTCACGCTGACGGTATGATGAAAATGCAAAAAGTCGAATCATTGCTTATTAAAGCTCACCAACAACTCGATTTTAAGCCAGGCAGCTATCATTTAATGGTGTTTGAACCACAAGAACCGTTAAAAGTAGGTCAAGAACGTAAACTCACGCTATATTTTGAAGACGGGAACCGAGTATTTACCAATGCAAAAGTCGTTTCGTTAGCCTCACAAGCAGAGCCGGTAAAAGCATCGAAAGATCATAGTCATCATTAGGAGGATAAATGTCACAGCATAAAGGAAAAATAATAACGGCACTGGTACTGTTATTTGTCGTGTTTTACGCCATTGCAGTGTACTGGAGTATAGAGCCTTCACGTTTTGATGTTGTGCAAAATGCTAAGCAACAAGCGCAGCAACGCAGTGAAAAACTAGTCACAGGTTATGTAACAACTTCAACACTCATCACTGTAGCTGATACGCTTTTAACTAAATCAGGCGGTTACTTATCAAATGATGTGCTACCACCGAGCGTAATAATGGACAATATGCCGGCCTGGGAGTATGGTGCGCTGGAAATGGTGCGTGATTTAGCGTTGTCTATGCGAAAAGATTTTAGCCGCTCACAATCGCAATCAACTGAACACGAAGCGCTCAAAAAAGCTCAGCCACAATTTAACATCAGCTCTGAAGCATGGGCATGGCCAAGTGCTGAGGGTGAATACCAAAAAGGAATTGATTATTTAATGGTATATCGTTCTCAAATAGCCAATCAGCATGAGCGCGATAGCCAATTTTACTCTCGTGCAGATAACCTACGCAGTTGGTTAAAAGAAGCTGAAAAGCGTTTAGGCAGCTTAAGTCAGCGTTTAAGTGCAAGCGTGGGTCAAGATAAGGTTAACACTGACCTCGCCGGTAACTCTTCAAATACACAGGCCACCTATACGCCTTTACAACAACAAATAAAAACATCATGGTGGGAAATTGATGATGTATTTTATGAGTCACGTGGGGCCACTTGGGCTTTACTGCACTTTTTACAGGCGGTTGAATATGATTTTGCCGATGTGCTTGATAAAAAGAACGCCCGTGTCAGCTTGCAACAAATTATTCGCGAGCTTGAAGCAACCCAAGAAACGGTATGGAGCCCAATGATTTTAAACGGTAATGGATTTGGTTATGTCGCCAACCATTCACTTGTTATGGCAAATTATATTTCTAGAGCCAATGCGGCACTAATTGAACTTAGCGAATTATTAGCGCAAGGATAAAAAATGAAAAAGTATTGTATAGCAGCAGCCTTATCAATGGCATGTTTAGCCCCTGTAGCACAAGCCGACACTGTATTGGGTTTATATGTAGGGGTTGATGGTTGGAAAGCAGATAATGACGGTAGCTTTTCTGATAACAATAACGCCCTGCAAAACTTCAACTTTGAAGATGAAACTTTTGTAAGTTATTACGCTGCGCTTGAGCACCCAGTGCCATTAGTGCCAAACTTAAAGTTAAAATACACTGAGCTTGAATTAAACGGCTCAACAGTGCTTGAAGACACATTTAGTTTTAACGGTACTGATTATATTGTTGGCACTGATGTTAATTCAGTGACTGACTTATCGCACATTGATTATATTCTTTACTACGAGATTTTTGATAACGATTTAATCTCAATTGATTTAGGTCTTAATGCTAAGCAGTTTGATGGTGAGCTTGTTGTAACAGGTACATCACAACAAGGTGGCGCTAACTTTACTGAAATCGAAGAGTTCTCTGGTGTTGTGCCGTTAGTATATGGACGTTTTGAAGCGGGTTTACCATTTAGTGGTTTAAGTGTTTTTGCTGAAGGCAGCTTTTTAGCCATTGATGACAGTAAAGTACAAGATTACCAAATGGGTATTGCTTGGGAGTTTATTGATAACCTAGCGGTTGATGTTGCGGTTAAAGCGGGCTACCGCTCTATGGTTTTAGAACTTGATGATGTCGATGATATTAATACTGATATTGATGCATCGGGGCCGTTTGCCGGTATTCAGGTTCACTTTTAATTAAAGTATTATTTTGAGCCACCTTGTGTGGCTCTTATTTTTAAAAGCTAACACACGCTTTAGTCATCTCTGTTTGCTATTTTAAAGAATGCCAAACTAATTCAAACTCCCCTTCAAATGCTGAACCAATTAACTGTTTGTACACCTTGTTAATCGGGTAGTTCATTAATCTAAATAGTTCATCACCTGTTTGAGTAAACTTATAATAGCTAAGCACCAAATCGTTACTTTTTGCTTTTAAGGTTAGTTTTTGTGATAAAAAGGATAGGGTGAACTCTTGTCCTACTTTTAATGCCGCTGACTCTATTTCTTTACGATACAGCAAGTTTAAATCCATTAAAGTTAGTACGTCTGGAAAGCTCACGCCGCTTTTACCTATGCTTAATGACACTTTATTACCTTTACCTAGTAAATCAAATAACGAGGGTTTTTTGTAATACCCCAAGAATATTAGGTGGCTGCTATCCTTTTCGTTATACCCAGAAATAGACACGCACTTTCTTAATGAATCGGCTTCGCGCTGGGTCATGTGCTTGAGTGTTTGTAAACTTTTAATAGAAAAAGTACCTGGGCTAATGGTTTCGCCAGTAAAAATTTTTGCCCACAACACTTGCATAGATTGATTTGAGGTATCTTCACATAAGGCTATAAAGTGCTCTACCCAATCAGCATCGGGCTGTTTGGCGCAAGCAACATCAGGACAAAACTCCATTGCTAAGGCTAAAATAGTCTCAATATTTTGTTGCTGTTTAATCAGTAGTAAGTCTTGTCGTTTTTGAGCACGCGCTAAAATTGAATGCTCGCTATTAATACTATAAAGCGATTTGGCTTTACCTTGAGGATTATAGGTTTTTTCATCAATGGCAGGCATATTACTCACTTTTGTGACCGAGTAACCTAGCAGTGACTCAATAATATTGGCAAGTTTAATCCTGGCTTGTGCGGTTTTGACTGTCATGGCTTTCCATTATTGCTTGTGCATCACTGAGTTGAGCGACCGTTTTTAAGTTATTTAGCCCTAGGGTCACTATATTACCTAATATATTTTCAGCAAATATAGCAACGTACCCAGAAATAAGCGGCATCGTTGCTTGCCCTTCTATATGCCACGTGACGGTTTTTGTGTGCGGGCTAAATAGCAATTTGCTAGTGATAATATGCTCTTGATTAAATAACACACTAAATACAACTTCATTATCGCTTAATGACGATATTGTCATTTCGCCTTTGCCCCATTTACCTTCCCAAGATTGGTAGGCTCCTGCGCCAGAGCTCGGTTCTCCAATATTAAACTTAATATTAGGGTCTATTTGTTGCCACGGCGACCATTTATACCACTGGGTAAAGTCCTCAACTAATGACTTTATTACGGGAGCGCGTGCGTTAATCTTTATACTTTTTTGCACATGATAATTTTGTGGTAACAATAATCCAACGACAACAAAAACCAGGAGTAAAATGATTGAAAACTGCATTATTTTTTTAAGTAGTTTAATAGGTATTCCTCATCTATTTTAATTTACAGCGTCTATCAATTATTAATTATTTAATAGTTTAACGAAGTCGCGGTTGCTTTTGATCTATTTTATCTACCTTGTATTATTCCAAAAGCAGACATTAGCCGTAATAAGTTTAGATGATTTATTAGTTTTAGTAATGCCATAAAGGTAAACAATTTTTAATCAGCGCTTTCATTTTGTGCTATATCAACGGGGATGTCGATAGGGTATAATTCGCGCCTTTTGTTATTGAACGGCCAATTTTATGAGCACATTAAAAGCTGAACGCGCCTTATTCTCATACCCCAAGTATTGGGCTGAGTGTTATGGCACAGCTCCATTTTTACCAACAACACGCGAAGAAATGGACGCGCTTGGCTGGGATAGCTGCGATATTATTATTATTAGCGGTGATGCTTATGTAGACCATCCTAGTTTTGGGATGGCCGTAATTGGCCGAGTGCTAGAAGCGCAAGGTTTTAGAGTGGGTATTATTGCTCAACCAGATTGGAACTCTAAAGATGCGTTTATGGCATTGGGTAAGCCTAACTTATTTTTTGGTATTACAGCCGGTAATATGGACTCGATGATCAATCGTTACACCGCTGAAAAACGAATGCGCCATGATGACGCATACACACCAGGAAATGTCGGCGGTAAACGCCCAGATCGCGCAGTGATCATTTATTCACAACGCTGTCGTGAAGCCTACAAAGATGTGCCATTAGTGTTAGGGGGCATTGAAGCCAGTCTGCGCCGTATTGCTCATTATGATTACTGGCAAGAAAAAGTACGTCGTAGCGTATTATTTGACGCTAAAGGCGATATTTTAATTTATGGTAATGCCGAACGCCCGTTAGTTGAAGTAGCGCATCGTATCGCTGCCGGTGAAACCATCGATACCATACAGGATGTTAGAGGCACGGCAGTTATTCGTAAAGAGCCTTTACCTGGTTGGCGTGGCAGTGACTCAACAGCCATTGATAAAATTGGTAAAATAGACCCTATTCCTAATCCTTATGGCGCGGATGATGTGGGCTGTGCTAAATCAGAATTTAAGCAAGCCGGCATCGATTTACAAGCAGAAGCTGCAAAACCAATTACCATCCAGCCTGCTCGTCCTAAGCCGTGGGAAAAAACTTACGTTAAACTGCCGGCATTTGAGCAGGTTAGCGTTAATAAGCCTTTGTATGCCCATGCATCACGTATTTTACATCAAGAAACCAACCCAGGTTGTGCAAGGGCGTTATTTCAGCGTCATGGCGATCGTTCTATTTGGGTGAATCCGCCGGCTTATCCGCTTGAAACTCAGGAAATGGATGACGTGTTTGGTTTACCTTACCAGCGTATACCACATCCAAGTTATGGCGATGATAAAATCCCTGCTTACGATATGATTAAAACGTCGGTAAATATTATGCGCGGCTGTTTTGGCGGCTGTTCGTTTTGTTCTATTACCGAGCATGAGGGGCGCATAATACAAAGCCGTTCTCAAGAATCGATTATCGAAGAAATTGAACAAATTAGAGATAAAGTGCCGGGCTTTACTGGGGTTATCTCTGATTTAGGTGGGCCAACTGCAAATATGTACAAACTGCGTTGTACCAGTAAAAAAGCAGAGAGTACGTGCCGTCGCTTGTCGTGTGTGTATCCTGATATTTGTAAGCATATGGATACCGATCACACACCCACTATCGACTTATATAAAAAGGCGCGTGAGGTTAAAGGGATCAAAAAGATCTTAATTGCTTCGGGCGTGCGTTATGACCTTGCAGTACGTGATCCTCGTTACGTTAAAGAGCTAGTAACCCATCATGTTGGTGGATATTTAAAAATAGCACCTGAACACACAGAAGATGGCCCATTATCAAAAATGATGAAACCAGGTATGGGCGCCTATGATGAATTTAAAGCGTTATTTGATAAGTACTCAAAAGAAGCGGGTAAAAAGCAGTATTTAATTCCATACTTTATTTCTGCTCACCCGGGGACTAAAGATGAAGACATGGTAAACATGGCTTTATGGTTGAAATCGAATGATTTTAAGCTTGATCAGGTACAAAATTTTTATCCATCACCGATGGCCAACGCAACCACCATTTACCACACAGAAATGAACTCGCTACGTAATATTAAAAATAATACGGAGCAAGTACCTGTGCCTAAGGGAGCGCGCCAACGTCGTTTGCATAAAGCGATTTTACGCTATCACGATCCTGCCGGTTGGCCAATGATCCGCGAAGCCCTGCGTAACATGGGCAAAGCCAAGCTTATTGGTAAAGGACCTAACTGTTTAGTCCCTGAAGAAGGACGAGATGAAAGACAAACCAAAGGCGGAAAAGGTAACAAGGGCGGTCGTCCTGCGCTTACTCGTCATACTGGCTTTAGCCAGTTTAAAAAAGCCAACACTAAACCTAAGGTAGGTGGTAATCGCCAGCGCGCTAAGTAGCCTTAACTTATGTAAATTAACTATCGGCTTAAACAAAAACACCGCGTATTGATGCGGTGTTTTTGTTTAAAAACGTTTATAAAAAGATTAAATCAATAACCAAGTCGCAGTACCTAAGAAGGCAAATATACCAACAATATCAGTTACCGTGGTTAGTACCACACTGCCTGCAAGTGCTGGATCTATTTTCATTTTTTTAAGCAATAGTGGGATACTAGCACCCGCAATACCTGCTGCAACTAAATTCATAAACATAGCAAACGCTAAAACACCACCGAGTTTGAAATCCCATTGCCAAAGCGCAACGACACCGGCAATTAGGATAGACCAAACCATACCGTTAATCGCGCCGATAGCGAGTTCTTTTAATAATAAAAAACGTTGGTTAGTTTGGTTGATATGGCCCACCGCGATACCGCGAATAACCAAAGTCAAGGTTTGGCTGCCTGCAACCCCACCCATTGACGGGACAATGCCATTGAGCACAGCAAGAATTGGTAATATAGCTAAGGTGTTTTCAAAAAAGCTCGCTACAATTGCAGCCAGCAATGCAGTTAGTAAGTTTACACCCAGCCAAATTGAGCGCTTTTTAGAGCTTTTCAACACAGGTGCAAAGGTATCTTCTTCATCATCTAAACCCGCTAAACCCAGTAAACTGTGCTCAGCGTCTTCACGTATAACATCAACGATATCATCAATGGTGATCCGCCCAAGCAAGTGTGCGTTGTCATCAACAACCGGTGCCGATATCCAGTTATGACGCTCAAACAATTGTGCAACTTCGCTCTCATCCATTGAAATAGGAATAGACTCACAGTCTTCATCCATTAACTCATGAACAATTTTTTCAGGGGGATTAGTTAATAAAGTACTCAGCGATAGGGCGCCTAAAAAGCAGTTATTTTCATCAACCACATATAAGTCATCTGTACCCTCAGGTAATTCGCCGCGTAAGCGAATATAACGCAGTACCACATCTAGAGTCACATCGGGGCGAATAGTAACGGTATCTATATTCATCAATGCGCCAGCAGAGCGCTCTTGATACGATAAAGCCTGCGTTGCACGTTCTCTATCTTGAATATCCATAGCGCTAACAACATCTTTATAAACGGTGTCAGGTAGGCTACGTAGTACTTCCCCTAAGTCATCATGGCCCATGTCTTCGGTTGCGGCAGCAATGTGCTCGGGTGCCATTTGCGCAATAATGCCCAAACGTACATCTTCAGACAGCTCTTCAAGCACATCACCTTGTACATCAGGATCAACAAGCTGCCAGAGCATACGGCGAATTTTATGCGGGGATGATTCTAAAAGAAGTGCGGTATCACAAGGCGCCGTTTTTGCCAGCATGCGTCTAACTTGAACAAATTGACCACTATTTAGTGACTTAGTCACCTGTTTTAGTTGTTGTAGTGGAATATCTTGTTCTAAAGCTTCAGGCATTGGCGTCCTTAATTAAATTGTATTACATGCTGGAAGGGTATAAATGCTATTCAATTTTAGTTTATCTTACTTTATGTGAGCAAACTACCTCAACCACTATTAACCTAAGCTTAGGATGATGAGTTAATAATGAACTTTTTTATTCTTGCTCATTAAATCGTTGGTCGATGAGCTCACCTATTGCGCTAAGTGCAGGCTCAGCGTCGGGGCCTTCGCATACCACCTTAACTTCTTTGCCTTGGCTGCTTTCGAGTAACATAAGTGCCAGCACGCTATCGCCAGCGGCTTGTTTGTCATCTTGAAATAAAGTGATTGTGGCATCAAATTGCACAGAAAGCTGAGCTAATACTGTCGCCGCTCTAGCGTGTAATCCTAATTTGTTTTTTATTAAAAATGTATTTTCTAAGCGCATTGCATGTTCTCACTCGGTATTATTCTTGTTCTCGGTGGCGAATTTTTACATTAGGATGGCTCATTGCAAAGCTTTCGCCAATGGTTTGCGCTAAATAAACAGAGCGGTGTTGCCCACCGGTACAGCCAATTGCAATGGTTAAGTAGCTGCGGTTATTTCGTTCTAAATGCGGCAGCCATGTTTGCACAAATGTTTGAATTTGCCATGTAAATTTTTGCACTATACTGTGACTTGCTAGGTAGTCTTTTACTGGTTGGTCCAGCCCTGTAAGTGGCTTAAGTTCAGGCTCCCAATGCGGGTTTGGTAAAAATCGGGCATCGAATACGTAATCTGCTTCTTTAGGGATGCCGTGTTTAAAACCAAATGACTCAAAGGTAATGATCAGTTGTTTATCTTTTTTTCCGAGTATTTTTTCACGAATAGACTCAGCAAGCTGATGCACACTTAAATCCGTGGTATCAATCATATAATCAGCACGGTTAATCAATACATCAAGTAGTTGTTTTTCTTTTTTTATGGCTAAATCAAGCGGCAAAGAATCAATAGATAAAGGGTGGAGACGTCGCGTTTCTGAAAAACGTTTTATTAATGTTTGATCGTCACTGTCTAAATAAAATACCGTTGGTTTAGTAAAACCAGGTAAATATTCAATGATTTCATTAAACTGCTGTTGCTCTTTAGGTAGGTTACGTACATCAACACTCACGGCAATTTTATTATAACTGTCGGAAACACTGCGCACTAATGATGGTAATAAATTAAGAGGAATATTGTCTACACAATAATAACCTAAGTCTTCCACAACGCGTAACGCCACAGATTTACCTGAGCCTGAACGACCGCTTATAATTATTAATTCCATTTATCACCTTTCTTTATTACTACGATTGACTGACGATAACCTGATACAGTTCGCTATCCGATTTGGCGGCGCGTAACTGTTTACAAAATTCTTTATCATTGAGCTTATCAGCAATCGTGGCTAGCGTCTTCAAATGCTGCTGATTATCGCCATCGGGAACAATTAACGCGACAAAAATGTCAACCGGCCGGTTATCAATCGCATCAAAATTAATAGCTGTTTCGCTCACTAAAATCAAAGCAAGGGGCTCTTGAGCTCCACTCATGCGACCATGTGGAATAGCAATGCCTCGGCCAATGCCTGTACTTCCAAGCTTTTCTCTTGCAGTTAATGCATTAAGAATATCTTGTTGTGTTAAATAGGGCAGCTTATTGTGAGCCAATTCACTGATAAATTCTAAAATTCTTTTTTTACTATTAAAAAGGACCGCAGCTTTACTGCAGTCCTGACAGATAAGTGAGCTTAGTTTCATAGTGTTAGTGTCGAGCAAGTTTCTCTTTGTGTTTAATTACTTGACGATCTAGCTTGTCAATGAGCGAGTCTATAGCGGCATACATATCTTGATGCTCAGTAGAGGCAAAAATCTCAGCGCCACTAACATGAACGGTTGCTTCAGCTTTTTGGTTTAGTTTTTCTACATCGAGAATAACGTGCACATTCGTTATGTGATCAGTGTGCCTCTGTAACTTCGAAAATTTACTATTTACGTAGTCTCTAAGCGAGTCGGTAATATCTACATGGCGACCAGTTAAATTCAGTTGCATAAACATTTTCCTCTTTGTTGTACGCCTTAAATCAAACTTTTACGTTGATTAGACGGGGGAATAGCTAGAGATTCGCGATATTTTGCAATGGTTCTCCTCGCTACTTTAATTCCTTGCTCTGCCAATATATCTGCAATTTTACTATCACTCAATGGTTTAGCTGAGTTTTCTGCAGCGATTAATTTTTTAATTAATGCACGTATTGCTGTTGATGAACATTCGCCACCATTTTCAGTACTTACATGGCTTGAAAAGAAATATTTAAGCTCAAAAATGCCACGTGGTGTATGCATGTATTTTTGCGTAGTAACACGCGATATAGTCGACTCATGCATTTCCACCATTTCAGCCACATCGTTAAGCACCATAGGCTTCATAGCCTCAGGACCGTGTTCAAAAAAGGCCTGTTGCTGCTGCACAATACAGTTGGTTACTTTAAGTAGCGTGTCATTCCTACTTTCTAAGCTTTTTATAAACCATTTAGCCTCTTGTAAGTGCGAGCGAATAAACTGGCTATCACCACTTGATTTAACCGTACGCGACATAGCTGCATATTGGCTATTTACTCTGATCTTAGGCATGCTATCTGGGTTTAATTCAACTACCCAACGACCTTTAACTTTCTTAACCGACACATCAGGAATAACGTATTCAGACTCTTCTCTAACAATAGTGTCTGCCGGTTTTGGGCTGAGCGTATGAATCAACGTCATGATTTCTTTAAGCTCATCTTCTTTAAGCTTTGTTTTTTTCATTAACGTGCGATAGTCACGTGCAGCAAGTAAATCAATATGATCGGTTAAGATCATTTTTGTTTCGTTTAAAAAAGGTGTGTCTTTATCAAATTGATTTAGCTGAATACACAAGCACTCTTGTAAACTACGCGCGGCTATTCCCACTGGATCAAATAGTTGAATACGCTTTAGTACCGCTTCTATTTCGTCAAGTTCAACTTCATCTTCGCCGTCGTTTTCTTGGTTAAAGCTTTCTAATATTTCTTCACAGCTAAGGGTTAGAATCCCTGAATCGTCCACAGCTTCTACAATTGCAATAGCTATCGCTTCATCGGTAGGACTAAACGGCGTCAGTTGAAGTTGCCACATTAAATACTCATGCAGCGTTTCAGTCGAAGAGCCTTGATAAATAGATTCATCTTCTGGCATTGGGCCCGATGAAGAGGCAGGCGCAGCGCTCATATATTCATCCCAAGTAACATCCATAGCCATATCATCGCTAATGGTGTCTTTGGTCATTGCTTCGCCGCTATCTTGCTCATACTCGCTAGGTTTATCGTCAGCTGAGGCACTTAGCGTTAAGTCATCGTTATCGGCTTTTTGTTCGTTTTTACCTGCAGTGTCTTCGCTGTAATCGTGTTCTTCAACTTCAAGCAAGGGGTTGCTATCGAGCGCTTCTTGAATTTCTTGCTGGAGATCCAATGTACTGAGTTGCAATAAGCGAATTGCTTGTTGCAACTGTGGAGTCATTGTAAGTTGCTGGCCCATGCGCAGCTGTAATGATTGCCTCATGTATCTCTAACAATCCTTTTAAATTAGTATAATTAATCTTAGCAGATGCTTAGTGTAATAACACACATATTAGAGCTTGAACTGCTCGCCTAAATAAACATCGCGTACTGTTTTATCGTTTAATACATATTCTGGAGTGCCTGATGCAATTAACTCCCCATGAGAAACTATGTAGGCTTTTTCACAAACATCAAGAGTTTCGCGTACGTTGTGATCTGTGATAAGTACGCCAATTCCTCGGTTTTTAAGATGCTCTATAATCTTTTTAATATCTAATACTGAGATAGGATCAACCCCCGCAAAGGGTTCGTCTAAAAGGATAAATTTAGGGTTTGCTGCTAACGCGCGAGCAATTTCAACGCGGCGACGTTCACCACCTGATAAAGCCATACCTTGACTATCGCGGATATGCTGAATGCTAAATTCATCAAGTAAATTATTTAAGGTATCTTCGCGTTGTTGTTTATTTAATTCTTTACGTGTTTCTAAGATAGCCATTAAGTTTTGATAAACAGTCAGCTTTCTAAAAATAGACGACTCTTGCGGTAAATAACCAATCCCTAAACGCGCTCGGCTGTGCATCGGTAATAAAGTAATATCTTTATCATCAATTGATATTTTGCCTTTATCGCTAGGCACAAGGCCTACAATCATATAAAAAGTGGTGGTTTTACCTGCACCATTAGGGCCAAGTAACCCCACAATACTGCCAGCTTCAACCTCTAGGCCAACGTTTTTTACAACTTCACGACCTTTGTAGCTTTTAGCTAATAGCTCTGCTTTTAATGTGCTCATGGTTGACCTTTATCATCTTCTTTTTTATTTTCAACAGGGACTAAAATAGTGTGTACACGGTCTGTTGAGTTTTCGTCTTTTTCTGCGCTAATTAACTGCTGCTCGATATCGTAAGTGATACTTTTAGCTGTTATTTTTTGACCTGCTTGAGCAATGCTTGCATCGCCGATTAAGGTTAAAAAACGCAGCGACACATCGTAACGCACTTCATTAGCACTGGCGCTCATTATGGTGCCATCAGCTTGTGTTTCTTCAAAATATGCAGGGCTGCCTGTGGCAATTAATAACTGTTTGTTATCGCCTAGGTCATCGCGTTTATGCACTTCTAAACGGTCAGCTGTGATACGGCGATTACCATGAATAATTTCAACATTTTTCTCAAAAATGCCTACGTTTTCTTTTAATTGACCTTCTTGCTTATCTGCACTAATTGAAATTTGATTAGCAGCGGGGGCTTCAGCAGGTTCAGCGCCATTACTGTTAAAAGCAATTAATAGTGAGGGAACAATTAAAATTTTAAATAGGTTATTGGTCATAATATAGGGTTCGCGTATGGTTAATAAGTTTAATCACCTCGGTTTTTAAATCGGCCTCAAGGCCTTTACCTGTGATTTTTAAATTAGGTCCTGTAATAACGACAGGCTGCTGTGATTGCATGGTTAATAGTTTTATATCAACATTGATGGTCTGGGCGTTGATCGTATCGATCATGGCGTTATCTACTAAGTTTTGAGCGGTTACATTACCCTCTAACACCAGTTGACGGTCGTCGTAGAGGGTGGCTTCATCGGCGTTAATACGCCATGTTTGCTGCTCGTTGTATAAAGTGAATATAGGCTTTTCAAAAAAGGTAAAACCGAGTTGTTGATACAACTCCATTTTTACCGCAGTTACCTTATGGCTCACTTTACCTTGTTCATTATAAGCCGTTTGTTTTAGCTCAATAGCGGTATAATCAGGCTTAGCAATAACTTGTGTTTCTTCGCTTGCAGTAATATCAACCTTAGTAAAATAAGGATACCAGAGCCAAACCATACAGCTTATGAATAAAACGCTCAGTATAATGCGCGCTACATTCATGAACTCGTTCCTTGGCTAGTTAGTGGCTTGTTATTTTCGAGCATAAGTAAGTCTGTCAGCTCTCTTACCGCACCAAAACCGCCGGGCAGTTGGGTTACATAATGTGATAAACGTTTAATAAGTGGATGAGCATCGTTTACGGCAACCGCAAAACCGACTTGCTCCATTACTGGCATGTCTGGGCCATCATCACCTATATAAGCAATTTGCTCATCGCTAAGCGCTAATTTTTGTTTTAATTCTTGATAGGCTATGAGTTTGTCTTCTTGGCCTTGATATATATGTTGTACGGTTAAACTGCTCATACGTTGCTGCACTATATGAGAATGGCGCCCGGTGATCACGGCGACTTCAAAACCGCTGTTAATTAGGGCTTTGATACCAAATCCGTCTTTGGTGTTAAATGCTTTGAGTTCTTCACCTTGGTTTCCAAGGTAAATACGGCCATCAGAAAATACACCATCAATATCACAAATTAATAGCTTTACTTTTTTTGCGCGCGCCTTTGCATCATCACTTAGCGGTTGATAGAGATCTTCAAATTGCATTTATAGCACTCCCGCTTTAAGTAAGTCTTGCATATTTAGTGCGCCAATCGGTTGATTATGCTCATTAATTACAATTAAGCCATTAATACGTTTTTGTTCCATAATATTTAACGCTTCAGCCGCGAGCATCTCTTGGGTGGCTGTAGTACACGACTTGGTCATCACAACATTAATTTCAGTGCTATGAATGTCAATACGTTGCTCTAAAATACGGCGTAAATCGCCATCGGTAAACAGGCCTGATAATTGCTGGTCACTATCAACAATAGCGGTCATGCCGAGTCCTTTGGCCGACATTTCAATTAAGGCATCTTTAATCGTTTGCGTCTCGTTAATGATAGGCGTATCAGCACCACTGTGCATAACATCTTTAAGAGTTAAGAGTAATCGCTTGCCTAAGCTACCACCAGGGTGCGATAGTGCAAAATCATCAGCAGTAAAGCCGCGTGCTTCTAATAATGCCACCGCCATGGCATCACCCATAGCGAGTGTGGCAGTGGTACTTGCAGTAGGTGCTAAGCCCAATGAGCAGGCTTCTTGTTCAACTTTAATACACACATGCACATTTGCCAATGTTGCCATGGTTGAGCCTTGGTTGCCTGTCATGGCAATCATTTTGGCACCAATGCGCTTTAATACTGGAATAATATTAAGTACTTCGCTGGTTTCACCAGAGTTTGAAATGAGGATAACCACGTCATTTGCTGTGATCATTCCTAAATCACCATGGCTTGCTTCACCCGGGTGAACAAAAAATGCGGGGCTGCCGGTACTGGCAAGAGTGGCGGCTATTTTGTTACCAATATGGCCTGATTTACCCATGCCAATAACAATAATACGACCTGAGCAGTCATACATTAATTGACAGGCTTGGTTAAAGCTTTCATTAACGTATTGTGTAATATCGCTGAGTGCTTGGCGTTCAATCTCTAGAACACGTAACCCTTGTTGAATAAAGTTTAGCGTTGCCATGGGCTATCCTACTTGACTAAAAATATAACCTTGGTAAATCATAAATGCGACGATGAGCAAGCCACCTTCTATTCTATTGATACGTCTTTGACCTCTAAAGTTCAATGACATAGCAATTAGCGCCAAGGTTGCGCCAATCATAATAATAACATCACGGTTAGCTACCGAAGTATCGATAACCGATGGATTAATTAATCCTGCCAGCGGTAATACCGCTAAAATATTAAAAATATTCGAACCAACTATGTTACCCAGCGCTAAGTCATCTTCATTTTTAAGTACACCTGCAATTGAAGCTGCAAGTTCAGGTAAGCTGGTGCCTATAGCAATAATGGTCAAACCAATCACTAAGTCACTTAAGCCAAAATATTTTGCGATATCAACGGCTGAACCAACTAAAAAGTGTGAACTAACCGGCAGTAAAATCATACCCACTACCAGCCAAAAAACAGCTTTTTTGGTTGGTACGTTGTCAGGTACTTCGTCACAGGCTTCGCTCACAAACGGATCGTCTTGGTTTTTAGCTCGCAGTGAGACAAAAATAAGTCCGCCAATAAAAACAACAAAGCCAAATAATAAGGCTGCACCTTCAAAAAATGAAAAATAGTTATCTGAAAAAATATACCAAGTTGCAATGGAGACCAGCAGTACCAGTGGAATTTCACGTTTTAACGTACTTGAAGATACTGATAAGGGTCTTAAAAGGGCGGTAATACCTAAAACTAATAAGATGTTAGTGATGTTTGAACCAACTGCATTACCCACGGCAGTATCGGTTTTATTTGCCAAAGCTGCTGAAGCCGATACCATCATTTCAGGCGCTGAAGAGCCCATAGCTACCACGGTTAAACCTACAATTAGCGTTGGCACGCCAAAGTTTTTAGCCAGTGCTGCTGCACCATAAACAAACCTGTCTGCACTCCATACGAGAGCCGCAAAACCAAGAATTAAAATGACAAACGAGGTAACCATTGTGATAAGCCAATTAATGTAAATTCAGATAGCGCGAATAGTAACAAAAGCCACCATAAAAGTATAAATAAAAGAATAAGGTGTAATACATTAGGCGGTTATTTTAAGTATTCTTTGGCGCTTTTTATATGAAATTTTAAGCCAAAGTTAAGGCTGCTTGAATCAATCTTATAACTGTTTTTGCGACACTATTACAAAATCTTACGAATTGTTTTTTCCATATTGGTTAAAAAACCCTTAAAATAGAAATATGAGAGAGTATTGTTATGGAGAGCGACTTGTCGCAATCAATAGTAGAAGTCAAGGATGTTACCTTTTCTAGAGGCGATAGGGTCATATATAAAAATATGAGCTTTGACGTACCTGAGGGTAAAATTACTGCCATTATGGGGCCAAGCGGAATTGGCAAAACCACGATGCTACGCCTAATAGGTGGCCAGCTTAAACCAGACTCCGGTGATATTTTATTTAAAAACGACAGCATTGTCGCTATGTCGCGCAAAGAACTCTACGCGGCACGTAAACGCATGAGTATGTTATTTCAAAGCGGTGCCTTATTTACTGATATGTCGGTGTTCGATAACATTGCATTCCCCATTCGAGAGCACACGCACCTCAGTGAAGATTTAATCCGTTTAGTGGTATTAATGAAACTACAAGCTGTTGGCTTACGTGGTGCTAAAGATTTAATGCCTTCAGAGTTATCTGGCGGTATGGCACGTCGTGCAGCTTTGGCTCGCTCTATAGCGCTTGATCCTGAACTTATTATGTATGATGAGCCTTTTGCAGGACAAGACCCTATTTCAATGGGGGTTTTAGTTAAGCTGATCAAATCTTTAAACGAAGTACTTGGCTTATCTTCTTTAATTGTCACGCACGATGTGACTGAAGTAATGAGTATTGCCGACCACGTTATTATTATTGCTGATCAAGGCGTTATTGGCAGTGGTACACCAGAGCAGATGCGAGAGCACGAATCACCACTTGTTCAACAGTTTTTAAAAGGGTTATCAGATGGTCCAGTGCCATTTCATTATCCAGCACAAACCTATGCAGATGAACTGTTAGGAGAGCAGCAGTAATGTTGGATTTACTACAAAAAATAGGCCACAAAACGCTGGGCCGATTTGCTGCACTGGGGCGTTCAACCCAAATGCTGGCAAGTGCGTTATGGCATGTACCCAATTTTAAAAAAGGCACACCTTTACTCGTACGCCAATTATATATGGTTGGCTCACAGTCATTATTGATCATTGTTGTATCAGGATTGTTTATCGGCATGGTATTAGCCCTGCAAGGCTATACTGTTTTAGTTGATTATGGCGCTGAAGACAGCCTAGGCCCTTTAGTGGCACTTAGTTTATTACGTGAACTTGGGCCAGTAGTAACCGCATTATTATTTGCCGGTAGGGCAGGCAGTGCGTTAACCGCTGAAATTGGCTTAATGAAAGCCACCGAACAGTTATCGTCGCTTGAGATGATGGCCATTGACCCGCTTAGACGAATTATAGCGCCGCGGTTTTGGGCTGGTTTGATTAGTATGCCAATGTTGGCACTTATTTTTTCTGCTGTAGCTATTATTGGTGCTCATTTAGTGGGGGTTGATTGGCTAGGCGTTGATACGGGAAGTTTCTGGTCAATTATGCAATCTCAGGTGTCGTTTGAAAAAGACATACTAAACGGTTTAATTAAAAGTATCGTATTTGCGATTGTTGTTACCTGGATTGCGCTTTACAAAGGGTATGACTGTGTTCCCACATCAGAGGGGATCAGCAAGGCAACAACAGAGACAGTGGTGCACTCATCACTAGCGGTATTAGGTTTTGACTTTATTTTGACAGCGGTAATGTTTACCAGCTAATAGGGTATTAAATAATGAATTCACGGAAATTAGAAATTTTAGTTGGTTTTTTTGTAGCATTGGGCATTTTGGCATTTTCAATGCTGGCGCTCAAAGTGGCTAATTCGGGTATTAGCGGCTCAGGTGAAACCTACACATTGAACGCCAAGTTTGAAAATATAGGATCATTAAAAACGCGTGCACCCATTAAGGTGGGCGGCGTTGTTATTGGTCGTGTAGAGTCAATTTATGTACACCCACAAGAGTTTTTACCAGTAGTAAATATGAGTATTGATGCGCAGTATTTATGTCGTTTTTCAGACACTAGTTCCATCTCTATCTTAACCTCGGGTATTTTAGGTGAACAATATTTAGGGATTAACCCCGTTATCGCATCAGATTCAGCTAAACAGCGATGCTTAGGCGAAGATGTAGCGAACAGCGAACAAGATCAAGCCATTGACGATTTATTTGGTGTTCAAAGTAAAGCATTAGCTAACGGCGATTCTATTACAGATACCAAGTCAGCATTGGTACTAGAAGAATTAATAGGCCAGTTTTTATTCAACCAAGGTAGTGAGTAATTATTATGTTGAAAACATTTTTAGCAAGTATCGCATTAGTAACTGTCACGCTAGTACAAAGTGTACATGCCGGTGAAGTGAAATTGACTGATCCTAATAAAATGGTACGTCAGGTTGCTGATAATACCTTTGAGCGTATTACCAAAGACCAGCCGTTAATAACCACTAACAAAGAGCATTTACGGGTCATCGTTGAAGAAGAACTGATGCCGTACATTGACTACAAATATGCTGCACTGAGAGTGTTAGGTAGCGAAGTATCTAAGGTACGCGCCATTACCGACAAAGCAGAAAAAGCAAAAGCAATTGAAGATATTCAGCGTTTTATTGGCGCGTTTAGAGAGTACCTTGTTGCCACTTATGCTGGCGTTTTTACCCAGTATACTAATCAACAAGTTGAATTTGCTGCCGAGCAGCCTTTTAAAGGCAAAGATGTGGTGGTGGTAAAAACCAAAATTGTAGAAGCCGGTAAGCCTGATATTAAAATTGATTTTAAAGTACGTGAAGATAGAAGTGGCGAATGGCGTGCTTACGATATGATTGCTGAAGGCATTAGCTTACTTGATGCAAAACAAAGTGAGCTTCAGGGCATTTTACGCCAACAAGGTATTGACCACGTTAGCGACCTGTTAGAGCAAAAAAGTAAGTTACCGGTTCAGTTTAGAGGCAGTGACACAAATGACTAAATTGGCAATCAGCCAAGTCGATGAACAGCATCTACGAGTCAGTGGTGAATTGACTCATAATTCAATTGGCAATGAACGGCTTCTGAATACCAAGCGACAAACTGAGCATAAAACCCTTTATTTTGACCTAAGTGAGGTGACAAGGGTTGACACAGCCGGCTTAGCTTGGTTAATTCACTCTTTTACAGAATTTAAGCAACAAGGCATTCGCCTTGAATTGCAAAACCCACCTGAACAACTGCAAAACCTTATGCAGTTAGGCCAGGTTACAACCCTATTTGAGTGAGAGTTATGGAAACGAGTCAAGTCGAAACATTATTACGCGACGAACTTCAGTTAGCTGAAGTACATGTAAAAGCCAATGGCAGTCATTATGAAGTAATCGCTGTCGGTGAATGCTTTGACGGATTAAGTCGTGTTAAAAAGCAACAGCTAGTATATGGGCCATTAATGAACACTATTTCAGACGGTACCATTCATGCTGTTTCTATCCGCGCTTTTACTCCGACAGAGTGGAAACGTGAGCAAAAATTCATTTTACCGCAATAAATAAGGCCCCTTAGATGGATCAATTTGTAATTCAAGGTGGCACTTCACTCGCTGGTGAAGTAACTATTTCTGGCGCTAAAAACGCAGCTCTTCCGATTCTATTTGCAGCTTTATTAGCTGATGGCAAAAGTACTTTTACTAACGTACCACATCTTCGCGATATCATTACGACCGAAGCCTTATTAAAAACGTTAGGCGCTGATGTTCAGTGGCAGGGCGATTCACTCATTATTGATGGTGCAACGGTAAATAGCACGTTAGCGCCTTATGACTTAGTAAAGCAAATGCGTGCGTCAGTGCTTGCACTTGGCCCTTTAGTCGCTCGATTTGGTGAGGCACAAGTATCCTTACCTGGTGGCTGTGCTATTGGTGCGCGCCCGGTTGATATTCATATTCAAGGCTTAGAGCGTATGGGCGCTCAAATAACCGTTGAAAACGGTTATATTAATGCCAAAGTAGATGGTCGCTTAAAAGGCGCTGAAGTTTTCATGGAAATGATTAGCGTAGGTGCTACTGAAAACTTACTGATGGCGGCAACGCTCGCCGAGGGTAAAACAGTACTAGAAAATGCTGCCCGCGAGCCAGAAATTATCGATTTAGCCAATTGCTTAATTGCTATGGGGGCTAAAATCAGTGGTGCGGGCTCAAGCCGTATTGAGATTGAAGGGGTTGAGCGTTTATCAGGTTGTGAACACCGCATATTACCGGATCGTATTGAAACAGGTACCTTTTTAGTGGCTGCAGCGATGGCTGGCGGCGAAGTACTATGTAAAATGACCGATTTTCATTCACTTGAGCCTGTAATAGAAAAACTACGTGCAACCAATGCGTTATTAGAAGTGCACGATGACAGTATTTACTTAGACATGCGAGGCCGAGAGCTTAAAGCGGTGAATATTAAAACTATGCCTCATCCAGGTTTTCCAACCGATATGCAAGCGCAGTTTACCGCATTAAATGTGGTGGCTAATGGTAGTGCGACGATTACCGAAACTATTTTTGAAAATCGTTTTATGCATGTGCCTGAGCTACAACGTATGGGCGCTAATATTCGCTTAGAAGGCAATACGGCCTTTTGTGGTGAAACAAAAAGCTTATCGGGTGCGCAGGTTATGGCAACCGATTTACGCGCATCGGCAAGTCTTATTCTAACGGGGATTGTGGCTCAAGGCGAAACGGTTGTTGATCGTATTTATCATGTAGATAGAGGCTATCAGCGTATTGAAGATAAACTCAGTGCGCTAGGTGCTAACATCAAACGTAAAAGCAATTAGTTATACTAATACAATTATTATTCTAATCCATAAAAAACGCGATGATCTATCGCGTTTTTTTATGTCTAATGCCAAAGTATAAATAAGCGCTTTATAGCTTGGTTTCAAGCTCTGCTACTTTCACCATTATTTTTTGTATTTCACCGTTACGGTAAAGCTCAAATTCAATTTCTTTCCCCGGTTCGGTACTGCCTATTTTTTTCAATACATTTTGTGGATTAGCCACTGAAAGCCCAGCAATTTTAATCACAATATCTTGCTCTTCTATACCCGCCTGCCATGCAGGACCTAAAGGGTCTAGGTTGGTAATACGCATGCCTGCAACAGGCGTTAAGCTATCATTGACCTCTTTGCCTGTACTGTCTACCGCTGTGCCTTCAAAGCCCAAATAGCCGCGTACAACACGACCATGGCGTATAAGCTTACCCATTACCTCTTTTGCCAAGGTGTAAGGCACCGCAAAAAAGATCCCTTGTATATTTAAGTTTTCACGGGTTTTAAACTGGGCAGAGGTGATCCCTACTAAATCGCCATTAGAATTTACCAGTGCACCACCAGAGTTACCTACGTTAATAGCAGCGTCCATTTGCAGTAAGTTATTGTAAGGACTATCGGTAATTTTTTGTTTACCGGTGGCGCTAATGATCCCCTGAGTAATGGTTTGCCCTAAGTTAAGTGGGTTTCCGATGGCTAACACTAAATCGCCTACACTCGAACTGTAGTTATCATTAACGGGTATAACGGGCAGGTGATTGGCATTTATTTTTAATAATGCTAAGTCGGTAATAGTATCAAAGCCAATGAGTTGCACATCAAAAAAACGTCTGCCGTCAGTAAGAATAACCAGTATTTGATCGGCATTATTGATCACATGGTAATTAGTCAAAATATAACCGTCAGGTGACATGATCACCCCAGAACCAAGCTCTTGCACCGTATTTTGGCGTTTGTAGCGTGGCTCTTTAGAAATGCTTTCTGAAAAAATGGTGACAACCGATGGCGCTGCGCGCTTAACTGCATCAGAAAAGCTCAAATGACTTGCAGTCATTGCACTAGGTAGCGGCACGTTAGGTAGCAATGCAGTGCGCATGTTAGGGCTAAAAAAAACCACTAAAAAAGCAATGCCTAAACCGGCAAATAGAGGAGGAAGTACAAATTTTAGAAGTTTTAGCACGGTATTCTTATTGTTAGTGAGCAATCCCTTTATGATGGCACAAAAAAAATAACAGCGGCAAGTGCCGCTGTTACTTTTATTGTATTATTACTGAATTAATACAAAAATAGATTCACGTCCGCGTTTCACACCTAACACAATATTACCTTGAATATCTTCGATAATTTTGTTCATGTCGCGAATGCTTTCTACTCGTTGACGGTTTACTTGCACAATAACATCGCCTTCTTCAAGGCCAACCCGTGCTGATGGCGAACGAGGGTCTACAGAGGTCACCTCAATCCCTTTCATTTTGTTCTTCTTCACGTTTTCAAGCGTTGCACCTTGGAATGCTGGGTGTAACTCTTCGCCCGCAGCGGTAATGCCTGATGCACCATCTAGGGTTACTTCCACATTTTTAACTTTACCGTCACGGTAAATCCCCAATTGTACTTCGCGGCCTTCACCTAAGGTGGCAATTTTACTGCGTAGTTCATGGAAGCCACTAATTTCACTACCATTAATACTAATAATTACATCGCCTGCTTTAATTCCCGCTTTGCTGGCTGCAGTGTCATCCATTACCTGCATAACATAAGCCCCTTGTTTAACATCAAGCTGCTGTGCTTTAGCAAGACCTGCATCAAGAGGGCGGCCTGAAATACCTAACGAACCACGGCGTACTTCACCATGCTCTACAATTTGATCAACTAGGTTTTTCATCATATTTGACGGAATAGCAAAGCCAATCCCCACATTTCCGCCTGATGCACCTAAAATAGCGGTATTAATACCAATCAGCTCACCGTTTAAATTAACTAAAGCCCCACCTGAGTTACCTTGGTTTATCGCGGCATCGGTTTGAATGAAATCTTCGTAACCCTCAATATTTAAGCCACTGCGGCCTAATGCGCTAACAATACCTGAGGTAACCGTGTGGCTTAAACCAAAAGGGTTACCAATTGCGACGGCAAAATCACCGACACGTAAGTCATCTGAGTTAGCTAGCTTTACTGCGGTTAATTCATCTGCGTCTATTTGTAGTAGCGCAATATCAGACTCTTTATCGCTACCAATTTTTGTTGCTTCATATTCGCGGCCATCTTCAAGGGTGACCACCATTTTTTCAGCGTCTTGCACTACATGGTTGTTAGTAACGACATAACCTTTGTCAGCATCAATAATAACTCCTGAGCCTAAACCACTAAACTGGCGCTTTTGGCTACGTGGCTGCGGGTTGCCAAAAAAGAAATCGAGCGGGTCACCGCGTCGGCGAACCTCTTTAGAGCCTGAAACCTGAATACTCACTACACCTGGGGTAATTTGCTCAAGCATAGGGGCAAGTGTTGGTAATTGTTGACCATTAACGGCAACCGGCAATTTAGCAAACGAGGCGGTTGGACTTAGTAATAAGCTAGTAGATAAAATAGCAGCACTGATAAGTGATAATTTCATTTTCATAGTCAGGGTTTACTCCACTTAAAAAGCAAAAGGCTGCAATAAGCAGCCTCAAAAAAGTATATCAGTAAGATAAAACAACAAAGCTGTTATATCTAAAGACTATGGGGTCAAAAAAAAGTTCATCAAGATGCTTTAGAAGTATTCACATCACCAGCAAATAATCCTGATTTACCCGACACATAATCAGCTGGTTGAGCATCGGCGTTTGAGCGATCTGAACTACGCTCTTTTAATGACGCTTGTAACTGCTCTGTGGTTTCTTTAGAGAAAAACGGTTCAGCAGGGGCTTTATTTCTGTCTTCAAGTAATAGTTGATTGGTTTCTTCAACATGGCTTAATAACTGGTCGTAGTTTTCTTTCATTTTGTTTACTAACTTACCAGTGTTCGCTAAATGGTCGGCAACATCTTGACGATACTGCTCAAGCGAATGCTTAGCTTGCTCTGCTTGTTGCTCTAACTCATCTTGTTTAAATTGTTTTTTAGTGACAAAGGCACCAACGAAAAATGCAGCAATAGCAACCACTATCACTAAACCTACCCATGTAAATGTACCCATAAATTCACCTCTATGCGAAAATAACTAAAAAAATTTAGTTCAATAATAATTCATACTAAGTCTAATATACCCTGAGTATTGATGCGTGTTAATATGCTTTACAAATTAAACTGTGTTTTAACTGTAAATAGATATGACTCCTTGGCAAACATACCAGCAAGACCTTCAACGCGATGACTTTGTACATGACGCAGCACAAGAAAATGCAGTTCGTCATTTACAGCGTTTATACGACGATTTAACACAAGCAAAACCACAATCTAAAGGTTTTTTTGCAAAGCTTTTTAATAAAGCAGAGCCAGCTCCCATTAAAGGTTTATACTTTTGGGGTGGCGTAGGCCGTGGTAAAACTTACCTTGTTGATACTTTTTACGAAGCTTTACCGGGCGATAGAAAAATGCGAGTGCATTTTCACCGTTTTATGCACCGAGTACACGACGAGCTTAAAAAGTTAAACAACACAGCAAACCCATTAGAAACAGTTGCCGATATTTTTAAAGCAGAAACAGACATAATTTGTTTTGATGAGTTTTTTGTACAAGACATTACCGATGCCATGCTGCTCGGTGGTTTAATGGAAGCGCTATTTGCTCGTGGTATTGTGTTGGTTGCAACCTCTAATATTATACCTGATGATTTATACCGCAATGGCTTACAACGCGCTCGTTTTTTACCGGCTATTGCCTTAGTGAATAAGCATACTGAAATAGTTAATGTAGATTCCGGTGTTGATTACCGGTTACGTACACTGGAACAAGCAGAAATTTTTCACAGCCCGCTTGATGAGCAAGCTGATAAAAACCTATTTGAATACTTTGATAAGCTCTCCCCTGAGGCCGGTAAAGTAGACACCCCAATTGAAATAGAAGGGCGGATGATCAAAACCCGCAAGGTGTCTGATTGCATCGTTATGTTTGAATTTAGCGAACTGTGTGAAACCGCGCGTAGCCAAGTGGATTACATGGAAATAAGCCGATTATATAACACGGTGATTTTATCAAACGTAAAACAGCTTGGACAAAATAATGATGATGCAGCAAGGCGTTTTATTGCGTTGGTAGATGAGTTTTATGAGCGTAACGTTACCTTAATTATCTCTGCAGAAAAACCCATTACCGAGCTCTATACACAAGGCAATTTAAACTTTGAATTTAAACGCTGTATTAGTCGCCTGCAAGAAATGCAATCGTTAGAATATTTAGCCCGAGAGCATTTAGCTTAAAATACGAAGGTTAGCGGGCGACGGGCTGCGGGTCTCGAGCAAAACACCTAACTTCTAAATAAAAAAACCTTGCGATGTTAACCACAAGGTTTTTTTATTTCTCGAACCTCGAACCTCGAACCTCGAACCTCGAACCTCGAACCTCGAACCTATCTCATGGTAACAAATTCTTCCGACCCTGTCGGGTGTAGTGCTACAACCGCATCAAAATCGGCTTTAGTTGCGCCCATTTTCATGGCGACTGCAAAACCCTGAATCATTTCATCAACGGTAAAACCAATACCGTGTAAGCCCACAACTTTTTCATCATCGCCTGCACACACAAGCATCATGTTACATGCTTGGCGATGCTGAGTAACTGCGGTGTACATAGCCGCAAAGCTTGATTTATATACTTTTACATTTTCTTCGCCGTACTGAGAAATCGCCTCTTGTTCAGTTAAGCCAATGGTGCCGATAGGTGGATGGCTAAATACCACTGTTGGTACTAGGCTGTAGTCCATTTTCAAATCATCCGGCAGCGCTTTATTAAATAAACGCTCCGATAGAGTACGACCCGCTTTTACAGCAACTGGTGTAAGCTCAATACCATTTTCGATAATATCACCCACAGCGTATACATTTTTAGCCGTTGTGTTTTGGTATTCATCTACTTTTACATAGCCGCTTTCGTTTACTTCTACGCCTGCTGCAGCAAGGTTAATTTTATCGGTTGTAGGTGTACGACCAATCGCCCAAATAACCTGATCAACATTTTCGCTGTAACCGTTTTCAAAATGAATAGTTAAGCTGCCATCAGCCTCTTTTACCACCTCTTTTGGTGAACACTCAGTGTGCAGTGTTGGGCCTTCTTTTGCCATAATATCAACCAGTGTGTCGATAATGTATGGGTCAAAGGTACGCAGTGGCTTGCTCTTACGAACAAATAAATGGGTTTGTGTCCCTAGGCTGTGCAGCACACCTGCAATTTCTACGGCAATATAACCGGCACCAACAACAGCAACACGCTTAGGTTGTTCGTTCAGCTCAAAAAAGCCGTTTGAATCAATACCGTGTTCAGCACCTGGAATGTTAGGAATAGTAGGGCGTCCGCCTACGGCAACTAAAATGTGATCAGCAGTGTAATGCTCACCATTTACTTCAACGGTTTTACTATTCACAAACTTTGCAAAGCCTTTGATCACAGTTACGCCATTTTTAGCTAAACCATTATCATAGCCTTTGTGAATGCGGCCAATATAGGCTTCACGGCTTTCTACTAGCTTTGACCAGTCAAAGCCTTTAACTTCAACATCAAAACCGTAATCAGGAGCATAAAGATTAATTGCTTCAGCAACTTGAGCGCCATGCCACATTACTTTTTTAGGAACACACCCTACATTTACGCAGGTGCCACCCATGTGTTTAGCTTCAATTAATGCTACTTTTGCGCCACGCATTGCTGCACGGTTAGCTGATGCAATACCACCACTACCGCCACCAATTGCAATGTAATCAAAATGCTGAGCCATGTTTAATCCTCTAAATATTAATTTAACTTTTCTGTGCCGATGATAGCATATGCGATGAGCAAGTCACTTGTTCGGGGCTGCTAAAATCTATCAAACATCCTTCATCAAACGAAAGATATGCTATTTCAGATCAAGCTGCTAAGTGATCATTTACAGATACACACTCGTTAACTAGTAAAGCAGGTTTGCCCTTGTATTTACGTATTTTGCCCCAACTTAAATTTTTATATTTTGCATAAACCGAGAATCACTATGACCAATGCACATACTAATCCCCTAATCGGGCTTGAAGGTTTACCGCCTTTTTCAAAAATAAAGCCAGAGCATGTTGTCCCGGCACTAAAAAAAGGTATTGAGCACTGTCGCAGTGCAATTAATGATGTATTAGCAAAGCAATCATACACATGGGAAGATTTAGTATTACCCCTTGAAGAAGCTGACGATAAACTATCGCGATTGTTTTCACCGGTATCGCATTTGAACTCAGTAATGAATAATGATGAACTTCGCGAAGCCTACGAGCAATGTTTACCGCTTATTTCTGAATACTCGACTTTTGTTGGTCAGCACCAAGGTTTGTATGAGGCTTACAACGCACTTTATAACAGTGACGAATTTAAAACACTCACTACTGCCCAGCAAAAAACCATTACTAACGCATTGCGTGACTTTAAGCTTTCAGGCATTGCACTAAATCCTGAGCAGCAAAAACGCTACGGTGAAATTAGTGCGCGTTTATCAGAGCTTGCCTCAAAATTTGGTAATAATGTGATGGATGCCACGCTTGCATGGCATAAGCATATTACCGATGAAAGCCAATTGGCTGGTTTACCAGAATCAGCGCTTGCATTAGCGGCCGATACAGCAAAAAGTAAAGACTTAGACGGCTGGGTATTTACCCTAGATTTCCCTTCATATTTGCCGATTATGACCTATGCAGATAATCGTGAACTTCGCAAAGAAACATACACCGCGTTTTCTACCCGTGCATCCGATCAGGGCCCTAATGCGGGAGAGTTTGATAACTCTGCGATCATGAGTGAAGAGTTGGCACTGCGTCATGAGTTAGCACAATTACTTGGCTTTAATAACTACGCTGAAAAATCGTTGGCTACAAAAATGGCAGAATCACCCGCGCAGGTATTCTCATTTTTAGAAGACTTAGCCGCTAAGTCTAAACCACAAGCAGAGCAAGAACTTAAAGAGCTGCAACAATACGCAGAGCAAAAGCATGGTATTAGTGAACTGCAGGCGTGGGATTTTGGTTATTACAGTGAAAAACTAAAGCAAGAAAAGTACGCGATTTCAGATGAAGTTCTTCGCCCGTACTTCCCAGCAAATAAAGTACTAAGTGGCTTATTTGAAACGGTTAATCGCCTATTTGGTATTACTGTAAAAGAAGTCGCTGATTTTGATAGCTACCATAAAGATGTACGCTTTTTTGAAATTTACGATAGCAATAACACTTTACGTGGTCGTTTTTACTTAGATTTGTATGCGCGCGATCACAAGCGTGGTGGTGCGTGGATGGATGACTGTATGGGTCGTAAAGTGCGCGCTAATGGTGAACTTCAAACACCAGTTGCTTACCTGGTGTGTAATTTTAATAAAGCGATTGGCGATAAGCCTGCTTTGTTTACCCATAATGAAGTAACCACACTGTTTCATGAGTTTGGTCACGGCATTCATCATATGCTTACCCAAGTAGATGCAGCCCCCGTTGCCGGTATTAATGGTGTGGCATGGGATGCCGTTGAGTTGCCAAGTCAGTTTTTAGAAAACTGGTGTTACGAGGAAGAAGCGCTTAGCTTTATCTCAGGTCACTTCGAAACCGGTGAGCCACTACCTAAAGAGTTGCTTGATAAACTACTTGCGGCTAAAAATTATAACTCAGGTATGCAAATGTTAAGACAACTTGAGTTCTCGTTATTTGATTTTAAAATCCACCACGATTACGTGGCAGACAAACCATGTAACATTCAAGCTGTGCTTGATGATGTACGCAGTCGTACCTCAGTCATTAAGCCGCCAGCGTTTAATCGTTTTCAGCATGGCTTTAGTCATATTTTTGCGGGCGGTTATAGTGCAGGTTATTACTCGTACAAATGGGCTGAAGTACTTTCGGCAGACGCCTATTCTAAATTTGAAGAAGAGGGGATTTTTAATCCACAAACAGGCCAAGCGTTTATGCAGCACATTCTTGAAAAAGGCGGCAGCGAAGAGCCGATGGCACTGTTTAAAAACTTCCGTGGTCGTGAGCCAAGTGTAGACGCACTACTACGCCATAGTGGCATTGCCGCTTAGGGTCTATTGACCTTTGCGGATTAAAATAAAATTACAAAAGCGCCCCAGTGGCGCTTTTTTATTGCCTAAAACACAGTGTTGTTAAAGAATATTTTGAATAAATTTTAGTAGTTTCAACATAGCGTACTATGCTTTGAACAAAGTACTAAAAGGGACTAACGCATGGCAAAGTTAATACTGGCAATTGATGACGATAAATTAATGCACCATATTATTGAAGAGTCTTTAGCTGGGTTTTGTAAAGTGATCCATGCCAAAAATGGTGAAGATGGCATAAGACAAGCAAATAAATATAACCCCGATATTATTTTGCTTGATGTTGAAATGCCAGGAATGTCTGGTTATGAAGTCTGCCAAAGTATTAAACAAAATAAAGCCACAACAGATATTCCTGTAATGTTTTTATCATCCAAAGTGGGACAAGCTGAACGTATTAAAGGGTTTAGTGTTGGTGGGGCAGACTACATTTTAAAGCCTTTTAACGCACAGGAGCTGATGGCACGTATTAAAATTCTTTATCAGTACCGCAAGCAATGCGCAGCACTGCAGTATGATATAGCAAAGGCCAATAAAACAGCTGAAATGGCGATGATTGAAACCGGTGACATGGGACGCATTATGCGCTTTGTTTGTCAAAGCTACCATGCTGATAATTTAGAATTATTAAGTGAATACTTTTTAGGCTTTTTTACGCCATTACATCTCAATGTCGTGGTTGTTTTTTGGCAAAATAACCAGGGAGTGTTTTATAGCCAAGAGACGGGCGTATGCCCATTAGAGCAAGAGCTACTCATGCAGCATAAAAATGCAGAGCGCTTTGTTGATATTGGTCATAGTACTATTATTAATTACCCTAATATTTCACTGTTAATTAAAAATATGCCAATAGATACGCCATCACTGTATGGTCGCTATAAAGATTTATTTCCGCATATTTTAGAAGTAACTAACGAAAAAGTAGTTACTATACAGCAGCACCAATATCGACTAATGCGCGACAATGAGCTAACCCTTGCTTTTAAAGATATTGTTGCCCAGCTTAAAAATCAAAACGCCATGCAAACGAATGCGATTAGCCAGCTTACAGAGCAGCTCGAGCAACTCCAATCGTTAATGCAAACACAAAATGACTTACCAGCTTCGCAGCTCAATGAGCAAATAACTCAGCTTAGCCATACATCACAGCAGCTGGTTGCAACCACGAATGATTTAGCCTTTATTAAGCACCAACTAAAAACAACTACTCAACAGCGTGATGACTTAATTACTCAAACACAACTAAGTAAACAACAAGCGCAGCCAGAATCTGAGAGTGAAAATAACGATATTGAGTTGTTTTAAACTATACACCTTGCGAACTTCGTATATTGCTGCTGTTTGGGTATAATAGCGGTGAAATTTATCATCGGAGTGTGAAGTGGTTATACAGTGTGCGTTTAAAGAGTGTCGGCCATATTTGGATGAGTTAGAAACACGTTTTGGGCTTGCTCAATGGGCGGAGCAAAGCCGTGGCTTTAGTTTGCATTACGATGATAAAGGGCTAAGCCTATATAAAACTGATGAGCCTAAACTAGGTGCAATTAACGTAGACTTTGTAACTGGTGCTGTTGCACATAGGCGTAAATTTGGTGGTGGTAAAGGGCAATCAATTGCTAAAGCCGTTGGTCTTAATAAGGGCGCAACGCCAGTGGTACTCGATGCAACCGCAGGGCTTGGACGTGATGGTTTTGTTTTAGCTTCGCTAGGCTGTAAAGTGATTTTGCATGAGCGCCACCCCGTGGTTGCCGCGCTGTTATATGACGGTTTACAACGCGCTTATAACGATAGTGAAATTGGCCTATGGATGCAGCAAAATATGAGCTTAATATTTGGCTCAAGCCATACCTTACTTACTCAATGTGACAGCATGCCAGATGTGGTGTATTTAGATCCAATGTTTCCGCACCGTGAAAAATCAGCATTGGTTAAAAAAGAAATGCGGGTATTCCAAGAGTTAGTGGGTGGCGATACCGACGCCGATGATTTACTCGAGTTTGCCTACCCCCTTGCCAGCAAACGTGTTGTAGTTAAACGCCCCGATTATGCGCCATTTTTAAATGATAAAACCCCAAGCATGCAAATCAAAACCAAGAAAAACCGCTTTGATGTGTATGTAAAAGCCGCGATGGTTTAGATTAAAGGTTAACAGGCTACGAGCGACGGGCTTCGAGCCTAAAACGTGTGCGAGGTAAACTAGGGCTGATGGGGTGGCGTACACTATTTTGTAGGCGGGGCTTTATGCCGCGTATAGGGTAAAGGCTCCGAGGGTGTAATTAATGTTGTGTAACTGCCAATTATAATTTGCTTTATCAAGAGTTGGAGGGTTAGGTGATGAATAAATGACGAATTGCTTTTTAATTAATACCAAACACAATCCTGCCGAACCCCGAACCCCGAACCCCGAACCCCGAACCCCGAACCCCGAACCCCGAACCCCGAACCCCGAAC
>NZ_FPAR01000006.1:304794-326800 GCF_900116475.1 Pseudoalteromonas sp. DSM 26666 | reverse complement strand
AACCCCGAACCCCGAACCCCGAACCCCGAACCCCGAACCCCGAACCCCGAACCCCGAACCCCGAACCCCGAACCCCGAACCCCGAACTGATCTTTTAGATCTCGACTATTGAATATAGGATCTCAGCGCGTTTTCATGCTAGAATTTGCGCAATTTTTTTGTACTCGATAAGTAGCACTGTAATGATCTTAGATGATATTCGCATCGTTTTAGTAAACACATCACACTCTGGTAACATTGGTTCAGCGGCGCGCGCCATGAAAACCATGGGATTATCAAAGTTATACCTTGTTGATCCAGCCTGTGAAATAGACAGTCATGCAAGTGCGCTTGCTGCAGGTGCGACTGATGTACTAGGTAATGCTGTTATTGTTGATAGTGTTGCAGATGCGATTGCTGATTGTGCATTAACGATTGGTACTAGCGCCCGCTCGCGTACATTGTCGTGGCCTATGGTAGAGCCGAGAGAATGTGGTGAAAAGCTTGTTGGCGAAGCCGTAAACGGCCCTGTAGCGCTTGTGTTTGGCCGTGAAAACAGTGGCTTAACTAATGAAGAATTACAACTGTGTAATTACCATGTGTGTATTCCTGCTAACCCAGAATACAGCTCACTTAATTTAGCCATGGCTGTGCAAACCTTATGTTATGAAACGCGTATGGCGTTTTTAAATCAGCAACCTAAGGCTGTTCAAGAAGAAGACGACACCCTATATCCATCCTCTAAACAAACAGAACTGTTTTACGAACATCTTGAAGACACTTTGTTTAAAACAGGCTTCATTATTAAGCAGCACCCAGGCATGGTAATGACTAAGCTACGTCGCTTGTTTAATCGTGCTCGCCCTGAAGATGCTGAAATGAACATATTACGAGGTATTCTTACCTCAATTAATAAGTCTATAAAATAGCAATTAGTTATAAATAGCGCCCTTTATTGCTCTACTAATACTTGACTAAATTACTCAGGTAATTACAATAGACCCAATACTTGACCAAAACAGTCGGGTATTACAAGTTTATCGGCTGGCATTCGAGGCTAGCCAATCAGGATAATACTTGACTAATCTACTCTGGTAATTAAAATTTGCACTCTTTTGTGCGGGGGGCGTTATGAAGTTAACATCAAAAGGCAGATACGCCGTTACAGCCATGCTGGATGTTGCACTACATGCAAATATAGGCCCTGTAGCGCTTGCAGATATTTCGCAGCGCCAAGAAATTTCTTTGTCTTATCTTGAGCAATTATTTGCCCGTTTACGTAAAAATGGGCTAGTGAGTTCTGTTCGAGGTCCTGGTGGGGGCTATTTACTAGGACGTAAGGCTGACGTAATTTCAGTTGGCGATGTTATCAATGCGGTAGATGAATCTGTTGACGCTACACGGTGTCAGCGAAGCAATACTGGTTGTCAAAGTGGTATGCGTTGTTTAACCCATACATTGTGGTCAGACTTAAGCGCACGAATTGAAGAATTTTTAAATAATATTACCTTAGCTGAACTGGTTGAAAAGTCGGACGTTAAAGCGGTCGCTCTTCGCCAAGAAAACAGCGTTAATGATGCAATTAAGCAGTTGGAAAATATTCAAGTAAGCTGTCAACTTTAAGGTTGACCTGCAGCGGAGAGAGAAATGAAGTTACCGATTTATTTAGATTACGCAGCAACTACGCCTGTTGACGAACGAGTTGCCAAAGAAATGATGCAGTGCCTGACTATGGACGGTAATTTTGGTAATCCAGCATCGCGTTCACACCGTTTTGGTTGGCAAGCTGAAGAAGTCGTTGACCAAGCACGTACTGACATTGCTGATTTAATTAATGCAGACCCACGTGAAATTGTATTCACATCGGGTGCAACAGAATCAAATAACCTTGCTATTAAAGGTGCAGCTCAGTTTTACAAGAAAAAAGGTAAGCATGTTATTACCGCTAAAACTGAACACAAAGCGGTTATCGACACATGTCGTGAACTTGAACGCCAAGGGTTTGAAGTAACCTACATGGACGTTGAAGAAAACGGCCTACTTGATCTGCAAAAATTAGCAGACACCATGCGTGACGACACCGTGCTTGTAAGTATTATGCATGTAAATAACGAGCTAGGTGTAATCCAAGACATCAATACTATTGGTGAAATGTGCCGCGAACGTAAAATTATGTTCCACGTAGATGCAGCACAAAGCGCGGGTAAAGTTTTAATTGACGTGCAACAAACCAAAGTAGATTTTATGTCATTCTCGGCGCACAAAGTATACGGCCCTAAAGGCGTAGGTGCTTTGTATGTTCGTCGTAAACCACGTGCACGTTTAGAAGCACAAATGCACGGTGGTGGCCATGAACGTGGTATGCGTTCTGGTACATTAGCGACCCATCAATTAGTGGGTATGGGCGCAGCATTTAGAATTGCAAAACAAGATTTTGAAAAAGATCATGCACACATCAGTGCGTTACGTAAACGCCTAATCGACGGCATTTTAACAGATATGGACGAAGTGTACTTTAATGGCACGCAAGACCAATCAGTACCTGGTATTGTCAACATTAGCTTTAACTTTGTTGAAGGTGAGTCGTTATTAATGGCCGTTAAAGATATTGCGGTATCGTCAGGTTCAGCCTGTACATCTGCAAGTTTAGAGCCTTCTTACGTATTACGTGCATTAGGTCGCAACGATGAATTAGCGCACAGCTCGATTCGTTTTAGTATTGGCCGCTTTACCACCGAAGAAGAGATTGATTACACCGTTGAGCTAATGAAAAACTCGATTGGCCGTTTACGTGAAATGTCTCCTCTTTGGGAAATGCACCAAGAAGGTGTTGATTTAGATTCAGTTGAATGGGCGCACCACTAATTAGTGGAGCCCATACCTAGCAGGTAGTGAGGATAGAATTATGGCTTACAGTGATAAAGTAATCGACCACGTAGAAAACCCACGTAACGTAGGTGCTCTAGATAAAAACGATCCGTCAGTGGCAACGGGTATGGTAGGCGCACCAGCATGTGGTGACGTAATGAAATTGCAAATTAAAGTATCGGCAGACGGCGTTATTGAAGATGCAAAATTCAAAACGTACGGCTGTGGTAGCGCAATTGCTTCATCTTCGCTGGTAACAGAGTGGGTTAAAGGCAAAACATTAGACGAAGCTGCGACTATCAAAAATACCGATATCAGCGCAGAGCTAGAATTACCACCAGTGAAAATTCACTGCTCAATTTTAGCCGAAGATGCAATTCAAGCAGCAATTGCAGATTACAAAAGCAAACATACAAACTAAGAGATATTCATGGCAGTGACATTGACAGATGCGGCAGCAAACCGCGTACAATCATTTTTAGCAAACCGTGGTAAAGGCATTGGCCTGCGAGTTGGCATTAAAACGACGGGCTGTTCAGGTCTTGCTTATGTTCTAGAGTTTGTTGATGAGCTAAACGATGACGATGAAACATTTGCGGCCAAAGGCGTTACCTTAATTGTTGACGCTAAAAGCTTAGTTTATATCGACGGCACTGAGCTCGACTACACTAAAGAAGGTTTAAATGAAGGGTTTAAATTTAATAACCCTAACCAAGCTGATGAGTGTGGCTGTGGCGAAAGCTTTACCGTTTAAGCTCAAACTTGTTTTAAGATATAAATAAGCCCTGCCAGTTAATGTAGGGCTTTGTCATTTGTGAGAAGTTATGCGTTATTTTGAGTTATTTGCAATACCGGTTGACTACAATATTGACTTAGCAATGATCAACAAGCACTACTTAGAACTTCAACGTGCTGTACACCCTGATCGTCATGCTAATGCCAGCAGTCGTGATAAATTAATGGCCGTACAAAGTACCGCTGAAATTAACGACGCATTACAAACACTTAAGCATCCGGTTAAACGTGCTGAATATATGTTGAGTGAGCTGGGCGTTGATATTCGCGCAGAGCAGCAAACACTGCAAGATCCCATGTTCTTGATGCAACAAATGGAACTGCGCGAAGAGCTTGAAGAACTTCCCTCTGCAAGTGATCCAGATATCGCTATTGCTAATTTTGAGTCGCAAATAAAGCAATTAAAAGCCCAGTATAGCAACGAATTGGCTGAGCAACTTGCAAGCAACGATGAGCAACAATATCAACACGCTGCTGACAACATTCGCAAATTAAAATTTGTATATAAGTTACAAGACGAACTTGAACGCATTGAAGACAGTTTATTTGACGATTAATTACTTGCTGCAAAGCGAGCAACACGAGTTTAAAGAGCATTATGGCATTATTGCAAATTGCTGAGCCGGGGCAGAGCGCGGCACCACATGAACACAAATTAGCCATTGGAATTGATTTAGGCACTACAAATTCATTAGTGGCAACCGTACAAAGCGGCGAAGCACGCACTATTACTGATGAGTCAGGCGAAGCGATGTTACCCTCAGTGGTTCGTTATCAAGCTGGCGGCATTACCGTGGGTAATGATGCAATGCAAGCGGCTACACTCGATCCGGTTAATACGCTTATTTCAGTGAAGCGTTTTTTAGGTAAAACGCAAACCGAAATAGAACACAGCTATGGCCAACTGCCTTATCAGTTTTGCGATGATGATGGTGCATTGGCTATCGAAACGGCTGCGGGAAAGATTAGCCCAGTTAAAGCCTCAAGTCATATTTTAAATGCATTAAAAGTACGCGCTGAGCAAAGCTTTGGTAATCAAGATATGTTAGGGGCAGTGATTACGGTACCAGCCTATTTTGATGATGCACAGCGTCAAAGCACCAAAGATGCGGCTGAGCTTGCCGGTATTAATGTACTGCGCTTACTAAACGAGCCTACTGCCGCTGCCGTTGCTTACGGTTTAGATTCAGGGCAAGAAGGTATTATCGCCGTTTATGATTTAGGGGGCGGCACTTTTGATATCTCTATTCTGCGTCTTAATAAAGGCGTGTTTGAAGTGCTGGCCACCGGTGGCGATTCAAGCCTAGGCGGCGACGACTTTGACTCGTTATTAGTTGATTACCTAAAACAAGAAACCGGCGTGACAGGCTTATCTCCTTCGGTATTACGCTTATTCATTAATAAAGCCAAAGCCTGTAAAGAAGCACTCAGCCAATACGAAAAAGTGAATGTTGGCCTTGAGTTTGACGATGAAAAATACATGGTTGAAGTAACGCGAGAAAAATTTAATGAGCTCGCTATGCCACTGGTTAAAAAAACGCTCCGCTCATGTCGTCGTGCAGTAAAAGATGCCGGTATTGAAAACCAAGAAGTATTACAAGTTGTAATGGTTGGCGGTTCAACCCGCATGCCGTTGGTTCGTACTCAAGTTGGCGAGTTTTTTGATAAACAGCCACTAACTTCAATTGACCCTGATCGTGTTGTTGCACTTGGTGCTGCGCTTCAAGCTGACGTATTGATTGGTAACAAGCCAGATTCCGACATGTTATTACTTGATGTGTTACCGTTGTCGTTAGGCCTTGAAACAATGGGTGGCTTGGTTGAAAAAATCATTCCACGCAATACCACGATTCCGGTTGCGCGTGCGCAAGAATTTACTACGTTTAAAGATGGTCAAACGGCTATGTCGTTGCATGTTTTACAAGGTGAACGTGAACTGGTTGATGATTGTCGATCGCTGGCAAAATTTAGCTTAAAAGGCATTCCTCCTATGGCGGCGGGGGCGGCGCATATTCGCGTTACCTTTAAAGTAGACGCTGATGGTTTATTAAGCGTGTCGGCAATGGAAAAATCAACGGGTGTTCAAGCAGAAATACAAGTAAAACCGTCGTTTGGTTTGTCTGACGACCAAGTTGCTAATATGCTTAAAGAGTCGATGAGTAACGCTAAAGGCGATATGCAAGCGCGTATGCTTAAAGAGCAACAAGTTGAAGCGCTTCGTGTAATAGAAGCGATGGAAGCCTCATTAGCTGCTGATGGCGATTTACTTGAGCCTGAGCAATTAGCGACGCTAAAAGTGGAAATAAACGAACTTGCAAAAGTACGCGAGAGTGCGCAAGAGCCAAGCGAAATTAAAGCGGCCATTGAAAAAATGGATAATGCGAGCAGTGATTTTGCCGCGCGCAGAATGGACGCGTCAATTAAAAAAGCCTTAACGGGTCAGTCAGTAGACAATATATAAGAGAGATTAGAATGCCACAAATTGTTTTTCTTCCCCATCCGGAGTTGTGTCCTGACGGTGCAGCAATAGAAGCGCCCGCTGGCGAAACGGTACTTGATATCGCGCTTAAAAATGGCATTAGCATTCCTCATGCCTGTGAAAAATCATGTGCATGTACAACGTGTCATTTAGTGATCCGTGAAGGTTTTGACTCATTAGATGAAAGTGATGATCTAGAAGATGATATGCTAGATAAAGCATGGGGTTTAGAGCCTGAATCGCGCTTAGGTTGCCAAGCAATTATCAGAGATGAAGACTTAGTGGTTGAAATACCTAAGTACAATCTCAATATCGTTAATGAAGAACACTAGTTTTTAATTAATGACTATCATATTAAAAGCCGCTGTTTGATACAGCGGCTTTTTTGTTTTAGGCGAAGATTTATGCCGCGCAGACAAATCTTTTGTAGACGTAGAGCTTTCTCAAGTTAGCCTTGCAGCGGCTCATTATTTGATTTTTTAGTGATTTATTCACCACAGAGAGCACAGAGAAAGTGAGCAAAGGCAAAGGTTTAGTGTTATTTACCTTAACCCCTCGGTGTAGCGCGAAGCGCCTTTGTATTCTCTGTGGTGTAAATATTTTGTAGGCGGGGCTTTACGCCGAGCAGAAGTAGCAGCGGGTTTACCCCGCGTCTTTTTAAAGTTAAAGGCGAAAGGCAAAAGGTTACGAGCGGCGGGCTGCGAGACGCGGGTAAATTAAAATAGCCTGTAGGCGCGGCTTTACGCCGCGAAAATGTGGTTAAAGGTAATAAAATTATGCACAAAGAGGTTAAGAGACGCTGCGCTTTTTGAGGAAGTGACAAAACAATTAATTACTCAGGCTAATGGTTAGTGTTTTCTCATTTTCTTCTCATTCACTTCTCTTTGTGCATATGCTTTTTAAAGCGGTTTTATCCCGCGTTTGTTAGTAATTTTATTTACCACAGAGATTACAGAGTGCGCAGAGGAAGTGAATAAATACAAAGGTTGAAGGTAAAGGGTTACGGGCAGCGGGTAAATTAAAATGAATAAGTCTTGTAGCGTTAACCACAAGGCTTTTTTAATTTATCGAAGCCCGAAGCCCGAAGCCCGAAGCCCAAAACCCAAAACCCATTTTGGAGGTATATTTTGAGTGATCTTATTTTTTCAGACTCGTTTATTAACGGTGAATTTTATCAAACCAACTCACGCTTTAGCGTTGATGATCCGGCCACCGAACAAAGTATTGTTGATGTAAGTGATATTGACGAGCAAGGCGTAAAAAATGCCATAACAGCAGCACAAGGCGCTTTTGTAAAATTAAAAGCCACCAATGCGACCGAGCGAAGCGACACCCTGATGCGTTGGTATGATCTAGTAATAAAGCACAAACAAACGCTAGCTACACTTATGACTAAAGAGCAGGGAAAACCGCTTAAAGAATCTCTTGGTGAAATAGATTATGGCGCCGGTTTTATTAAATGGTTTGCAGAGGAAGCTAAACGCAGCTACGGCGATGTTATCCCCGCAACCGATAACAGTCATCGTTTAACTAGCTTCAAGCAACCTATTGGCGTGGTAGCAGGTATTACGCCTTGGAACTTTCCTGTTGCTATGGTGACTCGAAAAGTCGCGCCGGCTTATGCTGCGGGCTGTAGTTTTATACTCAAGCCTTCTGAGCACACACCATTATGTGCTATCGCTTTAGCTTATTTAGCTGATCAGGCTGGCTTTGTTAAAGGTGCATTTAATGTGCTTGTGTCACAAGATGCCAAAAAGGTGGGCAAAATGCTGACCGACTCAGAGGTGGTACGTAAGTTTACTTTTACTGGCTCTACCGGTGTAGGTAAGCAGTTACTCTCTCAATGTGCATCTACAATAAAGCGTACTTCAATGGAATTGGGGGGAAATGCCCCGTTTATAATATTTGATAATGCTGATATTGACGATGCGATTGATGGATTGATGGCGGCCAAATTTAGAAACTCAGGACAAGCTTGTGTTGCAGCAAATCGTATTTTTATTCAGCGTGATATATTAAATGACGTGCTTGAAAAAATTACACCCAAAGTCGCTGCGCTCAAAGTTGCGAACGGTTTTGATGAAAATGCCGACATAGGGCCGCTTATTTATCCCAAAGCAAAAGAGAAAGTGCAACAACTGATTAAAGACGCTCTTGATAAAGGCGCTACGCTAATTGGAGATAACAGCAATTTAGGTGGCAGTTTTCAAAACCCATTAATAGTCACCAATGTCACTACACAAATGGATATTTATCACGAAGAAGTGTTTGGTCCTGTATTAACGGTGATCCCATTTGATGAAGAAAGCGAAGTACTTGCGCTTGCTAATGACGTCCCTTATGGGTTAGCTGCGTACTTTTATAGCCAAAACATTAAACAAATCTATCGTATAAGCGAAGGGCTAGAGTTTGGCATGGTAGGTGTAAATGAGGGCGTTATATCAAACCCAGTTGCGCCGTTTGGTGGTGTAAAGCAATCAGGTCTTGGTCGTGAAGGCGGGCATCAGGGTTTAGATGAGTACTTAGAAGAAAAATACGTATGTATAAAGGTGTAATGATTAAGACTGTTCCGATGAGTTAATGGTTGTAAGATAAAACTCGGTTAAATGTTGCTAGATAATGGGCTAAATGTTACCTTTTTAATATATATTTTTCGTAACAAAATAGTAAAAAAATTTCTATAAGTAGAAATACCCCCGTGTGTAAATGCCACCATTTGGTGGCATTTTTTTTAGCCACTTTTTTGGCGAACCTTATCACTTCGGTCTAAAATTACTCTATAAGCAGTGATTGGTGTTTAAACTTTGTATATAAGCTTAAAATAAAGTAATAACTATTCTCGTTTGTTTTTGTGAGTTTTTGTAACCTCATGTTTTTAAATGTATATTTTTACTAAGCTGAGGTGTAATATGAAGTTTCAGGCTCTTTTGAACTGTTAGAATATAGTAATAATGTATAATTGTGTTTTATACATTTATAAATTAACATCCCGCAAATTCACCCATTAAAAAATAATGAAGCACCCACTATGAGTAGAAGAAATCAAGCAACGGTAGACCAGGAAGTTTCGTTTGGCATTGACGAAGAATTAGTTTCTACAACAGATTTACGAGGGGTTATCACCTATGCAAATGATAGCTTTTGTAAAGTTTCAGGGTATACCATCAATGAGTTAAAAGGGAAAAATCATAATATGGTTCGTCACCCAGATATGCCACCTGCGGCATTTGGTGATATGTGGTCTAATTTAAAAAGCGATACCGCATGGCGAGGAGCTGTAAAAAATAGATGTAAAGATGGGCGTTATTACTGGGTTGATGCATTTGTTACCCCTATTTACGAAAACGGTAAAAAAGTAGGTTATCAATCAGTTCGTCAACAACTCCTTCCAGAATATAAACACCGCGCAGAAAAGCTTTACCAACGTTTAAACAACGGTCAATCAATTACGCCTTTAAGTGAAAAATTAGCTGCATTTAAATTGCCTCTATTTATTGGGTGTGCCGCTTTAATTGCTTGGTTAACAAGTTACATGTTCTGGTTATGTTTGCTGTTTGTTCCTCTGCCTTTTGTTATTTTTTATGAAGAGTTAATTCGCTCGCAAAGCAAAATCAAAAAAACCAAAGCAGGCCCAGATAGCGTATCTCGGCATATTTATTCTGGTAGCGATAGCCTCAGCTATAGTGATTTTCAGATTAAATTACTTGAGGGTAAAGTAACGACCATTGTTGGGCGTATTATTGATGGCACTTTAAGCCTTAGCAAAGGAGCTGATTCGCTTAAAGTTTGTGCTGAAGCTGCGCAGGCTGGCGTTGAAAAAGAAGCGTCTGAATTACATCAGGTATCGTCTGCGGTCGAAGAAATGGTGCATTCAATTGACGAGGTAGCAAAAAATACCTTAATCACTAATCAACGAGTGCAACAAGCTCACCAAGATTGTGAGTCAGCAACGCAAGCCATGTCAGGGACAATGCGAGAGGTGTCGTTACTTGCAACTGAAGTTGATAACTCAGCAAGCTCTGCGAGCGAGTTAGCAACAGAGGCTGAAAAAATTGGTGGAATAATGCAAGAGATACAAGGGATTGCCGATCAAACAAATTTACTTGCACTCAATGCCGCTATTGAGGCCGCGCGTGCTGGTGAACATGGCCGAGGTTTCTCGGTTGTTGCTGATGAGGTACGTGCACTCTCAAGCAGAACGCATACCGCCACAGAGCAAATTCAAGTCTCAATATCTGAAATGCAATCTACGCTACTCAACTGGTCAAAAACAATGGAAGCGGGTAAACACGCTGCTGAAACATGTGTTAAAGAAACCCGTAATAGCCAAGATATCGTCTCAAAAGTCTATGCAGCAATTACAGATATTTCCGATTTAGCAACGCAAATATCAACCGCTGCGGAAGAGCAAAGCATGGTATCGCAAGAAATTAGCCGCAATATTTCCAATATTAGTAGTGCGTCTTCAGAAAACTTAGCCCAAGCGCATTGTGTAGGAGCAGAGTCTGATGCGATTGAAAAGCACTCTAAAGCATTAGCGTCATTAGGTCTTTCTTTCAAAGTAGGTTAGTAAAGTGAGCAAGGATAGCAAGCAGTTAGATATAGGTACAGCCTATGATGTATCGTATTCTCAATGTGCAAATTTAAGTGCACAATTGAGAGCACTGCAGCACGAAATTAAAGCGGATTACTTATTTATTGCTTCTGTAAATGAAGATAAATTAGCAACTACGCAGTTGGTTTTACATAACGCAGAGGTCGTTGATAACTTTTCTTATTCGCTAGAAGGCTCGCCTTGTGAACAGCTACCTTCAAAAAGTGCGTGTTTTATAACGGATGAATTACAACAACACTACCCTGAAAATAAGCTACTAAAAACTATAAATGCGCAAGCTTACATTGGCGTCTCTATAAGCAATGATGAAGGCCAATTCAGCGGCGTACTGGTTGGTCTTTATTTAAATAGCAACTCAACAATTAAGCACCACCTACCAAGGCTAATTAGCTTTGCGAGTTATACAGCAGTGTTCCTGCAAAAGTGTTTTTTAGAAGATAAATCAAGCTCACAGCAATCACTATTTAGTGCTGTTGAAGCTATGTCGAAGGTAGGCACGTGGGAATACAAAATCTCAACCGGCGAGCTAAATTATTCACCCGAGGTTTATAATATTTATGGCCTTGATAAGCGCAAACCGCTCACGACCACACAAGCGATTGCGCATTATGCTGGTGAAAAAGAGCAAGCGCGTATTCGTGATTTTTTTAATCGTTTGCAAACACATGGCCTTCCTTATTGTGAGGATTTTGAGTTTGTAGATGCTCATGGCAATAAAAAGTGGGTTCGTACGAGTGGTCACCCTGTTTTTAATGATGATCATCAGGTTATTAAAGTGCATGGTGCTTTTGAAGATGTCACTTTAGAGTATGAGTTAAAGGCCAAGGTTGATGATAAAAATAATCGCCTTGAAGCTATTTTAAATAACTTAAATGATGCAGTGATCACTATTAATCAGCAAGGCGTTATTGTTCACTGTAACTCAACCGCATTAACTATGTTTGGCTATAAGCAAAATGAAATGCTTGGCTTGTCGATTAACAACTTAATGCCTGAGCCTTATGCGTCTAAGCATCACTCGTATATGCGAAATTATGAGCAAACAGGTGAGGCTAAAATTATTGGTGTTGGTAGGCAACTACCTGCAAGAAAAAAAGACGGCACTATTTTTCAAATAGAATTGTCACTTACCAAAGCAGTTAATGAGCAAAGCGTTGAATATATTGGTGTAGTTAGAGATATTAGTGAAAAACTCAAAGCGCAAGATACCATTTATAATTTAGCTTATTCAGATCCCATAACAGGATTAAAAAATAAGCGGTGGTTTGAGCGCGAATGCAGAAGTTTACTACAAAGTGCCAGCATTAATAATGGCTATATATATGCTGCCTTATTAGATATGGATAAGTTAGCGCAATTTAACTTTAAGTACGGTATTGAGGCGGGCAACGAAGCACTCATTTTAACGGCTAAAAAACTATCAAATGCGGTACAGGGCGAGTACAAGCTATACAAAAGCGGAGTCGATTCTTTTTTAATTATAAGCGCCAATATAAGTAATGACTTATCCTACCTAGAGCAACAACAACCAAGTATTGACTCTAAAATATTAGCGCTAGATAACTTCTCACATAAGATCAGTGATCTTGATGTGGTACTAAGCGCCTCGTTGGGCAGTACAATTATTAATGCGAGTAGAGACTCCTATAGCTCTATGTTTGATAAGTTGGAATACGCACTAAAACAAGCCAAAAAGTTGTCTCCTTTTGGTTATTACTTTGCAGATTTAGATGCATTAAAACGTTACGAACGTACCAATAAGATTCGCTATTTACTAATAAATGTTGATAAAAGTGATGAATTAACACTGGTACTACAGCCACAATTTATTAATGAAAATACCTTTAATTCAGCCGAAGCATTATTACGTTGGGATTCTGAGGAATTAGGCGTAATAAGCCCTGGGGAATTTATACCCCTAGCAGAAGAGAGTGAAGCCATTATTAAAATTGGCGATTGGGTGGTTGATCAAGTATGTAAGTTGCTGCATGAAGTCAGCCGAGCAGGAAAAAACACCTGTATTGCCGTTAACATTAGCGCTAAACAAATTGTAGCCCCCGATTTTAAGGAAAAATTGCTCGCCAGTGTTCATAAGTGGCAAGTGTCGCCATGTAACTTAGTGATAGAGCTGACCGAAACGACTTTAGTGTCAGACATCGAACTAGTAAAAGAGACTATGCTTGAACTTAATAAAAAGGGCTTTAGGTTTTCAATTGATGACTTTGGAACGGGTTATTCAAGCCTGAGTTATTTAAAAGAGTTGCCAATTTCTGAGCTTAAAATAGATAAATACTTTGTCGATGGCATTATGGATACTGATGATAATTCAAGTAAAACTATTGTGAATATGATCATCGACATGGCCAGTGCTTTAGGTGTAAATAGCGTTGCTGAAGGCGTTGAAGAACCCGCGCAATTTAATTATTTAAAGCAGCGCGGTTGCAACTTATTTCAAGGCTATTTATTTTCAAAGCCACTGCCTATTGCACAGTGGAAAGAACGCCTTAAATAATATGTAGCAGCGACTTTATTTTGCGTTTATTAAGTTTACATGTTCAAAGCTTCAAATGCGGGCATCGGGCTTCGAGACGCGGGGTAAATCCACTGCTACGTGTGTAGTTTTTAAATCTATGGTAGCAGCGACGTTATGTCGCGTCAGTTTTAAGATCTAATAAATGCGTAAGGTAAACTCATGCCTACAGACAAGTTGGCGTAGTTTCTTTATTTCTGACTTGGCTTTGTATCGGGTAAATATAATTTAGAGATTAGCTTTAGATATTACTGAGGAAACTTAGAAAATAGTGGGGCGATTGACGGGGCTCGAACCCGCGACAACCGGAATCACAATCCGGGGCTCTACCAACTGAGCTACAACCGCCACTACATACACCTTGTTTGGTGTGGCGCGCATAATACATAATATCCCCATGCTTGTGAAGCAAAAAATCAAAAAAATTAAACTTATTTTAAGTATTCTATATTTAAGCTATTGGCAACGGGCAACGGGCAACGGGCAACGGGCAACGGGCAACGGGCAACGGGCAACGGGCAGATCGAAACTCGAATCCCTAACCCTGAGGCTTTATACCGCGCAAGATTTTCTTCTCTGTGTAGTGTGTAGCGCCTCGGTGTTGTACTCTGTGGTTCAAAATGGTTTGTAGGCGGGGGTTATCACGCGCAGGTGGTTTTAGGCAATAAACTTATTCACAAAGAGGTTAAGAGACGCTGCGCTTTTAGAGCTAGTGAAAAAACAATTAATCACTCAGGCTCATGGTTATTGTTTTCTCATTTACTTCTCATTCACTTCTCTTTGTGCAAAAAGATCTTAAAGAGATTTTATTCACCACAGAGGGGGCAGAGCACACAGAGGAAATGATTAAAGACATATTTTATTTGTTTTGTCTTCTCTGTGTAGCGCGAAGCGCCTCGGTGTACTCTGTGGTTCAAAATGGTTTTTTAGGCGGGGGTTATCCCGCGTTAAAGGCAATAAATTTATTCACAAAGAGGTTAAGAGACGCTGCGCTTTTAGAGCTAGTGAAAAAACAATTAATCACTCGGGCTCATGGTTATTGTTTTCTCATTTACTCCTCATTCACTTCTCTTTGTGTAAAAAATCACAGAGGGGGCAGAGCACACAGAGGAAATGATTAAAGACATGTTTTATTTGTTTTGTCTTCTCTGTGAAGCGCGTAGCGCCTCGGTGTACTCTGTGGTGCAAAAAATTAAAACACTATTTACCACAGAGGTCACAGAGTTCACAGAGGAAGAGATTAAAGACAAAGATTTTAGGTTTTAGGTAGAGATTAAGCCAAGCATGATGTTTGTATTGAACGTGAGCGGTGGTTATCCCGCGCATTTTATTAAACCCTGCGCGAGATAAACTCCCGCCTACGGGTATAAAAAACCTTGCTATATTAACCGTAAGGTTTTTAAATTCCTCGAACCTCGAACCTCGAACCTCGAACCTCGAACCTCGAACCTCGAACCTCGAACCTCGAACCTCGAACCTCGAACCTTGTAAAACGCTGTTGCAAACACCTATTAAAGATTTACAATACAATAAACAACACCGCTAAACTGCTTAATAACACTATCAGGAGTTAATATGGATTCAATACTCAATTGGCTGAATGAAAATTCAGGCTTAATCTTACACTACGGTATTCAGGCAGTTATAGCGCTTGTTATATTTTTACTGGGTGGACGAATTGCTAAATTTTGTGCAAAGTTAACCGAAAAAGCATTCGACAAGAAAAAAGTAGATAAAGCGGTTTCATCGTTTGTCTCTAGTATTGTATATGCCATTGTATTTGCAGCCACTATTTTAATGGCGCTGTCACAAATTGGCATCGAAACCACGTCATTCATTGCTATTTTGGGTGCGGCAGGTTTAGCCGTTGGCTTAGCACTGCAAGGGTCGTTATCTAACTTTGCGTCAGGCGTATTAATTATTCTACTTCGCCCATTTAAATCAGGTGACTACGTTGAAGCGGGCGGTAAAGCCGGTACGATTAAAAAAATCGAAATATTCTCAACTGAAATGCGCACACCCGATAACAAAGTTATTGTAATGCCTAATTCAAAAATCATGTCAGATGCGATCATTAACTACTCGCGCGAATCAACACGCCGCGTTGATCTTGTGATTGGTGTTGGCTACGACGCCGACTTACGAAAAGCAAAAGAAGTACTTAAATCAGTGCTTGATAACGAATCGCGTATTTTAAAAGATCCTGCATACAATGTATCAGTTTCTGAACTTGCCGATTCAAGCGTTAACTTTATAGTGCGCCCGTGGGTTAACTCAGAAGATTACTGGCCAACATATTGGTCGTTAATGGAAAACATTAAAATAGCGTTAGACGACGCAGACATTACCATTCCATTCCCGCAAATGGATGTACATTTACACAAGCAAGACTAATTTTTTAAAATACTTATTTATTAAGGCAGCGCTCAAATTTGATTTATTAGTATGCGCGCTGCTTTTTTTAATAGGTATTAATACACTTTTTACAGGGTTATTTTTTAATGAAACTTAAGCTTTTATCAATATTAGTAGCAGCCTCAGCTACAACCAATGCATTTGCATCAGAAGATGAACAAAAAACCTGGGAAGTTACCAGCGAAGTAGGCGCTATTATTACCAGCGGTAATACCGAAACAACGACCTTAAAAGGCGGTATTAAAGTATTACATAACTTAGAAAGCTGGAATAACGAGTATAAGTTAGACGGCATCTACAAAGAAGATGAAGTAGAGAACGAAAACGGCATAAAAGAAAAACAGCGTACTAACGAAAAGTACTCTATTTCAGCACAAGGTAATTACAAGTTAAATGAAAAGCACGCCCACTTATTTATTTATGGGTCACACGTATCTGACTACTTTGGTGCATACCGAAGTGAGTCGGTTATTTCAGCAGGTTATGGTTTACGTTTACTAAACGAGTCAAACATGAAACTAAATGCTGAAATTGGTCCAGGTTATAAGTACTTTAAATACCCAGATGTAAGCGAAGAGGTTGATGAAAACGGCAACTCACTAGCGGGTGAATACGAAGGCGAAGTAATTGCTTTAGGTAAATTAGACTTTAGCTGGAAAATTTCAGACAACGCGCGTTTTACCCAGTTAGTATCGGTAGAATATGGTGATACCAATACCAAAACTCGCTCAGAAACTGCGCTACTTACTAAAATTAATGGCTCGCTACAAATGAAAGTAGCCTACAATATCACCAATAACTCAGATGTGGCTGATGACAAAGAAGCAACCGACACTGAGACCTCATTAACATTGGTTTACAGCTTTTAACATCAAGTAGTAAATTAATTGTAATAAAACTATGAAAGGGGCTAAAGTCCCTTTTTTATTTGCTCATAAATAATGTATGATACCCAACAATTTTGGTTGTAGACCTAGGGAAATACCTACTCGTGAACGTTATTAAACATTTATTAAGTGCTTTTGTACTTATATGTAGCTTTAGCACATTAGCATTTGCGCCAACAGCCGCTCAACTTGAGCAGTTTCAAAAGTTGCCTAAGTCTCAACAGCAGGCACTTGCAAAGCAATATGGCGTAGATATTTCAAGCCTTGGAGGTGCAGGCAATGCCAGTGGCAAAAATAACGAACAAGATAAACCCACAGTAGGTGAGCGTAATACCGCCGACGAACAAGCTTTTACAGATGAAGAACGCTTTAAGCCCGAAGATAACACGGTAAAACCATTTGGTTACGACTTATTTGCCGGCGAACCCACCACATTTATGCCCAACGAAAACGCCGCAGTACCCGATACGTATTTAGTGGGGCGTGGCGATCAGCTATTAATCAACTTTTACGGTAAAGAAAGCGCAAGCTACGAAGTCATCGTTGATAGGGAAGGACGTATTAACATTCCCGACTTAAGTCCTGTTCAGGTAGCTGGTTTAACCTTTGCTGAAGTTAAAGAGTTAATAAAAGTAAAAGTTGAACAAGAGATTATAGGTGTTAAAGCGTTTGTCTCGCTTGGTAAACTTCGCAGTATTCGTATTTTAGTATTGGGTGAAGCATACAAACCAGGTAGCTATAGTGTGTCGTCATTGACTACAGTGTCGCATGCATTATTTGTAAGTGGTGGCGTGTCGGATATAGCCTCACTGCGTAATATTCAAGTAAAGCGCGGTGGTAAGGTCGTTACTAACTTTGATTTATACGATTTACTTATTCGCGGTGATAGCAGTAACGATACTATTTTAAAGCCGGGTGACGTGGTATTTATACCGTCGGTTGGCGAGCAAGTAACCGTTGATGGTTTAGTAAAACGCCCTGCTATTTTTGAGCTTAAAAAAGGCGAAACGGCAGAACAATTATTAAAAATGGCGGGCGGCATAAAGCCAAATGCTTACGCTAAAAGTGTGATAGTTGAACGTTTTAATAACCAACATAAAGAAGTGCTTTCGGTAGACTTTAGCAAAGAGCAAGTTAACTACATTCCACAAGATGGCGATCGTATTCGTTTTAGCGCCATTGGTGAGCAATACCAAACTTCAATTGGTTTAATTGGGGCTGTAGTACGCCCTGGTAATTACCAGTGGTACAATGGTAAGCGTATTTCAGACATATTAGGCTCAGTACGTGGTGACTTACTACCACAGGCCGATTTAGATTATGCACTAGTAGTGCGCGAAACCAACGTAAATGGTGATATTGAAATTCATCAGTTTGATTTAGCAAAAGCCATTACAAAAAATACTGAGAACAACTTACAACTTAACCCTAACGATAAAATTATTGTATTCAGTCGTTTTGAAGAAAAAGCATTAGAAGATATAGCGCTTGCAAATTTAGCGTTAACTAAAGAGCAGCAAGATCAACAACGCAAAGCAGAGCTTTGGCATGAATACCAACAAAAAGAGTTTGAAAAATACGTTGGTGTGGCGGTTAAAAAGTCAGAGTTTGAAGAGGTAAATCCAAATTTAAGCATGGCGGAAATGCTTGAGAAAAAGCTTAAAGAACAAGAAGAAGATGCGCAAAGTTATGCGTTGTTTAGCCGCCATAATTTACTTAAACCCGTAATTGCTAAGTTAGAGCAGCAGGCCGGTGTAATGCAGGCGATGCAAATAGTGGAAATTAGCGGCAGTGTAATGTACCCAGGCATTTACCCGTTAATGGAAGGCGGTGAAGTAAAAGACCTAATTACTGCGGCGGGCGGCCTGTTAGAATCGGCTTACACACAACAAGCTGAAGTAACAAGAATTGCCAATAACGATGTATCAAACATTGAGCATATTAAGTTTGATTTAAAAAGTGCTATGCAAGGTAAAGCGGCATCTAATATTTCATTACAAAGTAAAGACAGCGTAAATATATTTGCTATACCAAATTGGCAAGAAAACTTAAAAGTAGAGCTAAAGGGTGAACTTAAATTTCCGGGCACCTATACTATTCGCCGCGGTGAAACTTTAAGTAACTTACTAGAACGCGCAGGTGGTTTTTCACAGTTTGCAGCAACTAATGCCGCTGTATTTACTCGCAAGTCAATTAAAGAACAAGAGCAACAACAGCTAGCGCGTTTATCTACCGAGCTTCGCCGTGATATAGCATCAAAAAGCTTTCAAAGTTCAGTAAGTAGCAACACACTTACTTACGAAGAAATGAATAAGTTGCTAAAGGACCTTGCTAACGTTGATGCCGTAGGCCGTTTAGTTATAGATTTACCGCTTATTGTTAACAATCAACAAAACTTAGTACTGCAAGATGGCGATGTACTTTATGTACCTAGTGAACGCGACTCAATCAGTGTAATAGGTGAGGTTAATTACTCTACATCGCACCTATATAAAGCAGGTATCAGCGTAGACGAATATATAGACCTAAGCGGTGGCTTAAAAGAGCGCGCTGCTGATGACCGTATTTACATTATAAAAGCCAACGGCTCAGTAAAAATACCAAATACCGGCAACTGGTTTGCAGTTAATAACTCAAACCAACTTGAACCTGGCGATACCATTGTTGTCCCACTAGATGCAGGCCATATGGATAAGTTAACGCTTTGGAGCACCGCAACACAGATTCTATATCAACTAGGTGTAGCAGTAGCAGCCATAAGCGGTATTTAATATAATGTAGCAGCGGGTTTATCCCGCGTCTGTTAGTTATTTTATTTACCACAGAGGGTAAAGAGAACACAGAGGGAGAGATTAAAGTTAAAGGCTTTTATCAATATAAGCTTTTCTTCTCTGTGTAGCGCGCAGCGCCTCGGTGTACTCTGTGGTTAAAAATGGTTTTGTAAACGGGGCTTTATGCCGCGCAAATGTAGTAGCAGGTTTGGTGTTACGAGGGACGAGCTAAAGTTCCTAAAACCTAAAACAATAACTTGACCTAATGTTCTAGTTATTCAATTTTTGATAGCTGATAGCTGATAGCTGATAGCTGATAGCTGATAGCTGATAGCTGATAGCTGATAGCTGATAGCTGAACTTATGAGATTTAAATGGAAAACAACTCAAACAACCTAAATCAAGCAAATACACCAGTGCAAAACAACATTGCCGATGACGAAATAGACCTACGCGAACTATTTACCGCTATTTGGCAAGGGAAATGGATAATAGTAATTATTACAGCCTTGTTTGCTTCTGCGTCAGTCTACTATGCAGTAAATCTGCCTAATATTTATAAATCTGAAGCGTTATTAGCGCCTGCAGAGCAAGATAAGACAAGTGGCTTGGTAGGTCAGTTTGGTGGCTTGGCCAGCTTAGCAGGAGTGAACTTAGGAGCAAATGGTAATGTTGATAAAACGCAGTTAGCAATTGAAATCCTAAGATCACGTAAATTTAGTCGTGAATTTATAAATAAATATGACATATTACCTGATTTAATGGCGGCTAAAACGTGGAATAGTGAAACAAATACAGTTCTTTATGACGAAAAGTTTTATGATGTAGAGCAAAATAAATGGGTGCGAGAAGTAAAAGCTCCTTATAAACCTGAACCTTCAATGCAAGAGGCTTATAAAAAGTTTATAAAAATTATAAGTGCAAATAAGAACGAAGAAACTGGAATGGTCACTATATCAGTTGAACATGTTTCGCCTGTAGTTGCTCAGCAATGGGTTAATTGGTTAATAGATGATATAAACCAAACAATGAAGGCAAGAGACGTTATTGAAGCTAACGAGAGTACCGATTTCCTGACTCAGCAGTTAGAGCAAACTAAGATTGCTGATATTAGAGCTGTTCTTTATAAGTTAGTTGAAGAGCAGGCAAAGACCATAATGTTTGCAAATGTACGCGATGAGTATGTATTTAAAATAATAGATCCGGCAATTATTCCTGAGCAGAAAGCAAAGCCCGCAAGAGCACTTATCTGCGTTTTAGGTACCTTTTTAGGTGGAATGATCAGTTTCATTATCATTCTTTTTAGATACTTTTTAAAAAAATAATTCGTTGCGATTTTTATTTCATAACCTGCAAATTTAGGAGTGCTTTATATGCTCAACAAGAAAGTACTAGTGGTATTTGGTACACGGCCAGAGGCTATAAAAATGGCTCCTGTTGTACGTGCTCTTTCTAATGATAACCGTTTTGAATCTAAAGTATGTGTTACTGCACAGCATAGAGAAATGTTAGATCAAGTCTTAGATTTATTTGAAATAACTCCTGACTATGATTTAAATTTAATGAAAGCAGGTCAAACATTGCCGGAAGTCACAAGTGGAATTTTATTAGAATTAACTCCTGTACTTAAAGACTTTAAACCTGATGTAGTGCTTGTTCATGGAGATACTGCGACTACATTTTCCGCAAGTTTGGCGGCTTATTATGAGCAAATAGCTGTTGGACATGTTGAAGCTGGCTTACGTACTGGAAATATATATTCACCGTGGCCTGAAGAAGGAAACCGCAAATTAACTGGGGCACTTACAAAGTATCACTTTGCGCCAACGGATACTTCTAAAGCGAACTTACTAAAAGAAGATTATGCAGAAAAAAGTATTTTCATAACTGGTAATACAGTGATAGACGCCTTGTTAATGGTTAAGCAGCAAATAGAAGACAACACCGAATTAAGTAGCACCTTGGCTGAGCAGTTCTCAATGCTTGATGAAAGTAAAAAGCTTATTTTAGTAACAGGGCATCGTCGTGAAAGTTTTGGTGGTGGTTTTGAGCGAATATGCGAAGCATTAGCGCAAACAGCTAAAAATCATCCAGATTGTCAAATACTCTATCCTGTTCACTTAAACCCTAATGTTCAAGAACCAGTCAATCGTATTTTAAAGAGTATAAATAATATACATCTAGTCGAGCCTCAACAGTATTTGCCTTTTGTTTACTTAATGAATCGTGCGAACATTATTTTAACTGATTCTGGTGGCATTCAAGAGGAGGCACCTAGCCTAGGTAAGCCTGTACTTGTTATGCGCGATACTACGGAGCGACCAGAGGCTGTAGATGCAGGTACAGTAAAATTAGTTGGTACTGATGTGGTTAAAATAACTACAGCATTGAATGAACTATTAGAAAATGACATAGCATATAAGGAAATGAGCCGTGCCCATAATCCTTATGGAGATGGTAAAGCGTGCCAACGCATTTGCGATATTTTAGCAAAAGATTAATTGGTAGTATTGATTTTATATCGCGTCACAATATTAAAAAGAATATATTCACAAGCTATAAAACATATAAACAATGCTTGTATCAAAAAATTTAAAATTAGAATTTTGTAGAACCTAGAACCTAGAACCTAGAACCTAGAACCTAGAACCTAGAACCTAGAACCTA